>JABSOI010000129.1 GCA_013216015.1 Alteromonadaceae bacterium | reverse complement strand
ATAAGCGCTTCCGGACGATAAATAACCGACGTTAATGCTTCTATACTCCGTTGCTCTTCTGTTGTTTTTACGTGTCCACCGTCTACATTGACAATCAGCTCGTTCGCTTCGTCAACGTTCAAGAGTTCTTTTTCCTTCTGGTCAATATCAATAATGGTCTGACCGACACTTTGAGTCACTTTTTTTATCTTTTATATCAAGTGCTTTGGAATAAAGTGGTTTTATACCAAATAGAATATACGGTTCTCCCGTAAACAGTGATTTATTGCATCAAATGATAAAGTTGAATTCCTAAATCGAAATAAATTAATAGGTTATGATCTTATTTAAAGGCAGACTTCATCCGCAAGGTATTATTCTTAAATGCGTTCGCTGGTATTGTGCATATTCTCTGAGCTATCGCAATATCAAAGAAATGATGAAGGAACGACCAAGTGAACGGTGTCTTTTGAATGAGTCCTTGTATCTAGATTATTTATCATTTGATTTACACTCGGTGGAGTGATCTCAAAAAATTTCCGCATTTCCGCATGTCGTATGTGCAGGTGGCACACCATTAAGTTTAGTGTATTGGTAAATAAAGGCTAAATACTGAACTCGTGTATCAATAGATGAAAAAGATGTTATTCAGGTAGGACATATCAGACTATACCCGTTACCTTTCAAAATGCGGGAATTTGAGGTGAATTAAAAAGCATAGTTACAAGACGCTGATTCGCCGGATAAGTTATTCTTATTTAAGATTCAGCAACGCAGTAAATATGTTTTTTAAACGAATCAAAACCTGCATTTTGAATGGTGATGGGTATATATATGATCTGTTATGGTGGTTAATCATTATCAAGATATTACCATGAACATCAAATATTTAATTGATCTAAGTAAAGGAGAAAAAGACAATTTAAATGGATTTGTTTCAAAAGGGAAAACATAAGTGAGAATGATTGAGCGAGTCAATATTTTGTAGTTATGGCAAATTGTAGACAACATAAAGATAAATACAATTCAATCAATTATAAATAATGAGTCAAGGTACTAGTCTCCATCCAGGTACACATCAATTTAACAGCTGCGCTTCATCTTTGCTGTAATGGTCTGTAATGGTCTGTAATGATCTGTAATGATCTGTAATGGTCTGTAATGGTCTGTAATGTTTTTTTGCTGGCTATTACTCTATATTAAATTGGGGTTATCGTTAATTGCACTTGTGGGAATTGTATTCTAAGTTCTTATCTATTTGTTTGACTTATTTCGAATAACTAATAAAACAACCCATATTTTGTAACAGTTCACTATGAATTTTTAGGGGGGTTACTTAATATCGGTTTATATTTACGACGGGCAACATAAAAAAGCTCGTGAAAGTTACACTTTAAAAGGAAATTACAATGACTGATTATTCATGTTATATCACAATTATCAATAAATCTTCTGTTCCATTAACCAATGGTTTTTCCGATCATATATTTGGTAAATATGGTATTCGACCACCCACTACCATTGCGGCTAAAACTGGAAAAGTTGAATTTAAGTTGGAGAAGAAACATATCGGGGGTTCAACTGGTTTTGTTAAATATGATACTGGTAAAGGCAGAATTCAGTTTGATTATTCTTGCCCATTGATGTTTTTTAAAACTAACAAACTGTTCTTTACCAATATTGATTCTGGTTTAACTATATCATTTTATGGAACAACGAAGGCTGGATTTTTGAGTTCAATTCCTGCTGGAGAAGAAGGTCAGTTTCCAGCGAATGCTAATCCATTAAGCTGTATTTTTATCGTTACAGATTAGTAATAACACTGTTCTGTGGTTAAAAGATTATTGACTCTTAGATCAACTTGAATAAGCCTGTGTAGAAAACGATGCAGGCTTTGTTTATCTTATATAGCAATCCTATTTTAGTTTAAGGTTTAGGTTTAGTTTATAAAGCTAAGTACAAATCAGGTTGATGAATTGCCATTAAACTTTCTGGAGATTTAACAACAGTAAAACCAAACTGTTCATATAAGCCATGAGCATCAGCAGTACATAGCATAAATTTTCGGATACATTGTAAATCTTGATGCTGTAGAAGATAAGTCATCAATTTTTTACTGATGCCTTCGTTGCGGTAGTGATCTAAAACAAATACATCAGCTAAATAAGCGAAACTTATCTTATCTGTTATCACCCTTGCAAAAGCGATTTTCCTATTATTAATAAACGCTCCAAAACATAATGAATTATCGAGTGATTTTTCAACAAACTCTTTTGGAATACCTTTTGCCCAATATGAATTTTTGAGGAAGTTGTAGATCACATCCAGTTGCATTTCATTGTTGTTGTTACTAAGTTTTACATCGCGACAGCTTATGTTTTGGGTGTTCATATATTTCTCGTGATCAGGTCATCAAGTAATCAGTTAATCAGTTAATAAAGTAAATAGATAAAGTAAAAATTGTTAATAGAAAGTAATTAAACTTTTTTGATTTATTTAATAAAAGAGCAGAGCAACGGCAATTAGTGTCATTAGCGCCAGTGAGCGATTGAAAATTAGCTGTGATTTATCGGTTGAAAGTAACCGATTAATGGCGACACCAAATAATACCCAGCAACTATTGCTGAAAGTGCCAACGAAGGTAAAGACGATACATGCCTGGATTACAGACAAAGTATATAATTCACCGGGCAAACTAAATGCGGTGACGCAGGATAAAACCATCATCATAGATTTGGGATTAATAAACTGTAATAAAACTCCTTGCCTAAAGCTGATTAAGCTAGGCTCTTTGTGCTGTTCAGATTTTTTAGTACTAAAAGCTATTTTTATTGCTAAATAAACTAAATAAGCAGCACCTAAATATTTTAAAGCTAAGTACCACTGCGGATACGATAGGATCAAAGAGCCCACCCCCATACCCATAAGTAAAAATATAATGCCTATTCCTAATCGAATTCCGATAATAAAAGGTAAACTTTTACGAAAACCAAATTGGCTGCCAGACAGAGTCAGTAAAATATTATTGGGGCCAGGTGTTGCAGTCGCCAGAAATGTAAAAAGGCACAATGGTAGAAGCATTCCTTGCAGTTGAACAAGCATTTGAATAAGGGATGGAGTGTCGATTTGAATGGTTGATGTCATTATTTTTCTCATCGTTCAATTTAAAATTGTATGCATTCAATTAAGTGTCAATGTATTGTATTTGTTTTTATCCAATGATGTATATGGATACAATTATATCAAGAGTTTTATTGTACCCATGACAATTTGGATCCCAGAGTTAGCAAGTGGCACATTGCCCAAGTATAAAAAATTAGCCGATGCCATTGATCAGGCCATTTTAAATAATATTTTAAAATCAGGTTATAAGCTTCCACCACAACGTCAGCTTGCTGACGCTTTGCAAGTAACAACTGGCACTGTTACCAGAGGTTATAATGAGTCTGAGCGCAGAGGAAGTGTAGTTGCAAGAGTTGGCAGTGGCACGTATGTTAAATCGAATAAGCCGTCACAATATGTAAGACATGACATTGACGAAGATTGTTTTGATTTACACAGTGCAAAAGCGCCTATGGGGATGCAGCTTGAAATGATCACCTCAGCGTTAAAGCAGATTGCTGACGAACAACAAATGTTAACTAGTTGTTTATCTTATCAACCTGAAGCTGCGATGGACCATCAACGAGAACAATTGGCCCAATGGCTTACGGGTAGAAAGAATTCATGTGGTGAACAAAATGTATTATTTACTTATGGTGGTCAGCATGGAATTTCTCTGGCGTTGCAATCAACGTGCAGGGCGGGGGACACTGTGTTGTGTGAAGGTTTGTCATTTCCCGGAATAAATGTCGCCTGTCAACAACAACAGCTTAGATGCGTTGGTTTGCAAATGGATGATAATGGCATCACTGTTGAATCTTTAAAAGCAGCGTGCGTGCAGAGTCATCCGAGAGTTTTATACCTAACTGCGCAAATACAGAATCCTACCAGTGTTCAAATGCCGTTATCGCGTAAAAAACAAATAGTTGAAATATGTCAGCACAATGGCGTGATTATTTTGGATGATGATGTTCAATTTTTACCTCAATATGATAAGGTATCCAGCTTTTATCAACTTGATCCTGAAATTACTATTTATATTTCCAGTTTTTCAAAAAGTTTTTCAAAAAGTTTTTCAGGTGGTATTCGTATTGGTTACCTTGTTGCCAGTGAAAAATTAATATCGGCACTGAAAGTTAGTTTACGGGCAAGTTGCTGGACTATGCCTCCATTGATGATAGAAATAGTATGTCGGTGGTTAGCAAGTGGAAAAATGGATAAATTGGAAGCATGGCTAACGACTGAAATGGCAGAAAGAAATGCTATCATGCAAGAAATACTGGCAGGGTTTGAGGTGACATTTCAACCTCATGGTTTTAATGCTTGGCTCGCTTTACCTGAGCCATGGAGAGCAGTGGGTTTTGTCGAATATGCAGAACACAAAGGCGTTTTAATCAGGTCTGCAGAGTCTTATGCAATAGGTAGATTTCATGCTCCGCAGAACATTCGTATTTGTACTTCTGCACCAAAAAATCAAAAGCAGCTTAAACAAGCGCTTGAATTATTGAAAACTTGTTTAAGTGAAACATCTATTTCGGGCAGCTTGGTAATGTAACAAACTTAACTCTATTTAAACCTTTTTCTTAATGAGAATAATGTTGAGTTATTGTTGTACTTTTATTGATTGAATATTGATTGAAAATTTTCAGCGAAGTGTCGGCTTTATAAACACTGGTTTATAAAAACGGATAAATTAAGAAACAACAAGATATAGCTATACTGTCATATGAAAATAAAAAAATTTTTACAGGAATAAATTAGATGGCATCGCTTGATATAAAAGGTGATTTAGATGATTTTGCTAAATTAAATGTATTAATAATTGATGATAATCTTTTAGTTCACTCTATCTTAAAGCTCGCACTGGTTGAACTAGGTATCAGAAAAATCAAATGTTCTGAAACAGCCTATTATGGTTTGAAGTTATGTGAAGAAATGCATTTTCACATCGTCATTTGTGCATTTAATGTTAAAAGTGATAAAGATGGTTTTCATTTATTAGAAGAATTAAAGTTTAAAGGACATGTTAGCAAAACTACGATTTTGATTTTTTTAAGTACAGAAACCAGAGAAAGTCTGGTTAATTCTATTGTTGAATTACAACCTGATGATTTTTGGGTTAAACCATTAACATTAAAAACTGTTCAAGATCGACTTATTCACGTATTGCAAGTTAAAAAACAGCTTTTTAATATTTATCAGGCTATGGATGAAAGGGCATTTTCCAAAGCAATTTATTATGCAGATCGACACTTATTAAATGACGAACTTCAACATTATCATCCGAATATTTTAAGAATGAAAGGGGATGCATTACTGGGTTTATTTGAGTTAAAAGATGCAGAAGAATTTTATCGGGATTTATTGAAAACTTTTAGATACGCATGGGTTCAAATTGGTTATGTTAAATCTTTATTAAAACAAGGAAGGCTGGATGATATTAACCATTTATTAACGAAGTTAATTAAAAAGCCAGATACTCGGTTTGCTGCTCATGATTTGTTAGCACAATATTATATTGATGCCCAAGAATATGAACTTGCTTATGAGGAAATCAAAAAAGCAACGGCATTATCACCAAGAAACATTGACCGTAATAAAAAATCGTGGGATTTAGCTCGATTGAATCATGACCATCAGGGTCAATACGAAGCGACTTGTAATATTGCAAAAAATGCAAAAAACTCAATTCACGACTCACCTGTTTTATTATTGAATGTAATTCGATCCGGTATTGATTTAGCCAGTACAATTACTGATGAAAGCTCTGATAAAATATTGAAACAAAGTGAACGTTATATAAAACAACTTTTTCATGATTATGATGATGCCCATCTATTTAAAAATCAAATAGAAATTGTTAGAGCAAGGTTGTTAAATGCGCAAAATCAAGAAGCAAAAGCGCGAAGAATTGTTGAAACTCATGTTTCATTAAAACCAACACATTTTGTAGAAGATAATCTTGATAAGGTAAAGGTTTTTCATGAGCTTGGCATGCGGGAAGATGCCGTAACTATGCTTGATGCGATTAAGAATCAGATAGCAGGTGACAATTTAACCAGTCAGGTGGTAAATAAATATGTTGACCAAGAGATAGAGGAACGTACAGATATTCATTTTACCCCAAAACAACTTAATAGTATGGCAGCAGAACATTTTCAGAAAAAACGCCTGCATCCAGCACTTAAATCGCTGTCGCAAGCATTAAAGCTAAGCCCTAAAAACGTTAAGCTAACTTTAAGTTTGTTGAAGGTGTTGATTGTTATTAAACAAAATGGTGAATTAGAAGATAATGATCGTGAATTGGCAAACAAAGCATTCACTATGTTGAATACTTCAAAGTTAATGGGTAAGTACGCTGATATTTTTAACGATCTAAAACTTAAATGGTACAAGGTTGATGAATTTTCAGAATAGTTTTTGGATTCTACTTTAAAATAACGTTCGTAATATCAATAAATTATCATGAAATAAACATATTTTTTTTAAATGTATAGCTGAACAAATTAACCTCAAAGTTTCGACCTGATTTTTAACAAAACACATTAAAAAATATAACAAATAAATTATCCGTAATAGAATTAACAATGAAGGATCTAATATGAAGCAACTACAAAAACGCTATCCCGTATCAGAAAAAGCTAAAGCACATACTCATATCAATGCAGCAACTTATGATGAGATGTATAAACAATCAATTGAACAACCTGATGTTTTTTGGGCGGAACAAGCTGAAAAGTTTATTGATTGGTATCAACCTTGGGATAGCGTTAGTAAAGTTGACTTTAAAAACTCAGAAGTTAGTTGGTTTGCTGGTGGTAAGTTAAATGTAAGTTATAACTGTATTGATCGCCATTTGGCAACGAAAGCAGATCAGACGGCGATAATTTTTGAAGGTGATGATCCTACTGATGATTTAAAAGTAACATATCAGGAACTGCATGATCATGTTTGCCGTCTTGCTAATTTATTGAAACAACGGGGTGTTAAAAAAGGTGATCGTGTTTGTATTTACATGCCAATGATCGTGGAAGTTGGTTATGCCATGCTTGCTTGTGCGCGTATCGGTGCCATTCATTCAGTCGTTTTTGGTGGTTTTTCTGTTGAATCAATTAAAACCCGTGTTTTGGATGCCGATTGCAGAGTTATTATTACTGCAGACGAAAGTTTACGTGGTGGTAAGCATATCCCACTTAAAGCCAATGTTGACGCAGCTATTGAAAACTGCCCTAATGTTCACTCAGTGATAGTTGTTGAGCGTACTGGTGCAGATGTTGATTGGAATGACAAAGTTGATATTAACTATGCTCAAGCGGTAGCCAGTTTACCCCCAACATGCGAACCGGAAGTAATGGACGCCGAAGATCCGTTATTTATCTTATATACTTCAGGCTCTACAGGCACTCCAAAAGGAGTTGTTCATACCTGTGGCGGTTATATTCTTTATGCTGCTATAACGCATAAATATGTTTTTGACTACAAAGATGGGGAAGTATATTGGTGTACCGCTGACGCTGGCTGGATCACCGGACACTCTTATATTTTTTATGGTCCATTAGCAAATGGTGCAACAACCTTAGTATTTGAAGGTATCCCAACTTACCCTGATGCGGGTCGTTTTTGGCAAGTTTGTGAAAAACACAAAGTAAATATTTTCTATACAGCCCCAACTGCAATTCGTGCCTTAATGAGTATTGGTGATGAATTAGTCAATAAAGCTGATTTATCTTCGATTCGATTGTTAGGTACTGTTGGAGAGCCAATTAATCCTGAAGCCTGGCATTGGTACTATGAAATTGTTGGCAATAGCCAATGTCCTATTGTTGATACCTGGTGGCAAACAGAAACGGGTGGTATTTTAATTACTTCTCTACCGGGCGCTGTTGACATGAAACCTGGTGCGGCGGGTAAACCGTTTTTTGGCGTACAACCTGCTATTTTTGATAAAGACGGCAATGCACTTGAAGGTGAGGCTCAAGGTTTATTGGTAATGACAGGAAGCTGGCCGGGACAATTACGAACGGTTTATGGTGATCATCAACGCTTTTATTCAACCTATTTAAGTCAATATCCGGGAACATATTTTACTGGTGATGGTGCTAAACGCGACGAAGATGACTTTTATTGGATCACAGGTCGCGTTGATGATGTATTGAATGTTTCAGGACACCGTTTAGGAACGGCTGAAATTGAAAGTGCGCTTGTTTTACATCCTTCTGTAGCTGAAGCTGCTGTGGTTGGTTACCCGCATGAAATTAAAGGCCAAGGCGTTTATTGCTACGTGACCTTAATGAATGGCGTTAGCGAAAGTGAAGAATTAATTTTAGAACTTCGAGAGTGTGTGGCTAAAGAGTTAGGTCGTTTTGCTAAACCTGATTATATTCAATGGGCGCCAGGTTTGCCTAAAACTCGTTCAGGTAAAATTATGCGCCGTATTTTACGTAAAATTGCAGAGAATGAAGTAGATAATTTAGGCGACACATCAACATTGGCTGATCCAACAGTCGTTCAAAATTTAATAGATAAGCGAATTATTCACGCATAATTCAAATTAAAAGAAGTTTTTATTAAAAAAAGCGCTTAAAGCGCTTTTTTTTATGCTTGATGGTCTATACGTGATGAATATATACGTGTAACATAATCGATACAAAATCCGTACTGATAAGTTTACATTTTAGTGGTTTAGCGTTTTATGTATTATTTTTAGAAACTTATTTCCCATTTCTTTCAATATTATCACTACAACTCAACAGGCGAGTAAGCAATGCCAGTTTGTTTCGGTTATTGAATTTTGTATCTATAATTTATTATCACTATTTACTGGAATTACCTATGTCTAACACTAAGCACAAAAGCACATTAAACGATATTCATATTAATGCTGAACATGTATTAATTACCCCTCAGGAATTGCGAGATGAGCTACCCTTACTTGATAAAGGTCGGGAATATGTAAAAACTGCGCGTAAAGTAATTGCTGATATCATTCACAAACGTGATCCTCGCCTTTTGGTTATCAGTGGGCCTTGCTCTGTTCATGATGTAGAAGGGGCAAAAGAGTATGCTAGAAAGTTAAAAGTGTTACATGACAAATATCAAGATAGTATCTATATTGTAATGCGGGTATATTTTGAAAAACCCCGTACGACGGTTGGTTGGAAGGGCTTGATTAATGATCCTCATATGGATGGTTCATTTGACGTGGAAACGGGGCTTCGTAAAGCACGTGAATTATTAATTTACTTAACAGACCAAGGATTACCGTTAGCGACAGAAGCTTTAGATCCTATCAGTCCGCAATACTTAGCAGAATTATTTAGTTGGTCAGCCATTGGTGCAAGAACAACTGAATCTCAAACTCACCGGGAAATGGCGAGTGGTTTGTCTATGCCTATAGGTTTTAAAAACGGAACTAATGGCAGTCTTAGCGTTGCAATAAATGCGTTGCAATCAGCGGCATCACCGCATCGTTTTATGGGTATAAATCGTCTGGGACAGGTTGCATTGATAAAAACATCAGGAAATCCTGATGGACATGTTATTTTACGTGGTGGAAAACAACCAAACTATGACTCTGTTAATGTAGTTCTTTGTGAGCAGGATTTAATTGCGCAGGGTTTAATACCAAGTTTAGTAATAGATTGCAGTCATGGAAATTCTAATAAAGATTACCGTCGTCAACCATTAGTGACAGAAAATGTAGTAAATCAGATTTGTGAAGGTAATACGTCTATTATTGGTATTATGCTGGAAAGTAATTTACTTGAGGGAAACCAAAGTGCTGTTCTACCGGTGAGTGAGTTAGAATATGGTGTTTCGGTCACAGATGCTTGTATTGATTTTGCAACAACAGAGCAAGTGATTGCCAATGCTTGTAAAAAGTTGTCTGTGATACTTGAAGAGCGCATTAAGGCTTGATGACTATGGCTTGATGTCTATGCTTGATGCTCAGGAGTTAGTGTTTAACTTGATTCGTTAGGAATGTTATGTCTGAAATTGATTTTGAACTAAAAGAACTTCGTGATGAAATTGATGAAATTGATAGCCAATTAGTCTCTTTACTGGCACAGCGCAGGGGAGTGACGACTAAGGTTGGCGAATTAAAAAGTAAAGTAGGCATGCCTATTTATGCACCACAGCGAGAAGCTATCCTAATTTCCAAGCGTCGTAAACAAGCGATGGAAGCTGGTATTTCGGCAGATCTGATTGAGGATGTCTTACGGCGTTTAATGCGCGATTCTTATGTAAGTCAGGATGAAAGTGGTTATCGATGTGTTAATCCTGAATGTGAAAAAGTTGTCATTATTGGTGGGAAAGGGCAATTGGGTAAATTATTTGTTGATTTATTTACCCGTTCAGGATATCCGGTAGAAATATTGGAGCAAGAAGACTGGCCAAATAGTGACACTATTTTATCAGGTGCAGGAGTTGTAATTGTTGCTGTGCCTATTCGTTTAACTACGAAGGTGATTCAAAAGCTTAATCATTTACCTGAGTCATGTATTTTGGCTGATTTTACCAGTGTTAAAGAAACACCTCTATATGAAATGTTAAAGGTGCATGTAGGCCCCGTTGTAGGTTTACATCCAATGTTTGGTCCTGACGTAACCGGGTTGATCAAACAAACTATTATTGCTTGCGATGGCCGGATGCCAAAAGAATACCTTTGGTTGCTGGAACAGTTTCAAGTTTGGGGGGCAAAAATTTATCCTGTATCGGCTCAAGAGCATGACCAAGCCATGTCAATGGTGCAAGTGATGAGGCATTTTTCGACAATTGCTTATGGTTATCACCTTATGACAGAGGGAGTTGATATTTCGAAATTAGTTGAAATGAGCTCACCAATTTATCGTCTGGAATTAATTATGGTTGGCAGGTTATTTGCCCAAGATCCTATTTTATATTCAGATATTATTTTTTCCAATTTAGATAATGTCGCAATGATGAAACGCTTCGCTTATCGATTTTTAGAGTTACTTGAAGATGTTGAGTCAAGGGACAAAGACGCTTTTGTCGCTATGTTCAGTCAGGTCTCTGATTGGTTTGGCGAATATGCGGGTGTCTTCTTGCAAGAAAGTAAAGCAATGTTGGTAAAGGCTAATGAGCTAAAAAAAGATTAGTAACAATTGACGTATTACCAGAGGACATGTTTTATGTTTTAATTGTCATCATCAAAAATTAACTTTCTAAGGTTGCTTTGAGAACCCTAGATTAATGAGCCTGATTAAAATGAAAAAAATTATTTATCCCCTGATAGGATTATTGTTATCAATTACACTGTTTGCATGCGCTGATAGTAATGACCACGTTGATGAATTTGCTCTTGGGGAAATTCAGGCAAGTCAATTACTTGAACAATACGATACATTTTCAGATAACTATAGAAACTTTAAATTAAGTGCGGGTCAAGCCAGTCAAATTGAACAATGGCCGAACAATTTGAAAATTGATGTATATATGGGGACTTGGTGTCATGACAGCGAACGAGAAGTTCCTCGTTTATTAAAATCATTGCAAAATTTTCAACATATAGATGTGAACATAATTGCTCTGGATTACGATAAAAATGATCCCCAAGGTCGTGCCAAAAGGGTAGATATTCGATATACCCCAACATTTATAGTTTACTTGACCGGTCAGGAAATTGGACGAATAATTGAAAGTCCAAAGCAAAGTATTGTTGATGATATTACGGATATGATTGTTAATAACTTAAACGCTGGTGAATAACAGTTCCATTAATTAACATTTTTATGCACTTCACTCAGGTTAGGTTATAACTCCCTGAATTTGCGTGATACAGACCAATTTCATAGGTTATGTCGCATTGATGCTAAACAAACAAGTAGCCAATGGGTTAGGCAACGGCGTAACCCATCACAATTGGCAGCCACCTAACTTTAAGTGATTGATAAATGAATTTTTGATGGGTTACGCCTGCCGCTAACCCATCCTACGCAACTGAGTAGATCGCACATTTATGTGCGCCTTAAAGTGATGCGTAGATAAATCCACGTTCTACGGATTGCTCGAATTAATCTACATGAATGCGTTTTTCTCGGTTTTTTAAATTTGACAGCAACACTTAACTGGGACATAGCCAGTAGGTATAATTTTAAAATCTATATGCAAAACCAACATTCAATGAAGTTTCTACCCACATAGCATCACTGAATTGGGCTGAGCACACTTCATTTTTACAAAATGAATCATCATTATCATCAATCAAACTGGCATAAGCCCGAATTTCTGTTACTAGAGCTAAATTAGGTGAATATTCATATCTGGTACCTAATGCAGCCGTAACCGAAGGGGAGAATGTTTCATTTTCGTCAGTTTTAAAGTAAGCGCCACCTAACCCCAAAGATATTGTGGTGACGTAATGATGCTGGCGATATTGAGCTATTCCATTAAAGTGTGCGTAAATTACATCAAAGGAATGTTGTTGGTTAGTAACGTCGCTATCAAAATTATGGCGGGCAAAATTCAATAGCAGTTGACCCTGACCATTTTGGTTGTCTTGCCAGGCAAAGGCAATTCCAAAGTTTGGATCAGAATCAACAGATAATTCACTACCATTGTCACCATCGAGTTTGGGGCTGAACATTTTTCCGATAAATGGCGTTATTTCGTAACCCTTAAGTGCTGGAGTTTCCGCTGATGATAAGGTTGGCATCATAAGTGCCGATAAAACGATAAAGGTGTAAGACCATTGAAAAACACGTTGGACAGAACTCATAATAAAGCATTCCTTGTTTGTTCACAGCTTAGTACTAACGGGTGTAATACCAATCTGCATAATTAACTGGTCATTTTAAACGGTCTAAATATTCAATAACTGCGTTGCCGACATGTAGTGCATCCATGCCTTCGCTGCATTAGTGCATCCATGCACGTCACAGCTCTTAGGCATCCATGCCTTCGCTGCATTAGTG
>JABSOI010000012.1 GCA_013216015.1 Alteromonadaceae bacterium | reverse complement strand
TATATGCGTGTTGCGCCTTGCTCTGATGTCCTAGCTTAGCTCTGAACCTGCATTTCCAAGTAGCTTGGGTATATTTGGCTATTTAAAGTGGTTCGGTCAGGACAAAACATTCTAATTGAAAAGCGAAATTATTAAAGCAAATAATAAAAGTAAAGAACAGGTTTGCCAGAATTTTGTCGGATTTCGTTGCAATAATGGCTGAGTTTTATATTCTTCCATCGCATTAATATTAGGTTTATTCAGATCAACGAGAAATTCTGAAAAGGCTTGGTAACGAGAAATAGGATCTGCTTTGGTTGCATGTTCAAGGGTAATATCAAGCCACATGGGTAATTCTGGGCGGAATTGTTTAATATTACGATATTGCCATTGTGAGTAATTATTGTAGAGTATTTCGGCCCGTTGCATTGGTTTGAATGGTAGTTGTCCGGTAAGCATTTCATAGCAAATAACCCCCAGTGAAAATAAGTCACTGCGATTATCTGCACTCATATTCAGACATGTTTCAGGTGCAATATAATTTAACGAGCCCATAGGTACGGTTTCTAGTATATTTTGTTGATCTTCTTCGAAAGCTGCTACTTTAACGGTACCGTAATCAATAAGTTTTACCTGTGAGAATTGATCAATCATGATGTTGTCGGGCTTTAAATCACGGTGGACTAACTCTAATCGTTGAAAAACCCGTAATGCGGCGATGATCTGAATTATAATATCTCTTACTTTGGCAATACTGGGTTTGGGATTGTCATGCATCCATTCACTTAATGTTTGTCCTTCTATGTACTCACACAAATGGTATAAAAACTGACTATTGTTGTTTGCTCTTTGTATTTTCATTATATTGTTATGGTTGATACGTTCACCAACCCAAGCTTCACGTTTGAAGCCTTGTAAATAAAGTGCATCCTCAGCAAAGTTTGCAGAAGGTACTTTTAATACCAGCAATTTTTTATCTTGTTCTTTTTCAGAGGGCTCTTTGTTAACTAGCTCTTCCTCAACTAGTTCTTTTTCAACTACTTCTTTTTCAACTAGATATAGATGAGATCGAATACTGGCATGAATAACTTTTCGGACCTTATAACCGTCTAATTTCATGCCAACCTTTAGTGCTGGCGGAATGGTTTTACTTAATAAGTCACGTTCTATTTCGTCAAGTTTTCGGTTTGGGATCTCGTTAATATAAACTAATAAACAACTTAAATTATCATTACTGCCAGAATCAAGAGCTTGTTGAACTATTGATTTACTTGCCTGTTCGAGATCTTTATTGTCTGGTTGGTCGGGTAATTTATTGAGCAGTTGAATTAATAATTTTTTCGATAAAAAGTCATGAACCCCATCACAAGTTAATAGATATAGGTCGCCTGTTTGCAGGTCAACTTTATGAACATCAACTTTTAGACGTTCATCGGCACCTAAAGCACGGGTTAATACCAGATGTTTTGTACCTTGTCTGTGGTTGTGATCACGCGTAATATTTTCAAATTGTTGTTGTCGATATTGGCTAATTCTAGAATCACCAACGTGGAAAATATATCCTGTTGTTGATTTTAAGACTATAGCTGAAAAGGTGGTCAGCCATTGCTGATGTTGCTGGCTATGTTGATTCGCTGATAAATTTTCTAACAAATTATCTTGAGAATATAACCATTGGTTCAAACTTGTTAATACTTTTGCGGCAGACTTTTGGGTTGACCAGGTTTGGGGTGTTGCATAATATTCGTTAATAAATTGTGTTACTGATAGTTGCGACGCTTGTGCCGCATTACTTGCGCTTGATACACCGTCGGCAATAACTGCAACGGCACCTTTTGTTGACAATTCACTTGCGTTGGGAATTAGTGCGGCAAAGGCGTCTTGATTTTCTTCTTTAAGGCCAGCGCAAGAGTAGCCACCAAAACAAACATTTAATAAAGACGAGCTGCTTGTTTTTCTGCTTGTATTGGTGTTTGTTGCTACGTCGGTTTTCATGCCGACATCGTTAGACGTATTGCTAGTTAACATTGATTAACTCAACCGTGCCATCTGCATGAACCTCTGTCATTGAGCCCTTAGGCTCCTCCATAAAGAGTAAAGTAATGAAGCCAAGTATAGCCGTGGCAGCAATCACTAAAAAGAATTCCTGGTAACTAACCATAGACAATACAGTTAAGTACACAACAGCGCCAACATTTCCGTAAGCTCCTGTCATGCCGGCAATTTGACCGGTTAAACGGCGTTTAATTAAAGGAACTGCAGCAAACACAGCGCCTTCACCTGCCTGAACAAAGAAAGAGCAGGCCATTGCAGCTGCGACCGCTAAAACTAATGGCCAATTATTATCTATGTTAGCCATGGTGTAGTAACCAATCGCCAGTCCTGCAGTTAAAATCAATAAGGTTTTTTTACGGCCAAATTTATCACTTAACCAACCACCACCCGGACGAGATATTAAATTCATAAATGCGTAGGTTGAAGCAAGTAAACCAGCATACACCATATCAATGTTAAAAGTTTCGGCAAAAAATAAAGGTAACATAGAAATAACCGCAAGTTCAGAGCCGAAAGTGGCAAAGTACAGAATGTTTAGTACCGCAACTTGTTTAAATTTATATTGATGAATTTCCGGCACTGCTTGTTTAAACAAATGGCCATTTACTGTGTAAGTTTGTTTTAATTCTATTAAGAATAATAGTACCAGTGAAGCATAGGCAATATTCGTGCTTGTTCCTGACAGTAATTCAACACCAGTTGGTGATAATTTCCATGTTAATAAGGCCATAGCTCCATACATAGGTAGTTTCATTATTATCAGCAGGTACAAGTCGCTGACGCTGGTTACTTCCATTGCACCCGTTTGTTTAGGCTTGAAATAGGTTGAGCCTTTAGGTGTGTCATTAACATTGAGATACCAGATAATACTGAATACTAAACTCAATATACCTGTTAGTCCTACGGCGTAACGCCAGCCATTTTCTCCACCAATTAAAATCGCTAATACCGGTAAAGACATCGCTGCTGCTGCTGAGCCAAAGTTGCCCCAGCCACCGTAAATACCTTCGGCTGTGCCTAGCTCATTTGCAGGAAACCATTCACTGACTAAACGAATACCGATAACAAAACCTGCACCGATAAAACCCAGTAGAAATCTTGCTAAAGCAGCTTGTTCAAAATTATCTGCCAATGCAAACATAAAACAGGGAATTGAACATACAGCTAACAGCAGTGCGAAAGTTATTCGAGGACCATATTTATCGGTCATCATGCCAATAATAATACGAGCGGGTATGGTTAATGCGACATTGAGAATTAATAACGTTTTAATTTCACTGGCACTAAGTCCCAAGCTGTCGGCTATTACTCCAAGTAAAGGGGCATGGTTAAACCAAACGGCAAAGCTAATAAAAAATGCCATCCAACTTAGATGCAAAGTTTTCATTTTACCGGTAAAAGAAAAAATTTTTATACCATCTTGTACAGTCATGATGATCCACATTGAGAAGTATTGATATATGAATTATGACTAGAGCAAGCGAAATGCCACTAATTAAAGTGCCAATTAATCATGATGTTAGCTTAATGTGATTCTGTTATTAACTGCAATATTGCACTAAGTGAAGACTGTTCGCACTGTTAGGGTGCAAAATTTCAATGATCTTCTACAATAAAAAAACCAGCAGTGATGAGCTGCTGGTTTTGTTAATACTTTTTATGTAGATTGCTTATGTAGACTGATTTTGCGGTGTTATTTTTCTTTTAAATTTTTATTAAAGAAGTTAGTCATCATGGTTTTAGTATGTACAGTAGTACCTTCACCTTCCCAGATACCATGAGTTCGGTTTGGATAAGACATAAATTCAAATTGCTTATTATGTTTCACTAACTCGTTAATTAAACGCTCTGTGCCCTGATAATGTACATTGTCATCACCGGTTCCGTGGATCAGTAATAATTTACCTTGCAGGTTTTTAGCATGAGTAATAGGTGAGCCTTCCTTGTAACCCTCTGCATAATCGGGTAATAAACCAGAATAACGCTCTTGATAAATAGTATCGTACAATAATTGATCGGCAACAGGTGCTAATGATATTCCAGCTTTGTATTGCTCCGGGTATCTGAACAGCATGTTCAATGTCATTGAACCGCCACCAGAGTGGCCCCAAATAGCGATGTTATCGGTATCAATGTATGACCAACGTTTTGCCATTGCTTTAAGTGCGTCAGATTGATCTCTGGAAGATAATACACCAACAGCACCATAAATGGATTTGCGCCACTTGCGACCTTTCGGTGCTCTTGTACCACGGTTATCAATAGAAGCAAGAATGTAACCTTGTTGGCTCAACATTTGATCCCAAAGGTAAGCACTGCCACGCCATCTATCTTGTACTGTTTGTCCCCAGGGTTCACCATATACATAAAATATTACCGGATATTTTTTGGTTGGGTCAAAATTAGCTGGTCTGGTGATGTAACCGTCTAAAACGATCCCATCTTGAGTACTTACTTGAAAAAATTCTGTTTCAGCTCGAACTATTTTACTTAACTTTTCGATCAATTTTTTATTGTCGAGCAAAGTATGTTTGACCTGATGACCTTCAATTTTAACCAGGCGTTTTTGAGTAGGCTGATCAAAAGTTGAATGTGAGTGAATTGCCCATTGCGCATCATCTGATATTTGATAACTGTTTGAACCGGCAAATTCATCAGGTGTTACTTTCTGGTTGCTTAAACTGCCATCAAGTTTGCTGCGAAATAAATAACGCTGAGCAATATTGTCAGGCGATGCCATAAAGTAAACCCAGCCATTAGCTTCATCAACCGTTTGAACACTGGTGATATCAAATGCACCGTTAGTTAAATTGATAACAGATTTTCCATCACGTGAAATGCTATACAAATGACGCCATCCGCTGCGTTCGCTTTGCCAAATGAAGTTTTTGCCGTCTTTTAACCAATGAGCATCCTGAAAATAATCAAGAAAATGTTCTTCTTTCTCGGTCATTATCTTATTAATATTACCGTCAGTTACATTAGCCAGATATAAATGGTTAGTATCTTGTTTACGGTTGACATGCTGAACGAATACTTGTTCACTATTGCCAGACCAATTCATACGTGGAATGTACATGTTTCTTGAATTGTCTGGCAGATTTGCCCAGGTAGTTTTTTGTGTTTCAAGATTAACCATGCCTATCTTGGCTAAAGCATTAGTTTCACCAACTTTAGGATATGGAAACTTGGTAATAGTAGGGTAAAGTTCATCAGTATTGTTAATCATGATGAAATCAGTGCTGCCACTGGTATCTAACTGCCAATAAGCAATTTTTTTACCATCAGGACTCCAGCGAAAACCATCCCTGATCGTAAATTCTTCTTCATAAACCCAATCAAATAAACCATTAATAATGCCATTGCCTGCGTCAAAAGTCAGTTGAGTGATTTTTCTGTCTGTTTTGTCGTGGCTATGGTTGATATTAACGTTCGTAATATCTTCAACATAGATATTATTATCTACAACATAAGCTACTTTGCCGGCGTCAGGAGAAAATTTAGCAAACATTAAACTGCTGTCTTCAACGTTTTTACCGCCTAGCTGCGTTAATACATTGCTGTTGATATCAAGTAACCAATAATCACCACGACTGTTAGAGCGCCAGACTTTTTTACTTTCAGTATATATCAATAATTTTTGACGATCGTGTGACCAAATATAGTTATCAATGCTTAATGGCTTCTCTGCACCCTCAGGGGTCAATTGTGCCGCACTGATAAGAACTTTGTGTTTAAGGGTCTGTGGATCATAAATCACAATATCTTCACCAATGCTGACTTCTTTACCATCTTCATCAGTTTTTTTGGCGAGAGATTTTTCAATAGCGGTATAGCCACTGCCATCTTTTAGCCACCGAATACGGCCAATATAATCGGAGCTGAATTCACGATCTTTATAAATTGCTTCTAAGGTAAGTTTATTACTTTGTTGGTTATTTTTATTATCAGTGCTGTTTTGTATTTTGGCTTGATCATCAATTGTACTTTGACAAGCTATTAAGGAACTGACAATAAGTGCTCCGGTAACCCAACGGGTTAAATGTTTAATATGCATTTGTATTCCTCAAATTAGATCGGTTCACTATAAAGAGTATATAATTTGTAGGCAATTAAAATTAAATTGTTTTATATCTTAAAACTGTAACGATTTCTTTATGCTACATTCCTGTCATCTAAATTATCTTTCTATATATGTTGAAAATTGGTAGTTAACCCTCATTAAGTAACGATGGGGAAATTGAGGTTAGCACAATGAATAATGCACTAGAAATTGTCGGGTTAAAAAAAACCTATAAAGGAGGCTTTGAAGCCCTAAAAGGTATAGATTTAACGGTAAAACAAGGGGACTTTTTTGCTTTGTTAGGGCCGAATGGCGCGGGTAAATCAACCACGATTGGCATTATCACTTCTTTAGTAAATAAGACAGCGGGTAAGGTTGCCGTCTTTGGCCATGATATAGATGAAGAATTAGAGCTTGCTAAAAGCTTTATAGGCCTGGTGCCGCAGGAGTTTAATTTTAATCAATTTGAGTCCCTAATTACTATATTGGTTAACCAGGCTGGATACTACGGTGTTGAACGTAAGCTAGCTCATCAACGTGCTGAAAAGTATTTAAAACAATTAGATTTATGGGACAAACGAAATAACTCTGCAAGAATGCTGTCTGGTGGTATGAAGCGGCGCTTGATGATTGCACGGGCATTGATGCATGAGCCTGATGTACTGATTCTTGATGAACCAACCGCTGGTGTTGATATTGAGTTACGCCGTTCAATGTGGGATTTTCTGCGTAAATTGAACAAGCAGGGGATCACCATTATTCTTACCACCCATTATTTAGAAGAAGCGGAAATGTTGTGTCGTAATATCGCTATTATCGACAATGGAATTATAGTGAAACATACGGATATGAAGTCTTTGCTGGCAACGCTGGATGTGGAGACTTTTATTTTAGATCTGGCGATGGGTGGTCCAAAAGCTAGTTTAAGCGGATTTTGTGCTCGTCAAATTGATGATCATACTCTGGAAGTTGATGTGAGAAAATCGCAAAGTATTAATCAGGTGTTTACTCAACTTACTGATCAGGGGGTTTTCGTGCAAAGTATGCGAAATAAAAGTAACCGCTTAGAAGAGCTTTTTGTACATTTAACTGGGGGCGGTGCCTCAGGTAACAGTGATTCTGGTAACACTGTTTCAGATAACAAGACTCCATCATTAGCCCAAGGGGATAATTAGTATGTCAGCATCGGTAAACCGTATTGCTTTAAAAAGCATATTATATAAAGAAGTGCATCGTTTTATGCGTATTTGGGTACAGACATTAGTACCTCCTGCGATCACCATCAGTTTGTATTTTGTTATTTTTGGTACATTAATAGGGGCAAGGATCGGTCAGATGGATGGCTTTGATTATATGTCGTATATTGTACCTGGCTTGATCATGATGAGTGTAATAACTAATTCATATTCAAATGTTGCGTCATCATTTTTTAGTGCGAAATGGCAACGTAATGTTGAAGAGATGCTGGTTGCTCCAGTACCAAATTGGGTTATTGTTGCTGGCTATGTTGGTGGCGGTATGACACGGGGAATTTTGGTCGGTTTAATAGTTACGCTGATTTCGTTATTTTTTGTGGATATTCAAATTCATAATATTTGGGTAATTATGATCACTGTTTGTCTTACTTCAGCAGTCTTTGCTTTGGGGGGACTTATTAATGCTATTTTCGCTAATAGCTTTGACGATATTTCTATTATCCCAACTTTTATTTTAACACCGCTTACCTATTTAGGTGGCGTGTTCTATTCGATAAGTTTATTGCCGGAATTTTGGCAGGGAGTTTCACAACTTAATCCTATTGTGTATATGGTTAATGCATTTCGTTATGGCTTTCTTGGAATTTCTGATGTGAGCCTGACCGTAGCTTTTGGTGTAATTGGCATTTTTATTGTATCTTTATTTACCATTGCAATGACCTTGATCACTAAAGGCATAGGCTTGCGTAGTTAATCAAATCGGCAAGTATTGAAATGTTCCAACTAGCAGGAAATAAGCAGATGTCAGGTGATTCTAAAGTCATAGTGACTAATCAAAGTGGTATTCATGAAAAATTGAATGAGGTGGTAAATAAGCATTTATCTACCCAGTTTCAGAAACCATACCAGCAGCATACCAAACAAGCTTTTGCTGAAATTGATCTTATTGTTCAGCAATTTGACGGTGAAATTATTCTTGATGCCTGTTGTGGAGTTGGGCAGAGTACGCGGATTTTGGCTCAACAAAACCCTGATGCTTTGGTCATTGGAGTTGATAAATCTGCCCATAGACTGAAGCGAAATGTAGAACAGGCTAAACTTGCGAATGATGTTGTTTCGGCAGAAAATTGTCATTTGATCCGGGCAGATTTGAATGATTTTTACCGTTTGGTACTAGCGGCTAAGTGGCCTGTAACTCGTCATTATGTGCTGTATCCTAATCCATGGCCAAAATCGAAGCATTTACAACGGCGCTGGCATGGCAGTGGGGTATTTCCTCAAATGATTAAAATAGGCCAACAAATAATTTTGCGTAGCAATTGGTTATTGTATTTGCAGGAATTTTTACAGGCGGTTGAAATTGCGGGATTAACGGGAGAAATAAAGTCCTTTGTCAGTGATGAACCCTTAACGCCGTTTGAGGCTAAATATCAAGCGAGCGGGCAGCAATGTTGGCAACTGGTAGTGATGGCAAATTAAAAGCAAATTTACTAATAGTTAGTAAAAAAGACCACATTAAAAGTGGCTATGGAAATATCTTAATATTTTATCTTTTAAATTCAAAGAGATATTATTTGGCATGAACTTTGTTTAGTATTCGTTATTGTTGTTCTTGTACTTGTACTTGTTTTAGTAAGGATTATTATGACTACGAATATTAAAAAAAACGTTTTTATTCCGGCATTAAGCACTATCGTTATTATTCAAATAGCCTTGGTTTATGCCAGTTCATCGCTCTGATATGGCGGAGTTAGGCTGGAAATTTAGAGACTTTTGCTTCATTTTTTATTACAGTGCGCTCTTCGTTCAACAAATTCGAAGAAGTGATATAGAGTTGTGTCAGATAAAAAAGTAGGAAAAACAGCAAAAGCAACTGAGCAGTCTTTACATCATATATTTACAATTCCCGAGGCACATGACTCAACTTTAGGGCGTATAGAAAAGGCAATCTCAGAAAATTTAGCGGTTTTTTTAGGTGATCACATTGTTGCTACCAACAATGCATTAACCGATATTGAGAATGATTTTTGTGATGCTACATTGACTGAAGAACCAGAATTTGTTTCTGATCACATGCATCATTTGCTGGATAAGTTAGTCTCCCAATCAGTACACACTTCAAGCCCAAGTTTCATTGGGCATATGACCTCGGCTTTACCTTATTTTATTTTGTCGCTATCAAAATTGATGGTTGGTCTGAATCAAAATTTAGTAAAAGTTGAAACGTCGAAAGCTTTTATAATGATTCTTAGCTAAAACTAGCTTAACTTTTATAAATTCGAAATTTTACCGCGTAGGATGGGTTAGCCGCAGGCGTAACCCATCAAAACAAAGATTTATTAGGTGGTTAACGGCTGAGTGGTTACCAAATATGATGGGTTACGCCGTTGGCTTACCCATCCTGTCATAGGAAAGTCAAATAGTAATTTACATCTTTATTTCTAGTCATTATCCACACGAAATTTCTCCTTCTGAACTAAAATATTCAGTAGAGTTTTCATGTGTATTTTCTATTTTTAAAGTATTAATCTACAACTATTACAGACACAGTTAACTGAGACAGAGCCAATCCAATTGGTATAAGTTGGGTATTGTATAAAATTGAATAGGAATGCTTAAAAGTGCGTATTGAAGAAAAATTAGATTTCGGTAACGTTGTAGGAATGAGAGTAGAGCATACGCCAATCCGAAAACCTTTGATATCGGTAATTTTTTATTATGTTGATGGTTTGCTTATTGATACCGGAGCGTACAACACGAGACCTTCGCTGTAACGATTTGTTAAAGCTAATCGTGTTAGCAAGTTGCATTAACTCATTATCATGAAGATCATGCTGGCAATGCCGGTTTCCTTGAGAAAACACTAGCTGTCCCAGCTTATGGGCTCGCAACTACTGTTTCTGCATTAAAGAAAAATGTCTCTCTTAAACCGTATGAATACTACATGTTTGGTCGGTTAGAAAAAGCGAATATTACCCCCTTACCTGAAGTAATTGAAACTGAAAAATATAAACTCTATTCAGTACACACACCTGAGCATAGTTATAGATCATGTTGTATATCATGAAAGGAATGAAGGCGGGTGTTCTCTGGTGATCTGTTTTTGGGCTCAAGAATAAAATTTTTCAGGAAAGATGAAGATATCGTACAAACAATACGATCATTACAGAAAACCATCGCACTAGATTTTGATTATTTATTTTGAGGACACAATCCTAAAATGAGTCAGCCAAAAACTTACCTTGACGCAAAATTAGAGCAATTATTACAGTTTGATGGATGAGGTTCACAAGTTAATTAATGAGGGACTTGCTGATAACGAAATTATACGCAGACTTAGCAAAGGAAAAGAAGTTCTTTAAGCAGGTGTTATAACCCTAGGAGATGTCAGCTATAAACATATGATTGTTTCTGCTATAAGTGCTTTGCGTGGCACATAGGGTAGAATTAATTCACTTCACTGAGCTAAAATCCAAAGTTCAAATATTTTGTGGAAAAACAATAGATTACAGTTTGTTTTCTAGTTGGTTATGATGTATTTTAAAATTTTCTTATGATTTTTGACGTACTAGTTTCGAATATGTTCTACCCTCTGGTATTCGGGATTTTTTATGTCTATACCCGTTACCTTTCAAAATGCGGGAATTTGAGGTGAATTAAAAAGCATAGTTACAAGACGCTGATTCGCCGGATAAGTTATTCTTATTTAAGATTCAGCAACGCAGTAAATATGTTTTTTAAACGAATCAAAACCTGCATTTTGAATGGTGATGGGTATATAGAGATTTGGTTGGCTTTTGTTGTTGCAAGTTCAATACTAACGCTTATTCCTGGCCCCTGTGTTTTACTTGTTGTAAGTCAAGCTATCACTCGAGGAATGTCAGCAGCACTAATGTGCATCCTTGGTGATGTAGTGGGTGGAGCAGCGCTAATGTTACTTTCATTGGTGGGAGTCGGAGCTATTCTCGCTGCTTCATCAACATTTTTTACAATCTTTAAATGGTTAGGACTAATTTATATGGCCTACCTTGGTTGCTGCCAAATTGTCGACGCAAGGAAAAGTACATCGAAGGGTGAAAAAATAGATAAGCAGTACGCAACCATAAGTAGTTTCAAGGCTGGTTTTTTTGCTTCGCTATTGAATCCGAAAGCAATAATATTTTATATGGCTTTTCTAGGGCAGTTTATGAACCCTGAAAGTGATACTTTTTTACAGTTTTCAATCTTAATAATCACTTCGTCTATTGTGGTAGCAGTAATTTTAGCCTGTTACGCGCTCATTGCGTCAAGAGCTCGAAAAGCCTTTCAGAGTGAAAAATCTAGAAAATACTTTGATTATTCTGGAGGTGGTTTTTTAATCGGTAGTAGTGTCTTCATGGCTAGTGCCGCGAAATAAAATTTAGTAAAATTGGTATTACTTTGGTTTACCACACTATTAAGCCAATAAGAATTAAGCCAATAAGAGGTGATAGGTAATACCGACTAACAAGTAATTAAATTGACGTACGTTTAAGGCAGTCAAGCCAGTTGCTGCGCAATTCGTCCGGCAACTTTGGTTCACTTATTAATGGACGTTACCGATACCAAAACTAATCCAAACTTTGATTTAATCTTTAATATGTAACGTCCACAGTGTGGCAACGGCGATTCAAGTTGTTAGCACATGCCATCCAAAGTTCAGGTTAAATATTTACCTGAATATTATCGATTAATCGGGCTTTACCACAAAAAGCAGAGGCCAAAATAACCAGGTTTTGATCGTTTTCTGTTGCTTTCGCTAATGTGAAAGCATGACAAATACTGATGTAATCGGTGGTTAATCCGGCTTGATTGATTTTTTCACCCGCCTGTTGGGAAAGTTCGTCGAAGTTCCTGTTGGTTTTTATTTGTTGCGCCAGCCATTGCAATGTTTGATATAAAGCGGGTGCAATCAACCTTTCTTCTGCGGTTAAATACCCATTTCGTGAACTCATTGCCAAACCTGAATCTTCTCTAATAATTTCAACAGGAATAATTTCAACCGGCATGGATAAATCATCAACCATGGTTTGAATAATTTGTAATTGTTGATAATCTTTTGAGCCAAAACAGGCAATATCTGGTTGAACCAAATTAAATAATTTACATACAACAGTAGCTACACCACGGAAATGTCCGGGTCTGCTTTGTCCACAATACAAATTTGAAATATTAGGTACTTCTACAAAGGTATTGTCGGTATAACCTTTTGGATAAATAATATCAGAGGTTGGAATAAACAGCAGATCAGTATCTTGTGCAATTAACCTGTTTTTATCTTGTTCAAGTGTTTTCGGATAATTATCAATATCTTCACTTAGACCAAATTGCATTGGATTGATAAAAATACTGACGATAACTTTGTCTGCATATTGATGAGCAGATTTGACTAACGCAAGGTGGCCGTCATGTAAATTACCCATGGTCGGGACAAAAGCGATCTTTAAATCAAGCATTCGCCATTCTTTAACTTGCTGGCGAAGCGCTTGAATATCATTTACTAATTTCATTATTTATTACTTGATGTTGGCTTGTGAAAATATGGAACCGTGTTAATCAGCGTTTCGATTAAACTTTACTACTTAAATATGTGCTCTGGACCTGGGAAGTGTCCTTCGGATACTTCAGATATATAAAGCTCGATTGCTTTTTTAATATCTCCTGTATCAATAAGGAAATTTCTGGAAAATTTTGGCATATAACTACAAGAAATACCTAAAGCATCGTGCATTACCAGTATTTGTCCATCGGTATGCTGACCTGCACCTATACCTATTGTAGGAATGGTAACTGCTTGTGTAATAGCTTGCCCTAATTTATTGGGAATGCATTCTAAAACTAATAGTTGTACACCCGCTTCTTCAAGCTCTTTTGCTTGTTTGATCATGTCTAAGGCTTGAGATTCTTCACGTCCTTGTATTCTAAAACCACCGAGTAAATGTACAGATTGAGGTGTTAAACCTAAATGCCCGCAAACAGGGATCCCACGTTCTATCAGGCCTTTTATTGTTTCAACTAACCAGCTGCCACCTTCCATTTTTACCATGTTTGCACCCGATTGCATTAGTTTTGCTGCATTTTCAAAACTTTGCTCTTTGGTCGCGTAGCTCATAAAAGGCATATCGCTGATAATCAGGGTTTCTTTAACGCCTTTGCTGACACAGTGTGTATGGTAGGCCATATCTTCAATTGAAACGGGAAGTGTATCGTCATGCCCCTGCAAGACCATACCAAGAGAGTCACCAATTAAAATTGCGTGAATGCCGGCCTGATCAAAAAGTTTGGCAAAACTTGCATCGTAAGCAGTAATGGTGGAAATTTTTTGACCTTGTTGTTTCATTTTTAACAAGGTTGCTGTGGTAATTTTAGACATAATATTTTCCAAAAAAATTATTATTTGAGTAAATACTCAGTGCGAATACCTTCGCATAAAAGTATTATTATCGCAACTTTTAAGATAAACGTGGTATTAGCTGCTGTAAACTTTAAGTCCATTTTTATCAATACCTTGACTCAGTTCCAAAATGTTATCACCGTCTGGCAATATTAAGTCAGCGGCTATTTCAGCTAAAGGTAATAAAACAAATTCTCTTAGTTTTAAACCATAATGAGGAACAGTTAAACGCTGACTTTTGATGATTTCGTTGCCATAAAGCAATATATCTAAATCAAGAATTCTTGCACCCCAGCGGTTATCTTTGCGAACTCGTCCCGCTTCAGTTTCAATGGCTTGCAAGGTGTTTAGTAATTCTATTGCAGATAAATTGGTTTCAATAGCAAGTACCGCATTAATGTAATCGGGCTGGTCCTGCGGACCCATTGGTCGACTGAAATAAATTGAAGATACACTTGTCACCTTACTATTGTCTATTTTTTTTACAGCAGCAATAGCATGATGGATTTGCATAACAGGATCAGATAAATTACTGCCAAGGCCTATATAAGCGGTGATCATGAGTCAGTTGAGTTACTTTTAGCTGAATCTTTAGGCTTGCGACGTTTTTTAGTTGGACGGTTAGATCCGATACGATTATTCATAACGCTTTTTATCATTTGTGCCTGAGTTTCGGGACTTACTGATTGAAAGTCTGTCCACCATTTAGCGAGTTCTTGCAGTGAACTTTCTTGTTCGTCTGTACTTTTTAGACCGCGTTCTTGTTCTATTTGAGCTCTAAGCAGAAGGAAATCGTATCCAGCTCTGAATTTAGGATGTTCAAATGTTTTATAAGCTCGTTTTCCTTCGCGCCTCACTAATTTGTCCTGCAAAATCCAGATATCTTTCATTACGGCTTGAAAACGTTTTGGGATGGCAATGCTACGCTGTTGTTCACTCATTATTTCATTAAGCACGGAAAAAAATGTATCTTGAACGGTTAATTGTTCAGTGGCATTTAAGCGTTTGATTCGTGCCTGTAATGGATACCAAAGTAAAACAGCGAATAAAAATGCTGGCGTTACACGCTGATTGTTATTAATTCGTTTGTCGGTATTAGCCAGGCCAAGGTTAATGAAACTCATCATTTCACTATTTGTTGCTTCGGTATTGCCTGCTTTAACATTGGTTTGCACCTTAGTTTGTTCAAGCATCTGGTCAACGGCAGGGAAAAAATATTTGAATAAATCGTATTCACGTAATAAATTGAAATTGGCGATTGCTTTTCCTGAAATGAACATTTTTAAAAATTCTTCAAACATTCTTGGTGCAGGGATATTGGCAAGTAATGGTCCAAGCTCTTTTATCGGAGCATCAGTTGTAGGGCTGATTGTCATGTCCAATTTAGTCGCAAAACGAATGGCGCGTAACATACGTACAGGATCTTCGCGATATCGTGTTTCAGGATCACCAATTAAGCGAATTTCTTTGTTGTGAATATCGGTTATACCGTTGGCAAAGTCATGTACTTTGTAATCAGAGGCTGAATAGTAAAGTGCATTAATGGAGAAATCACGACGTTGTGCATCTTCTTCAATAGAGCCGTAAATGTTGTCACGTAACAGCATTCCATGTTCGCTTTGCTTGGATGTTTTTTGACAATTTTTTTCTTTAGCAGGTGCTGTTTCATGATGCCCTCTAAATGTAGCCACTTCAATGATTTCGCGACCAAATACAATATGGGCTAGACGGAAGCGGCGACCAATTAAACGACAATTTCGAAATAAATCTTTAATTTGTTCAGGAGTTGCATTGGTGGCAATATCAAAGTCTTTAGGCTTAATACCTAATAGCAGGTCTCTAACAGCACCGCCCACCAGATACGCTTCATAACCGCCTTTATTTAGTCGATAAAGTACTTTTAACGCATTGGTGCTAATATATTTTCGAGATACAGAGTGTTGATCACGTGTTAAAACGATTGGTTTGGCAAACGCTTCTGTTTTTGGTTTTTTTTTAATTCTTTTACTCAAAACTTTTTTACACAAATTAATCACGCTTTTGATAATGATAGACTCCGTTTGTCGAAATAGTGTTTTTGATTCAGCAGTTTGTACCAAAATACGTTGGGTATATTCAAGTTATACTAGCATGGATAACTTGAATCGCGCGCAATGATATAACAGTAGGGCTCAAAAGAGAATGAAAAACAAACGATAAAGGTTTATTTTGAAAATATTTAATTATTAGGTACGATTTGTTGTTTTTTCGGGATTTTGTCAATTGCCCAGTTTTTTATCGCCCACTTTATTAATTCATCGACAGAACAAGTTGTTAAAAGTGCTGGTGGCTTTTGACCTAAAAATTGTAATGCTGCAATTAACGCCGGCTGTGGATTGTTAATATCGATTACGGGTGCTTTATTTTGTTTGCTTAATTTATAACCTTCTTCAGTTATGGCTAAAGGTACATGCCCATATTGTGGAGTGGTACAGTTAAGTATTCGGTAAAAACTGATTTGTCGTGCGGTAGGTTGTATAAGATCGCAACCACGGATCACATGGGTTATGTTTTGAAATATGTCGTCTACCACTACAGCAAGCTGATAAGCGTACAGACCATCTTTTCGGACTAAGGTAAAATCTTCTTGTGCTAAATTTTGATCACAATATATTTGGCTTTGAATGAGATCAGAATACTCAAATGTAGCGGAATCATTAATTAATCTTGTAGCACAGTTATTATTGCTATGATGAAAATCTTTGCAGTGGCCTTGATAGGTACCGCCTACCGCTTTGATTTCAGCTCGGGTACATTGACAATAATAACTCAATTTTTTTTCAATTAAGTAAGCTAAAACCTCTTCATATACTTGAGATTGTTCGCTTTGATAAAGTACAGATTCATCCCAATGTAAACCGAATGCTTCGAGGGTTTTTAAAATGGCGCGGCTAGCACCAGATTGCTCTCTTGGTGGATCAATATCTTCAATACGAACTAACCAGGTGCCTTGCTGATGTCTGGCATCTAAAAAGCTGGCAAGAGCCGCAATTAGTGAACCAAAATGCAGTAAACCTGAAGGCGAAGGAGCAAAGCGACCACGATACATTGACGGTGGTCGCTGAGATTTATTTTGAATTTTCATTGGCAGAAGTGAAGATGGCAGTGCCATAAGTTGTCACTTAAGGATGATTGGTGTTATCAACCTGCTAATTGGCGTTCTTTAATTTCTGCCAATGTTTTGCATTCGATACACAAATCAGCCGTAGGACGAGCCTCTAAACGACGTATTCCTATTTCTATGCCGCAAGAATTGCAAAAGCCAAATTCATCTTCTTCAATAAGCTGTAATGTTTTTTCAATTTTCTTAATCAACTTACGCTCACGATCTCTCGTGCGAAGCTCTAAGCTAAACTCCTCTTCTTGAGCTGCACGATCTACGGGATCTGGAAAGTTAGCTGCTTCGTCTTGCATATGAACAAGAGTACGGTCAACTTCTTCACGTAGTTGAATGCGCCACGCATCTAGAATTTTTTTGAAATGTTCTAGTTGCGAAGTATCCATGTATTCTTCACTAGCTTTTTCAATATATGGCTCAACGCCTGCTAGTGCTAATATACCTAATGCTTTATTTGTGCTTTTTGGCATGCTTATTCTCCCAATGCTACATAGCCCTAAGTAGATATTTTGCCGATGTGTAAACCGAAACGGTGATATCTCCTGGATGTAATTGCCAATAATAAATAGACTTTAATGCTTGACGTCTATATTGTGCCACAGTTGAAAAATTCAAGTCCAAGAGGTAAATAAATATCTTTTATATTAAAAAATCAAAGTATTGAGATTGATTTATCTACCTGTTTTCAAGTAGCTTGGTATACCTAAACAGTCCAATGTAAATTTTGAGCAGGCTTTTTAGCAAGTTTTGGTAGGGTTAGTCAACATTTTTTGAGAATATTTCCAACACAACCAGTTTAAAAAAACGAGCTCATAATTAATATTACTTTATATTTACCGATATTGCCTGTTTGAGTGAAAATTCAAAGCTGTTTTCATATTCAGTAAAAAATGTTTTGTAAGCGATCACCTCAACTCCAGATGCTATGGCGTCTTTTAATAATTGTGCATAAAGTGGATCAACGTGTGCTGCTGGCTGAACGGAATTTATTCCTGTATGTAAAACAGCAAATAATAAAACAGCTCGATATCCTTGTTGTGCGAGTATAGTTAATTCGCGCAAATGTTTTTGCCCGCGCACGGTAACTGCATCAGGAAAGAAACCTTGACCGTCCTGGAGTAAAGTAACGCTTTTCACTTCCACATAAGCTTTAGTGGGCTCACAATGATTTTTTTTATGATAAGTAAGTAGAAAATCGATCTTACTGTTTTCAGAGCCATATTTCACTTCGCGTTTTAGTTCGCTAAAATCAGCTAATTCAGTAATGACACCAGCTTTTAAAGCTTCTTCAACTAACTGATTGGCACGAATTGTATTAACGCAAATATAGTGGCTGTCTTGCGTTTCGCTAATTTCCCAGCTGTTGGCATATTTACGTTTCAAGTTATCAGAGGTGCTGTACCACACCATATCATTCGGGGTTGCGCAACCTGTCATGGCGCCGGTATTGGCACAGTGCATGGTTCTTGCTGAACCATCTGGTAATTTTACATCGGCTAAAAATCGTTTATAACGTTTAATTAAATGGCCTGATTTTAATGCTAGTTTCATTATAGTTCTGCTTCGGATTCAAATATACTTAAGTAGTTTGGGTATATACCCGTGGTCATTCAAGATGCGGGAATTTGAGGTGAATTTGAAAGTTTATCTAAAAGGCGCTTGATTGAGCAATAGCGGGCTATTGGGATTGAAAGCAACGTAGTAGATAATCTTTTAAAACGCTTCAAAACCTGCATTTTGAATGATTACGGGTATAGGTACAATAAAGAAAATACAGCTAAGCTTAAATTTATACTTAGCGGGTGTACACTGTTTAAAATTTAATAATTCACTTAGTGGTATGAATAGGGAACAAATATGACACAGGTAGCAAATATTCTGCTTAGCAAAAATTCCTCTAAAGCTGATCCTACAATTCTAAATTGGCAAGTTGACAATTTAGTACAAATTGTTGGTGATGATATTGTTATTTCATTAAAAGGCGAATATCAGCTTTTACGACAGATCCAAATAGCGGCCCGTAAAATTGAAAAAATGGGTCTTAAGCATGCAAAATTATCAGGTGAGCATTGGGACGAAGCTAACCAATGGGCATTTGCACTAGGTTTTACTTGCGTGGGACAACTAGTGAATGTTGAATTTACGGGAACAGAGCAAACCATCAATGCATTAAATGATAAATTAGCGGTTTATGCTTGGAGCCGTGACTTAACTAATCAAACTCCTGAACAATTAACACCGATAAAATTAGCTGAATTGGCAACTGAGTATTTAAAGGCTCAGGCACCTGATCATATTAATTCAACCATTATTTGTGGTGAAGCATTGTTAGAGCATGGCTGGGTAGGCATTTATAATGTTGGCAAAGGTAGTGTCAATGCTCCTTGTTTATTGGAAATTGATTACAACCCGACAGGGAATGCAGATGCGGCGGTTTCAGCAAGTTTAGTGGGTAAGGGCATTACTTTTGACAGCGGCGGTTATAGTATAAAAACCAGTCAGGGCATGTTCGATATGAAATGCGACATGGGTGGTGCAGCGGTTGTTGCCGGTGCGCTGGCACTTGCTATTCGTCAAGGATTAGATAAGCGGGTTAAACTATTTTTGTGTTGTGCTGAAAATATGATCAGCAGTAATGCATATAAACTAGGTGATATTTTAACTTATAAAAATGGAGTAACGGTTGAAATTGCCAATACAGATGCCGAAGGCCGCATAGTATTAGCAGATGGTTTAATGGCTGCAGCTGAAACTGGCTCACCGGTGATTTTGAATGCAGCTACTTTGACAGGCGCTTCTGTAATGGCAACGGGAGGGGATTACACCGCTTTATTTTCTTTAGATGATGCATTGATGGCGAAAACAAAATCATCAGCTGAAAATGTCAATGAACCTGTCTGGTCATTGCCGCTGGAAACATGGCATCAAAATAATTGTCCGTCAGCTTTTGCTGATACAGCAAATAGCCGTACACAAAAAGGTGGCGGAGCGGGTGGCGCAAGTAATGCTGCCGGGTTCTTATCCCGTTTTGTTCCTGACAATGGTAAAGGTTGGATACATTTAGATTTAGCTGCCGCTTATCACGGCTCTGCTACAAATTTATGGGCTACCGGAGCAACGGGGCAGGGAATTGCCACTATAGCTGAATTGCTGAAAACGGTTTAAATAGTTTAGCGACACAATTATTTACAATAAATACATTCTAGATAAGTAGATTCTAGATAAGTAGACTCTAAAAATACCCAACCTCATAAGGAAATAAAGGTTTGGGTGTATTTACGTTTTATTAATGGTATTGGCTATGTACTGGTTAAATGTTGCTACATCCGTAACCAGTTTTTTTCTATTTATTTATCTGTCGCCTCAAGATCTCAACGCGTAGGATGGGTTAGCCGAAGGCGTAACCCATTAGAACACTTGTTTTAGTAATGTTATTAGATGGTTGCGTTAAACAAAGTGATGGGTTACGCCGTTGGCTAACCCTTACTACAACTAGGTTGAACCGTTTTAGCTAACCATTACTTAGCCAATAAACCATGTTTCTACGGGCTTATAGCACACACCAGTTTCAGTCGAAATTGATTGATAAAGGCTAAAACTTTTTATTTCAAAAATAATATTCTTTTTCAAATGTTTTAGTTGTTCCCCGCTTGCTTTACGGTACATTGTTATATGAGGTTGATAGGGACGGTTTTCCTGAAATAATCCCATATTTTTAGCACAAGCACCCAGGTGTTCGGCTAATAAATTCAACCATTGTGGAGACGAACTAGTACCAAGAAAAAGTACTTTAGATTTTTTGAATAATTCACAATGATCAAATGATAACGTTTTTGATGACGATGTTTTTACTTTTTGCTTTATTTTACAATGAAGTTGCCGCGAAATTTGACCCGCTTCGGTCATTAATATTTTTTTCTGTTCGTCAGTTACTGCGCCAATAAATGCAAGGGTGACATGAAAGTTAGCTTGTGGAACAGCTTTAAAAGGTAAATTTAATTGCTGCTCTCTCCAATTGGCCAATTTTTGTTTATCAGTATCAATAATATCTAAAGCAAAAAATAATCGATTCATAAATTTAGAACCATATTTTTTATCGGGTAGATCAAGAATAATCTTTATTATTGAGATAAGATACCAAGCCACAGCAATTCACTATTAATATAACTTTTCGATGTCAAAAATATTACCTATTGAAGCGATAAAATCTTCGTTGCTATCTGCTTTAAACACCCACAACACTCTCGTACTTTCTGCGCCACCAGGAGCGGGGAAGTCAACCTGTCTGCCTTTATGGTTGCTCGACGTAGAAGAATTTTCATCGAAAAAAATATATTTATTACAACCACGCCGTATTGCCGCAAAAAATATAGCCACCTATTTAGCTAAGCAGTTAGGGGAACCTGTTGGTAAAACTGTTGGATACAGGTTACGTAACGACAATAAAGTTTCAGCTTCTACCCGGTTGGAAGTGATCACTGAGGGTATTTTAACTCAAATAATTCAAAATGACGCTGAACTGGCTGACTGTGCTTTAATTGTGTTAGATGAATTTCATGAACGTTCATTGCATGCTGATTTAGCTTTTGCTTTAGCGCGGGATGTTCAGCAGAATTTGAATGAAGATTTAAAAATATTGATCATGTCAGCAACACTGGCGGTGGAAAGCTTGTTAAAGCAGTTACCCGACTCAATTGCTCTGCACAGTGAAGGGCGTAGTTTCCCTGTTGAAGTGAGTTATCAGGCTCCTCCGTCTTCAAAATTCTGGCGAGAGCATGCTTTGAAAGTTATCAAACATTCAGCTCAACAACGTACAGATCAGAAACATAGTTCTATTTTAGTTTTTTTACCGGGCGTGGCAGATATTCGTTACTTAGTTGAAGGTTTAAGATCTGAATTACCCGCTAATATGCTGTTATGCCCTTTATACGGTGAGCTGACTTTAGCTGAGCAGCAGCAGGCAATATTACCCGCTAAAGAGGGAATGAACAAATTAGTGTTGGCAACCAATATAGCTGAAACCAGTTTGACGATTGAGGGAGTTAATTTAGTTATTGATTGCGGTTTGGAAAAAATCGCGCTTTATCAGCAACAATCTCTTACTAATAGATTACATCAGCAAGCTATTTCAAAATCTTCGGCGGTTCAACGGGCAGGGCGCGCAGGTAGATTAATGCCGGGTGAATGTATTCGATTATATTCTCAGGAAGATTTTGATCGTCGCCGTGAATTTAATATCAGCGAAATTCAGCAAACAGACCTTTTACCCTTGTTAATTGAAGCTGCTCGTTGGGGAGTCAAACAGTTAGCCGACTTGCCCTTATTAGAATTTCCTGAAAAAAATAGAGAGCTATTAGCCTGGCAAGAGTTACAACAGTTATCAATTGTCGATGAAAAAAGACGCTTGAATGCTCATGGAAAACAAGTTGCTAAATTAGGTTGTCATCCAAGATTTGCTCACATGATTGTTACTGGGCAGCAATTAGAGCAACGTGGCCGGACCAAAAAATTAGCAGCTTTGGCTTGCGTGATCACTGCATTATTAGAAGAAAGAGATACCTTTCATAATGAAAGGGCAAGATACGATTGTGACTTGCGTCACCGAATTATTGAGCTGATGGCGCAGTTGTCACCGACTAAAAATTACCAAGGTAATTATCAGCGCAATCATCAGAACAGTTATCAACACAGTCATAAACGTATTATTGATCAGGCAAAGCGACTGGCAAGCAAAATTAATATCTCAATAAAAACCGACTTACCAATAGAGCATACCGGAACCTTGCTGGCGTTAGCCTACCCTGAACGAATTGCAAAATATCGTGGTAGAGTGGGGGAGTTTTTGACAAGCAATGGGAAAGGTATCAGCCTTATTGATGAAGACGCATTAGCCTGTCAGCCCTATTTGCTGGCAGCACAAATTAGTCAGTATCAACAAAAATTGCAGATCCGTTTAGCTGCCCCTGTTGATTTAAATAACCTGATTGATTGGCAAATAATCAGTACTGACAGTGAAGTAATAACGTCTTATGACGATAAACAAAATCGGATTATAGCTATGCAACAGTTAAAACTTGGCGCGATAGTTATTGAAGAAAAATCGTTAAGTGCAAGTTTAACCGAGCAGCAAATAGCAAGCATGTGGCAAGAGCAATTGCAGTTGAAAGGCTTGAATTTATTGCAGTGGCAAGAGAAGGACAAAATGTTATTAGGGCGATGGCGATGGCTAAATGTGTATCAAACGCATTTGAATTTCCCCGAAGCTTCTGAGCAGGCATTATTACAGCAATTATCAACTTGGTTTGATCCCTATGTAGGGAAATTAAAAGCCAAGGCCCAATTACAAAAGCTGAAGTTATCAGAAATGTTATTAACTTTGTTGGATTATAAACAGCAACAGCAATTATCAAAACTGGCACCAACACATTTTATAGGTCCTACCGGGCGAAATTGTCCTATTCGTTATACCGAAGAACAATACCCGACAGTTTCGTTACCAATGCAGGAACTGTACGGGGTTAAGGTAACACCTTCAGTTGGAGATTCATCAACAAATAACTCAGTACCGCTAAAATTAGAATTACTTTCACCAGCACAACGGCCAATACAGGTTACTCAGGATCTGGTTAAATTTTGGAAAGGGAGTTATAAAGCAGTACAGAAGGATATGAAATCTCAATATCCTAAGCACTATTGGCCTGATGATCCTGTGAATGCAAAAGCGACTAACAAAACTAAACGGCATATTAAAAATTAGTTTAGTTGATTGGTGGAGGGTTCGTTCTATAAGCAATACATGAATTTTTACGCTGATGTTTTTTAAGCGTATTTCTGATGTGTGTAATGAAGCTAAGGGTGGTTGTAACACGTTGATTAGATGTGCTTATCTTGTTAAGGTGTGAGTTACACTAAAAACCACAGGTCAATATGGAATCAACTGAAAATAATTTAATACCAGCAAAATACTAACCACTAAATCAGCAAGGTAACAAAAATTTCAATCATAAATTGAATGCTGAAAACAATATAACGCAACTTAAAAGTGTAACTAATACACCTATAACATATACGTGATACTTAGTGGATGAGTTGTCATTTAAGGAGGTTGTCAGAGATTCACTATTAAATAATTCTTCAATCTCTTCTTTACATAATACGTGCTCATATCTAACTCTAAGCTCAGATATTCTGGATTTAATACTTTTATTTTTTTTAATTAAATCTGAATGAACCATGCAGACATAAATTATTGCTGAAACAATAAACACAATAGATATTGATGATATTTCAGGGGTAAACAACACATCCAATTTTTGTTTGTTAATAGCTTTAATAACAACGACAGTAAAAAAGTAGGATAGAACCGCTAATGCTGTATTTCTTGACGCTACTTTATACTGGTCGGAAATATCAAAAGATTTATTCAAAAGGTCAAACATGAATTCAGTCACTTTGTTCTTTATTTCAAAGTACTGCTTCACATTTTCCTTCATATAAACTTGATAGTTTGAAAACAAAGACTTTAATAGATTGTGAGAAAAACAGTCTTCGAGAGCCCTGGCATTAGAAAGTGATATTAGGTTTCTCAAAATTCCCAATTTAGATGAAATATTTAAATCGGAAAATACCCATTGGTATATGGTAAACAGAGTATCTGATGTTGTTACCAAACTATTTTGGTCAGGATTATCAATTACACAGCTATTATATCCTTCAAATATAAATCGAATATCTTGAGTTTCCCGATATTTTGAGCAAAACAATAACAAAGAGAAATACGATAATACAATCAACAAATGTGAATGTAATTGCTCAATTGCTTTTACTTTTTGACTTAAGTTAAAAATGTGCTCAGGAGTAATAGAGACACTATTACTGATCTCCAAATCGTTAAAAAGTTCTTTCGTTTTTAAAGGTTCTGAATGGATTAACGAATAGCGTTTGAAACCATCATTAAATATATAAAGTGTTTGATAGCTAATGAATACATTATTCCAATACTTTATTAATTCCTCAGGAGATTTTGGCAAATCATTAATAAAAGCTCTAGGGTTAATTATGACGAATTCGTCTTTACTATTTTTATTCAATTCTATTTGAATTCTAAAGTTTTCATCATCATCTTTGATGGACTCTTCTACATCAGGTTTGAGTTCTTGCCAGCTTTTTTGGGTTTCAATACAAGATCTATTTTGAAAGAGACGATACGTTAAATTAAAATCAGCTATTAAGTAGTTATATTCATCAATAGCTTCTTCAATAATTGAAATATCAATTGGCGATGAAAATGATATTTCAACTTCGAATGCATCCTTTCGCTCAGTAATTACCGTTTTAATTGACATAGTTTTAATTGACATAGTTTTAATTGACATAGTTTTAATTGACATAGTTTTAATAGATATGGTTTTAATAGATATGGTTTTAATAGACATGGTTTTAATTGGCTTTGTTTTAACTGACATCAATTAATCGACATTGTTATAATTCATATTCTTTAAAGTAATCTATATTCATTTTTGTTCTAATAAGCACAAATTCATCTTTTCCTTTTTTTGCACTGTATATATTACCATCGCCAGATCTTGTTATAAGTTCAATATCATTGCCTAAATCATATACTTTTTTAGCTCTTGCCCTCACTTCTTTTGGGTCAACCTCGAAATTTCCATCAAATTTCTTTTTTTCTGGTATTTTGTCCAATTTGGCTTTCAAGTTAACTAAATTTACCTCTTTAGATTGAGGTTGAAAATCTCCGATCACTCGTTCGATCATTTCATCATGGTTATATGACTTAGACGTTTTAAAATAAGAAATTAAATTATTGCGCAGATCGGTGTGATCTTCTTGAGAGATATTTCCTACACTGGAGATTGTCCGTTCAACGGCTTTAAATGCTTTATTGGTATTTTCTTTACCAGTAAAAGTTAATGTGCTTTTTAAAAATTCATCCCACCAATATTTGGCAATAGACCCGTTTGAATCAGCCAGTAAAATCGTATCAGACATTGTATTTCCGTGAATCTCAATTAAACAGGACTTTAATAGCGCTTTTTCTTCAGGTAGGCCGAGCGTACTTTTTAATGTATCTTTTTCTAAAAATTTTTCAAAATCAATTTTACAGAGCATTAAGAGTTTACTAACGCCCATAGTAAAGAGTGTTATTACCAAACTACCTTTTTTCAAGTCTTTGTGTAATCGCTCCATTTTCCTGGCATAAGTTATTTCAGCATCAAGTAGTATCTTTGCAACATATTCACTTTCAGCATTTCTTTTATTATTAGCAATTATTTTTTCAATACTAATTTTTACCGGAGAATTAAATATAAATGAGGCATGGCGTTTAGAACTACTTGTTCTCGTTTTCGCAGCAACCTTTTTCAAAAATTTAAGTAAATCATCATCGCTGTGATGGTTAAGATCCATTTTTAAAAAGTTTTCTTCTTTGGCATCAATATCATGAATTGAATAATATTCAATAATAGGGGAATCTTGAGTTGTCATTGTTATTTCCTCTTTTTTTTATACTGAAATTTGTTTATGAAGTGGTTGTTATTTGTGCAGGATATAATTTTAATTCAATGTAACTTTATTATAGTGCTTGAACGAAAGGGTTAATGTATTGATATAACATAAGAAAGATAAAAATAGTCTTAGAAAATTTTTATTGAAAAGAGGCGGATATAGTATAAGTAGTCCTTATTTTTAACTCTTCGCAGAAACAAAGTGCGCAGTTTACTTACCACAAATTCAATTAGGCGAACTTGATATTACCAGCATTATTAACAGTTTACTTTCCAGAGACGGGTCTCTTGATCGGGAGGTTTTTCGGTTAAAGATATATAAAAATGTAATTGAAAAAGGAGTAATACCAATTAATTAGTACAATTGGTATTACTCCTTTTTCGAGGACAACTAAGGGTTATGTTAAACTTTTGATAACAAATATCGTAAGTGGAACAAAGACGGTAAGTGAAACAAAGATAAGAGTCATGATCATGGGATCATTATTAACAGTATAAAAGCCTCATTTTGGTATTTCTCTTCGTACAAACATCAACTACCAAACAAACGTTCAAACCAAGAGAGTTCCTTTTCAACTTGCTGCAAACAATCTACCTTGATTGTTATTCCGGCTTTAATTGCCGGATATTCAACAGTATCGGAACAATTATTGGTGACAGCATGGCCGCTTTTTGATTCGAAAAGGGCAAACTCAATTCCAACCGGTGTGTTAATAGGTTTGTTTACTACGCCTTGTTTTTTCATAAAATCAGCAAACAATACTAAAGCACCGCTGCTGCCAGTTAATTTTGTTGCTTTATTGTCATCTCTGCCAACCCAGGTGGTCACTAAATGCTTAGCATCGTAACCAATAAACCAGCTATCGCGTAAATCATTACTTGTGCCTGTTTTGCCTGCTATGCGTTTGTTTTTCAATCGCCAGGTGAGAGATTTTGCCGTGCCTTTTTTTGTCACCTGATTAAGGGCGTGATCCAGCAGGAAGGATGCTTGGGTTGAAAATCTTTGTTCCGCTTCTTTATTATATTGCCACAATACTTCTGATTGGCTTGACATAATTCTAGTGATTGCGTGGCTTTTCCGGTACATGCCTTTGGCGGCAACAGGCAAATACAGTTGATTAATTTCGTAAGGAGACATGTTAATCGCGCCAAGAAGCAATGAAGGGCGGGCGGTTATTTTTTGAGTGTAGCCTTGTAAATGAATGGCATCAATAACTTTGTTTAATCCTAACTTCATGCCTAAATTAACAGTGGGAACATTCAATGAATAGACTAAACCGTCATTTAAACTAACCTGCTGGCGAAATTTCCCGTCGTAATTTTTTGGACGCCATTCTTTGCCTGCATCACTGGTAAGCACAATGGGTTTATCTAAAAGTATTGAGGCTAAGTTAAATTGTTCATAACGTTCTAAAGCGGCTAAATATACGGCAGGTTTAATTAAAGAACCTATAGGTCTCTGAGCATTTATTGCTCTGTTGAAACCGGCATAGCCACTTTTACGGTCGCCCACTAATGCACGAATTTCACCAGAGTTGATATCGGTAACAATCATTGCCGCCTGCAGATCTGATTGCTGGTGTTTTTTCTCTAAGCCTGGTAATAAATCACTGACAGTTTGTTGTAAGTTTTGCTGACTGAAGTGGGAAAACCCGGTAAATACACGTATACCTGACTGCTGTTGAACATCTAATAAATGTTGATTTAATTCTTGTTTAACAATTTGTAAATAAGCCGGATAATTCTGCTTTTGCAATCGTCTAAATTTGCGCACTGATAACGGTGATTCAATGGCGTATTCGAAAGTACTTTGAGATAAAAGATGTTGTTGGAACATTAATTTCAGAACGATGTCGCGTCTTTTTTTCGCACGTTCAGGATAACGCCACGGGTCGTAGTAGCTGGGGCCTTTAACTTGTCCAATCAGCATTGCCATTTGTTCAGTGTTTAACTGCTCAATACTTTTACCAAAATAGAATTTAGCGGCTAAACCAAAACCATAAATGCCGTTGGCGTAGTGTTGCCCCAAATATACCTCATTAAGGTAAGCTTCAAGCAACTGATCTTTGCTATATCTGTATTCAAGGATCAGCGCCATAATTGCTTCATTTACTTTACGCCACAGGGTTTTATCCCGGGTTAAAAACATGTTTTTAACGAGTTGTTGAGTTAAAGTGCTGCCTCCTTGTACCGTACGTCCGGCACGTAAATTTTCATACAAAGCGCGAAAAATGCTTAATGGGGATATGCCGGCATGAAAATAATAATTCCTATCTTCCACCAGTAATAAGGCATCAAGTAATTGTTCCGGCACATTTTCCAGTGAAACGAGTATTCGATCTTCTTTACTTTCGGGTACTATTCGGTCGATTAATATCGGCTCTAGTGTTACTTGTTTGACAGGGATGTTATCGAGGTAAAGTTGAGTGATCTTGTGATTTTTCACATCAATTAAAATGTTAGCTTCAGGTTCTAAACCTGAGCCAAAATCAAATTTACGTCGATAAATAATGACTCTATTTTTCGTTGCCGCATATTGTCCTGCTTGAGTAACCGTTGTTACTTTTTTATAGCCACTTGCTATAAGTGATTGTGTGATGCCAGCAATTTTAGCAGGAGAATTTATTTGTAATTGTTCAATTTTTCCAAATACCTGAATGGGTATTTGCCAACGTTGCCCCTCAAATTTATTTCTGACTTTACCGTCAAGGTAAATAGAATATATGCCTAAAGTCACTATAAGAATTAACATTACCTTTAGTGAGGTTATCAGACACCATTTTAAAAATCTGCGGCTTTTGGTCTGGTGAACTAAATCGGCGCCTGGCAGTGAATTCGCTTCAGCTGGGTTAGCTTTATTACTTTTAGCATTATCTTTAGAGGTTAAAGTTGATTTTGAGGTTGGCATAATAAAATATAATGTAAAGTTAAACGCTTAAAGTTAGGTTTGAAGTTTAAAGTAATGAGAACATTATCATAAAGCAGAATGGGTTAGCTGCAGGCGTAACGTATCAATAAAACTTGATTTATTACATCATAAAATGAAAATTTAAGATATGTTATTAAACTGGTTGATGGGTTACGCCTGCGGCTAACCCATCCTACATAGCTGATATTTACTCAGGATTTGTCTTTAAAATAATTTGGAAATAATATTAAAGCTGAGCAAAACACTTATCGGCAGCCACTAACGTTTTTTCGATAATATCATCACAATGAGCGGTAGATAAAAAACCGGCTTCAAAGGGCGAAGGCGCTAAATAAACACCTTCATTGAGCATTAAATGAAAGAAACGTTTAAATTTTTCTGCATCGCACGCGGTTGCTTGTTCGAAAGTGGTGATTTGTGTATTGCCATTTATTCGTTCATCAGTAAAGAAGAAACCGAACATAGCACCAACATAATTTATGCTGAGTGAAACACCGTTGCGCTCTGCTGCTGCTTTAAATCCCATTGCGAGCTTTTCAGTTGCCTGGCTTAATTGTTCGTGTTTTTGGCCTTGAGCTAATTCAGTTAATGCCGCAAGTCCTGCTGCCATCGCTATAGGATTTCCTGATAAAGTACCGCCTTGGTAAACAGGACCCACAGGGGCGATATAATCCATAATTTCTGTTTTGCCACCAAAAGCACCCACAGGCATGCCACCACCAATAATTTTACCTAGTGTGGTCAAGTCAGGAACTATGTTGTAATAGGCTTGTGCGCCACCTAAGGCTACACGAAAACCTGTCATTACTTCGTCAAATATCAAGACACTTTTATATTGATCACAGACTTCACGCAAACCTTTTAGAAAACCTTCAACCGGAGGAATGCAATTCATATTACCGGCAACGGGTTCTACAATAATACAGGCGATTTGATCACTGTATTCTGCAAATATTTGTTTAACTTGTTCAATATTATTGTAGCTAACCGTTAAAGTATGTTTGGCAAAATCTGCCGGAATGCCAGGAGAACTTGGTACGCCCATGGTCAAGGCACCAGAGCCTGCTTTTACTAATAATGCATCTGCATGTCCGTGGTAACAACCTTCAAATTTTAAAATTTTATCACGACCAGTATAACCACGAGCTAATCGAATCGCGCTCATCGTTGCTTCGGTTCCAGAGCTCACCATACGTAGCTTTTCCATTGAAGGTACTAGCTCACGTACTTTTTCAGCCATGATTATTTCAAGTTCGGTTGGTGCGCCGAAGCTTAAACCATTTTTTGCAGTTTCAACCACTGCATTAAGAATAGCAGGATGGTTATGCCCTAAAATCATTGGTCCCCATGAACCAACGTAATCAATATAAGCTTTATCATCGACATCATATATGTATGCACCTTCGGCTCTTTTGATAAAACATGGAGTACCACCCACACCATTAAAAGCGCGTACGGGAGAATTTACGCCACCTGGAATAACTTTTTTTGCGTTTTCAAACAATGTTTCAGAATTTTTTATCATAGTAATTCGCTTCCTTGTTTAATAGAGTTGCTTTGCATTTCTATTTAAGCCACCTAGTGGCGTTATTTGGGATTAATCTTTCACATTTATATGTGTGATTTTAGCTTGTGACCCGGATCTAGATTATTTAGTTTTATTCGTATGCCAGGTGATTGTTTTTTCATGCTGAAGTAGTTTGTCTTCAACGCCTAAAGTCAAAGCAAAAAGAGCCATTCGAACTAAAACACCATTTTGTGCCTGTCTGAATATCGCTAAGTTGTCTAAATCATTTAGATCTATGTCTAATTCATTTGCTTCGGGGCGAGAATCTCTAGGCAGGGGATGCATTATTACCGTGTGATCCTGACAATATTGTTTATAAGCTTCTTTATTTAAACTGAAATGCCCCCGATAAAGTTCGGCTTCGTCTTTACTGGCAAAACGTTCTTGTTGAATTCTTGTTTGGTAAATAATATCGCAGGCTAAATTACCCTCCATTTCATCTGTAACTATTACTTCGTGTCCTGCATTGGTCAATGTTGAAATAACGTTATCTGGCATTTGTAGCGCCTTGGGTGAAATCATCGTGATTTTAACATCGTTATACAGGCTAAGAAGTTTAGAAAGTGAATGTACGGTACGGCCGTGTTTTAAATCACCCATCAAGGTAATATTTAATTTATCAATACCTTTGTTAAAACGTGTCATTTCTGACTGGATGGTAAATAAATCTAATAATGCTTGTGTCGGGTGTTCATTAGCCCCGTCGCCACCGTTAATTACCGGAACCGTGCTGCCTTTGGCAAACTCTGAAACAGCATGCATTTTGGGGTGGCGCATGGCAATAACATCTGAATAACCGCTGATCACTTGAGCGGTATCAAATAAAGATTCACCTTTGCTTAACGAAGTGTTTTCTTGTCCTACCGTTTCACGAACAAAACCACCTAGCAGATTAAAAGCTGTACCAAAACTAACTCTGGTACGGGTGCTGGCTTCAAAAAATAAATTATTTAAAATAGCGCCGTCCAGTACATGACAACGTTTTTGACGCATGGCGTACGGAGTCATTTGTGCCGATATTGCTAAAATACGAGATATAGCCTCCCGATCGAACTGAGAAACAGAAAGGATGTGATTACCTTGAAACTTCATCATAAAGAATTACCAGCCATTAGTTAGCACAATTTATTAGTATAAATATATTGAGCAAAAACCATTAGGTTATTTCCAAGTAGTTTAGGTGCATATAGAAATTTGCGGCAGGAATATAGCATAAATCAAATAAGTTTTGAACAAATTCCAGTGATATTTCTTGTTGTTATGATAGGCAACAAAAAGAAACTTTACCACTGAAGCCATTATTTAAAATGGTTTTACATAAGCCAGAATAATAATCGCGAATAATACCAGTACGGGAACTTCGTTAAAAATGCGATAAAACATGCCCGAACGGGTGTTTTTATCCTGTTGAAATGTATTTAATAATTTAAAACAATAAACATGATAGACCAGAAGACAAAGCACTAAAGCTAATTTAATATGTAGCCATTTTGCTGCAGCAAACCAATCATAACCATAAACGTAAATAATACTACTACCAAATATAACAGTTAAAATGGCAAATGGAGTGATAAAGTACAATAGTCTTTTTTCCATTCCTTTTAACTGATTGATCACCGCAGGTTCAGTGCTTTCTGCATGATTAACAAATAACCTTGGTAAATAAAATATGCCTGCAAACCACGCGACCATAAAGATAACATGGAAGGCTTTTAACCATAAAATTGTGTTCATATTTTTCCCTCCAATAAATATTGTCGTATTTGTCCAAAAGTAATTATGCCAACAATATCTTCATTGTTCTTAGTATAAATGTAAACACCTCCACTGTGTTCTTTATACAAGGCTAAATAGGCTTCTGCCAATGTTGCCTGCGCAGACAAAGCAATGAGTTTGTGCTCTTGGTACTCAGTTCCACATTTACTGGTGCCGGGCAAGTAAAAGCAGGCTGAATTTTCAATTGTTCGTTTGATTATCTGTAGATTTTTCATATTGATTTCAGGAAGTATTTTGTCGTTTATTTGTTCATGCTGACAAAGGACAAAATTGCTGTTCATTACTGCCAGCACACCTACTTTTTGTAGAGGTTTTTCAATTGGAGGCTTGCGATAAGCCAGACTCTGGATATCAAGCTGCATGGTAAAAACGGATCGATTACTGAACAATTGACCAGATATTAAGCAGGAGGTGGTAATAACTATCATGGCGGGCAGCATTATTTCTAACTGATGTGATAATTCAACCACTGTTAATAAAGCCGCCAGTGGAGCATTTAACGTTGCAGCCATGAAACCTGCCATCCCCATCAGGGCAAAATCATTGGTTAGTTGATCCAGCGGTATAAAAAAACCAAGTATAACTCCGCCAAATATTCCGGAAATGGCACCAATGCTGAGAATAGGACCGATAATACCACCAGGCACACCTAAACCTATTGCAAATATGGTCATGGCAAGTTTAGCGGCAAGTATGCTGAACAATAATTGAGTATGCCAGGGTTGGTCAATTAAGAACGTAATAGCACTGGATCCCGTACCCATAGCAAGGGGGATGAAATATCCTAAAACACCTGTTATCAATGACGCGATCATCAGGCGAGTGAAAATATGGTAATTTTTAAATTTGCTGATAATCGCAACAATGTAATGGTTAAAACCTGAGCTGAGCATACCCAGAAAAATACCTAACGCAATTAAAGCAGGATAATGTTGCATGGTCAGAGATATTTGCCCGATAAACTCATAATCATGAAGTGGGCCAAGGAAGAAGCTGGTTAACATAGAGCCAACGATGGCTGCCAACATGACCGGGATGAAAATATGAATTTCATATTCACGAAGGATAACTTCCATAACAAAAATAACGGCTGCAATAGGTGTATTAAAACAAGCGGCAATAGCTGCTGCAATTCCTGAAGCACATAAAGTCCTGACACTATTGTTAGGTAAGTTAAGTCTATTGCCAATATAACTACTGCATGCTGCGCCTAGATGTACGACCGGACCTTCCCGACCAACAGAAAAGCCTGATGCAAGTGCAAAAATTCCGCCAAAAAACTGATTAAGAGTATTTTTAAGGGGTATTACGCCATAGGCTACTTTTAAACGATGTAGAACAAATGGAATGCCACCGCGGATATATTGATAACCGATAAGTCGGCCGATCAAAAAGATCACTAAGGCACCTAAAAAGGGTAAATGAAAACGACTTATTGGGGTTAAGCTGGTATAATCGTCGCCGACGGTTAAAAATGATTCTTCAATTGTGATAATTGCAAGGTTGAAAAGAATCACTACCGCCGCCGCTGCCGCCCCCCCCAGCATGGACAATATGCAAAGTTGCCAAGATAATTTTGGGAAGGCTAATCGTTTTCTTAGTGAAGCAAGAGTTATCATTTTTATTATTGGTGACTTTTAAAAGTTACTTTGCTGGATAATTAAAATTACGGATTACTGGATATCATAATACTTTTCAAATGAATTGGTTAGCAAAAATAAATCTTAATAAAGTTGTAGAAGGATTGGGGCCATTTCGTTCGGCCTTATTGCTATTGGTTATGGTTGCCGTATGTCTGTACAGTGGTTATAGAATGGGTAATTTTTTTCATGACTACCAAATGGATACTTTGTCTTTGCAGAGCAAGAGGCTGAAAATTTTTTATCAACATGAAGAAGAACAAATCCGTCGTATACACATTCTGGAAACCGAATTAGCTGTAGAGCGTTTATCGAATCAACGTTCATTAAAATTGATTGCTGAAATGGAGAGGCAGCATTATCAGGTCAAAAAAGACCTGGCATTTTATGAAAAAGTTATGGCACCAGAAAAGCAAGCTAATGGCTTGGTGATAGACAATTTCACTATTACTGCTACACAAAGTCCGCGTCATTTTCGTTTTCAAGTCACTTTGGTGCAACAGCTGCTTAAAAAACGCTACGCTAAAGGTTATGTAGAATTAGTATTTACAGGCAGTCTGGCGAAGAAACCTCATAAATTTCCACTAACTAAGATATCTTCATTATCTAAAAAAGAATTAACTTTCAATTTCCAGTATTTTCAGATTGTTGGCGGTGAATTTACACTTCCTGAAGGTTTTTCTCCTGAAAACACTAATGTTTCTGTTATCTTACCTAAGAGTAAATGGCAGAAGTATCGTCAAATTGATGAAAGTTTTCCTTGGCAAAAAGCAGGTACAAATTGACCTTTTCGCAAGTAGTTTGATGGAATACTTGACTAAATTAGTCAAGTTTAAGATAATTGAACTACCGTTTTAATTGAAGTTATGCAGAGCCTTATGTCGACAACTGAGTTAAATCTTGAACCTTCTCCAGAGTTACCAATCAAATTTACTGATGCTGCGGCGAGTAAAGTTTTATCCTTGATCACCGAGGAAGAAAATCCCGAATTGAAATTAAGAGTTTATGTTACTGGTGGCGGTTGCTCTGGCTTTAGCTATGGTTTTACTTTTGATGAAAAAGTTAATGAAGGTGATATGACGGTAGTCAAACAAGGGGTGACCATGGTGATTGATCCTATGAGCTTACAATATTTAGTTGGTGGTGAAGTTGACTACATTGAAGGCATTGAAGGAAGTCGTTTCCTCGTTAACAACCCTAATGCCACCACAACTTGTGGCTGCGGATCTTCATTTTCAATTTAAAAACATCATCATTCAATTCTTTAGAATGTAATTAAAACCGACATCCAGTCGGTTTTTAATACATCCATGTACGTCGATGTGAAAGAGCGGCGATGTTCTGTTATCACGCGTATGTAGTTCTTAGACGGGAACTTTTTACACTTTTCTTATACTTTTTGACACTTTATCTTTAGACTGGTTGAAAAATGACTGGTACAATTTGTGGCATCAAATTAAGGAGAAGTTATGAAAGGATTGGCAGAAGGTCGACATTGGTTAGCTAAAAGACCTTATATTATCGCAATAACAATCACCCTCGTTTTAACATTGTGGATGGCCTCAGGCCTAATGCAGGCAGAGGAAATACTTGTTGCTAAACAAAAAAAAGCGATCCCCATCGCAAAGGTAAAAGTAGAGACATTTTTTGCTGTAAATATCAATGATGTTGTTGAAGTTTATGGTCGAACTGAACCTGATCGCATTACCACTGTGAAGGCGGAAGTTTCTGGAAAAATCACCCGGGTCCTTGCGAAGCGTGGCTCAATGGTTAAAAAAGGCCAGGTGATTGCTCGTATTGCAATTAATGATTTGCAGCAGAAGTTACAAAAAAATGAAGCCCTGCTAAAGCTACGGGAAATTGAATATGTCGGCGCACAAACATTAAATAAAGATGGTTATCAGGGTAAAGTACAGGTTTCCCGTGCTTTTGCTGATTTACAAGCGGTTAAGGCGGAAATTACACGTCTGAACATAGCTATTGAAAATACAGTGATCCGTTCTCCTTTCAGTGGTGTATTAAATACCCGTTATGTTGAAGAAGGTGATTATGTTGATCGTGGTGATAGTATTGCTATGGTGGCTGATTTAGACCCACTAGTGGTTCGTGCCTTTGTTACGGAAAATAACATCAGTCAATTAAAAGTTGGTCAACAAGCTGATATTCGCTTGTTAAATCATGGTCATCGTTCTGGTTTAATTCGTTATATTGCCAGTGTTGCTGATGATGCAACGAATACTTTCAAAATTGAAGTTGAAATCAACAACAAAGATTATAAATTGCTGGCAGGGTTAAGTAGTGAAATAAGTATTGCTTTAGAAGAAGTAAACGTTATTAAAATGTCTCCTGCGTTATTGGCTTTAGATGAAAAAGGAAATATTGGCGTTAAAAGCGTTCTCGATAATAAAGTGCAATTTACCCCTATCAATATTATTAAAAGTGAGAGTGACGGCATTTGGTTATCGGGATTAGGGCAACAAGCTGACATTATTGTGTTAGGACAAGGCTTTGTTAGAGCAGGTGATATGGTTGATCCTTTTTTCGCATCAAATGAGCTAACATCTACGGCTTCTGGCACACAATAAGGAAATTATATGCTGTCACTAATATCTGCTGCATTAACCCGAACCCGTTCGGTATTGATGATATTCGTTCTGTTGCTGATTTCAGGTGCAATCACTTATGCGAATATAGCGAAAGAAGCAAATCCCGACATTCCTATTCCGATAATTTACGTGTCTATTGTACACGACGGTATTTCTCCTGAAGATGCTGAACGTATGCTGGTTCGGCCAATGGAAAAAGAATTGAAGTCCATTGCCGGTATTAAAGAAATGTCTGCCAATGCGAGCGAAGGCCATGCATCCATTACATTGGAGTTTATTGCTGGTATTGATCCTAAAGAAGCATTAGCTTATGTTCGGGATAAAGTTACGTTGGCAAAAGCTAAATTACCTTCAGAATCTGAAGAGCCTGAAGTGCACGAAGTTACAATGGCGAACCAAGTGCCTGCGATAACTGTTATTTTGTCCGGTCCGGTAACTGAGCGTGGTTTAATAACTTTGGCAAGAGATCTCAAAGATAAAATTGAAGCAATGCAGGAAGTGTTGGAAGTAGATATTGGTGGCGACCGTGAAGACATGGTTGAAATTATCGTCGATCCATTACTGATGGAAAGTTATGGCCTGGATCAAAATGATATTTATAATCTGGTAGAGCGGAACAATCGTTTAATTCCTGCGGGAACTATGGATACCGGAAAAGGCCGGTTTGCCATTAAAGTACCTTCAGTTTTTGAAACGGTACAAGATTTGTTGGAATTACCGATCAAAGTTGATGGTGATCGTGTGATCACTTTTGAAGATGTTTCTACAGTAAGAAGAGCCTATAAAGATCCAAACTCATTTGCTCGTTTAAACGGGGAACGTTCCGTATCACTGGAGATAAAAAAACGCTCAGGTGAAAATATTATTAATACGGTTGACAAGGTTAAAGCTCTGGTGGAAGAAAACCGTTTGAAATGGCCAAACCAGGTATTGGTTGATTATGTCGGTGATCAATCGCTGGAGATTAAGAATACTCTGACAGATTTACAGAACAATGTGTTTTCAGCGGTATTGCTGGTGGTTGTCGTTATTATTGCCGCCTTAGGTATTCGTTCAGCGGTATTAGTTGGTTTAGCTATTCCCGGGGCATTTCTAACGGGTATTTTAGCAATAGCCATTGCAGGATTAACGATAAATATTGTTGTTTTATTTGCCTTGATCATGGCGGTTGGTATGTTGGTTGACGGTGCTATTGTGGTCACTGAATTTGCCGACCGACAACTAACCGAAGGCAAGACAAGACAAGAAGCCTATAAGTTAGCATCAAAGCGTATGGCCTGGCCGATAATAGCTTCAACCGCTACAACACTTGCCGCTTTTGCTCCTTTAATGTTCTGGCCTGGCGAGATAGGCGAATTTATGAAGTATTTGCCTTTCACCCTAATTGCAGTGTTAACGGCTTCCTTGGCAATGGCGTTAGTTTTTGTGCCTGCTATAGGTACATTAATTGGCAAGTCACGTGAATTCACTAAAGAACAGCAGCAGCAAAATGTACTGGCAGAGAAAGGTGACTTAACTCAGTTAACTGGATTTACCGGTAAATATATAAAACTACTTAATAGTGCTATTCGCCATCCGTGGAAAATTTTAGCCGGCACTTTGGGCATGTCTGCTTTTGTCGTATTTTTATATGCAAACTCAGGTTTAGGGTCTGTTTTTTTTCCTGAAATTGAACCAATAAGTGCCACATTGGTTGTCCGCTCTCACGGTGATTTATCCATTAGAGAGAAAGATGCGATCATGTCAGACATTGAAACGCGTATTCTTGATATGGAAGAAATTGAAACTTTATATACTTTGACCGGTGGTAATGAACAAATTGGCACTTTTCAGGCGAATTTTGTCAACTGGCAATTCAGACGCACTGCCGACGAAATTATTGTGGAAATTCATCAACGAACAGAAGATTTAGCGGGTGTTGAAATTGAAGTGCGTAAGAATGAAGAGGGTCCACAAAGTGGTAAAGATTTAAGGATTGAATTAAGTTCCCGTTTTCCTGAAAAATTACAGGATTCGGTACGCATTATTCGCAATGCGCTAATTAGCCACGGTACATTTACTGACATTGAAGACACAAGTGCGAAACCCGGTATTGAATGGCAGCTGAAAATTGACCGCAGTTTAGCGGCAACTTATGGTGCTGACGCTGCCTTGGTGGGAGCAACAGTACAAATGGCAACTAACGGGTTGAAACTGGGAGAATATCGTCCGGATGATGTTGATGATGAACTTGATATTCGTGTACGTTATCCAGAAGATAAACGTAATATTGGCCGATTAGATACCTTACGTTTAAAAACTGCAGCAGGCTTAGTGCCTATTAGTAGCTTTGTTGAACGTATTGCTGCACCTAAAATTGATACTATTCGCCGAGTTGACGGTAAGCGGGTGGTTACTATTCAAGCCAATTTAGTGCATGGTGCTCAATTACTTAAAGAGTTACCTAAACTACAAGAAAAATTCCCGGGTTTAGGTATTGATCCCAGTGTAGAAATTGCCATTAAAGGACAAAATGAAGATCAGCAAGAATCAGAAGAATTTTTAGCTAAAGCCTTTGGTATTGCACTTTTTGTGATGGCGATAATACTGGTGACTCAATTCAATAGTTTTTATCAGGCATTTTTGATTTTAAGTGCGGTAATTTTTTCAACGATAGGTGTCTTTTTAGCCTTATTTATTTTACAAAAACCTTTTGGTACTGTGATGGGAGGTATAGGTGTTATTTCTCTTGCCGGAATTGTCGTCAATAATAATATTGTCTTGATTGATACCTATAACGTTTTCAGACGGGAAGGTTTGAATGTCATTGACGCTATTTTAAGGACAGGTGCACAGCGTTTGCGTCCGGTAATGCTGACAACTATTACGACTATTCTTGGATTGATGCCTATGGTATTACAAGTCAATTTAGACTTTTTTGAACGTACGGTAGTTTTTGGTGCCCCTTCAACCCAGTGGTGGACCCAGCTTGCTACCGCAATTGCCGGTGGTCTGACATTTGCGACAATATTAACGTTAGTGCTGACGCCGTGTTTATTGGCATTAAAAGATTTACGGCAAGAGAAAAAATCTGCACTATTGAAAATAGATAAAAATGATGAATTTCAATTAATAAATGAATCGGTATAATTATTGATTGGTGGAATTGGAATTAAGTACTTATAGATTCAGTTTCGATTCTTTATAGATTCTTTATAGATTCTTTACAGATTTCCTTATAAATTTCCTTATAAGGTATAGTCGGCGGTAAATATGATAGATGCTATCTTGTTTACTACCGACTTTTGCGTTTCTGTCACTAAAACCCGTAAAGGATTTTTATTAAGCTAACAGTTATTAACTTTAAATTTATAAACCTTACAACAATGGTATTAAGCCATCTAGGACACTTATGTTCAAAAATTCATTAAAAAGTTTTTTATTTTCGATTGCCGCTATAAGTTCATGTAGCCTGTTGTCGGTTAATGCCGAAGTGCTAACGGTAGCTGAGAAACAGCAAATAGAGAAATTAAAAAATACAGCGCTGAACTCTGATCTTTCCTATCAGATAGTTGAATCGCTGACAACGGAAGTTGGTCATCGTATGATGGGAACCGAGGGAGATAAACGATCAATAAAGTGGGCCGTAAATAAAATGAAGGCGCTTGGTTTTGATAAAGTGTGGACGGAAGACGTTACCGGACCAAAATGGCTGCGGGGTGAAGTAAAAGCAAGTATTGTAAAACCTTATCCGCACGATGTTGTGGCTATTGCTTTAGGTGGTAGTGTTGGTACAGGTGAGCAAGGTATTACTGCTGAAGTTATTCATTTTAAAACGTTAAATGATCTTAAAGCGGCAGCCAAGGGTAGTTTAACAGGAAAAATAGCGTTTGTTTCTTATCAAATGGATCGGCATATTGATGGTGACGGTTATGGTGTGGCGGTTGGTACTCGTGTTAGAGGCGCAAGTGTTGCGGCACAAAAAGGTGCTGTTGCACTAATCATGCGCTCGGTAGGTACTGATAATAATCGTTTCGCGCATACAGGTATGACGCGTTACAAAGATGGTATTGAAAAAATACCGGCGGCGGCTTTATCTAACCCTGATGCAGACCTACTGGTTAATCAATTCAAACGTGGCAAGCCAGTCAGTTTTTATTTGAAACTGACTTCAAGTAGATTCAGCACTGAAACAGTTAAATCTGCCAACGTTATCGGCGAAATCACCGGCAGTGAATTTCCTAAAGAACTTGTAGTAATCGGCGCGCACTTAGATAGCTGGGATGTTGGTACAGGTGCAATAGACGATGGCTTGGGTATAGGCATGGTTTTAGCTTCTGCACATCACCTAGCCCAATTACCCAAACGTCCAAAAAGAACTTTGCGGGTGATATTATTTGCTGGAGAAGAATTAGGTTTGCTTGGTGCTAAAAGTTATATGAAAAAGCATAAAGATGAAATTAATACTCATGTTTTAGGGGCTGAATGGGATTTTGGTTTAGGTAAAATATATAAAATGATACCGGGTGTTGGTGCAAGTTCGTTAAACGTAATTCGTGAATTAGCGCAAATATTAGCGCCGATGGGAGTGGCTTTATCACCCCAAAATAATGGCCGTGCGGATTCAGATATGGGTATGTTGACTGATGCCGGTATGCCGAGCATCAATTTTGCACCCGACGGTGCGAGCTATTTTGATTATCACCACACTGAAAACGATACTTTAGATAAAGTAAACAGTGAGGCACTAAAACAAAATACGGCTGTTTATACGGTGTTTGCATATTTTGCAACACAGGCAGAAATTGATTTTAGAAAATAATTTTCCTTTTAATAATAAGGGGGGAGGTAGGATGGGTTAGCCGAAGGCGTAACCCATCACACAAGATTAACCCCTCATGCTAATCCATCCACACACCACTGGTATAAAATTTGCAGTTAAAATATTAAATGAATATTTTCACTAAATTGATGTTTTTACTGGGCTTAGCTTCACTAACAGGTTCAGCTTTTCGATTATTTGACGATATAAAATTGACGATATAAAATTTATGGTAGTTTTCTTACTCTTATTATCTGGGGTTAATTTATGCGTAATTCGATAGTTAGTTGTTCGACTTTGTTTTTATTGCTGTGCTCGTTTGCGCAAATGGCATATGGGCAAAACTTAAAGGCAGTACAAATTTATTCTGATAATTTATTACTGGATTTAATTAAAGAAAATAAACATCTCAGTCAGGTAGTCATTGATCAATGCCAATTAGTTCAAGATATTGAAGCCAGAGCGACAAAAGCAAAGTTACCTTCCTACCAGTTTTTGTGGGGCGATATGCTGGCATTTGGTGTATGCATTAAAAAAGATGTTCCGCTGGGACTTCATTATATGCGTTTATCTGCGGATCAAGGCTTGGCTGAATCTTTAGAGCAACTTGGTCGATATTATCATGTGGGTAAATTTATGCAGAAAGACATAGACCAGGCGATTGTTTTTCTTAGAGAAGCTTCCGCACTGAAAAATTTGAAAGCACAAATGCGTTTGGCTGAAATTTACAATCAAGGAATGGGTAGCCCCTTGGATTATCCCGAGCTTTATTCTCTACTTCATCAAGCCGTTACTGATGATAAAAAAATTCATAAAAAAATCGCTCAATTGTTGTCAGCCCTTGCTGATAAGATGCCTGAGCATGTAGTGAATGCGGCAAAAAAAGAAATTTACTAGAATATTGTATAGTTTTCGTCAAAGGGACTTACATAAACCACAGCTAAGTCCAATTTCATTATAAGTCACTAAAAGTAAAAGTATTGTTTTTATTTACACGCACGGACGAAGTGACTACTATAATCATTATTACGCGTCATTATTACGCGTCATTTTTTGCGGAAGGTGCATTTAATCCATACATGTCTCAATGTCTAGGGATTAGCGCCTTTACGATTATTATGAGGAAATATTTTCTCTTAACCATTTACAACAAAGGGATCAACAAAAAGGCATTTACTACAAAGGCATGTACAACAAAGGACGGTCTGATCTTTCACTTGGCATTATATGATAATTTAAAAATGAAAGATTTGATCATATCAATGGAAAAAAGGATTATAAATCAATGAAAACAAGGATTATAAAAATGGAAAGTTTTATAAAAAAATACAGCGTAAAAATAATACTGTCACTTTTGTTTTTAAGTGCGATATTTTCAATTTTTTCAGTGTATTACACAAGTGTACCATTCGATGATAAGGATGAGTACCGGGGTGCAGTTCTGATTGAGAAAACTTCATTTGGTGATGGGTTTGATAAAATATATCCAAGTCCTGATTTTGACGATTGGGAAACCGCCCAAACCTGGCAAGGCTGGACGCCTGAACAAAGCATGTGGTATTACAATACAACACAGGGTTCCGATCTACTCCCGTATGATTTTTTCTTAGAATTGGAGACAATTGGTTCTAATGAGCTGTTCCGTTCAGTAAAAAACGTTGATAAATATCGATATATTGCACAAAAGAAAACACAAAGTAATCCTGATGGATTACCTTTGGGTTTAGTAAAAGACGAATATAAAGGTAAAGAATACTTAGGTTTTACCTGCTCTGCCTGCCACGCTTCACAAATTGTATATAACAGAGTTGCGATCAGAGTTGATGGTGCACCAGCCATGTCGGATATGGATACTTTTATGGTTGACATGCAAGCCGCTATTAGCCACACAATCATTACTCCTGAAAAATTAGCCTCTTTTACTAAAAGAGTAGTAGCGAGAGGGGATTTTGATTCAGCAGAGGAAGTTAAAACAAAGCTCGAAGATACAGCAACTAACCTGTACTTATATAATAAAATTAATGAATCTGATACTAAGTATGGTTACGCAAGGTTAGACGCTTTCGGACGTATATTTAACCGGGTTTTACAACATATTCTAAATAAAGATGAAATTCATACGCTATTAAAAGAAGTTTTGAGCCATGATGAAGCTGACAAGATCATAGCTTCGTTTGACAGCGATATTATTTCAAATCAACAATTTGATCACTTATTCAAGCGTATTCAACCTTTGCTTACTAAAGAGCAGAAAATTCAATTACGTGACGCAATTTTTAACCCGCCAGATGCACCAGTTAGCTATCCATTTCTTTGGGATACACCACAGCATGGTTATGTTCAGTGGAACGGTATTGCCGATAATGGTGGTGTTGGTCCTTTAGGTCGTAATACAGGGGAAGTATTAGGGGTATTTGGCACGTTGGACTGGAAAGAAGAATCTGATCCTTCTTTTATTAAGAGATTCCTATTGTCTTTGGGGGGACAGAGCAAACAGCAAAACGGAAAATATGTCAGTTTTGAGTCTTCCGTTGATGTGACCAATTTGCGTTTAATTGAAGATCAACTGAAATCATTACATTCTCCACTGTGGCCAGAAGCAGTATTGCCCAAAATTGACCAGGTACTTGCTAAAACGGGTGAGCCCATTTTCAAAGACTATTGTGCTAGTTGTCACCTACCCATTGATCGTGCCGATCCTATGCGACGTGTGGTAGGTCAGTTTGAAAAGTTAAGCGATATTGGTACCGATGAAAAAATGGCAATGAACAGTGTGACAGCCCAAGGATCATCAGGTATTTTAAAAGGAAATTACGTAGATGTTGGCCCCGGTTTAGTTTACGTTCAGAAGAAAATGCCCGTTGCAACCTTGTTAACGTCAGCCGTCAAAAATGTGGTATTAACCCCCGATCCAGATAAAAGATTCTTTCAAGGCTGGTTTGTCTGGGTGTCTAACATGTTAAAGAGCAAGAATGAGAACAGTGTAAAATCTACTTTAAAACAAGGTAGTCATGAATTAAAAACCCGGATTGCACCTTATGCTGATTTACTTGCTTATAAAGGTCGTCCATTAAACGGTATTTGGGCAACAGCGCCGTTTCTGCATAATGGTTCTGTGCCAACACTTTATGATTTACTATTACCCAAAAAGCGTTTTGATGATCCCGAAGTGGGTGAATATCGTCCCGATGAATTTTGGAATGGAAGTCGTCAATTCGATCCGGTAAAGGTAGGTTTTATTAATAAAGCGGGGCAGGGAAGTCTATATGAAACCCATTTAAGTGCAAATGGAAATGAAGGGCATGAATACGCTGCGGGTAGAACCGCTCAACGTGATGGCACTTTATTGCCTGCATTGGATAAAGCGCAAAGAATGGCTTTAGTAGAATATTTAAAAACACTTTAAATTTGAATATATGCAAAAATCAAAGCCTGGTTAATTACTGTAAAATAAATAAGCCAGGCTTTTTTGTTTGTCGCTATGCACATTGTTTACGCTAAATATATTTTAGGAAAGGTGTCTATACTCACTGTCATTTTACTTGGTTCTATGCAATTCAGTTGAAGCATATTTCAAAGCACTGAATACTAGGGTATTGTCAACAACATCAAAACCATAGCTGTCAACTAATGGGTATGTTTTTATCACTTTGTTGAGGTTACTGATTTTTGACACCTGCAGTATTTCTGACTTGTTTGGAATTTGGTATAGTTTTTTGCCATTAATTTTGGTGTCACGATTAACCGGGTGATTTATTAAGCCGATATACTCGGGTAACAGAAGCTTATCTGAGAGCAACAGCTTAGCTGTTGTTTTGTGGGGGTTTTGTTTGTTATCTACAAGGAATACAGCACCATTATTGCTGCTGTCCACTAAAATACTTTGCCATGTGCTTGGCAAAGTTTTCAGCGCTTTACCATTTTGGTTGAAGAGCGTAATAGTTGACTGATTAAAATCATATTGAGTGACGGCAAACACGCTTTTTGTCAACCAAATAGCGGAACGAACTCTATTCTCAAGGTTAATTTTTTTTACGTTTGGCTTTATTGTTAGGTTTGTTAAGTTTGTTAAATCGAAAATATGAATACGGTTTGCTTCAGATGCTAATAGTTTTTCATCATCAAAAGAAATATCTAAATTACGGAAAACTTTGTATTTATCGAATGCGGAAATAGCTTGAGTGCCATTTTTACCATGCTGAACGTAGATTTGCGCTCGTCCATCTCTTTTAGAAATGAAGGCAAGCGCTGGTAAGCTGTGAAACAACTTAGGAAGCATGTCATACACGGTTGAATTATTGATATCAAATTCGCCATTTGATAACCAATTTATGGCGAAGTTTCTGATGTTCGTCCGATAGATCAAGTTTTTGCCGTCGGGAATTCGAGCCATATCACCGTCTATTTAAGACGGCTTTTGATAGAATAGCAGAACTTTTATCTTGGTTATGTCCCATTTAAGTGTTGCTGTTAAAATTTAAAAACCGAGAAGAACATATCGATGTAGATTTATTCGAGCAATCCGTAGAACGTGGATTTATTCACGCATCACTTTAAGGCGCACATAAATGTGCGAACTACGAGCCTATAAATGTACGATCTACTCAGACAGTCAAAATTTAATTGTAATATCAGATTTAGACTAATCCACATTCAACATAACCTCTTACCTAATTATCATCCTTTTTCTTCCAGCTTTGTTTGCTGTAAGATGTCCATGTCTCCACTAGATGGTTATACTTTTTATCTAAAATCCAAGGTTTATAATCGTTTGCAGGATTGTTGGCGCGGTCAATTACACTCTGGTGTACTCTAGGTTTACCGTATTTACTGATATCCCAGTCACGAACCTGTTGAGGGTATAATTTGGTGAGCATGGTTCCTCGTGAGTCTTCCATAAAACTGTCAGCGTCTTCCTTAACTTCAACATCATAATGATTATAAAGTAAGAGTCCCTTATCAATCGCCATTTCAGTCATCCATATTAAAGGGATATCCGATAAACCGTGGGCATGATAGCCTCCGCCTACATGGGTATGCATTCCGCTAAACCACACCTGAGTCAGTGTTTGTCCATCCTCAATCTTAGTATCCCAAATCTTTGGTAAAAAATTCCTTCTTTCATCATCTAGAGCTAATGCATGGTAGGCATGCTTTACACTTTTACTTAAACTTAAGTCATGAAATTTATGTTGTAAAAACGGTATTTTGTTAAAAATGGCATCAGTACCCGGGATCGGTAACCCCAAAGCGGAAACCGTATCGTAGCATCCTAAAAACTCAACCTCTGCCCATATATTATGATGTTTTTTGATAAATTTTTTGGCTTCGTCTCTACGGGCGTCGGGATTTTTTATTTTGTAAATTTTAAAAGCTCTTTTTATTAATTCTGGACGAGATTGAGGCAAGATCCCAAAGTAATGAATAAAACTTGATAGACTTCGTACAGTGGCAGCTCCGCGACTAAAACCAAACAGAAAAATTTTATCGCCAATTTTATAATTATCAAAAATAAATCGGTAACATTCTAAAATATTGCGGGATATTCCCATGCCTGCTATATTACCCGTTAATTTATTCCAGCCAGTTCCCAAACCAGCATCATAGAAAGTTACCTGCTGATTAGAGCGATTTTCAATTATACTAAAAAGCTTATAAATATTTGTGTTAGGGCCTTTTCCGCCCTCTTGACCTGTACCGTCAGAGAAAATCACGATATTTTTTGACATTTCATTTCCTTATTAAAATTAGTTAAACGCATATTTCGCTAGATGTGCCTGATAGCAGATATATATAAAACCTCTATTACAGCGTAGAGCCATTTGACTTTAAAAACTAGTCAAATGCACTAATTATTCAGTTATACCAGTAAATTACGGATTATTACTTTTTATATCATGACTTGTTTTGGATTAATCTCTTGAAGATATGCTGCTTGATTAAGCCTTCAGGTGTGAGCATGTACCAATTACATGCAAAAATCACATGCACCAATTAATAAAAAGAAAGTACCGTGATGACGGTTGTGATAATAAAAAATTGTTACAGGGGCTATAAATTGACTTTAAATGTTAAATACAATAAGATTTTATAGTTCTAAGCTACTGTCATTGTCGTGATTTATTCGTAAATAGTAGTGTTAGTGATGATCAGTTGTATTTATTAATTTACCTCTAAATAAAGGATTTATAATGAGTAATAAGAGCAATTCATTCGAAAAAATAGCAGACTTGAATACAGAGCAGAACGAAATTGAGCAACTTGTTGATATTACGGAAAAACTGCTTGATAAGCGTTATAATTCGCAAAATAACACAGCACTTCGTGGCGTTCACCCTAAATCACATGGGTGTGTGAAGGCAAAATTCAAAATTTTTGAAGATATCGCAACTAAGTATCAGGTTGGCTTGTTTGCTATACCTGGTAAAGAATACCAGGCACTTATTCGTTTCTCAAATGCAACTTCTACTGTTGTACATGATTTAAATAATAAGCAGAATTTAAGTCGGGGCATGGCAATTAAAGTATTGGATGTCGCGGGTGACGAACCATTTTTACAAAATGACCAAGGTGCCAGAAATCAAGATTTTTTAATGATCAATACAGCATCTTTTGCCTTTGTTGATATCCCTGATTATTTGCAACTTAATAAAATTTTACTGGAAAATAATGATGACCCATCGGCATTTTTTGCCCCTCTAGCAGACCCTTCAACCTGTCCTATGGGGGTTATATCATCGTTCAAAGTGATTTCTGAAATTAAATCTAAGCCAGTAGAAAATCCGCTGGGTGTACAATACTTTGGTGCGGCGCCATTTTTGTTTGGAGCAGATAGAGTTATGAGGTTTTCTGTTATTCCCAGCAATGGGGTAAAACCACAGCAGGTTTCTTTGGATGCAGCTGAAAATTACCTTAATGATGCTTTGATTTCGGATATGGAAAAACAAGAGGAGTTCAGTTTTGATTTCATGGTGCAGGTTCGTGATAAAGGTGAAACTGATCTAGGTATTGAGGATGCGACTAAACGCTGGGATGAAGAGGAGTTTCCATTTATTTCAATTGGCAAAGTCACTATTTTCGCCCCTCAATTGGATATTGATAGTGTTGAAAGTGAAGCTGATTGTGAAAACTTAATTTTTACGCCTTGGCATTCTTTGGAATCTCATCAGCCTCTGGGAGGCATAAACCGTTTGCGTCAGGATGTTTATAATAAGTCTTCCACTCTTAGAGGTGCCGACGATCCGGGTGCAATCTGTAGATTTGCCCGCAGACACGATCATAGTACGCTTAATTGTGGCAGCAGTATTACAGAACGTTCTTATAGTGATAGCTCGGTAAATGTCTATTCAATTGATAGCAGTCAACCTATCAGTGCATCAGGCTTGCTCGACGAGTGGAAAATATATGCAAAGAACCAAAATCCAGTTCAATTAATTATTTATCGCCGTAGCGGTAACAGCTTTAGTGTGATTGGTAAGAGTCTTATAGAAATTCCTGTATTCGGTGAGAATACATTTAAATTAACACAACCGATTAAGGTTGCCGAGGGGGATTTGCTTGGATGGTATTCCCCTAATGCCGGCTGCATTGCTTTTGTCAAAAACAATGGGCCTTGGCTTATCCCTGACTTGACAGCATCGGTAGTATTTGGCAATCAAGGTAGCTGTGATACCGATATCCAGTTCTCAAGTTTCCGCACTTATTCCATTGAGGTAAACGGTAAACAAAGTCCTAAACCGGGTGGAAACAGGATCATTAAAGGTGGGATGATTACTACAAACCAACCTCATACTGATAGCGGGGCTAATGTTTACTCAATCGATGCCAGTCATCCTATTTGTGGTGAAGGAACGCTAACTGAGTGGAACATATATGCAAAAAATCAAAATCCTGTTCAGTTAGTCATTTACCGTCGTAGTGGCGACAGTTTTAAGGTGATCGGTAAAAGCAAAGTGGAAATACCTGTATTTGGCAAGAATAGATTTATACTTGATCAACCTATTGATGTGAGTATGGGGGATTTGGTCGGTTGGTATAATCCAGCTAAAGGTTGCATTGCTTTTAACCAAGATCATGGTGCATGGCTTAATAATGATTTAAATTCGTCGGTATTATTTGGTGATTCGGGAGGGATTGATACTGCTATCCGGTATTCCAGTTTCCGTAGTTATTCTATCGAAGTTATCGGTAAATAAACGGGTAATGAGCTTAGAGTGTTTTACTCTTTGTTAAAATTTAGGTGGAAATCTCGTATAACTATGTTCGTTAAAAAGAAATCTAACGAGAGTTAACTACCTTGTCCCTTGGGGCGAGGTAGTTTATTCAATTTTTTGTCGGGGATTATTATACCAATTGTATTATTTGTAATTTCGTAAAATAAGACTTTTCACCAACAAATATATAGCCCATTGTTTTTAATCTAGCCGTGCCTTGCCCTGATATTCTGGCTTTACTTTGAAACTGCATTTCCAAGTAGTTGAGGTATCATATATAATAAGGAAAAATCAAATTAATCTAAGCACTAAACTGTGACCTTTAAAGATCCCTACCAAGAACGCGAAGCACAAAAATACGAAAAGCCAGTCGCCAGCCGTGAATTACTGCTGTCAATTATTGAGCAGGCTCATATTCCTCCTACATTTAATGTATTGGCTAAAAAGCTGAATTATATTGAAGAACATTTATTGATCGGTTTAAAACGTCGTTTACGCGCAATGGAAAATAGTGGTCAGCTAATTTTTAACAAGTTTAAGCAATATGCCATACCGTTAAAAAGTAGTGTGTTAACCGGGAGAATTATCGGACACAGAGATGGTTTTGGTTTTTTTGCTCCAGAGCCTTCAAGTAATAAACCTGATAAAGCATCAACTCAACGCGGGAAAGATTTCTATATTTCTTCACATGAAATGAAACGGGTTTTTCATGGTGATGTTGTTGAAGCTATTTTAATTGACCGTACTGACAGAAAAGGGCGTAAAGAAGTTCGCATACTTGAAGTTGTTGAACCTAGAAAAGCGCCTATTGTCGGACGATATTTTGTCGAGCACCATATTGCTTATGTCATTCCTGATGATGCAAAGATACGACAAGAAATATTAATTGATCCAGATCAACGTCTGGGCGCCCGTCATGGACAAGTTGTGGTGGTGGAAATTATTCAACGACCCACCAAGCGCGCCAGCCCAGTGGCTAAAGTGGTTGAAGTATTAGGTGATCAATTGGCACCGGGTATGGAAATTGAAATAGCCCTGCGTGAACACGACTTACCACATCAATGGTCACAAAAAGTACTGGATGATGTTAATACCCTATCAGATGAAGTAGAAGAAGCATCTAAAAAACATCGGGTAGATTTACGGGATTTACCTTTAGTTACTATTGACGGTGAAGATGCCAGAGATTTTGATGACGCAGTTTATTGCAAACCTAAAAAATCAGGTGGCTGGCGTTTATGGGTTGCCATTGCAGATGTGAGCTATTATGTTCGTCCCGGCTCAAAATTAGATGAAGAAGCCATAGCCCGTGGGAATTCTGTTTATTTTCCCAGTCAAGTTATCCCGATGTTACCTGAAAAGCTGTCTAATGGATTGTGCTCATTAAATCCGAATGTAGATCGCTTGTGTATGGTAGCTGAAATGACAGTAAGCGCTAACGGACGTTTGTCTGGTTCAAAGTTTTATCCGGCGGTTATGCGTTCTCACGCACGTTTTACTTATACAAAAGTGGCTGCAATATTGTCCGGTAAAGAGCTGTCCGGTAAAGAGCTGTCAGGTAAAGAGCTGTCAGGTAAAGAGCTGTCCGGTAAAGAATTGTCAGGTAAAGAGTCAGACCATGAAGCTTTACGTGAAGAATATAAAGACTTAGTGCCTGATTTAGAAAACCTGAATCAAATGTATTTAGCATTAATGCAAGCACGAGAGGCTCGTGGTGCTATTGCTTTTGAAACCGAAGAATCGTGGTTTATTTTTAATGAAGACCGAAAAATTGAAACTATTGAACCGTTAATACGTAATGATGCTCATAAAATTATTGAAGAGTGCATGATCTTGGCGAATGTCGCCACGGCTAAGTTTGTTGCTAAACACAACATGTCAGGTTTATTTCGTGTACATGACAAACCAAGTGAAGATAAATACAAAAATTTTATACGCTATTTGTCTGAATTGGGTATTTCGCTAACAGGAATGGGGGCTGACAAAGACCAGCCGGATCCCTCAGATTACAGTGACATTTTAGCCAAAGTTCAGGGTCGTCCCGATCAAGAGCTTATTCAAACAATGTTATTGCGCTCTATGCGACAAGCGGTTTATCAAAGTGAAAATATTGGTCATTTTGGTTTAGCTTTACCCTCGTACAGTCATTTTACCTCTCCGATACGTCGTTACCCTGATTTAATTATACATCGGGTAATAAAAGCTATTTTGCATAATCAACAAACTAAAAAAGACTCAGCTAAAGAAACGACAAAAGAAACTTCATCGGTTAATGTCGGATATCACAGTTACGATGAAGAGGCTGTTATTCAGTTAGGCGAACATTGCTCAATGACAGAGCGTAGAGCTGATGATGCTACCAGAGATGTTTCAGACTGGTTGAAATGTGAATTTATGCAAGACCATGTTGGAGATACCTTTAAAGGTGTTATTTCAACCGTTACTAATTTTGGCATGTTCGTGCGTTTAAGCAATTTGCATATTGAAGGTTTGATCCACATAACCTCACTGGGTCGTGATTATTATCATTATGACGATGTGAGAATGTGTTTAACCGGTGAAAATACCAAAACCAAATTTCATGTTGGTGACGTAGTTGAAGTGCAAGTTGCAGCGGTTAATCTTGATGAAAAGAAAATTGATTTAACTTTAGTGGGTGATAAAGCGGTTCAACAAGCGACTCATTCAAGTGGTAGACGTTCGGGCGCTAAAACCTCGAAGTATTCCAGCGCCAAAAAAGCTGGGAAAAAGCAAACATCAGCAAACGATGAACCGGATCAAACCAAAAAGAAAAAAACGGTTAAAAAAGATAAAACCGACTCTGTTAAAAGTAAAGTTAAAAGTAAGGTTAAAAGTAAAGTTGAGAAAAAAGTAAAAACTAAAGTAAAAAAACGCTCCGATCGTAAAAAACGACCAGGAAAAAATGCCCGTAAAAACAGCAAAGTTGAAAGCTAAACCAATAATTAAAGAAGATTTAAAATGGCAAAAAATGAAGAAGTAGTCTTTGGCATTCATGCGGTACTTGCGTTGTTAAATGCAGCCCCGGAACGATTTATTGAATTATGGCTATTAAAAGGGCGTGAAGATGACCGAATGTTGCCTATTATCAATTTATCTAAAAAATACGGACTAGCTGTACAATTTTCCCAGCGTAAAGTTTTAGACGATAAATCTGAAAACGAGCAACACCAAGGCGTAGTTGCCCGTGTTAGACCAGGTAAAACTTTTACTGAAGCTGACTTAGACGATATTATCAGGGAAACAGAAGCGAAAGGTGATCAACCCTTCTTTTTGATCCTTGACGGAGTAACCGATCCCCATAATTTAGGTGCATGTTTACGTAATGCAGATGCAGCCGGTGTGCAAGCTATAATTGTACCGAAAGACAATGCAGCTCGTTTAACTGGTACAGTACGTAAAGTTGCTGTGGGTGCTGCTGAAACAGTACCTTTAGTGCAGGTAACAAATTTATCACGCACAATGAAAGCTTTGCAGCAACAAGGAATTTGGATCATAGGTACTGCGGGTGAAACCGACACTTGTTTATACGACTTAAAACTGTCTGGGCCAATGGCGCTGGTGATGGGAGCCGAAGGAAAAGGCATGAGACGGTTAACACGGGAGAACTGTGATCAATTAGTAAAACTACCTATGGCTGGCACTGTCTCAAGTTTAAATGTTTCTGTAGCTACAGGCATTTGCCTGTTCGAAATTGTCCGCCAGCGATTAACCGCGACCTAATATCGACATAGAGAAGTAGGGTGGGTTAGCCGAAGGCGTAACCCACCAAAAGCGTAACCCACGAAAATAATGCATATCGCAACTATATAATATATCTGCAAACATTTAATTGGCTTACGCCTACTTACCTATCCTGTTCGAGCAAGTAAAAAAAATGTAATGTTATGTAAATTAGGTTGGGAGATAACTCCAAGTACACTAAACTAAAAAGATATTAAATTACCTTTAGGTTTAATGGTTTATGGTTAAACGCCTTAAAGCATTTAATTCAGTGTTTTGTGTAGCTATAACGAGCATGTTTTTGCTTGCCTGTAGTTCGACAAGTGAATTGGATAATAAATTTCATCAATCTCATGCTCCTAAAGCATGGTCTAAAAAGCAACCAAATAAATTAGAAGTCGGCAAATCAGAAGAAAATCAAATTGAAGCAAACCATTCTCAAGTAAAAAAAAGGTGGCTTAACCAACTGAAAGATCCACAAATACATCACTTGGTGGATCTTGCGTTGAATAATAATTTCCAACTGAAGCAAAAAGCCATTTCGGTTGAAATTTCCCGACAGCAGTTAATTGTTGCGGGTAGTAAGTTATGGCCGTCACTTGATTTAACATTGTCAGACAATCGTCGTAAAAGTGTATCACCAAGTAATGCTTATTCAACCAACTTGTCGTTAGATCTAAATTTCCGATATGAGTTAGATCTTTGGGGCAAGTTATCTGCAGCAGATCAACAAGCTAATTTAGAATTATTATCGAAGCAGGCAAGTTTTGAACAAACAAGGCAACAGTTAGTTGCTGATGTTGTTACAGCCTGGTTTGCAGTTATAGAAGCAAGTAAGCTGGTTGATTTGTACCAGCAGCGTGCTGAAAATACTAAACAAAATTTGGCAATTATAGAATCTGGGTACCAACAGGGATTAAATAGAGCGCTCGATGTTTACTTAACACGAAATGAAGTGAACAATGAATTATCGCGGGCATCAGAGCAAAAAAGTAAAAAGCTGCAAGCTATTCGGAAACTTGAATTGTTATTGGGTCAATATCCTGAAGGTAGTTTAGCCGTTAATACTGATGTTAATACTGATGTTAAGACTAATGTTAAGACAAGTGCTAAGACAAGTGATGGCGATCAACTACCATTTTTACAATCATCTATTCCACTGGGTTTACCCGCAGAACTTATTTCACGTAAACCTTCGCTTCGTGCAAGTTGGTACCAATTATTTGCTAAAGATGCTGCATTAGCTTATGCCCATAAACAACGTTTTCCCAGTTTGAGTTTAACTGCTTCACTGAATAACAAAGGAAGTGACGTGAGTAATTTCCTCTCAGTATCATCATTGGGATGGTCGTTACTCGGTAATTTAACTGCGCCTATTTTTAACGCGGGTAAGCTGGCTGCCAATGAAGAAAAAGCACGATTAGTATTAAAACAAAGCGAGCAAAGTTATTTAGACACTTTATACGGGGCTTTTGCCGGAGTTGAAAATGCAGTGACCCGCGAAGCTAGTTTAAAGCAGCGTTATCAGATAATGTTAAAAGCCCGGGATAACGCTATTGCTGCACAAACGCTGTCTTTTGAGCAGTATCAAAGTGGATTGGTTGATTACATTACCGTGCTTGATGCGCAAAGCCGATCTTATACCGCGCAAAGTACGGTTATTCAGATAAAGCATCAGTTGATTGTCAATCGAATTAAACTTCATGTAGCACTGGGTGGGGATTTTTCTTCAACTACCGCTAGTGAAAAAGCCGAATAAAGAATGAGTATAACAATGACAAAAACCAAAAAATTAATGATCCCGGCAGTGATTATCATAATTACCGTGATAATTACGCAAATTATTATGAAAAATCCGCCCAAAAGTAATCGTGGTAAAGGGCCGGTGTCAGCTCCAATGACGGTGGAAACGCTAACGCTGAAGCTGGAAGCTTATCAGGTTATGTTGACAAGTTTTGGTACGGTTAAACCACGTACACAAAGTAAATTAGTTGCTCAGGCGTCGGGACAAATTAATGAAGTAAGCCCCCAATTCAGAGATGGTGCTTTTTTTGAAAAAGGTGATGTACTCCTTAGTTTAGATGATAGAGATCATCAAGCCGAAGTTAAAATTAATCAATCCAGTTTGATGTCAGCAAAACAGGGTTTATTGGAAGAACAGGCGCGGGCTGAGCGAGCATTAGTTGATTGGCAGCGATTAGGTGATGGTAAAACACCGAGTGCTTTGGTACTGCGTAAACCACAATTAGCTGCTGCTCAGGCAAAGGTTTTATCAGCGCAGGCAAGATTAGAAAAAGCGCAACTTGTGCTGGAAAGAAGCAAAATTATAGCCCCATACGCTGGCCGAATTCTAAAAAAACATGTCGATTTAGGGCAGGTGGTTAATAATAACACTCAACTTGCTGATATATATGCGGTTGATTATGTAGAAATTCGATTACCTATAAATAATAGGGATTTGGATTTGCTTGTTTTGCCGGAAGAATATCGACAAAGTAATAAAGTGTCAGTTGAAGCTGATGCTCTTTCTGGTACTTTTCCTGATACACTTTCTGCTCCTTATCATGATACTAAGGTAACCCTAAACTCTACACTTATTGGCAAACAAAGTTGGCAAGGTAGAATTGTCCGAACAGAAGGTGCAATTGATGCAAACTCTCACCAGCTTTATATCATTGCACAAATTGATGATCCTTATGAAGTAAATAACACCAGAACATCGCCTGTGAAAATTGGACAATATGTTACTGCTGAGATTACTGGCAAGGTGATTGAAAATGCGTTGGTGATCCCTAACAGCGCAATTTATCAAGGCAGTTATGTTTACATTGTTGAAGACTCCCCCAAAGGCAGTGTTTTAAAACGCCAGGAAGTAACCATTCGCTGGCAAAACCAGCAAGATGCACTTATTTCTAAAGGTCTGGCGTTTGGTCAGCAGTTGGTATTAACGCCTCTTGGGCAAGTTAGTTCTGGTACTCCTGTAAAAATCGCCAATGATGTTACTCGTCAAAACAGCGGTATTTCAAGTGTTAGCTCAAGTGCTAACTCAAGCACTAACACTAGGGCTAACATTAGACCAAACACCAGACCTAACACAGGTAATAATAAAAGCAGGGGTCGTCAGGCAAGAATTGAAAAAAGAGCGCAAGAGCTGGGTATTACTGTTTCAGAGCTAAAAGCCAGGGGTAAAAAAGCTCATGGTAAAAAAGCCCGTTTAGCGGAGGGTAAATAATGATCGCCTGGTTTGCCCGTAACCATGTTGCGGCTAATTTACTGATGATCAGTATTTTATTTTTTGGGCTTTTTAGTTTGTCTGCAAGAATACCGTTAGAAATTTTCCCTTCATTTTCCACTGACAGGATCAATGTTAGTGTTTCACTTCGGGGATCAACACCTGAAGACGTTGAGCAGGGAGTCGCTATTCGTATTGAAGAAGCGGTTCAAGATTTAGAAGGTATTGAAAGTATTTCAAGTACTTCATCTGAAGGACGGGCATTGGTTAGTTTTGAAATAGATTCGGATTACGACGCCAGAGAAATGCTGTCTGATATTAAAGCCCGGGTCGATGCAATTAACACCTTTCCGGTAGATGCTGAAAAGCCAATTGTTGTATTGGCACAAAGAAAGCGAGAAGTTATTGCTGTAACGGTTGCCAGTATTTATGGTGAAAAAGAAATTAGAGAGTTTGCTGAACAAGTGCGTGACGATTTATTACGCCTTCCCGGTGTAACTCAGCTGGAGCTTAGCGGTGTCAGGAATTACGAAATTGCCATCGAAATATCTCAAGACAAATTGCGTCAGTATGACTTAAGCATTAATCAGGTTTCCAGAGCCATCGCTAATTCCAGTACAGATGTTTCCTCCGGTAATATTAAAACACAGGGGGGCGATATTCTTATTCGCTCAACAGGACAAGCATACCGTAAAAATGACTTTGCAAGAATAGCGATAAAAACTAACCCTGACGGCTCAATATTAACATTAATTGATATTGCTTTGATTAAAGATGACTTTGAAGAAACGCCGGTAAGAACAAGATTCAATGGCAAAAAAGCAGCATTTATTGACGTGTACCGAATTGGGCAGCAAAGTGCAATAGTTGTAGCTGATAAAGTAAAACACTACATTGAATCACGTCAAGAAACATTACCTTATGGTTATGAGTTAAGTTTTTGGGATGACGACTCAGAAATTGTTAAAGCCCGTATTTCAACCTTAACCACCAATGCCATGCAAGGGGGGATTTTAGTTTTTGCATTACTAACGCTATTTTTAAGGCCGTCGATTGCCTTTTGGGTTTGTATCGGTATTCCCGTTTCTTTTATGGGGGCTTTTATTGTTATGCCTTTTTTTGGTATCACGCTAAATATAATGAGCTTGTTTGCCTTTATTTTAGTGCTGGGTATTGTTGTTGATGACGCCATAGTTACCGGGGAAAATATTTATACGCATTTACGAAAGGCGGAGTCTGGTGAACATGCGGCCATTATTGGTACTCAAGAAGTTGCTACACCAGTAACTTTTGGTATTTTAACCACAGTAGCGGCTTTTCTGCCTTTGGCTTTTATTGAAGGCGCTCGGGGTGCTTTATTTGCCCAAATTCCAGTTGTTGTGATCCCCGTATTGATCTTTTCGTTGATCGAATCAAAATTTGTTTTACCGTCACATCTGAAAAATATTAAATTGCGTCATGAAAGAAGTGAGCCTAGTAAATTTGAAGCATTTCAACAAAAATTTGCCGATGGTTTTGAACACGCCATTTTACGTTATTATCAGCCATTGCTTGAACTGGCTTTACGTAACAAATTAGCGACGTTAACGGCTTTTGCCGGGGTTTTTATTATTATTGTTGCTTTGATCATGAGTGGCTGGACTAAGTTTATTTTTTTCCCGCGTATTCCCAGTGAAACCGTTCGGGCGAACTTAACTTTACCCGTAGGCACACCTTTTGAAGTGACGAATAAATTTATCATTAATATGGCCGACAAAGCTGAAGACTTACAAAATAAATACCGGGATGAAGAAACCGGGCAGAGTGTCATTCTGAATATTTTAGCGACCACTGGCGGTCGTGGTGGCGCGTCTCATTCAGGCGGTGTGCGTTTTGAAATAATTCCGCCTCAGAACAGGGACACTGACATTTCTTCCCGTGATTTAGTGCGTGAATGGCGTAACCTGATTGGAGTAGTGCCCGGCGCTGAAAGTCTTACTTTCAGGGCTGAGATAGGACGATCATCTAACCCTATTGACGTACAATTAACGGCAAATTCACTAGACACATTAAAAGAAGTCGCTAATAAAGTTAAAGCACATTTAAGTACTTATCCGACTGTATTTGAAATTGCTGATAGTCTTTCTGACGGCAAGGAAGAGTTAAGAATTGAATTAACCAAACAAGGTAAAGCGCTGGGGTTAACCCGGGTAGAAATTTCCCGTCAGGTACGAAATGCATTTTTTGGTGCGCAAGTGCAACGTATTCAACGTGGTAGGGACGATGTACGGGTGATGGTTCGTCTGCCATTAAACGAACGTACTTCAATTGCAACCCTCGAAAAACTTTTGATCACAACACCAGCTGGCGGCAATGTACCTTTGTCTCATGTCGCTAAATTAATTGCCGGGCAAAGTCCGTCGGCTATAAGACGGGTTGATCTTTACCGCACCGTAAATGTTACTGCAGATATTGAAAAAACGAATACCAACATGACCATTTTACAGGCTGATTTAAAAAGCTATTTAGATGAGTTAATCACCCAATATCCCGGCGTAAATCATTCCCTGGAAGGAGAGGCAAAAGAGCAACGGGAGTCTTTTGGTTCATTGGGATGGGCACTGATTTTTGTTTTCTTCATTATTTATGGGCTTTTGGCTATTCCATTTAAATCGTATCTACAACCACTAATTGTAATGAGCGTGATCCCTTTTGGCATGATTGGCGCGGTAGTTGGCCATTGGATCATGGGTTTAGAACTCACCATTATGAGCCTGTTAGGTATGCTGGCATTAGTTGGGGTTGTGGTAAACGATTCTCTGGTTTTGGTAGATTTTATCAATAAAAAACGCGAACAAAGTAATGACCTGATGAATGCCGTGCTTATTGCAGGTGCAGCACGTTTCAGGCCTGTGATGCTGACGAGTTTAACAACTTTTATTGGCTTGATGCCGTTGTTGTTTGAGAAGTCTACTCAGGCGCAGTTTTTGATCCCAATGGCGGTTTCGTTAAGTTTTGGTATTTTGTTTGCTACTTTTATTACGCTGTTGTTGATCCCAGTTAATTATATGTTGGTTGAGGGAGTGAAGGGGAAGTTTTTGTAGGGGGATGCTTGTTTGTCCATATCGTAGGTAAATATATAATTTATATTTGATTTTTGGAAGATATGGACTAATTTGAATTGTGTTGGCAGTTTAAATGGAGATATGTTCGCCTAATTCTGATGTTGCTCTTCTGGTTTTTAATTTGTGGGTGTTTGGGTTGTAGTGCTGTGGTTGAGCGTTTTCTTTTAGGGCTAAAATAATTTTTATTGTATTAGATGTATTTGGTTTAAATTTCTAATTTTAACCTGACCAGAATGGCACTTAGTTAAGTGGAAACCAGCTATAAATCATCATCTTACTCACCACCTAAAATAATATAACTTCAGTTTAGAAATCAGGCTTTTGCTCATTTTAAAGGGCTACAGCATAAATCACAGCAATCATACTAATACAGTACATAGTCACATGTATCGCTATTTTATTGATTTATATACGGATAACCCTTAACTAAGTGCCATTATAACCTGACCATTATTATTCTCTGATTATTATTCGATATTATAAAAATATCAATAATCAGTTATAACGATTCTTTGATTCACAACCAATTACTTATCTACGAGAATCAATTAAAAATGTTCCTATGCAAAATTTCATAATACGAGACATACAAAAAAGCGATCGTGAAGCTTTACTTTCTGCGCTCAGTCACTTCGAAATAATGCATAATTATATGTTATCGACTTCCTCGCCCACATATGATTATGTCGACAAATTTTATTACGACAACTCTAATGTTTTGCCATGTGTAAATAAAATTACAGGGGAATTGATGGGCGTTGCTTCAGTGACAGACTGTTACTTGGGTTTCTTTGTTGTGCCTGGTTTTAGGGGGATTGGTGTTGCTAGCTTAATTATTGAGTTTTGCAAACCATATTCCCAATAATGTATAAACCTGGCAACTAGAAAAATCAGCCAAGAGTGGAGGCTATTTTAAATAAGCCCCTTGCCCTGCCATTCTTGACGGTGATGATGACGGTAACGGTGATGGTGAGTAAAAACTGCCTATTGATTCAAGAATAATTAAATAATAATAATTCTTTTTAATTCTATATGGTCCCCCACATTTTTAATTAGTTTAAATATACCCAGTACAGGCATTGCACCACTGTACCCCTTACAAATAGCACTCTCAGTATTTAAACCCAAATAAACACAATTTTTTCCACCAAACCACCAGTTGTTACGAAAATAATTGCTTCCTTGGGCAAGGGCTATATCTTCAAACACGAAAGTACGATCTGTGATCCAATCTTCATCTTCATGCGATACAGTCAGAGTAAATGTACCAATAAATGCAAAATTTAACTCACGGGGAGATTCATTAATAGTAGTTCTTATTTTAGGAACTCTTTTTGAGAACCAATTGGCGACCTCTGATGAATTTTTACGTCCAATGCTAAAGGTCGTCCGGGCTTTCATAGAATCCAATGTAAAATCATTGATGAGTTGATGATAAATTTTATTGTCGGGATCTTGACCTGTAGTCACTGAAAAATCGGTGGTTTGGTATGATACTTGATGTAACTCAAATCCGCTGAAGTGGCCACTGACGATTAAAGTATTATCCCTATAAGTGGTAGCCATAGCATTATTCCCCCAATTTAGTGAAAACAATAATAAAATTCCTATAATGCTGAATTTTCCAATTAACTGCTTTTTACCTTTTTTCATAAAATCTACCTTGGTTGATTTGGTTAGGTTTTTAATGGGGCTACTTAATATAGCGACTCAATATAAATATATATCAAGGAGAAACTGCTTTTCTACAGCTTAATTTTAAGTGCGAAATAATAAAAGGTATGATTATATTGGACTATAAAAGAGGTTTATTATGCCGAAAAAATATTTAAGCGGTTTCTTTTACTTCAGGAAATAAGAAATTGGTGCGAATTTTGGTTTATACACTTGTATCGTAATTAGTTGGCAATAACAGTAATAAAAAACTAAAAGCGCAGTTATTTGCCGAAGTTTAAAATACAGTGAACTTTTCGCTCCAAGAAGAGGCTTTAGTTGAGATCACCGTTATTTAAATATGATCGATTATATTTTCACATATATTTATATGTTGCACTTTGCAATACGCATTACTTAACGTCACCAACATGAATAAGTGCTGTTTCAACTCATCTTTTGTCCCTGTAAACACAATATCACCTACACAAAATCCGCGACAAAAATGAAAAATCCAGTTTTATCGCGGATTTTGTGTATTTATAAGAAGCTGAGGGTTAGTAAAAATTGAAGGTTAGCAGGTCTTGCGTTTTGCCTTTTATCTAGAATTATGAGGCAAGTATCAAAAGCCAAGACCTGAACAACTTTATGATTATATTAAAATTTATTAAGAAAGCTATCTGCTAATGTTAGAGCTAATAAATATAATGATAGGGAGAAAATCAATACGTATAAAACCATACTCCCACCACCCTGATTTATATACCTATTACTCATTAATTCAAGGGGATATCATTTGTTATGCAATAGATTTAACATATTCATCTACTTCTTCGAAAGGAATTTTTTCTACCGGAATTTCAAAACTACCATTTGATCCCGCTACTATAATGTCGGGTACAAAATGTCCATGGATTGCTGCGTTGCTTTCGTATAATCTTTTTCCATAGCCCAGAGGTCCGGTCCAACCCATTGAATCTATTTTTAGGCCTCCAAAGAACTTTGCTTTTACTAGGGTAAAGGCAATTGAATAGTCTTGTACTTCTCCTTCGACATGGACTAAAAATATTCCTACATCTCCACGTAGAGTTTCAACTTAGGGTAAAAATAAAACCGTTGTTTTTTCCGGATCAACAGGCTGTAGCATATAGAATGACATAATTATATCTCCATAATAATTATTAGTAACTTAAAGTAAAAAGGTGTTTTGAATTTAACGAATTGGGAATTCAATTCAATTCACTTCTTTATAATAGTAGTTACAAAATAGAGATAATGTTATTACAACCTATTAAAACTAGATTTAATTGCTGTAACATTAATGTGATTAAATTTATGAACAGAGGCATTTTTTAGTGTTGCTTTCACTAAAATCAATAGCATCAACAAGTCATTGTTGAATGCTTTTAATGAAGCGACTCATATTAGCCTTTTCATTTATTGCCAAAAAACGTCCAGATTAACGTAGCCATTTTCGGGAGAACAAGAGCCCCCCTCTTGGCGCCTTAGTGATGGTGGACTTGTACTGGCACCTCTACGGTGTACAGGATGTACAGTCTTTGCAGGTTGAGAATATGAAAATGGAATATAATTTCTAATCTGTCGAATAGCCTGTGCTACATTGAAATTCATCATGTTAATTAAATTCTGACCAATTAACGAAGAATTAACGGTGCCACCCACCCGAAAATTAACGGTGAAAATTAACGGTGCCACCCACCCGCAATTAACGGTGCCACCCAACCGAAGAACCGATGGCAACATCACCTTCGATACGTTGTCAGAACAACTCTTTTTAATGCCCGTAGATTCACCTGATGGCACAGATGGTTCTTTGTGCATCCTTGTTAAGTAGAACAACACATCCAGCGACTTCGTGTCGCACAAGTTGATAAATGTTAAATCACCGAGAATTGCTACTTTTTTACAAGGAAAGTTGACAGTACAACAAGGCTTTACCAAGCTGTATAAATAACGAACAAATTCAAGTTTGCGAATAACAATAATTTAAGTTTAGAACTGATTATTTATGAAAAACAGCATACTGTGAGGGAAATACACCATGCCATTATTTGAAGACTGTATGAATGCCTATTCTGATGTTAAAAAAACGGTTAAACGAGGAGCAGACAACGTTGATAGAACTGATATTGACAATGAAGAACTTTTAGATTTAAAATTTGATATTGATCAGATGCGAGATGACAGCAGGAAATTGGCGGATGAATCTCTAGCGTTTGCTGAGAATAAGCAAGTAGCCATGGTTTATGCTTATGCGCACAATGTAAAGAAATATGGGGGGGCGCGATGTATGGGACAGGCATCCTTAGCGGCAACCTTGTTATTACAAAAAAAGATTAACTGTGCCATTGGCCTTGTGTCGATGGGAGGGGATACTAATGATAAGCATGTGTTTGTTATCGCCGATGCCAACCAACAATTATCAAAAATAGGTGCCGAGATTTCTTCACTTGGCGATGTTTTGATTGTTGATCCCTGGATTGTTTTAAAATGCGAAAGCTTAGGTGAACCAATTCAACACGGTGTTTTTAAACCGCAAGCCTTTTCAGCATTAATGAGTAAAGTTGGATATGCGAAAAAACTTAGTTTTGTTAGTTACATTGAATCCCCGTTTGTCTGAATGTCTAAGACATTAACCTTCTATGTAGAAACCGTTATTCTACAAGGGAAATTGACAGCACAACAAGGTTTCACTAAGTTGCCTAAATGACAACCAAGTAAGGAAACATGTACATGCAAAAATATCTGCTTAATTTTTCCACGCTGTTCCTGACGGAGAGTATGGTTTCTGCATGTTCTAGTGTACGTTCTTTGAATGAACGCGCCTAATACCATTAATCGCACTAAATTGGTGATCATCTTCAAATGGTCTACATCACCACTAGCTGCGTTGCCGATATGGCAGCTCCTAGACATCTATGTCTTCGCTGCATTAGAGCATCCATGCACGTCGATGTAGGTACTTAGGTTTTGCCTGGAGCAAAAAACCTGTGCTACTAACAATTTATCCTCGATAACTGCTCCTGCGTTATCCTACTTACGTGCTTCCATGCACTAATCATTGAATATTGATCATTTATTTAATGCGAATGGTATTACTGGTAAACGTACAATGCGTGACGTTAGCTGTGATAGTTAAATGACTTTCAAGTAACATACCTTGTTGAACATCGAATATATTAGCCAAATAATTTCCTGCATATGCCACTTCAATCAGGAATTTGTTCTATAACTTTTACTAGACTTTGATCTCAGCTTTACTTCAAACGGTTTGATTGTTACTTGTATAACTATTCCATGGACAAAATAAAAATAAAAATAAGCATAAAAATAAACGTAAGAATAAACATGAAGTTACGGAGTTACCAGGCAAAATAGGATAAAAAATAAATTTTAACCTTATCAGGTATAAAAATAATTAAGATAGCTCAGGTAATACATGTTATATTCTTGTGAAATTATCTATTGATAACAAATGTTTTTAGACAAAGTTACTTAATGTTATAAATTCCTGCCCATTAAGACAAATTGACAGCATTAAAAGAGCTAATACCGATAACAATATCCTCACGTTGTTCACTCTTTAGATTAATCCCACGAAAATACAATTAATTAAAATGAGAGTAATTCATGCAATCAGAAATAACAGATAGCAATCCGTCGACAACACCTCCTTCGATATTATCTCTAGCCTGCGATTTACCTAATATTTGTTCTTTGGCCGGACTGTTTTCAGCATTATTGGCTTTGTACTTTGCATTGATCGGTATATATCCTGCTGCGATGATAGGACTAATTTGGGCCGTATTCTTTGATTGGAATGATGGGAAAATTGCTAGGAAAATGAAAGGCAGAACGGCAATACAAAGTCAAATAGGTGCACAAGTTGATTCACTTATCGATATTGTAAGCTTTGGCATCTGCCCCGCCGTTATATTATTGAGCTATGGCGATTATAGTCCATTGCTATTCCCCGGTGCTTTTCTTATTGTTGCTGCAGGCGTTTTACGATTAAGTTATTTTAATGTTTTTGGTTTAAATGGCAAATCAACATATCAAGGCCTTGCGTTTGATAATAATGCCATTATTCTTGTTTTTGTTTTTCTGTTAGAGAGTTTTCTCACTACCTCGGCGTTCACTATCGTACTTTATATCACCATCGTGATTTTAGCGGCATTAAATGTGTCTCACATAACAACACCAAAACTCAATGGTAGCCTTTGGTATTACGTTCTTGCACTATACACACTAGTTATAACCTTAATTTATGGCTGGTTATTACTTTAGAATATTCGAATGTTCTTTAGTACAAAATATCAATCAGTTAACAATAATGATGCATAGTGACTAAAGTAACCAGCTATAACAACAACTAACCATCATAAGTTACATAGCAACCTATGGTTGACTTACCACATACAGTATTGAGTGAGCACTACCTAGGTACGATATGACTTTATAAAGAAAGCAAACATTCTCTTACACGACTTTAACAAGAAGTGAATTAGTACAGAGGAACAATTTAATAAAACATATAGCGAAAGATATTTGTTATATATTTAATATTTATAGGAGTAATAAAGATGAAAAGAGTATACACCAGTGGTGTATTTGATTTATTTCATGTAGGGCATTTGTCCGTGCTTAAAAAAGCTAAAAAGTTTGGTGATTATTTAATTGTTGGCGTACATTCAGATGAGGATGTTGAGTCTTACAAACGTTCACCTATTATTCCTTGTGAACAACGATGTGAAATTATTAGAAATATTAAGTGTGTCGATGAAGTCATTGTTGCGCCTCTTACCCCTAACATCGATGCAAGTTTTTACAAATTGAATGAAATTGATATTCATGTTGCAGGAGATAATATGCAACATATGTACGAGTTACCCCATAAAATGGGAATAATGCGCTATGTTCCACGCAACCCTTTGACTGATTCAACGTCAATCATAAAAAAGCTTAAGAAAGTAGATGCCGCGTCTTAAAATGTTTATCGACGTGCGACACTGAGTCGTTAAGAATAGTTGTATCTACATTGAAAATTTCAGAGACCATATGTAGTTAACATGATAATTCGGTCGATCACGGGCCCAAACCCTACGTACTTTTAATAACGGAACGTGGAAACCCGTATCCCGGTTAGGTCATTCGTGAGAATCACTGCCGGGTATGCGGGATTGTGAGATCTAAAAAGCGAATATCGTACTGTAATGATGCGAATTAAAACAAAGGGTAAAATTGAGGATATGAAGGACTATAATCTTGAGAATTGTTCATTGGGTACAATTCCCTTTGTTTTGGTGATTCTAATATGTCACACATAAATTTTTTTTATTGTTGAATTTTTAATTCAGGAATGTCCGCCCAACAATTACTTTTCACGTTTATCTTGCATTAATTGAGCGAATTAAATACAATACGCGACCTTAATTCAGCCCCGAACATTTTTTGTTCCTTGCCTCAACTGGTGTTGGCTGAGCCAGATTTTGAGGCTACAACCGTAAGGAGCTCGTAATGCGTCATTACGAAATCATATTTATGGTTCACCCTGAACAGAGTGAACAAGTACCTAGCATGATCGAACGTTACAGTGAGATCATCACCAAAGCTGAAGGCAAAATCCACCGTCTAGAAGACTGGGGTCGTCGTCAATTAGCATATCCAATCAATAAACTGCATAAAGCACACTATGTTTTACTTAACATTGAAGCGTCTCAATCAGTAATTGATGAATTAGAAACTTCTTTCCGTTATAACGATGTTGTTATTCGTAACATGATCATGCGTACTAAAAACGCGGTAACTGAAGCATCGCCAATGGCTACTGCTAAAGACGAACGCCGTGAAGTTAAGAAAGATGTTACTGAAGCGCCTGCAAAAGCTGAAGAAGTGAAAACTGAAGAAGTAAAAACTGAAGAAGTGAAAACTGAAACAGTTAAAACTGAAACAGTTAAAACTGAAGAAGCTGCAAGCGAAGAATAAGTAATTCGTGACAAACTCTTTATTAAAAGAGAATTGTCTTGTGTTGGTCGGTCAGGTTGTTAAAAAACCTAAATTGTCAACAAGCCCTGCTGGTATTGTACACTGTCAGTTTTCAATAGACCATAAGTCTATACAAAACGAAGCAGGAATGAATCGCCAGGCATTCGTAAGAATGAAAGTAGTGGCAACAGGAGAATGGTCACAACACTTAACTCGTGATTTGACTGAAGGCTGTAATATAAAAGTGACGGGGTTTATTAATCGTCACGAAGCTAGAAATGGTAATCCCATGCTAGTGTTACATGCCGAACAGATTGAAATGATTAATTAAGGCGTATATTCAATAAAATGTAAGGTTCTTTTGAATTTTTCCGTTATATTGAATAATGCCAAATTTGGAGAAATCTATGTCTCGTTTTTTTAGACGTCGTAAGTTCTGCCGCTTCACAGCGGAAGGTGCTACCTCTATCGATTATAAAGATATTGCTACACTGAAAAACTATATCACTGAAAGTGGTAAAATCGTACCTAGCCGTATTACAGGTACTGCTGCTAAGTATCAACGTCAACTTGGTCGTGCGATCAAGCGTGCTCGTTATTTATCATTATTACCATACACAGACTTACATAAGTAAGCTAATAAGGGGTTTCAAATGGAAGTAATACTTCTAGATAAAATCGCCAAATTAGGCGAACTTGGTGACAAAGTGTCTGTTAAATCTGGCTATGCTCGTAACTTCTTGTTACCAAAAGGCAAAGCTGTATTTGCATCTGAAGATAATGTTTCTCATTTTGAAGCACGTCGTGCTGATATTGAGAAAAAATTAGCTGAAGTTTTAGCCGCAGCGCAAGCTCGTGCAGCTAAAATTGTTGCATTATCTGAAGTTACTATTGCATCAACTGCTGGTGACGAAGGTAAGTTATTCGGTTCAGTTGGTACTCGTGATATCGCTGATGCGATAACTGAAGCTGGTGTTGAAGTGACTAAAGCTGAAATACGTTTACCATTAGGTACTATTCGTGAAACAGGTGAATTCGAAATCGCAATTCATTTACATCACGATGTTGATACCAGCATCAAATTGGTAGTTATTGCTGAAGCTTAATTGCTATCGGTTTTGTTATTAGCTTAAGCTAACGACAACTTGCTACATATTTTGACAAAAACACTACGTTTTTTTATAAAAAGCGTGGTGTTTTTTTTTGTTATTAGTATTACAATTTTCCAATGCAGATTGGTATGAGTTGGGGATATTGAAAATCCAATGAGTAGTAGAGTCTTTTTGGTATATATGGAGTTAATGATGAAAAGTTTAAAAAAAAGGTTGTTCGTAATTACGGTAATAAGCAGTTTCGTTCTATCGGGTTGTAGTGCAATACACACCTCGGTTGCAAAGAAAGATTTAGACGTGCAAACCAAAATGAGTGAGAGCATCTTTTTAGATCCTGTCGCTCCAGACAAACGTGTAGTTTTTATCGCTGTTCGCAATACATCTGATAAACCAGGCTTGGTTATAGAACCTCAGATACGTCAGGCTATTTTAGCTAATGGTTATCGGATCACCGAAAACCCTGAAGAAGCAACTTATATGTTGCAGGCTAATATTTTAAAGGTTGGCAGAGCTGATAAACGTTCAAATAGAAATGGTGTAAATGGGGCTTTAACAGGTGCAGCTATTGGCTCAACCTTAGGTGGTGGTGACGGTAAAATTGTCATGGCAGTTGCAGGAGGAATTTTAGCTACGATGATTGATGCTTCGGTTAAAGACATTTATTACACCATAGTTACTGATGTACGGATTTCTGAACGAGCTAAATCAACAGTGGTAGTTACTGAATCAACTCGTTCTACGTTAACTCAAGGTATTTCGGGTAGCAAAGTTTCGACATTTGCAGAAAATGTAGAATGGAAACGATATCAAACGCGTATAATTTCTGTTGCGAATCAGGCTGATTTGTCTTTTGAAATGGCTGAGCAGCCTCTGGTTAGGGCTTTAGTGCAGAGTATTTCCAACGTATTTTAATCGTACTGAAAAATAATATTGGACTATTATATTGGAGTTAAGGGCATTGAAGGCATCGACCATTGCTCTTTACCCAGTCTATTTTGCTCTAATAAACCAGCAATACCTTGTAAACCGCCAGTATGAAGTAAAACAATACGGTGGTTTGGTGGGAAATAACCTTGCTCTGCTAAATCTAATAACGCTAAAAGCATTTTGCCTGAATAAACAGGTTCGAAGATAATTCCTGTTTCTTGATTAAAAGCTAAAATCCGATTGCTATCAAAAGCGCTGAATTTAGCATAACCACCACGGTGAAAATCGTCTGATATCTGCCAGTTGTCGAATTGTTCAGAGCCAGGGGGTAATAAATTTTTTACTTCGGTTGATAAATAGTTCTCGTGGGCTTTACCTTGTTTAAGCACAGAAATACCTAAGAGAGCATGTTGGTTGTTATCCGCATTAATTAACCCGGCTAAGGTGCCTCCACTGCCAACGGGAACCATGAGGGTATCAAATTCACATTGGTGTTTTAGTTCACCAATCACTTCACCCATTCCCTGTAAAGCCAATGAATTACTGCCGCCTTCGGGTACAAAAAAGTAATCAGGGTATTGTGATCTTAGTTGATTTAAATAAAGATCATGGTTTCGTAAGCGATAAGTTTTTCTATCAACAAAGCTTAATTTCATTCCCCAATGCTGCGCCCAGCTTAAGGTGAAATTCGATGCATATTCTTTTTCACCACGAATAATACCAATAGAGTCTAACTGGTGTTGTTGACAAGCAAACGCAAGTGCATGAATATGGTTAGAATAGCTACCGCCAAAACTTAAAATACCACGGTAATTATTTTGTTTAGCATGAATTAAATTGTACTTTAGCTTGCGCCATTTATTACCTGAAATGGTCGGGTGAATTAAATCATCACGTTTAATTTGTACATTCAATTGATGCTTTCTAAATAAACTATGATGTATCGTTTGAAGCGGTGATTTTTGTATCATAAAAGTTGATGTTTTTGTAAAAAAATTCTGTTAAAAACTTGCGCCTTTATTTGAATAGAGCATAATGGTTTGGGAATTATACATTTTAAAAGCATTTACTATAAAAAACATTTACTTCAAAGAATATAATCGATAAATGTCAATAATTAAAAAGCTAAGTAATTTATTATCCAAAAAAGAATCAAGTCAACTGCTTGGGCTTTCCTTTCGCCAAAATTCGGTGGCATATTGCTCTATTTCTGGCATAACTTCTGAAAACGAGAGCGACGAGATCCATTGCCAGCAATTAGAGACTCATCCTGCTAATTATTCCACAACGCTGGCAAAATTGCATCAAGAGCATCAGCTGAAGGGGCAGTGTCATATAGTGTTATCAGCACAGCAAGCTCAAATTGTGCAAGTTGACAAGCCTAATATCCCGGCGGAGGAAATTAATAGTGCACTAAAATGGCTGGTTAAAGATTTAGTTTCTTTCTCACCAGACAATATAGTACTCGATTATTTTGACGGACCTACACTTGCAGGTGGCCGTGAAAAAATTAATGTTGTTTGTGCATCAAAATCAGATTTGACAGATATTGTTACTCAACTTAATCAAAAAGATATTCAAGTAAAATCTATTATTACTGAAGACTTTGCCTTTAGTCGCTTGTTGCCAGTTAAGGAAGATGCTTGTTTGATGGTTTGCCAGCAACCAAATGAAGAAATTATATTATTGATCATAAAAAATGGTCGCTTGTATTTCCAAAGACGTTTAAGAGGCTTCGCTCAAATTTCATCACAGAGTGAAGAGCAACTTGCCATGACGGTAATTGATGCGCTTAGTCTGGAAATTCAGCGCTCTATTGATTACTTTGAACGCCAACTTAAGCAAGCACCAATTAAAAGTATTAAGATAATTCTTCCATTGGAAAGTGAAGATTTTATTGCCCGAAAATTAGCTGAAAACACTCATGTTGTCGTTGATTTATTAGAAATGCCCAAGCAATACAAATCTCAACGGTCATTTGCTTCTTCTATCGGTGCTGTAATGGGTGCATCGATGAGCGAGACAAAAAGTGCTGCACATTCACATGCAGGGGAACAGCTTTAATGGCTAAATATGATATAAATTTATTACAAGCTGAGCTATTTCCTAAACCCCCTTTATTATCGTTAAATAGGGCGCTGGGAGTTTTTGGGTTTGTATTAGTCATAATGCTCTTATGGGCTTTTATGAGCCAATACCAATTAAAACAGTTAAGTGAACGTCATGATAAATTGCGTCAGGAAAAATCTCAGCAACAGTCATTATTGTCTACTTTAGAAAAAAAACTTAAAGACAGAAAACCTGATCCACTTTTGCTTGAAAAACTGGACAGTTTAAAATTAGTAATGGTAAACAGACAGGCACTTCATCGGCAGTTAACCGATTCATCGCGTACATATGTAAGTGGTTTCGCCAAAGCAATGACTGAATTATCTACTTTTCATCATAAAGATATTAGTTTGAAAAGCGTTGACATTACCCTTGACGATATGACCTTTACTGGTGTCGCTAAAAGTGCAAATACGGTGCCTCAATGGCTGGCAGGTTTTGAACATTCGGTGTTGTTATCAGGTAAGTCCTTTATCAACTTCAAACTGCAGGAAAATGCTGATAAATTAACTGAGTTTGTTGTTAGCTCAAAGCTTGATGAAGAGGGGCATTAACAATGGAAAAGTGGGCTAAGTTACAAAAAAGCTACGCAAGCCTCAGTCTCAGAGAGCAAGTTTTAATTCTGTTAACTGGCTTAGTTGCTATTATTTTTATCACTTTTAATCTTGTTATTAATGGCAATATTGCCGGAATTAGTCTTTTTGAAAAACAAATCAATCAAAACACTTTATCGATTAATTCAATGAAAAGTAATATTAGGGTGATGCAGGAAGGCTTGCGTAAAAATCCAAATAGCGCCTTGAATCAACAGATAGTTCAATATGAAACTAAATTAGAAAAAGTAGATAAAGAATTGCTGAAACTTACCTCTGATTTAATTAACCCGATACAAATGCGGTATGCCTTGATTGAATTATTGAAAGTACAAAAAGGTGTGTCTTTAGTTTCATTTCAATTACTGGGTGCACAACCGCTGTTAAGTTCTGTGAAAACTAAATTTTCTCAGGAGCCATCAGCTAAACAAGGGCAGCCTAAAGTTATTGCAAAAGCTGGTAAGAGTTCGTCAGGTGGTGGAATTGAGCAAACTTCGCTTAATTTGTATCGTCATGGTATTAAAATAAAGCTCACAGGAAATTATTTTCAGTTACGTGATTATTTAACTCAACTGGAGAATTTATCCTGGAAATTTTTTTGGCAGGAATTTAACTATAATTTACAAGAATATCCGGTGAGTGAATTAGAAATTGAAATGTATAGTTTAAGTACAAAGAGGGAGTTTATCGGTGTTTAATCAGTGCGTATTTGGCAATTATTTGTTTGGCAGTTATTCGTTGGCTAATATTTCTTTGGTTAATGCTTTGTTGGTCAATTCTTCCTTTAAAAATAAGGTTAGGGCAGTCGTTAAATTGTTAATGGCACTGTCAGCTTTGAGTATGCTTACTCTTGCGGGAAAAGTTTATGCAGGACAAGATCTGGATCCAACCAAACCATTTTCTGATCATCGAGCAACCAGTACAGTTAAGAAAAATGCTCGTTTAGTTTTGCAATCAATTATTAAAAGAGATACCAGCCGTATCGCTGTGATCAATAATAAAACTTTAAAAATTGGTGATGAAATTGGTTTATATCAGGTTGTAGCTATTAACTCGAAAAGTGTCGTGTTAAATTCATTACAGCAACGTATCGAGTTATCATTATTTACTAACGTAGTAGCGAAATCACAATGAAAAATAATAATTTAACTAAATCATCATTGAGTCGGTATCTTTGTTCTGTGCTAGTTTCTTCAATACTAGTTTCAATGTCTTTAGCTGGGTGTAAATCAGTACCTGACTCTCCAACGTTTGTTAAAAATGCCTTGGATGAAGCTATTGCGAATTCGAGCACATCAAAAAAGGCAACAAAACCTAAACCGCTGGTTAATATGCCCAGTGCCGTGCAAAATGAAATTATGCAGCATAGCATGCAGCAGGCAAAGCAGAGTTTGTTAGCAGAAAAACGTTTGCAAATTGCAGCAAATGAAGTTGATGCGAAATCGTTTTTTGCGGCGATAGTAGACGAATCAGCCTACAGCGTAGCGATGCATCCTGATGTGAGCGGTAATATCACTTTGAATTTGAAAGATGTGACCTTAGATGAAGTTATTACCGTTGTTGAAGATCTTTACGGGTATGAAATTCAACGAAAAGGTAAAATAATTCAAGTTTATCCTGCTGGTATGCGTACAGAAACTATACCGTTAAATTATTTGTATATTACTCGAAACGGGTCATCGTCTACTAGTGTTAATTCCGGTGGGCTTTCGAGTAATGACAGTAGAAATAGAGGAAGTAGTTCTAGTTCTAAAGGTAACTCAAATAATTCCAATCTCTCTAATAATGGTAGCGATGGTCAGAGTGGGGCTAACCAGAATGGCTCCAGTCAAAATAGCAGCGGCATAAATATATATACTAATAGTCAATCTGACTATTGGGTTGAATTACAGGCCAATTTATTGTCTCTTCTAGGTGTAGGAAGTAATGATGAAGCCCGTACAGTTATTGTGTCACCTCAAGCTGGTTTGGTTACCGTTCGTGCTATGCCAAATGAAATTAAAGTCGTGAAAAAGTTTATTCGTGATTCGGCAGAAAATTTACGCCGCCAAGTCATTATTGAAGCAAAAATTATGGAAGTAACCCTTAATGACGATTATCAGCAAGGCATAAATTGGGATGAAGTACTCGGTCATGTTGGTAGTACAGATATCGCCTTTTCCACTGCTGGCGGTCTTGCTGGAAATACTATTTCTACGTTAATTGGTGGTACCACATCAATTGGCTTTAAGAACAAGGATTTTGCCGGAGTTATTAATCTATTATCAACGCAAGGTAATGTTCAAGTATTGTCGAGCCCGAGGATCACGGTAACGAATAATCAAAAAGCGGTAATTAAAGTGGGTAATGATGAGTATTTTGTTACCGATGTTTCTAGTACCACCACAACAGGAACTTCAACTACTGTTACTCCAGAGGTTGATTTAACGCCATTTTTCTCAGGTATTGCGTTAGATGTCACCCCACAAATCAGTGAAAGTGGTGAGGTTATTTTACATGTTCATCCAGCTGTTACAATTACAGAGGAACAAGTAAAATTAATTCAATTGGGAGGTGATGAAATTGTATTGCCAATGGCACGAAGCAGTGTTCGGGAATCTGATACTATTATTCGGGCAAAGTCAGGTGAAATTGTTATTATCGGCGGTTTGATCGAAACGCGCAAAGTTGATTCAGAATCAAAAACACCTCTGTTGGGCGATATTCCATGGGTTGGTGAACTGTTTAAAAGCAAGCGTCAGAAAACTGAAAAGAAAGAATTGGTTATTTTACTTAAACCTATTGTTATCGGTCAGGATACATGGAAAAACCAATTAAAGGATGCCCGGGCTTTGTTGAAACAATGGTTTCCTGAAAGTAAATAACCAATATGTATTTGTATCATTTTGGCTTAAGGGAGTTACCTTTTACTTTAACTCCTAATACAAATTTTTATCTGGGATTAGAACCTCACAACGAGGCTTTGGCTGTTTTAATGACGGCGTTGAAAACGGGTGAAGGTTTTATCAAGGTTATTGGTGAAGTCGGTACCGGGAAAACCTTATTGTGCAGGAAACTGTTAAATGAAATACCAGAACATTTTGTTACTGCATATATTCCCAATCCGTACTTAAGTCCAGATGAATTAAGGCGTGCCGTTGCGGTAGAGTTAGGGGTGAAGCAAGCACAGCGTATGTCAACGCAGCTACTTACGCAGCGCATACAACAACGTTTGTTAGAATTGCATATTAAGGGACATTCGGTGGTGCTTATTCTTGATGAAGCACAAGCGTTGCCAGCAGAAAGTTTAGAGGCTCTACGATTATTTACTAATTTAGAAACTGAAACCCGTAAACTGTTGCAAGTCGTGCTGTTTGCTCAACCTGAGTTAGACCAACGCTTGAGCGAAACCAAATTTCGGCAATTACGACAAAGGATCACCTTTTCATATCAGCTCAGGGCAATGACAGGGGGGGAGGTTGAACAATATATTCAACACAGGTTGCAAGTTTCCGGTTATAAAGGAGCGGCATTATTTTCCACCCGGCTTTGTAAAAAAATTGCCCGTGCCAGCCAGGGCATTCCCCGATTGGTTAATATTTTATGCCATAAAATGCTGATGCTGAGTTATGGACAGGGACTATATCAGATTACAGTTCAACATTTAAAAGCTTCAATTAACGATACAGAAGATACAAAATTGTTTTGGTATTCGCCAAGGGTGATCACAGCAAGTACCATTTTCAGTGCAATAATTGTTGTGGTCCTATCAGCACATTTTATTTTGGGAGGTCAAGGGTGAGCGTTATTAATCAAATGCTGAAAGACTTGGAACAACGTGATAATGAAAGTGTCCCGGTTGGGCAAATTCAATCAACACCAACACCCGTTTCACATAGCCCTAAAACCTTTATATTGATTACAATTATTGTTGTTTTACTGATTGTTATTGGTATATTCGCATGGAATTTATACACAGAGAATCAATCTTTAAAGCAAGCCGCTTTTGCTGATTCACAGATTACAGCCCTAAAAACTACACCAGCAGATAATGAAAAAATCGCAGGTTTTAAAACAAATCCTACTCAGAATGCAAAGTTGGCTAGTGAGTTATCCGTTAAACCTGAAGATGAAAATATTAAAGAAATAACCTCAGTTAATGCAAGTTCAATTGAGCAAATAAGTAAGCAGGAAACGCTAGGTAATGTTGGACAAAATTCAGTTGAGGAAGTAAAGGATACTCAGGTTGAAGGGGCAAGGTTTGAAGGTAAAAAGGTTATCCATGAAAAAGCTAAGGCAATATATGCCAGGGACAATACATCGGCTCTCAAAAATAGCGTAAATAAATCCAGCATGGCTGTTACCCGTCGACAAATCAGTCCGGTAGATTTAGCGGCACAAAAAATGTCTCAAGCTAAAAAGGCAATTGAGTTAAACAACTTAAAGCAAGCAGAGCATTTATTCGAAGATATTCTGTTACTTCAACCTGAGCATAAATATGCACGTAAACAATTAGCAGCTTTGTGGTTTGGTCGGAAAGAATATCTGGCAGCATTGAATTTATTATCGCAGGGCATTGTCATCGATGGACAGGACAGTGAGTTTTATTTGATGAAAGCTCGAATATATTTAAGTCAAGGTGATCCGCAACAGGCTTATCAAAATTTGAATGCTTTAGTACAAACAAAAGATATTGAATATCAGCTGGCGTTGGCAAATACAGCCCAACAAATAGGAAATTTTTCCGCAGCAATAACAGCTTATAAAATTTTACTCGTTATGCAACCGGATGTTGGTCGATGGTGGTTAGGTTTAGCGGTTGTATTTGATCGGAATAGTCAATTTGAACAAGCGATCCCTGCTTATCGAACAGCTTTAATTAAGGGCGATTTATCTATTAGTGCAGTTGAGTTTTCTCAGCAGCGTTTGCAGGAACTGGGCGGGTAACTATGGTAGTTATTAGTATTGTAGTAAACAGTATTGAAGTAAACAGTATTGTAGTAAACAGTATTGTAGTAAACAGTATTGTAGTAAACAGTATTGTAGTAAACAGGGAGAACAATGATGGTAGCACCTAAATTAAAAATGCGCCTGGGCGATCTGTTGGTACACGAAAATATTATTACCAATGAACAGTTAATGCTGGCACTTAATCATCAAAAAAGTACCGGAAGAAAATTAGGTGATACCCTTATTGAACTGGGGCATATTGGTGAACGTCAATTACTTGAGTTTTTAGCACAACAATTAGACGTGCCATTTTTAGATATTAGCCAGCGGCCTATTCCCAGTGAAGTAGCAGGTTTGTTACCTGAGGTTCACGCTCGACGCTTACGTGCTTTGGTAATAGAAGATAAAGGTGAGAGTGTTGTTATTGGCATGAGTGATCCGGCTGATTTAAGTGCTTTAGATCAACTGGAACAAATGCTGGCACCAAAACGTTTAGCATTCGCTGTGGTGATGGAGTCGCAACTTTTTGAAGCCTTTGACAGTCTTTATCGACGCACGGCCGATATTGAATCTTTCGCCAGTCAGTTAGAAGATGAATACGATCAATCGTCTGACTTTGACCTATCGGCAACTTTTGCTGAAGAAGGGGGCGATGCAACCGTAGGTAAATTATTACAATCGGTTTTTGAGGACGCTGTTCAAATGCGTGCATCAGATATACATATTGAACCCGACGAACATCAGTTGCGAATTCGACAGCGTATTGACGGGGTATTACAGGAAAATATTCTAAAGGAAAATAAAATTGCTTCAGCGATGATCCTGCGTTTGAAGTTAATGGCAGGTTTAGACATTGCAGAAAAACGGTTACCGCAAGATGGTGGTTTCAATTTAAAAATCAGTGGTCATAATATAGATGTTCGTATGTCTACCATGCCAATACAGTTTGGTGAATCTGTGGTAATGCGTTTACTTGATCAATCGGCAGGTTTGTTATCTTTAGAACAAACGGGTATGCCTGAAGATATAGTTAAAAGGTTACGTCATCAAATTACACGACCCCATGGTATGATTTTGGTTACCGGTCCTACGGGTAGTGGTAAAACGACCACTTTATATGCCGCGTTAAGTGAATTAAACCAAGCCAGTAAAAAAATAATTACTGTTGAAGATCCTGTAGAATATCGTTTACCGCGGGTTAATCAGGTGCAAATTAACAATAAAATTGGCCTAACTTTTTCGAGTGTTTTAAGAACCTCACTACGTCAAGATCCCGATATTTTGATGGTGGGTGAAATGCGGGATCAAGAAACCGTTGAAATTGGCTTGCGAGGCGCGTTAACGGGTCATCTGGTTTTATCTACTTTACATACTAATGATGCAATAACCAGTGCGTTACGTTTGCTTGATATGGGCGCTGCCGGATTTTTAGTCGGGAGTTCATTACGTTCAATAGTGGCTCAAAGGCTGGTAAGGCGAGTATGTGACAATTGTGCCAAAGATTATCAACCCGATAGCCAGGAGAAAATGTGGTTAGCCCATTTAATGGGTGATAAAGCAGATAAGGCAACATTTAAACAGGGGCAGGGTTGTCAGAGTTGTCAGCATACGGGTTATAAAGGTCGTATTGGTGTCTTTGAATTGTTAGAAATGAATGATGGCATGATGGCAGCTTTAAAGCGTGATGACGCGGAGGCATTTACGGTTAAAGCTAAGGAAAATAAGGGTTATAAACCATTAGCTGTAGCTGCTTTTGATTATGCACAACAAGGTATTACTAGTGTTGAGGAAGTCTTACGATTAGTCGAAACTATTGATGTATCTCCATAGAATTGCTTCGTATTTCTAAATGGAATTGGTATTAATTTTTATGTGAATTTAAGTGAATTTATGTTGAGTAATTATGGCTGCATTTAATTATATTGGTCGAGATGCCACAGGTGCTAAAGTTATAGGCTCAATAGACGGGGCAAATGCCACGGCTGTTGCCGAGCAGTTATCTGATCTGAATATTATTCCTGTTTCAATTGAAGAGAATAAATCTGGCAGACCATCGACAGACCTGGCAAGTAAAGATATTAGAGAAATATTTGGTTTTGATAGGATTAAACTTGATGATTTAATTATTTTTTGTCGTCAGATGTATGCCTTGATGCGTTCTGGTGTGCCGATCCTCAGAGCCGTTAACGGCATGTCAGAGTCAACGACTTCAGTTCGTTTAAGCAAAGCGTTAAAAGATATAGCGAATCAGCTTGAAAGTGGTTTTCCACTTTCAACGGCTTTTCATCAACATAAAAAATTGTTCCCACCTTTGTTTGTTTCTTTAATTCATGTAGGTGAAAACACAGGCCAGCTTGATCAGTCTTTTGCTAAATTAGCCAGCTATTTTGAACGTGAACAAGAAACCCGTAAACGAATAAAAACCGCTATTCGTTATCCGACTTTTGTGCTTATTGCTATTGTTATGGCTATGGTGATATTGAATATTTTCGTTATTCCTACTTTTGCGAATATGTTTGCCAGGTTAGGTTCAGATTTACCCTGGGCGACCAAGCTATTGATTTCCAGCTCTGAATTTTTTCTTAATTATTGGCCGCAAATGATAGTGGCATGTATTGTTTTCTTTTTTGGTATAAAACACTATGTAAGAACAAAGAAAGGGCGGTATTGGTGGGATAGGTTGAAAACCAAATTACCTATTGTTGGCAGTATTATCGAAAGGTCAATTTTATCACGTTTTTCGCATAGTTTTGCCATTGTACTAAGAGCGGGGGTGCCTATGACCAATGGCTTGTCTTTAGTTGCTGATGCTGTTGATAATAGCTATATGCGAGGGAAAATTTTAGCGATGCGCGGTTCAATAGAAAGCGGAGAGAGTTTGTTGCGTTCAGCAGTATCCAGTACTTTATTTACTCCGTTAGTATTGCAAATGATTGCTGTTGGTGAAGAAACAGGACGTGTTGATGAATTGCTTGAAGAAGTTGGCGATTATTATGAACGTGAGGTAGATTATGAATTAGGCATGTTAACCGCACGTATAGAGCCAATAATGATTATTATTGTAGCGAGTATGGTGCTAATTCTTGCTTTAGGTATCTTCACACCTATGTGGGATATGATGTCAGCGTTCCAAGGTAACCGATAATGTTGAATCAATATTTTATTTTTTTAAGAATTCTCACGTTTTTCCATCTTAAGTGGGATATGATGTTAGCGTTCCAAGGTAAGCGATAATGTTAAGGATAGAGGCATAATATGGCTCGGCAATTGGTCTCTGATAAAAAAGAAACATCTCTTGGTGAGAATGTTGTTGTGATTGCTGTGTTTGCACTATTGATGTCGACTTTTATTTATCATTTCTTTAAGCAGCAGGATTCAATAACAAAAGTTGGTTTTGATGCTATAGCCAATGTTTTTATTACAAAACTTACCTTAGTGCATGCTCAATGGTTAATGGATGGTAAGCCAGATTTGATAGAAGTATCGTCAAGCAATTTGAACGCAAATGATGATGACGGTAATGAAATTATTTCAATTAAAGTCCCTGTGAATAACAAAGGCTGGATTGATGTTGAAAATGATACGGGTGTTCGTTGTGAAAAAATTTGGCAATATGTGATGGATACAGAAATGGAGTTTATGAGATCACCAGTATCTGCGGTTGAAATAAAACTCAATCAATCATCAAACCCCGCGGATAATCAAGGCTATAGTATGTGTCGTTTTAGTATACCGTCAGGTGAGTTTTTTGAATATTTTTCACAAAATGGTAAAATAAAAGCATATTGAACAAGATTTATAAACTATTTGTATAAGTAATTTAGTGACTTGTCAGATAGATGCTTGTTAGAATTAAACAGATGTTATACTAGATGATGTTTTTAATTAAAATAAAAAATGATTAATGGGGTTGTGATGAAAAAACAGTCGGGTTTTACACTCATCGAGCTGGTGATTGTCGTTGTCATTTTAGGTTTTTTAGCGGTAACGGCTATTCCTAAATTTCTTGATTTAACCGATCAAGCTAAACAAGCCAATATAGAAGGCATGGCGGGTGGTTTTGCTACAGCAGTATCGCTAGCCAGAGCCCAGTGGGAAGCAGAAGGTCGTCCCAAAAATGCCAGTGGTCAAAATGTTGTTGATTATGATGGCAACATCTTATTTTTAACTGTTGAGAGTACAGATATACGTCCCGGATACGTGGTGGGTTTATCTGATAATGGTGATAATTTGGCGGGTTTAGACGCAGTGGACTGTGTTGATATCTGGAATAATATCTTACAGCAACCACCAGGTGCCACCAGCTTGATCGGTACTCTCAATGGTGACAATACCATGGACTATTATGTCAGCAAATCAGGCAGTGATGATGAATCACAGTGTCATTATTACTTAAAAGAAACTTTAGCTAAAGATAGCGGCTCAGGCGCATTTGTTGCCCCGTCTAGTGAAGGTGATATTGAAGTTGGTAATAGCCTGGTGTATAAACCCGCTAATAGTGAGGTCGTTGTTTATATAAATAATTAGTATCAGCTAACAAGTGCTCAATTAAAAGGCATGAATTATTAACATGCTGAAAAAAGTTTGCAAATTATAAAAAAACGAAGGAGTTTAAGAATGAAAAGATTAACTAAGCAAAATAATAACATGCAATCAGGTTTTACATTGATTGAATTAGTGGTTGTGATTGTTATTTTAGGTATTTTAGCTGCTACAGCGGCACCTAAATTTATTGATTTGACTGGTGATGCGCGTAGTTCAGTGGTAAAAGGTGCTAAAGGTGCACTCGATTCCGCTATTGATTTGGCTCATGCGAAAGCCCTTGTTGTAGGTGTTCTCGACGATACTATTAGTGTTGCAGGTGCTAGTATTACTTTTGTGAATGGTTGGCCTGATGCTGATTCAATTAGTAAACTGGTTGAATTTGGAGACGATCTTGTTCTCTCAGGAGCAGGCAGTTATTATCATGTATCAGCGGTAGATAAAACTGAGTGTAGAGTAACTTATGACCTTACTGATGCTGATGTGGATAGCAGACCTCTAGTTCGCATCGGTGATCTTAAAGAGTGTTAAATGTTGTGTATAAAGCAGAGTTTATTTCAGCTTGTTAAGCTTAAGAGATTAAGCCGTTAACCGCACAATTGAATTAAATTCACTTAGATAATCTTATTCATTGCTTTTGGGGGATAAAAAATGCTCCCCCCATCCTTGTTTAAGAGGGAAAGTTTGTTTGGCTTCAACAAGTAACTGTTGAAATTCAACATCTTTCCCTAATATTCTCAAACACAGTAATATGTTTGAATAAAGCATAATGCGTGGTTGATGTTTGATTCTTTTTAATCCCCAATCTACATAAAGTTGTAATTGTTCGGGCTTCTTGTCTTTTAATCCTGCTAGTAAAATATGAGTATAAGTATTACTTTCTAAACGTTCACGCCAAGGCAATGGGTTTATAATTTCGGTGAGCAAATCTATTCTTTTATAGCCATTTTTTTCATGTTGGGTTATTAAATATCCGGTGTGCAATGATGTCAGAAAAAACGGCACAAATATTACGGGTAGAAATATTGCAAAAAACCTTAATAGAAATGTTGGCTTAATAACGACAGAATACTTTTTACTGTCACTTTGCTTATCGGTATACCAGAGTAGCATTAAAAATATGATCCAATGACTGACTGAATGATAAAACGGGTATTCTGTCTGACTATGTAACAGTATTGGTGTGACAAGACCCAATAAAGCAAATGCTTTTTTTCTTGGTAGCTTGAGTAAAGTATTAATATAAGCAATAGCAAAGCAAGCTAAGCCAATCATTGCAGCAATACCTCCTTCAACTCCCCAGAAAAGTACTTCGTTGTGTGGATGCCCTAATTTTAGTATTGCTGGATTTCTTTGTGGTTCGTTAAGTTTTAGCTGATTGTAATAATCAAGGTAGGCTCGTTCGAAATTACCATAACCGTATCCGATGATGGGGTTATCAATAATCATTTTACTGCTAACTTCATAGATAGTTGATCTTACGCCCGTGTCAGAATAAATTTTATGACTACGTACATGATTACTGCTTTCTTGCTGAGCATAAAGTGCGGTGCTGATGGCAATTATGATCACCAAAAGGTTTTTAAACAGCTGACGTTTGCCTTTTTTCGCCAGATAAGCAAATAAGAACAACAAGGAAATTAGCATACCCAGATAAGCGGTGCGCGACTGTATTAATACCAGCAAAAAACAAGCACCGAACAAGTTATAATAAATAAAAAGCTGTTTTATTTTTAATCGATAATTGGGTCGGATTTCTGTAGTTTGATCTGTGCTGTTTTTTATTAAGGCTTTTTTAATTAAGCTTTCTTGCAGTAAAGAAGACAGATATAACGATAACGCGATACCTGTTGCCATAAAACTTGCCATGACATTAGGCTGTAAAAAAATGCCATGAACTCGATTTTTGTGTGGATCAAATCCTCCCCAGTCGCCTTTGTCCAGTAAAAAAAATTGTATCAGGCCAACACTTATCTCAACAGCAACACCAATTAAAATAAGCCATAATAAATTGACCGCTTTTTGTTTCGAAAGTTGAAATTGATAAAAGCTGAGTAACAACAACAGTCCTGCTACAACGGCCAGCAGTCGTGGAATAGCGTGATCGGTGAATTCAAAGGAATAAAACATGGGAATAAATAAGAAACAAGTTCCAATAAAACAGATGATGCTTAATTGACTAAAATGAAGTTTTTGCTTAAGTGTTATTTGCCACATGCCTAGGCTTATAAGAATTACTGTAGTAATCCAAGCGATAACATTAAAGGAAAATGCCAGACCATAACCTCCGGGGGTTTCCATGAGGAAATGCATGCCGAGTAAAAAATAAACGGTTAAGAAAAAGCGAAAGTAAGGAAAAAGCAACAAAATGGCCGAATCTATAAGGGAAACTATAGGTGAAAGATTAAAGCCGATTCATTTTATTTACAATAGCTTAGTTTGTTTTAACGTTTAATTGAATAGATTGGTAAATTTTCGGGTAAAGCATTAGACCTGACACAAATAAAGCGATAGCATGACAGATAGTATTCATCCAGAAACGGATGTTTACTGAGGACGTTCCACTGGCACAATCTGATCACCATTGGATCGCCCTTGCTACGACCCCGTTTCAGGATGAACACTAGGTAATTAATCAGAAATATTGCTCTGATTTGTTGAGCTGATTTTAGATTTGATTTTTATTTGATTTTATTTGAGTTAAAGAACGAAACCACTAAACTGAACAGGTAAGCTATTTTGAGTATTCATTCGAAGTATAACCCAAGTTTATTACTAAAAGGCCATGCTGAGCCCATAGCATTAAGCCGTGGTTTTACGTTGATAGAACTTATTTTGGTTATTATGCTCATTGGTATTTTAGCAGTTACCGTTACACCCAAATTTCTCACTTCAGAGGGATTTGAAGAATACACTTATCAAGCACAAGTCATTACCAAGTTACGCGCCATTCAATACAGAGCAATGCAACAAACAGCAGGCAGTTTTGATAATTGCCATAATATTGAAATTCAACAGGAAATATTATTATTGTCTTATTGTTCCGGTGGGGATGAAGTCAAGATTGAGCCTGATCATAACGTGGTCTTTAAACTAACAGGGGTCATCACTTTTAAATTTGACCAAATGGGTCGGCCTGTTTGCGTTACTTGTGATACTGGCGTGACTATCACTCTTGAGGGCAGTAGTGATGTAATTGTTAAAATAGAATCTGAGGGCTATATTCATGCAAATTAGCACTCGTTTTCTTAAACAAGAATTTAAACAAGAATTTAAACAAAAACTTAAACTAGAACCTAAACAAGAATTTAAGCCAAAACGTAAGCCAATACTAAACCAAAAACGCCATTCAGGTTTCACCTTGATAGAACTTGTCATTGGCATAATAGTACTCGCGCTGTCATTTTCTATTATCTCCACTATTATTCTTCCTGCAGCTAGGCAAAGTGCTGAGCAAATACACCAAATACGCGCCGCAGAACTTGGTCAGGCAATGCTGAATGAAATTTTAGCAAAAGCGTTTGATGAAAATTCAGATATGGCTGGGGGTGAAGTGCGTTGTGGAGAGCTATCAACTTCTTGTACGCCTGAAGTTGATTTAGGTGCAGAAGAAGGAGTGGGGAATCGAGATCAATTTGATGATGTTGATGATTATCATGATTTAACAGCAATAGAAAATCAGCTTGGAACCAGTATGGCAGAGGTTTACCGTGGTTTTAGCGTATCAGTAACTGTATGTAATGATGGCGATTATGATGGTGTTTGCTATGCTGATGATGGCAACGGGGATAATAAAACCGCTAAATTAATAACCATTACTGTAACTACAGCACAAGATTATGAAATAACATTTGCCAGTTATAAGGCTAATTTTTAATGAAAGCGGTTAAAGGAAATAAATCAACATCCGGTTTTACCTTAATTGAATTGGTTACTGCTATTGTACTGCTGGGTATTCTATCTGTTGGTATTAGCGGTGTTTTGAATATCGGCACTCAAATTTATGTTGATGCCACCAGTAGGGATCAAATTATTGGCACAGCACGTTTTGCTGTAGAAAGGCTAAATAGAGAATTACGCACGGCACTGCCCAATAGTGTCAGAACTGTATATGTTGATGGTAACAATTGTTTAGAATACACCCCTATTATTACAAGTTTTGTTTATCTTGATATACCGGTAGCGCCTGAAGAAGCAGCAAAAACAATTAAACTGGTTGGAAATGAAGCTGATTTTACTGTGATTCAGATAGGGTCTGACAATAAAGTGGCTGTTTATCCTTTAAGGCCACAAGACGTATACCTTTCAACGGATAAAGTTTTTACCTTAAACAGCTTATTAAAAAGCGGAGCGGGAGATAAACAATGGGACATCTCATTTTTGAATGACGTATTGTTCAGGGAAGACTCCCCCACAAATCGCCTTTATTTTATTGATGATGCAGTAAGGTTTTGCGTAGAAGGCCGGCAACTAGTTCGATATGTTGGGGCTGGTGACGGTGTTTTAATGGCTGACGATATATCTACAAGTGAATTTACTGTTGATGAAGCTACACTGAATCGAAACTCCACCGTTATATTTTCTTTTACTTTTGAACGTAATTTAGAATTGGTTACTTTCAGTCATGAGGTACAAATACCCAATGTGCCATAAAACTATTCATTTAAACAATTATAAACCACAGGGTAAAACTTATATCAAAGTCTCTTCTCAACGAGGAAGTTCTTTGGTGCTGGCAATATTTATTATTGTGGTAATGTCATTGCTTGGGGCAAGCTTAATGCGAATGATGAGTTCCAGTGCTGAAACGTTTGCCTATGAAGTTTTAGGCACTCGTGCATATGCAGCAGCGCAAACAGGTTTGCAGTGGCGGTTAAAGTCTCTTTTTCCTTTAGGTTCTCCTGCGGTAGTTTGTCCACCTGAAGATACAGATGATCCTTCTGCAGGTGCTCCTGATTTGTCAGGGATAAAAGGGTTAAAAGGATGTCGTATAGCGACTTTGGTTTGTTCCTGTTTTGCGGTTGACGGAACAAGGTATTATACAATCACCAGCACGGGTCAATGTGATATCAATGGAGAAAAAACATCACGCACCTTAAAGGTTCAAGCGAGGAGCTTGTAAATGCGGTTAAGATTTTATCTTGTTGCGTTGTTTTACATCCTGTCAATGCACAATGTTTTTGCGGTCACTACCTATGAATTTGGTAACCGTATCCCTGGTACTAATATTTTCGCTTACGATGGTCAATTAGAAGAAAGTTATATTCCGCCGGATAGCAATACCATGCCATCGACCGAATATAATGCTGCTGAATACAGTAATATTATCGGTATTGATCAAGATTTTGTAATTTACAGCGTTAGTAAAAATGGACGTTATGCCGCGAACCGTTATGTTGTTCATATTGATGAAAATAAAAATGATGTAAGCAAAATTGAATTTTACTGGCGAGGAGCAGGTAGTAATTCGCACTCTCCCAAACAAGATGGTGTAACCCTTTATATTTGGAATTATACAACCTCTGCTTATGAATTAATGCTCAACAGTGGCAATGTTGATCAGGTCGTTGATTTAATTTTTACTATTACCAGCAATGCAGGTGATTATATTGATGAAGAAAATAATAATTCAATCACCATTTTTTTACATTCAAATGATAAACGTTCATTGAATCAATCAAATTCGATTTTGGTGGATTATGTCATGCTTGAGATCACGTCAGTTCATCATTTCGAAATTGTTCATGACGGTGCGGGCGCTACTTGTGCTGTAGAATCTGTTGATATTATAGCTTGTGCCAATGAAGATTGTTCTTCATTGACAACGAGTGCGGTAGATCTGGATTTTCAAGTTGATGGCGTAACCCATAGTATTGAAGATTTTACGGGCTCCACGAGTGTTGATTTTTATCATATCAACGAAGGCACTATCACCTTGTCTGTTGCTAATTCAAGCATTACTCCCGAAAATAACTTGGTTTGTCAAAGTGGTGGTAGTGGCGGTTCGACTTGTCAAATGAATTTCACTTCAAGTAATTGTCTGGTCAGTTGCAGTGCTATTTTTCCGGAAGCTATTCAAGGTGAACATATTAAAACCGGTAATATGTTAATTAATTTACCGATAAATGATTCCACAGATTACTTAGTGGATGATACTGAATTAGTCCGGGGTGATAATTTATACTCAGGATCGTTATTGGCTGACGGCGATGCAGTGTCTCTGGAATCTATTGAAAGTGTTGAAACTACCTCCAGAATTTTTTTCAAAGAAGACATTAGTTGGAATAACGTTAAAATTAATGAGTTTGGTAAGCCTGAAGAATTAATTATTGTTATCAATTCAGATCTAATTATTACAGGAGCTGAGACGGTAATTAATGCCATTATTTATGTAAAAGGCATGGCTGACATTAATGGTGGCGTAACGATTAATGGCTCAGTTACCGCACTAGTCTCTTCAGCCACTGCAGATGGCACGATTAATTTCAAACAAAATTATATTGATGATGCAATTTTTAATGGGATGTGTACTCAGCCAGTATTAATCAGTGAATGGCGTTTTGATGAATTATTTCTAAATGATAATAATGAGGAGGTTTTGGATTTTTCCGGCAATGGTTTGCATTTATCCACCCAAAGCGCCTTTATTCAAAATAATTATCCTGCTATAGCTGGTGATCCTGGTACATGTGGATATGGTATTTTTAATAATAATATTGGCTTTATTAAGTTAGATGATACATCCACCAATGATTCTTTATTAGATATTACTGATAATTTAACCGTTAGTGTCTGGATAAACACGAATGTTATTTCTGACATCGAATATAAAACAATTCTTTCTAAAGATGAAAATTATGAGTTTCATCTTAATAGCAATGGTGAAATATTGTGGTGGTGGGATTGGGGGGAATTAACAACTTCAGGTGCCAATATCACCCCTGGACGGTGGTATCATATTGCAATTACCTTCACAAGTGGTGCACAGGTTATTTATGTTGATGGCATTGAGAGAGGTAGGTCAAATGCAACAGGCCGTTTATATACAAATAACGATCCTCTGCAAATTGGCCAGGACCTAAATCCTAATGAACGATTTTTTGATGGATACATTGACGAAGTACGAATTTATGAGACTTTTCTCAATCAGTCACAAGTTAATTCAGTGATGAATGAAACACGTCCTTGCAGTGCTTTATGTGGTGCTACTTTTATCGATAATTTTAATTCGAGTTCTTATAGCAATAATGACGGTACCGGTTCATGGGCGAGTAACTGGCTTGAAATTGAAGATGAAGGTTCACCTGTTCTCGGCCATATTTATATTCATGCGGGGGAAATATTGTTCGAAAGGCGGGTGATTGGAGAAGCGCCGTTGTACGGTATTGAGCGGGAAGTCAATTTACTCAATTATAGCTCTGCCTTTGTGCAATTAGAGCTTAGTACTTCTGGTTCTTTAGAGCCTGAAGATGTTTTTGCTTTGAAATTATCGAAAGATGGCGGTGCCAGTTACGAGGTTTTAAATAGTTTTTCAGATGATCATAACGGGACTTTCAGTTTTGATATCAGCCCGTATTTGTCCAGCAATACCCGTATCAGGCTCCAAATAACAGATGGATATACCCATTGGTATGAGGATAATGAGTACGTTAAACTTTCTTCAGTGTCTATTTTTGCCAATAAAAGTTGTAGCCTTGATCATTTTAGAATTATTCATGATGGTACTGGTATAAATTGTTTTCCTGAAAATATCACTGTCAGAGCAGAAGATGCTAAAAATTATTTGGTGAGTGATTATGTTGGTACGATTAACTTAACTACGAGCACTGACAATGGAACTTGGGCTAAAGGAAGTTCGAATGGCAGCTTGACCGACTCTACCAGTGATGATGGCGCTGCAAGTTATACTTTTAATCCGGCGGATGCGGGAGTAGCGGTATTAACCTTGTCAAATACCCATCAGGAAACATTAGATATTTCAGCAGAAGAAAATGGTTTTGTTGATGAAAATACCGAAGGATATATTACTTATAGTCCATTTGGTTTTGTTTTCAGTCCATCGCCTATTGGTACTCAAATCGCCGGTAAACCTTTTGATGTTACTTTTACAGCTGCAGGTCAAAGCCCGACAAGTAGTGAGTGTGGTGTTATTGAAGAATATGATGGAGAAAAAAGCATTAAGTTCTGGTCTGAATTTATTTCTCCTGCCATGAGTACAACCCAAATTAAAGTTAACAACATTGATATTAAAAATGATGAAAGCTCAGCTGTTGCACAAGATATTATTTTTAGTAATGGTGTTGCCACGTTACCTGTTACCTACAACGATGTGGGGAAAGTTAGTTTTAATGCTAAAGATGAATCTGGTGTTGGTGAATTAGCGGGGAGTGGGGATCAAATTATTGGAGGGATCAGCTCGTTTGTGGTGCGGCCTTTTGGTTTTGATATACAAGTTGAAGGAGACCCAAACGCGGACTCTGGCATTGATTCTGCGTACAAAAGGGCTGGTGATAATTTTGAAATGACTTTGCGTAGTGTTTTATGGCAATCAACAGATGATCAAGATAATGATGGTATTCCCGATGATTTTTCTCAATTAAATGATAATGGTGTAACGCTTAATATCTCAGATATTTTTTCAGCTGACGATGAGATTATCAGTCTGTCACCAGATACTTTAAATGACAGTAACTCCAAAGGTGATCTGTCTACTAAAGAGGTTAAATTAGCTGATTTTCAAAATGGTATCTTAATCATTGATAAGCAAAGTTGGAGTGAGGTGGGCATTTTAGAAATTAATGGCCAGATCAGTGATTTTATGGAAAGCGGGCAGGGTGTCTCTGGACAAAGGATAAATATCGGTCGTTTTATTCCTGATCATTTTGATGTCAGTATAAATAGTTCTGCTTTTCAAGATACCTGTGTTCTTGGAAGTACTGATTTTACCTATATAGGCCAATCATTTACCTATGACAGCAATTTAGTGCCACAAATAACGATAACTGCAAAGAACTTATTTGGAAATATTACTGAAAATTATACAGAAGCCGATTATCAAAAACTAACAGTCGGGGATGTTGAGTTAAATTATGGCACTGAGGATGAAAGTGTAAATGGGCTGGATATAACGGATAATGGCATAGACGATGCGCCCTTTATGCAAGTATCAAGTACAAAAGCATTAGCGAATCTTTATGTAGAAACTGATATTAATGGAGATGAAATCAAAGGAGTTATGAAGTATGAATTTGGTTTAGATACTTTTTCCTACATTAGAAATGCTAACTCAAAAATTGGACCATTTAAGCGGAATTATTCTATAGCAATAACAAAGATTGAAGACTCAGATTATGTTAATGCGGATTTAGATTTATCTTCGGGCATTATAGTTAAACCAGCAGGAAAAACACTTCGTTTTGGTCGTTGGGTTATAGAAAACGGTTTTGGTCCGGAAACATCTGATTTGATAATGCCGATGAAAATTGAATATTGGAATGGCAGTGAGTTTATTATCAATGCAGAAGATAGTTGCACTGCTTACAATTTTGATGATAGTGAAAATTACACGTTAGAAAGTGAATCTTTTAATTCCTCAGTTACATCAAGCTCGGGTAGTGGCATTTTTTCTGAAGGAGAAGCGGAAATACTGATGAATAAGCCAAATGTTTATCCCTTAAGCAGAGGACAAGTAAAAATTACTTATACAGCAGCCCCTGCCTGGTTAAGATATAACTGGAATGGTGAATATGAATTTTCTGACAGTTTTATTTTTGATGATAACCCGTACGCAATTGCAACTTTCGGTATATATCGTGGCAACGACCGAATCATCCAATGGCGTGAAATGAGCAATTAATTTTTATTGTAATTTTTGGTCGTTGACAAAAAACTGCTCAATTTTGGCTGTTTCTTAAAGATAACCTCAACTTTTTCCTCTTTGACTGTAAAAACCCCACATTTGAGGCGTTTTTTTACAAAACATACAACACATAGCACAGAGTCTGAGGTATGATTAGTCGATCAAATAAAATTTATTAAAATGACAAAAATACTGGCATTAACACTGGCAATAAAACTGGCATAGTTCAAAGGACATTACGACTTTATGTTTAAAAAATTACGCGGCATGTTTTCCAACGATTTATCAATCGATTTGGGTACGGCAAATACACTTATTTATGTTAAAGACCAAGGTATCGTGTTGAACGAACCTTCTGTAGTAGCTATTCGTCAAGACCGTGTTGGCGGTTCAAAAAGTGTCGCTGCAGTAGGCACGGCAGCGAAAGCTATGTTGGGTCGGACACCTGGTAATATTGAAGCAATTCGTCCAATGAAAGATGGTGTTATTGCAAACTTTTTCGTCACTGAAAAAATGTTACAGCACTTTATTAAACAAGTGCATAGCAATAACTTTTTACGTCCTAGCCCCCGTGTATTGGTTTGTGTACCTTGTGGTTCTACACAAGTTGAACGTCGTGCTATTCGTGAATCGGCTATGGGTGCAGGAGCTCGCGAAGTTTACTTAATTGACGAACCAATGGCTGCTGCAATTGGAGCGGGAATGCCGGTATCTGAAGCCACTGGCTCAATGGTAGTGGATATTGGTGGTGGTACTACTGAAGTTGGTATTATTTCCTTAAATGGAGTGGTTTATTCTTCATCGGTCAGAATTGGCGGCGATAAGTTTGATGAGGCAATAATTAATTACGTTAGACGTAATTTTGGTAGCTTAATTGGTGAAGCTACCGCCGAACGTATTAAACATGAAATTGGCTCAGCTTATCCGGCAGAAGAAGTTATCGAAATTGAAGTACGTGGTCGTAATCTTGCTGAAGGTGTTCCCCGTAGTTTTACGCTGAACAGCAATGAAATTTTAGAAGCATTACAAGAACCGTTAACAGGTATTGTCAGTGCTATAATGGTTGCTTTAGAGCAGTCACCACCAGAATTGGCTTCAGATATTTCTGAACGGGGTATGGTATTAACCGGTGGTGGTGCTTTGTTAAAAGAACTTGATCGTTTATTAATGGAAGAAACAGGTATTCCTGTTGTAATTGCCGACGATCCTTTAACTTGTGTTGCTCGTGGTGGCGGTAAAGCGTTAGAAATGATTGATATGCATGGCGGCGATTTGTTTTCTTACGAATAAGCAAGTATTAAGCTTCACGTTTATTTTACAGATTTTTTGTGCACAAAACTGGGTTGAAAGTGATTGATCCAGTCTTTCAGTATTGTACTTTCGCTTTTTGCACTTGTAATAATTACGTCATCTGAATAGTTACAGGTTTTGCTGAATAGGTTTTTATGACCCCAATTTTCAAACATGGCCCTTCCGCACAGCACCGACTCATTTTGGTGCTGTTTTGTTCTGCGTTGCTTATTTTTTTCGATCATAAAATGGCCAGTTTTGACCGTGTTCGCGGATATTTGCAGTCGTTAGTAAGCCCGTTGCAGTATTTGGCGAATGCTCCTAAGCAATCAATGATTTGGGCAGCAGAAAACTTAGTTTCCCGAAAAACGTTAATGGCTGAAAACCAGCAATATAAGAGAAAAGAATTATTCTATCAACAACAGATAATGCAATTTAATATCATAAAACAGGAAAATGATCGTCTCCGTTCTTTGTTGGCTTCTCCATTACGGGCCGATGTCAGGAAAATGTTTGCTGAAACATTGTCGGTTGATAGTGATCCTTATACACATCAGGTGGTTATAAACAGGGGCGCGAATGATGGTATTTATGAAGGCCAGCCTGTGTTGGATGATCAGGGTATTGTCGGACAAGTTTTGCATGTGGGTACAACGACCAGTCGTGTTATTCTGATCGCTGATTTATCTCATGCTGTTCCTGTTCGAATCAGACGTAATGGCATTCGTTTAATAGCTACAGGCTCCGGAAGAATTGATCGTTTGCTTCATAATCATGTGCCTCACAGTATAGATGTAAAAGTAGGGGATTTACTGGTGACATCCGGTTTAGGGGAAAAATATCCTGAAGGTTATCCTGTCGCAAAAGTTACTCTTGTTGTTAAAGATGAATCAAAACCCTTTTCTCGTGTTTTTAGTCAGCCAGTTGCTCAAATAGACCGTTTACGCTATTTATTACTTTTATGGCCAGAACAAGCTGCATCAGTATTTTCTAACAAGCCTAATTCGCGACCAAACACGAAGCTAAAGTCTAAAGTTTCAACAAAAGGAAGTCATTAATGCTAGGACATAATGGCATCATGATTTTGTTTACGTTATTACTCGCTTTGATGGCGAGTATTATGCCCATGCCGTTAAGTATAGATACGTTCCGCCCTGATTGGGTTTTGGTGGTATTAATGTACTGGTCACTGGCCTTGCCAAATAGAGTAAATGTGATCACTGCCTGGGTTATGGGGTTTTTACTTGATGTTTTGTTAGGTTCCATTTTAGGTATTCACGCCGCTTCGATGGCGTTGGCTGTTTTTATTATTGCTGATAACCATCAAAAAATTAGAAATTTTTCAGTATGGCAACAAGCGCTTATTATCGGTGTACTGGCGGCGTTATACCATTTGTTAGTTTTTTGGTTCCAACGTTTTTTAACCGACGCGATATTTTTACCCAGTTATCTTTATCCCGTGCTTACCACTGTTATTTTGTGGCCGTGGATATTTTTATTGCTGCGTAAAGTACGCAGACATTTTAAAATCAGCTGATGTTTTTCCGCTGATTTATTCAAAAAAAGTTTTTATAATGAAAATAAAAAATAATGTGTAAACAATTAATTCTCGCGTCCCAATCGCCCCGAAGACGGGAACTACTTTCGCAATTAGGATATCAATTTTCTTGTCAGGGGGCTGATCTCGACGAATCTGTGCATGAAAACGAGTTGCCAGAGGTTTATGTTGAACGTCTGGCAAGAGAAAAAGTTCAACATGTGCTGAAGCTTCAGTCGTTAAGTCAAAACCTAAACCAAAAGAGCGCTGTGGTTCTTGGTGCTGATACCAGCGTGGTTTACAAACAACAAATCTTGGGAAAGCCAGAAAATAAGGCAGACTGTTTAGCAATGTTAGATCTGCTTTCAGATCGTAAACATCAGGTTTTTACCAGCATAGCGGTTGGTGTTTCAGATAAAATTATTAGCCGGGTGATTGTAACGGATGTTTATTTTAAACCGTTAACACATATTGAAATTGAGCGTTATTGGCAAACAGGTGAACCACAAGATAAAGCTGGCGCATATGGTATTCAAGGTATCGGCGGACAATTTGTGAAACATATTCAAGGTAGTTATTCTGCGGTAGTTGGACTACCGTTATATGAAACAGCAAATTTATTAGCTGAATTTGATATGCCAACTGTCATTCAAAGTAATGCGCAATTCAGAGAGAATTTAAAATGAGTGGTGAATTGTTGATCAATGTAACGCCGAGTGAAACTCGAGTTGCTTTGATTGAAAATGGTGTTCTTCAAGAAGTTCACGTTGAAAGAGAGGCTCGACGAGGCCTGGTTGGAAATATATATTTAGGAAAAGTGATCCGTGTTTTACCCGGGATGCAAGCTGCTTTTGTTGATATTAATTTAGATAAAGCCGCTTTTTTGCATGCTTCCGATATAAATTTTAAATTAATACTTAACCAGAATAAGAATCAAAATGAAACAGAAGTTGGGTCTGCGTTAGAAACAAAACCTAACCAGACCTCTAGCCAGACTTCAAACCATACTTCTAATCATGGTAATGGAGAACAGGTTCCAGATATTCGAACTTTAGTTCATGAAGGCCAATATATTATGGTTCAGGTGGTTAAAGATCCTCTGGGAAGTAAGGGGGCACGTTTAACCACAGATATAACCATTGCTTCACGTTATTTAGTGTTAATGCCGAATGCAAGTCATGCGGGGATCTCACAAAGAATTGAAGATGTTAATGAACGAAATAGACTAAAAAACATAGTGACACCTTATTGTGATGAACAACATGGTTTTATTGTTCGCACTGCTGCTGAAGGTGCTTGTGAAAAAGAATTGAAACATGATGCTGAGTTTTTACGCAGAGTTTGGCACAAGGTTGTTGAGAGAAAGCAGCGTAAACAAACAAAGTTTGCCATTTATCATGATTTACCTTTAGCTTTTAGAGTGCTGAGAGACTTTGTCGGTGAGGCATTGGAACGTATTCGAATTGATTCAAAATTATCTTTTGACCAACTGGCTGAGTTTACTCAAGAGTTTGTTCCAGAGGTTACTCCTGTCTTAGAATATTATCCCGGTGAGCGACCGATATTTGATTTGTTTGATGTTGAAAATGAAATTCAAAAAGCGCTTCATAGGAAAATTGACTTAAAATCAGGTGGATCTTTGATTATCGACCAAACAGAAGCGATGACAACTGTTGATATTAACACTGGTGCTTTTGTTGGCCATAGAAACCTTGAAGAGACTATTTTTAATACTAATATTGAAGCAACAATTGCGATTGCCAGGCAATTACGCTTAAGAAATCTTGGTGGTATTATTATCATTGATTTCATTGATATGACTATTGATGATCATAAAAAGCGGGTACTGCATAGTCTTGAAGTCGCTCTTTCAAAAGATAATGTAAAATTCAGTATCAGCGGTTTTTCCTCTCTTGGTTTGGTGGAAATGACACGAAAACGTACGCGCGAAAGTCTTGAACATATTTTGTGTGGTGAATGTTCGGTCTGTTCGGGACGTGGGCATTTAAAAACTGTCGAAACGGTATGCTTTGAAATTTTAAGAGAAATAGTTCGGGTCAATAGAGCGCATGATGCGGATAAATTTATTGTTTATGCATCGTCTGCGGTAAGTGAATCTTTAATAAACGATGAATATCATAACCTGGCTGAGTTAGAGGTGTTTATTGGTAAGCAAATTAAGATACAAACAGAAACTATGTATAATCAAGAGCAGTTTGACGTAGTAATGATGTAAGTTATTTTATACGTACAAGGTAGGTTAAAACTGATATATAAATTGTCTGGATATAAGAATATTAAGGTTCTGTTCATATTTGCTATTGTATATTGATAGTTAGTTATACCAATTGTATTAAGTTAGTGGTCAGGGACCGAAGAGGATAAATTTTCAAGAGCACAAGTTTTTAGTTCCAGACAAAACCTAAGAGCTGCCATGTCGGCACAGGTTTTTAGTTCCAGACAAAACCTAAGTACCGACATCCATGTCGGCAACGCAGCTATTGGAAATTTAGACCATCGAGGGTGCTCACTTACTTAGTACAATTGGTATTAATCGGAAGGTATGGCTCTTGAACAATTTATAATGTTTGAGCTGCTAAAATAAATTTAATTGGTGTTAAATGAAGTTTCATGAGTATTTCAAGAGTATTTAATAAGTGGTTAAATAAACTGTATAAAATTCTGGCAATATTGCTGGTGGTTTTTGCTGTGCTCATTAGTTCGTTACGTTTATTCATACCTTATGCCCATCAGTATCGTCAAAGTTTCCAAGATTATATAAACACCAGTTATAACAGTAATATTATTATTGGTTCATTAAATATGGAGTGGCAGCGCTACGGCCCGACTTTAATTGTTGAAAATGTTAATTTATTGCAAACGGAACTTGCAGAAGTCTATATTAGAAAAATTGCAATAAGTATTGATTTCTGGGCTAGTTTAGCTGCCTGGGAAATAATTTCTTATGATCTTAATTTAGACGGAGCTAAAGTTTATCTAGATCAATATGTTGATGAATCAGATAGAACTGACAATAGCAAATTAGCTATAGAAGCATCATTGCTTAGTAATTTCAGTGAATTATTTCTCAAACGTATCAGTCAATTTTCATTAAGTAATAGTCAGGTTATTTATCGAACCGAACTAGAAGAGCATACCTTTTTAATTAGTCAGTTAAATTGGAATAATAAAGAGAACCGCCATCTTGCAACGGGTGATGTAATTGTTGATGGTTTATCTTCAAATAACTTGAAATTGCTGATTGATATTGAAGGCTCTAATAGCCAGAATATGAATGGGCAGATATATCTGCAGGGCAATGAACTTAATATTACACCTTGGTTAGATGAAGTATTTGTAATTGAAAAAGAAATTACACACTCAACTATTAATTTCGATGCCTGGTTAAGCATTGAAGATGGTTTGGCCAAGAGCTTACAAGTTGTATTAGGTGATAACGAGATAAGTTGGCAGAATGGAGATAAAAATCAAAGTATCAGTATGCATCAGGGGCAGTTTTTTGTTGGAGGTTTAGATAAATCTAATCAATTAACCTTACGTTCCACACCTCTTCAATTAAAAATTAATCAGGATAAATGGCAAGAATTAAGTATAGAAGCCAGAAAAAATGGCGATGAATTATTTGCTTATCTTACTTACCTTGATTTATCTGGATTAAAAAAACTGTTTCCACTATTTTCTAATGATGAATTTAACAGCAAGATGGTTGCTGAACTTGCGCTAAATGGCGATGTGAAAGATATTTATTTCTATAAAAATCATCAAGGCAGTAAATTTTCCGCAACTTTTTCTGATGTTAATTCACAATATAGTCAAGGGATCCCAGGTTTAGATAATGTGTCAGGCAGTTTGATCTATTCGGATAATAAATTTCAAATTGAACTTGCTGCGAAAGATGGCACTTTAGATTTTGATCAGCATTTTAAACAAGCGTTGCCTTACAACCAGTTATCTGCAACTGTTAGCGCAGATTTCAGTGAAAGGCCGTGGCGATTTGACGCAACTAGTATCTCAATTATTTCTGATGAACTAACATTGTCGGGTGATATTGGTGTAAAAATTCCTGAAAATGATTTGGTACAAATGTCATTACTAGCCTCAGTCTCAAATCTCAATGTTGTTAATGCTAATCACTATTACCCATATATGTTGATGGGAGAAAATTTGGTTAATTATCTTGACGGTGCTTTGGTGAAGGGGGAACTTAGTCAGGCGCAGATTTTATTTCATGGACCTTTAGGGAAATTCCCTTTTAAAGACTACAGTGGTATTTTTACTGTAGATGCTGAACTTACTGATGCTGTTTTTAAATTCGCCTCAGAATGGCCCGCGATCAATGATTTTTCAGCTAATCTAAATTTTACTAATAACAGTATGTTGATACATGGCAGAAAAGGCAATTTGTCGGGCATGCGTGTTGACGGTGTGGAAGCCCAAATTCTGGAATTATCAGGTGATCAGGTATTAACCGTAAACGTAGAGTTAGATGAAACAAATCCTGATCATGTAAGGGATTTAATGTTAAGTAGTCCTCTGGCTGATACTGTGGGTAAAACATTAACTCAAATAGCTATTGCAAAGAACATTTCAGGAGAGTTCAACCTTACTTTACCCCTAAAATCCAAAGATGGTTCTGTGGCAAAAGGTTTTATTAATTTAAATAATAATAACGTATCTTTAGAATCACCACAGTTGAATTTCAGTCAGGTTAATGGTCAGCTAAGCTTTAATAATAATGTTATAGAGGTTGAAGATTTATCATTACATTGGCAAGGTTTACCGTTAGTTGTATCTGTTAAAGCGAATGATGAAATAAATCATTATGGTACTGATATTACCATAAACGCAAATTGGCAGGATGATAAATGGCACAAATATGTTCCCGAGTTATTGAAAAAATATGTTAAAGGTACTTTTGATTGGCAAGGGGATTTATCGCTGTATATGTTTCATGATGGTGGTTTTTCCTACGATTTTGATGTTCGTTCAGATCTTGCTCAAACCGAGCTGAATTTCCCTGCACCTTATACTAAAAAACAACAGTCAACTTTACCTTTGCTGGCAAAAATTTCGGGACAACTTAATCAATCAACCTTTAACTTGAGTATGGGAAATCAGTTAAGCTTCTATGGCATGTTAGATCATGGTACTTCTCAATTCACTAAGGCGCACTTGGTGTTAGGTGACGAACAAATGTTGTTACCCACGGAGGGATTTCTTATCACGACCAATTTGCCCCAAGCTAACTTATTACAATGGCAGCCATTTGTTAAGGATATTATTGATAGCACAAATACAAATTCCAATACAAATGAACCTGAAATAACCAGTCATAGTTTAGTTGTAAAGCCAGAGCGTATAAGAGGCTCAATTGGTAAGCTGGATATTGGCAGTCAATCTTTAACGGATGTTTCATTTGATTTGTTTGACAAAGAACGGTGGTGGCTATTACAGCTTAATGCAAAAGAAGCTCGGAGCCAGATAAAATTTTATCCTGACTGGCATGAGGAAGGAATTGAAGTAAACGCAGATTTTATTCACTTTGCAAAGACTAAAGAAAAAATAGCTGAAAATAAAATTGCAAAGACAGCCAATGAAGATGTTGCTGATGAAATTGACCTTGAAAAGCTAAAAGCAGCGCTTGTTAAAATAAGAATTGAGAATGATGCTATTTTCAGTGACATTCCACCTGTGCGTTTTCAATGTAACAGTTGCAAATTTAGTAACCTTGATTTAGGCAAGCTAGAATTTGACATTGTGCGGGAGGAAACTGATGTTCTTGTCTTAAAACGACTATTCGCTAAAAGAGAAAAGACAGAGTTATCCCTTGATGGCAGTTGGATCCACAATAGTGATATCTCAAAGACACAAGTTATTGGTAAATTAACCACTAAAGATATTGGGCATGAAATTGAAAAGCTGGGTTTTTCTTCGGGCATTAAAGATAGTGGCTCCAAATCAAATATTGATATTAGCTGGTCTGGTGGGCCACAGAATTTCTCATTAGCTAATCTCAACGGTAAACTCTCAACTAAGTTGGATGATGGTTACCTTGCCGATGTTCCTGACGGTGCGAGAATACTGTCTGTATTGAGTTTGCAATCTTTAGTACGAAAATTAAAATTAGATTTTAGAGATATATTTGCTGATGGAATGTTTTATAATGATATAACCGCAGATTTTAATTTAACTGATGGGATTTTGTATTCTGACAATATTAAATTAAACGGTTCGGCCGGCGATTTGTTAATGAAAGGGAATACTCAGCTCGCTAAAGGTATTTTAGATTACCGATTATCTTATAAAACTAATCTAACATCTAACTTACCGGCATTAGCTTGGATAGCAACGTTGAATCCGGTGACTTTTCTCGCTGGGGTTGCTTTAAATGAGGTGATCACCTCCAAAGTTGTCTACGAAGTAAATTTTGAACTGACAGGGACGGTGAAAACACCTAATATTCGGGAAGTTAATCGTAAGAGCAAGGATATTCGTGTAGGACAATCAACTCCGCCACAAATTGTAGATAGTTCACAGAAAAAACTGCAACCTGCCAATCAGGAAAAAATAAAGAATTTAACCCCCAGTGATGTTTTAAAAAATAAATTAAATGACGATAGTTAGTTTTGCTAGGGATGATTGTTACTATTAATGATAAAAAGTGGTGTGAATGATTAAGTTATCGGCAATTCAATTATGCTCTGGGCCTGATATTAAAGAGAACCTTGCGGCAATTTCCAGACAGCTTACTATTCTGGAGCAAACATCGTTAAGTGAAGAAAAGCATTTGGTTGTGTTGCCTGAGTGTTGTTTGTTTTTTGGTAGTAAAGACGCAGAACAACTTACGTTAGCTGAAAAAACGGTAGACAGCAAAGAGTTATTAAAAGGTTTATCAGCGCTTGCAAAGCAGTATAGAGTAACCTTAGTTGCAGGTACTATTCCACTACTGGTTCAAGATGAAGATAAATTCACAAATACTTGTTGCGTATTTTCACCTGATGGTAAAGTTTTAGGTCAGTACAATAAAATTCATTTATTTGATGTTGATGTGAAAGATAATGAGAAACAATATCGAGAATCTTTGTATACTAAAGCGGGTGAGCAGGTCGTTGTATTACCAACTGAAGTAGGCAATGTTGGTTTGTCTGTTTGTTATGATTTAAGATTTCCTGAACTTTATCGCCAATTGCGTAATCAAGCTGCCGATATTATAACTGTACCCAGTGCTTTTACACGTGTTACAGGAAAGGCGCATTGGCAGACGCTGTTGCAAGCAAGAGCTATTGAAAATCAAGTTTATATTATTGCAGCAGGTCAAGAAGGTATTCATGCCAATGGGCGTGAAACCTGGGGTCACAGCGTAATTATAAGCCCTTGGGGAGAAATTCTTTGCTGTCTTGAAAGTGGGGAAGGGGTGATTAGTGCGCAATATTCTAACGAAGAGCTTAATCGGGTACGTACCAGTATGCCGATTAATAAGCACAATAAATTTACCACCGATTTTTTAAAATAATAAGTTGATGTCTAATGAATAATGTTGAGCGCGAGCTCTTGGCTGATAGCCAAATTGATGAAGCCTTACTAAGTAAAACTCTTGATAGTATGTTTCTGCACAAAGTTGATTTTGCTGATCTATATTTTCAAGCCAGTCGACATGAGTCATGGATGTTAGAAGATGGCATTGTTAAAGAAGGCTCATACAATATTGAACGTGGTGTTGGTGTTCGTGCTATTTCAGGTGAAAAGACCGGATTTGCTTACTCTGATGATATCTCGCCTATTGCTTTACAAAAAGCTGCAGATGCTGCGATGGGCATTGCTAATGCGGGTGTTAGTGGCAAGATTAAGGTGTTTAATAGACAAACGGTGTGCAAGCAGTATCAAGCCATTGACCCATTAGCGAGTTTATCTCAAGAGAATAAAATAAACTTGTTACATGAAATGGAAACTCATGCCCGTGCGCAGGATAAACGGGTTAAACAAGTTATTGTCAGTTTATCAGGTGTATACGAGACTATTTTAGTTGCAGCAAGTGATGGAACATATTCGACGGATGTAAGGCCATTAGTGCGTTTAAATTGTTCGGTATTGGTTGAAGATAACGGCGAACGTGAACGTGGTAGTTCAGGTGGTGGTGCACGTACTGATTATAGTTACTTCTTTGAAGTTGAAAATGATCAGGCCAGATTTCTTAAATATGCCGAGGAAGCTGTTCGTATTGCATTAGTTAATTTAGTGGCTATTGACGCTCCTGCCGGGATGTTTCCTGTTGTACTTGGCAGTGGTTGGCCTGGCGTATTGTTACATGAAGCAGTTGGGCATGGTCTGGAAGGTGATTTTAATCGGAAAGGCTCTTCAGCTTTTTCCGGAAAAATTGGTCAACAGGTAACTTCACAGCTTTGTACTATTGTTGATGATGGTACGCTGGTAAATCGTCGCGGTTCGGTCAATATTGATGATGAAGGAACGCCTGGACAATATAATATTTTGATTGAGAACGGAATTTTAAAAGGTTATATGCAAGATAAGCATAATGCTTCATTGATGGGCCTTAAATCTACAGGTAATGGTCGTCGTGAGTCATATGCGCATTTACCTATGCCAAGAATGACCAATACTTATATGCTTGCAGGAGAGTCTGATCCAAAAGACATTATTAAATCTGTGAAAAAAGGTATTTACGCGCCTAATTTTGCTGGTGGACAGGTGGATATAACCTCCGGAAAGTTTGTTTTTACCAGCTCTGAAGCTTATTTAATTGAAGATGGTGAGATCACCTCGCCAATTAAGGGCGCGACACTTATTGGCAGTGGGCCCCAAGCAATGAAACAAGTCAGCATGGTCGGTAACGATTTATCCCTTGATATGGGAGTCGGTGTTTGTGGAAAAGATGGTCAAAGTATTCCTGTAGGAGTTGGCCAACCTACATTGAAAATTGATGAGATGACCATTGGTGGTACGCAATAATTTATTAATTTACACTGTTTAACAACATATGTGATTAATTCTAAAAAATTTAAACAATCTATAAAAACCTCAAACAATGTGAGGTTTTTATATTCTTACTTTTTATTTATAGCTAAGTTTGGCGAGTAAATTTTTTTAAATAACTAAATAAATCACGGTAATATTTACCTGGTTTTTCAGCTTTTTTCTCTTTGCTGGCTTGTCGTACTAATTGACGAAGTTGTTGTCTATCCATTTTGTTATATTCAGCTAATAAAGCCTCAATGGCTTCGCTGCCGGTGTTAATCAGCTCATCGCGTAGTTGTTCTAAACGAACAAACTTTGCTGTTTCCTGTTGATGTTTATTTGCCATAACATCCATGGCGTGATTTATAGGCTCAAGATCAGTTTCCAGCAATACTTTGGCCATGTGTCTGATGTGACGTCGTAAAGCTTCATGTTTGTTTTGAATTTTGTCAGCTAAAATCATGTCTGCTTTAAGTTCTTCAGTGAGAGGTAAGCGACTACGCTGGTGTTTAGACATTTCGACGAGCTTTTGTGCATATTTTTGCAATTGCAGCATTTCCCGTTTTATTTCTGATTTACTTTTTAAATCTTCATCTAATTCGTCGATATCGTTTGCAGAGTGGGGCATAATGTTCAGTATTAATGTATATAGAATGGGAATTAGCACTAGTATACATTAAACTCAGTAAGGCAAATAACTCTAATCGTCTATATATATTATTTACACTAGTTGTGTGATTGGTATTACTGACAAAACCGTACCAAATGGTATCAGCATAAAGAGAGCATAAATAACCATCATGACAGAATCGGATAGTATTATTAATCAACTTGAGCAGGTAAAAATTCGCGTAGCCCAAGCACTGGACGTAGCTAAATCTTTAGGCGCCGACGATGCAGAAGTTTCGATGAGTCGTCAACAAGGCTTGAGTGTTGATACTCGTTTAGGGGAAGTTGAAACGGTAGAATTTACTAATGATGGTGCTTTAGGTATTACCGTATATAAAAATGGTTGTAAAGGCAGCGCTTCAACAGCAGATCTTTCTGAAAAAGCTTTAAGCCAAACCATTCAGGCTGCGGTGAATATTGCCAAATATACTTCTGTTGATGAGTGCTCTGGATTAGCCGATAAAGAATTATTGGCAATGAATCCAATAGATCTTGATTTATTCCATCCTAAAAAATTGTCAACCGAGCAAGCGATTGAAATGGCAAAGCAATGCGAAGACAGTGCGATGTCATTCGATAAGAGGATCACAAATTCCGACGGCGCAACATTAGCGACTTTTGAAGGATTTAAAGTTTACGGTAATAGTAATGGTCAATTGGTGGGTTATCCTAGTTCCAGACACAGCTTAAGCTGTGTGATGATAGCCAGTGAAGGCGATGATATGCAACGTGATTATGCCTACACGGTTAGTAGAGAGTTTGATGGTTTAGATGATGCTGAATTTATTGGTCAGCAAGCTTCAAAAGAAGTGCTTTCCCGATTGAATGCTCAAAAAATTCAGACGAAAAAAGTACCGGTGATGTTTCGTGCAGATATTGCTAATACAGTGTTTGGACATTTTATTTCTGCTATTAGCGGTGGCAATCTGTACCGTAAATCATCATTTTTATTAGATGCATTGGGTAAAAAAGTATTTCCTGAATTTCTTACAATTAACGAACGACCACATATTGCAAAAGCGTTAGCAAGTAGTGCATTCGATAGTGAAGGTGTTATCACTCAAGATCGCACAATAGTTGCCAATGGAGATTTAGAAACATATTTATTGACCAGTTATTCAGCCCGAAAGTTAGGGCTTACTACAACCGGACACGCAGGCGGAATACATAACTGGTTAGTTTCGGCTAGTGGTGATGCTGACGGTGGTGATTTCGATGCGATGTTAACAAAATTGGGAACCGGCTTTTTGGTTACCGAACTTATGGGGCAAGGTGTGAATGTTGTTAATGGTGATTATTCACGCGGAGCTGCGGGCTTTTGGGTTGAAAATGGAAAAATAGCTTTTCCTGTTTCAGAAGTAACTATATCAGGTAATTTGAAGGACATTTTTAAAGGTTTAGTCGCTGTAGGAAGTGATATTGATAAACGTGGCAGTATTTTTACGGGCTCACTATTAATTGATTCAATGCAAGTGTCTGGAAATTAGTAATACAATTCGTATTGTCAATGTCCTCGTAAAATGTTACTGCGCCAGCAACTCATTGTTTTGTCATTATTTATTTGCCGCATAAGGGTTTTGGCGCGTAGGATGGGTTAGCCGAAGCCGTAACCCATCAAAACACCAGGTTTTATGGGTATTATCAGATAGTTGTGCTCTACAAAGTGTGTGGGTTACGCCGTTGGCTAACCCGATGGACAGTGTTTTACTTTGATAATCGAAATAAATGAAGTATTGATTGAGTATCAAATATCTGAATAGTATGGATTACATTCTTTTCATCTATTAACATATTGATTTTATATGACTATCAAGTATGCATTATCCCGAATTCAGGTTAAGTAAAATTATTGACCTAACAAGAGAGTAGCAGTACCAAGAAAGGCAAATATACCCACTACGTCAGTAATGGTTGTCAGGATAACGCTACCTGCAAGTGCAGGGTCAATATTCATCCGTTTCAATAATAAGGGGATTGACACTCCAGCGATACCTGCGGCAGTCATATTCATTAACATGGCAAAAGCAATAACGCCGCCGAGCATAAAATCTTGTTTCCAAATTGCTACTACGGTTGCAATAAGTAAAGCCCAGATAATTCCGTTGAAAAATCCGACGGCGAGTTCTTTATTCAATAATGCTCTGGAGTTGCTATCGCCAACGTGTCCTAATGCCATGCCTCTTATAACTAATGTTAGTGTTTGGTTTCCAGCGACACCGCCCATACTGGGAACTAATGAATTCAGGATCGCCAATATGGTAAGTTGGCTTATTATGCCGTCAAACATGCTGGTAACAGCCACGGCTATCAGCGCAGTAACTAAATTTACACCCAACCAGATTGAACGTTGTTGAGTACTTTTAATGACAGGAGCAAAGGTATCTGCTTCATCGCCTAAACCAGCCATACTCATCATGGAATGCTCGGCATCTTCACGGATAATATCGATTACATCGTCTATAGTGATACGACCTAATAAATGGCCCTGAGCGTCGATAACAGGGGCAGACAACCAATCATGACGTTCGAATAATTGTGCAACGTCGGTGTCTTCCATATCAACTGTGACAGCCTCTATTTCAGAATTAATAAGATGAGCAATAATCGTTTCAGATTTTGCGGTAACTATGGAGGCTAATGAGACCGAACCGATAAAGAGATCTTTACGGTCAACCACGTAAAAGGAGTCAGTGGCTTCAGGTAATTCACCCTTTAATCGTAAATATCGTAGTACTACATCTACACTGACATCTGGTCGTATAGTGATAGTATCGGTATTCATGATACCGCCAGCGGTATCTTCATTAAATGAAAGGGCTGCTTCTACACGACCACGGTCTTGTGAATCCATGGAATTTAGAACTTCACGATAAATACTATCGGGTAAGGTTCTTAAAACTTCGGCTAAGTCATCAACATCCATGCCCTCGGCAACCGCAGCAAGTTTCTCCGGGCGCATGCTTTTGAGAATACCTTTACGTACTTCTTCGTTAAGCTCTTCTAAAATTTCACCGTGATTATCGGGATCCATTAATTGCCAAAGTACCGGACGGCTTTTGGCTGTTGAGGATTCAAGTATCAGCGCTAGATCGTAAGCAGGCATATTTTGAAATAACTTGCGAACATAGACAAACATACCGCTACCAAGTGCTTCATTTACCTGTTGCAGTCTTTGCTGATTATAATCTTGTTCTGAAATTTCCGGCATAAACACCCTTGTGCTGCTTAATGCATGAAAAAGGTTACGATACTTAATTAATTTTAATTTATGAGGAAAATAAAATTATTAACGAAAGCCAAATATAAACGGGAAGCATTTTCTAGCCTAAGTTTATCTCAACTCTGTGGTTTAATCAGCTTTTTTATTGAAACACGATAAGGTTCTTTGTTCAGCTTGTTATTATTCAATAAAATTGCTTATATATTATTCTGCTTCGTCGAATTTATCTGTGAAAAGTTGGCAAATGCTGTCGAGAGCACATTGCGCATCTTTACCTTCCGTGATCACTTGTACTGTTTTTCCTTGAGCCCCGGCAAGTAACAATAATGCCATAATACTGCTGGCATCTGCTTTTTTTCCATTTAATACGATGGTAATTTGAGCACTGAATTTTTGGCTTAATTGTGCCAGTTTAGTTGCTGCTCTGGCATGCAAGCCCAGTTTATTCATAATAATTAATGATTTTTCAACCCTCTTCATTTAAGTACTCGCAACTTTTAAATCTCGATGTCGAGATTGCACGTCATCCCGTTCTTTTCGCAGGTTATTGGCTAATAGCTCCGCAATGTAAACTGAACGATGTTTACCTCCTGTGCAACCAATAGCAATAGTAATGTAGCTGCGGTTGTTTCGTTCTAAATGGGGTAACCATGTCATCATGAAGCTGTTTATTTGCCAGATAAATTTAGTGACAATGGGTTGGCTGGCAAGAAAATCTTTTACTGGTTGATCCTGGCCAGTATATTTTTTTAAGTCTTGTTCCCAAAAAGGGTTAGGTAAAAAACGTGCATCAAAGACATAATCAGCATCTTGTGGAACACCATGTTTAAAACCAAACGATTCAAACACAACTACCATAGAACCTGTTTTTTTACCCAGAATGCGTTCACGCACAAGATCGGCCAATTGATGAGGACTCAACTGGCTGGTATTTATATATAAATCAGCTCGACTTGAGACAGGTTCAAGCAAATTTTTCTCAAGCGAAATTGCTTGGTCTAAAGCGATACCTTTTTTTATTAGTGGATGTAATCGACGTGTTTCGCTGAATCTCCGGATAAGATCGGAGTCATTAGCATCCAAATATAATATGTCTAATTCAACGGTATTGGGCAGATATTCTAATATCTCGGAAACATCTTTAGGGTCATCGGGGAGATTTCGTACGTCTAAACTTACAGCCACTTTGTCACAATCGTGAATAACGGTATGAATTAACGCTGGCAATAGGTTGACCGGGATATTATCAACACAGTAAAATCCTAGATCTTCTAGTACTCTTAAAGCGACACTTTTTCCGGAACCGGAGCGACCACTAACAATAATTAGCTTCATTCGAGCTTAGTTCTCTTGGGTAATTAGTTGGAATAATTGTTGATCACTCTGACATTTTCTAATTTGTTTACTGCTTTTTTTATTACCAAAAAATGCAGCAATACTCTGTAAGGTCGATAAGTGTTCCTGGCAGCTGTCTTCAGGTACAAAAAGAGCAACGAAAATATCAACAGGTTTATTATCTATTGCATCAAATGCTATAGGTTGCGCTGTGGTTACTACTACAGCGATAACTTGATTACCCTGGCTTAATTTGCCATGAGGAATAGCGATACCATTTCCAATACCTGTACTGCCCATTTGTTCGCGTGTCATCAAGCTGTCAAGTAGGTCTTGATGGCTTAATTCGCTGGTTTTCTTTGCGGCAAGTGAGCAGATCGTATCAAAAATACGCTTTTTACTGGAACAAGAAACTGCACACAAGGTGCAGTCTGGAGTTAAGATGTTTTGCAACTTCATAATATTTACATCAAAAGGTTAGTGATGGTTAATTTTGCCTTTGTGTTTCAATATTTGACGGTTAAGTTTGTCAATTAATGAATCAATAGACGCATACATATCGTCATTTTGAGAAGAGGCAAAAACTTCGCTGCCATTCAGGTGAACAGTCGCTTCAGCTTGTTGTTTTAATTTTTCGACATTTAGAACGACATGAACATTATTGATATGATCAAAATGTCGCTCCAATTTTGTAAATTTGGTATTAACGTAATCGCGCAATGAATCGGTAATTTCTACGTGGTGTCCGGTAAGATTAATTTGCATAAGCTTTTATCCTTCTCTCAAATGAAAGTATTGTAAATTACTTAAAGTAAACTTTTACGTTGATTAGACGGCGGTATAGACAAAGATTCTCGGTATTTGGCTATAGTCCTTCTGGCAACATTAATACCCTGGTCAGCTAATAAGTCTGCCATTTTGCTGTCACTCAATGGTTTTGCCGGAATTTCAGCGGCGACCAATTTTTTGATTAATGCGCGTATTGCAGTTGATGAACACTCTCCTCCATTTTCAGTATTAACGTGGCTAGAGAAGAAATATTTTAATTCGAATATTCCTCTCGGGGTATGCATGTATTTTTGGGTAGTAACACGTGAAATCGTCGATTCATGCATATCTACGGCTTCAGCGATATCGTTTAATACCATAGGGCGCATCGCCTCAGCGCCATGTTCAAAAAACCCTTGTTGTCGTTGAACGATACAATTTGATACTTTTAGTAAGGTATCATTACGATTTTCTAAACTCTTGATAAACCATTTAGCTTCTTGTAAATTTGAGCGTATAAATTGTCCATCACTTGTTGATGACTTCATACTTTTTGTCATCGCGGCATATTGTTGATTAATACTTAATTTTGGAGCGGTATCTGGATTAAGTTCAACAATCCAGCGACCATTCTTTTTTTCTACAGAAACATCTGGAATAACGTACTGGTCATCACTTTTTATGACACTGTCACCAGGTCTGGGATCGAGAGATTGAATTAACCTGATCACTTCCCTGAGTTGTTCTTCTTTTAATTTGGTTTTGCGCATTAATTGACGATAGTCACGGTTACCGAGTAGATCGATGTACTCAGTGACAACTAGTTTTGCTTCACTTAACCAATCAGTGTCTGCATCAAATTGATTAAGTTGAATTAATAAACACTCAGGGATCGAGCGAGCGGCAACACCAATTGGATCAAACAAGTTAATGCGTTTTAATACCACTTCAACTTCATCTAGTTCAACATCTTCAATGCCAACACTTTGTAGAATATCGTCACTTGATACTGTCATATAACCAGCATCATCTATTGCTTCAATAATAGCAATAGCTATTGTTCGATCAGTATCAGTAAATGGGCTTAATTCCATTTGCCATAATAAGTGATCCCGGATGGAATCTTTAGTTTCACCTTGATAAGTATAGTCTTCTGAGGCTGGGCCTACACTGCTGCTTGACGTGCTTGCACTATAATTGTCATCCCAGGTTGTATCGTTATTAAGTTCTTCGGGGATATCTGTTTTGCCCAAAGCTTCGGATGTTGATATTTCATCTATACTCGGACTTGAATCTTCACTACCATCAGATACTTGCGGTTCATTATCACTACTGCTTGATGCTGTATATGCTTCTTCTAAATTGTCAGCTTTATCTTCCGATGAGATAGATTGTGTTTCGTCAACTTCAAGCAAAGGATTGCTTTCCAACGCTTCTTGAATTTCTTGTTGTAAATCCAATGTCGATAGCTGCAAAAGCTTGATTGCTTGTTGCAACTGGGGCGTCATAGTTAATTGTTGTCCTATACGGAGTTGAAGTGTAGGGCGCATTTACGTTATCTTTTTCCTTTGGTTTCACTAAAACTAAATTGAATTCAGTGATAAATGTTCTATTTGTAAATCTAATATCTTAACTATATACCCAAGCTACTGGGAAATACAGTTTCAGAGCGCATCTAGACCTTTCTTGAAAGCAAGCTGAGCGAGGGGTAACAGGCTACACCCCTTAAAGTATCACAAAACTCACTATAGCGTGAATTGCTCACCAAGGTATACATCTCTGACTTGTTGATTAGCAAGTATTTGATCCGCATCACCTTCTGCAATTAAATCACCATGACTCACGATGTAAGCATGCTCGCAAACATCTAGTGTTTCTCTTACATTATGGTCGGTTATCAGGATCCCAATACCACGGTGCTTTAATTGCAAAATAATTTTTTTGATATCTCCTACGGAAATAGGATCTACACCTGCAAAAGGTTCATCAAGTAAAATAAATTTTGGATCAGCAGCTAATGCACGTGCTATTTCAACACGACGTCGTTCGCCGCCTGATAAACTCATACCAAGGTTATCTGTTATATGGCCGATGTTAAACTCTTCAACCAAATGTTCCAACTGTTCTTCTCTTTCAACGGGTGTCAGCGATTTACGTGTTTGTAATATTGCCATAATATTATCGTAAACCGTTAATTTTCTGAATATTGATGCTTCTTGCGGTAAATAGCCGATGCCTTTTCTAGCGCGTTCATGCATAGGGAAATGCGTAAGATCTTCACCATTAAGTATTATTCGACCATGATCACTGGCGACTAAACCAACTATCATATAAAAAGAGGTAGTTTTCCCAGCCCCATTTGGCCCAAGTAAGCCGACTATTTGTCCAGATGCAACTTTTAAACTAACGTTTTTTACAACTTTTCGACCCTTATAGGACTTGGCTAGTCCATCGGCAATAAGTGTAGATTCACTATTGACTATAGTCATGGATTATTTTTTTGCCTTTTTTGTTTTCAATATTGCGGGCTTTAAAATTGTGGTGACAATTTCATTATTGTTACTGGCAGCTTCCTGTGTTTCAGTGAGGGTATTATAGGTGATTTTACTGGCACGAACATCACTCACTGGGGAAATAAACCGCGCATTTTCTGTGATAGTAACCATATAAATTGATGGTTCGTATTTTATTTCATTTGCTTCTAATCTAATTTGTGAACCATCTTCTAATGTTTGTTCGAATGTAGCAGGCTTTCCTTTGAGAATGTAGACTTTGTTATTGCTGTTAGCTTGTGTATATACTTGTGCTAAATCTGCTTTAATAATGACTGAACCTTGGGAGATTTGTACATTGTCAATATAACTGAGTATTTTGGTTTTCAAGTCACTTGTTTGGCTTTTTGCTGTGATCTTAACTTCTTTATCAAGATCAATTTTGGCAGCAAAACTTAATGGTATAAGCAAAAACATTAAGGTGCCTAATAATAGTAGATTAGCTACTTGTTTTTTTAAAAATAGTATATTCATGTTCAGTTAATGTCATCTTGTTAGTGTTTAAATCGACAATCAATCCTGATCCTTGTTCTGCAAAGTCTTTGCCTAGGATTTTGATCGCTTGTTCTGAGCTTATAATATTGGTATTCAAATCTAACTCTAAATGCTTGCCTTGAATTTCTCGAACCAAACTGTTGTTATCGGTAGATACTAAACGAACTCGATTTTCTAAAATTACGAGGTTATTACCATAAAGTGTTGCTTCATTTGCGGTAATTTCCCAAGGGAATTCACTATCTTTAGGAAACAAAGTGAATTTTGGAAACTCAAAGTGTGTGACCTCAAGCTTGGCATAATGTTCCATTCTCTGTGCATTAATAATATAAGTTAAGATACCTGATTTATTATAAATGTCACTTTTTAATGATTCTGCAATATAATCAGGAGTTAATTGAGAGTCGATTATATTTACAGCAGTATTATCTGGTGTGTACCATTCTATTATCCCGTAAATAATGGCACTGAAGAGAGTGATAGCAACAATAAAGCTGTTTAATTTTGTCATACACTAACACCGCTAGCGTTTGCCAAGTTATTTTGACACTGCATTATCAGGTCGCATACTTCCCTGACTGCACCAAAACCACCACGGGTAAAGGTAATATAATCTGCACATTTGACGACTGCAGGATGCGCATCTTTAACCGCCACACCTAGGCCAACATATTCAATACAAGCAAGGTCTGGAACATCATCACCTATATAGGCTATTTCTTCAATGTTTAGTTCAAGTTGTTTTGCTAAAGTTTTTAATGCAGGTAATTTATTTTCTTCGCCCTGTATTATATGTTTAACATTAAGGGCTTGCATTCGTTGACTAACAATATTTGAACGACGGCCTGTAATTACAGCAACTTCAACACCACTTGCAATGAGTGCTTTAATCCCAAAACCGTCTTTAGTATGAAAGGCCTTAAGTTCTTCGCCATTATTTCCTAAATATATTCGACCATCTGAGAATACGCCGTCGATATCACAAACAAATAATTTTATTTTGCCGGCATTGATTAATAACTCTTGAGCTACGTTGCCGTAAAGGGTGTTGATGGTTGAAGTGTTCACTAATTTACAGTACTCCAGATTTTAGCAAGTTTTGCATATTCATTGCACCTATAGGACTATTATGACTGTCAACAATAATTAAACCATTTATTTTTTTGTCCTCCATAATTTTTATTGCTTCGGCAGCCAGCATTTCGGCAGAAGCAACTGTTGGCGAACGAGTCATTACTGTTGTTATTTTGTCTTGATGAATATCTACTTGATCGTCGAGAATTCGGCGTAAATCTCCATCGGTGAATAATCCGATGAGTTTGTTGTCAGCATCGATTATTGCTGTCATCCCCAAACCTTTTAGCGACATTTCAACTAATGCATCTTTAATTAAAGCGTCACTAGACACTGCAGGTAAATTTTCTCCAGTGTGCATTATATCTTCAAGCCTGAGTAATAAACGTTTACCTAAACTTCCACCCGGATGGGATAAGGCAAAATCATCAGCAGTAAAACCTCTGGCGTTAAGTAAGGCAACAGCAAGTGCATCACCCATTACTAACGTGGCTGTAGTACTGGAAGTTGGGGCTAAACCTAATGGACAAGCTTCTTTTGAAACTTGAATACATACATGGGTATCAGCTAATTTTGCGAGGGTAGATTCAGGGTTTCCTGTCATGGCGATTAATTTTGCGCCAATGCGTTTGAGTACTGGAATTATTGCCAGAACTTCATTGGTTTCACCTGAATTTGAGATAGTCAGTACAACGTCATCACTGGTGACCATGCCTAAATCACCATGGCTGGCTTCTCCTGGGTGAACGAAAAAAGACGGAGTTCCTGTGCTTGCTAAAGTCGCCGCTATTTTTCCACCAATATGGCCTGATTTTCCCATACCAATGACAATAATACGTCCTTTACAATGAAACATTAATTTGCACGCTAATTCAAAACCGTCATCAATATATTGAATAAGTTCACTAATAGCTTGCTGTTCAATTTGAATAACATTTTTGGCTAACTGTTTAAAATTTTTCATAGTCGCTCTGAATTATAACCATAGTATTTGCCATAAAAGTTCATGCCTAATTTTACACCAATCGTTGATGTTAATTGTTTATCTGACTAAATAATAGTACCTGGTATGCAGCAAAAGTTAATAACAAAAAGGCACCCTTAGTTCTGCCAATGCTAAAATCACCAATTCGGCGGCTTAAGCACAAAATAAATAGTAAAAGAGTAACCCCTAACATATAGGGTGCATCTCGCGTTGCTACGCTAGGGTCAATCTCTCCGGGGGCAATTAAACCTGTAAGTGATAACACAGCTAAAATATTAAAAATATTCGAGCCTATGATATTACCTAATGCAAGATCGTCTTCTTTTTTAATTATACTCATTATACTGGCAGCAAGCTCTGGTAAACTGGTGCCAATGGCAACTATGGTCAAGCCGATAACTAAATCACTGATACCAAAAGCCTGAGCGATAAAAATTGATGAGTCGACAAGGTAGCTCGCACTTAATGGTAATAATAGGATCCCTACAACAAGCCATAGTACTGACTGTTTTGTACTGACCGCTTTAGGGACTTCTTTTTCAGCTTCGATAATCATAGGGTCATCACAAGGACGATTTTTGGTACTTTTTAAAGCGATAACTAAAAGAGTAATAATATATACAATAAAGCCAATAAATAAAATTAAACCCTCAATAAAGCTAAAGTGATCATTAAAGAGCATCAAATAGGCTACTGCAGTAATAGCTAACAATAGCGGGATTTCCCTTTTTATGGTACTAGATGAAACTGATAATGGTTGAAATAGGGCGGTAATACCTAATACTAAGGCTATATTGGTAATATTTGAACCGATGGCATTACCTATACCCAAATTGGGATTGCCTTGGAAAGATGCTGTTGCAGCCGTCATCATTTCAGGAGCTGAAGAGCCCATGGCTACAATTGTTAAGCCGATGATCATTGGTGAAATACCCAAATTTCTTGCTAATGAAGATGCTCCAAAAACAAACTTGTCAGCACTCCATACTAAAACAACAAGAGACATCAGTAATATAAAAATTTGAAATAGCATCTATAACTCCGCAGGATAAACTGTCACTGCATATTATGAAAAAAAACACGTGAAAAAGACGACAAAAAAAAAGCTAAACACGAGCAATTATCGATCGTAATTTAGCCTGTTTGGTAAAATTAGAAACAAAGGTGAAACTTCATTAGTATTTTGCTTGTTTCATACCATTGCTATTTGATTATGCATAAGCATAATCTGGACATTCTATCTTAAATTTTCAGATGATTTAAGTCTTACCCGATTTTATCTGGTTTTTATCTGGTTTTGAAATCGGGATAGCTCCAACAGTAGCGGTAAAAAGCGGGAGTACTTAATAATTTTGTGACGTTATTTTACACTTTTTTACACATTTATTGGTGATTTTATGATGCACTTGTCAAATCTCTAGGGTAAAATTCATTTGCATTTATTATTAAAACGGGGTTTACAGAATTATAATATGTCAGAAATTCTTGTCGATATTAGGAATATGACGTTTAAGCGTGAAGAACGTGTCATTTATAATGATATTAGTTTATCGATCCCAAAAGGTAAGGTCACGGCGATAATGGGGCCAAGTGGTATTGGAAAAACTACGTTATTACGTTTGATCGGTGGACAACTGAAACCAGAATCTGGCAATATTTTTTTTGATGGTAAAGATATTCCCCGTTTATCTCGCAATGCTTTGTATGAAACGCGTAAACGTATGAGTATGCTTTTTCAAAGTGGTGCTCTATTTAGTGAAATGAGCGTTTACGATAATATTGCTTTCCCTATTCGCGAGCATACGAACTTACCGGAAAATTTGATTGAAAAAATGGTGTTGATGAAACTTGAAGCAGTAGGTTTGCGCGGTGCTCGTGGTCTTCGTCCAAGTGAACTTTCGGGAGGTATGGCACGACGAGCAGCTTTGGCGCGTTCAATTGCGCTTGATCCAGAATTGATTTTATACGATGAGCCGTTTGCCGGACAAGATCCCATTTCCATGGGCGTGATTGTTCGTTTAATTAGATCGCTAAATGATGCGTTAGGTTTGACTTCAGTGGTTGTGTCTCATGATGTTCCTGAAGTGATGGGGATTGCTGATTACATATACATTATTGCCGAACAAAAAATAATTGGTCAGGGAACGCCAGAGCAAATAGCTGAGCAAACTTCGCCTTTAGTACGTCAGTTTGTTAACGGTGAATCGGATGGTCCAGTGCCTTTTCATTATAAAGCAGCACCGTATCGCGAAGAGTTGATCCGCAAGACTGTGTTTACAAATAACAGGCGAGGATAGCTCTAATGAAACAGGTTTATTTTCTAGGGCGAAAAGCAATTGCCATTATTAGCGGGATCGGGCGTGCATTAATATTACTGATATCTGCACTTGCTCATGTGCCAAATCCTAAAAAGGGTTTTCCTTTATTATTGAATCAATTGTATGCTGTTGGGGTATTGTCTCTCGTTATAATTATTGTTTCAGGTACTTTTATCGGCATGGTTTTAGCGTTACAGGGTTATACCATTTTGGTCGGTTATGGTGCAGAGGCAAGTTTAGGACCTATGGTAGCACTGTCATTAATCAGGGAGTTAGGTCCGGTAATTGCGGCATTATTATTTGCGGGCAGGGCTGGTTCAGCCTTAACTGCTGAAATTGGTTTAATGAAAGCTACTGAGCAGTTATCCAGTTTAGAAATGATGGCGGTTGATCCTTTGAGACGGATCATTGCACCACGTTTTTGGGCTGGTCTGATTAGTTTGCCATTGCTTACTGCGATGTTTTCTGCAGTAGGTATATTAGGTGCACATTTAGTTGGTGTTGATTGGTTAGGGGTGGATTCCGGTACTTTTTGGTCAGTGATGCAAGGCCAGGTGGATTTTGAAAAAGATATAGTTAATAGCATAATCAAAAGTATTGTCTTTGCTTTTGTGATCACTTGGATTGCTGTTTTTAAAGGCTATGATTGTGATCCAACATCAGAAGGCATAAGTAAAGCAACAACGGCTACGGTTGTGCAGTCGTCTTTGTGGGTATTAAGTTTAGATTTTATATTAACTGCTTTGATGTTCTCAAATTAGGTTTGAGCGGTTGGTCTTTTAGTAATTTTATTGTTTAGTAACGTTGGTGGTTGACATGGTGTCGAAAAAAGTTGAGTTAATGGTGGGGTTTTTTGTAGCGTTGGGTATTGGGGCGTTATTGATGCTGGCTTTAAAAGTAGCCGACAGTGGTTTGTCCGGTAGTGATGAAACCTATAATTTATACGCCAAGTTTGACAATGTAGGCGGCTTAAAAGTTCGTTCTCCGATCAAAGTCGGTGGCGTTGTTGTTGGAAGGGTAAGTGATATTTCTTTAGACGTTGAAGATTACACTCCGGTGGTTACGTTAAAAATATATGCAAAATATAACAATTTTTCAGAAGCTACTTCAGTCTCTATTTTAACTGCGGGATTACTGGGGGAGCAATATATAGGGTTACTGCCAGGGTTTATAGATGAAGATATTGAAATTTTAGTAACGGGTGATTTTATTGAAGATACAAAACCTGCTTTAGTGTTAGAGGAGTTGATTGGGCAATTTTTATTCAGTCAAGGAAGCGATGATTAGGTTAATTATGAAAAGGATAAACCGTATGAAAATATTATCTTTAGTTATACTCGTGATTGGTTTTTCTGCAGGCACATGGGCAGAAACTAGTCAGGCAGGAATGAATGGGGCGAATTTTGCTAATGCTTTGAGTGAATCAAAACATATAGCGTCAAAAACTAAAAGGATCCGGGTTGATAAGAAAAATCCTTATCAAATGATTGAAAAGGTGGCGAGACTAACTTTTGATAGGTTTGCAAATGAACATAACGCAATTCGAGCAAATCCTAATTTGCTGAAAGTTATTGTCAGAGAAGAATTGATGCCGTATATCAATTATAAATATTCAGCCTACAAAGTTATCGGTAATAATTTCAAGAAAACAAACAAAAAAGACCGAGCTGAATTTGTTAAAGTTTTTCGTGATTATTTAGTCACAGCTTATGCGCAAGTTTTTACTTTGTACAATAAACAATTGGTGGAATTTGAACCGGCAAAAAAAATCAACACCAAAACAAAGATCCTTGCTGTAAATACACGGGTGATTGAGTCTGGTCGTGACGATATAAATATTTCGTTTAAAGTAAGAAAAGATAAGAAAACCAAAGAGTGGAAAGCTTTTGATATGGTTGCTGAAGGCGTGAGTTTGCTTGATAGTAAACAGGCTGAATTAGGAAGTTTGATCCGCCAAAAAGGTTTGCCTTATGTTACTAAGTTGTTGAAAGAAAAAAGTAAGCGCAGTATTGTTTTTAAATAAACTTAGAATTTTGTTTGGTAATTGTGATAAGTAATTGTAATAAGTAATTGTGATAAGTAATTGTGATAAGTATTTGTGATAAGTATTTGTTGTAAATATACATTGTAGATAATTCAGTTTGGTATAAAAGTATGCTTCATTTTAATTTGTCTGAAACTGGCTGTTCTTTAGAAGGGCCATTAACCAGACATACAGTGACATTAATAAATAAGAATAAGTCCCAAGCCTTATTGAGAAAAGATAAGGTGATACTCGATTTATCAAAAGTAACTAAAGTAGATACGGCCGGTTTAGCCTGGTTAATATTTATCATAGAGCAAGCAGACTTTCATTCTTGTAATTTAAGTTTCGTGAACTTGTCGTCAGATTTATTGAAACTCGCTAAATTGTGCTCCGTGGATACATTTTTACCAATAGTGCAGTATAATGACGAAAAAATTTAGTTATTAATTTGGAGAAAGCCGTGGAAGTTGTAGAAATAGAAAAACTGATCAATGATGCTATTGAACTTGATGAACTACATGTTAAATTTGATGGTTCGCAGTGTAAAGTTATCGCGATTGCTGATTTTTTAGGTGATTTAAGCCGAGTGAAAAAACAGCAAACTATTTATGCCCCGTTAGCTCAAGTGATTAATGACGGTATCATACATGCTGTAACGATTAAAACTTTTACAACAACGCAATGGCAACGTGAAAAAATGTTTAATTTACCTCTTTAATTTATATTCACTTGTATCGATTTTTACTTATATTAACTTTTACTTTTTAAAAAGAATATACTATTGGAAGCTTTTAAAATAATTGGTGGTAAACCACTACGTGGTGAAGTCAGCATATCTGGCGCTAAAAATGCTGCTTTGCCTATACTTATGGCAACACTTCTGTCTGAAACCCCCATTACAATTAGTAATGTTCCCCGGTTAAATGATATAGAAACAACGCTTAAATTATTGATTCAGTTAGGTGCAAAAGCTCAGTGGGTTGCAGATAATGAAATACTTATCGATGCCAGCAAGATTTCTCATTGCCGGGCATCTTATGATTTAGTTAAAACTATGCGGGCGTCAATTTTAGTATTAGGTCCATTGTTAGCCCGTTTCGGGCATGCTGAGGTGTCTCTGCCAGGTGGTTGTGCAATAGGAGCTAGACCTGTCAATCTTCATATTCAGGGTTTGAAGTTGATGGGGGCTGATATTGACGTTGATAATGGTTATATCAATGCTCGCAATGATGGACGTTTATCTGGTGCAACTATTTTTATGGATACCGTCAGTGTTACAGGTACCGAAAATTTAATGATGGCAGCAGCGTTAGCAGATGGCAGAACCATTATTGAAAATGCGGCAAGAGAGCCTGAAATTGTTGATCTGGCTAATTGTCTAAATGCTATGGGAGCAGATATTAAAGGTGCAGGTAGTGACACTCTAACTATAGAAGGTGTTGAACGATTAAGTGGCGATAAATATCGGGTAATGCCAGATAGAATTGAAACGGGTACGTTCCTTGTTGCAGCTGCGGTAACACAAGGACAAGTTAAATGTTTGAATACCGATCCAAGCTCGTTGGATGCAGTATTGAGTAAACTACAGGAGGCTGGAGCTGAAATTTCTATCGGAGACGATTGGATAGAGTTAACAATGCAACAACGTCCAAAGGCTGTAAATGTACGAACTGCGCCTCATCCAGCTTTCCCGACAGATATGCAAGCACAGTTTATGACCCTGAATGTGTTGGCCGAAGGTACAGCAACGGTAACTGAAACTATTTTTGAAAATAGATTTATGCACGTACCTGAACTGCAGCGTATGGGGGCTAATATTTCCCTTGAAGGTCATACCGCTATTGTTAAAGGTGTTGAAACCTTAACAGGGGCTCAAGTGATGGCAACTGACTTGCGTGCATCAGCTAGTTTAGTTATTGCTGGTTTAGTGTCAGAAACAGAAACTCAAGTGGATCGAATTTATCATATAGATCGTGGTTACCAGCATATTGAAGATAAGCTACAAGCGTTAGGAGCGAATATCGTTCGTTACAAATCGTCTTAATACCATTTGAAGATGATCAATTAATTAGTGCAATTGGTATTACTTGATATAAGTTAGGCGTAAATTTTTAGACATAAAAAATCCCGTTAAGCAAGATTTTTATGATAACAAGACACATGTATGTAAAGTAAATAGTGCTACTGGTTGTAGATTAACTGTTTATTTTCAATGATAAGTACCGGGACATCTAATTGTTGTTTATCCCGGTATACTTTAAATATAACTGTCGTGTTGGGTTTAGTTTCAGCCACAATATCAAGTGCCTGAGTAATACTGGCTATTTCTGTCTCACCAATTTGATAAATGACGTCACCAGATTTTAAACCAGCTATGAAAGCAGGACTGCCTGAAGTGATTTTATCTATAACAAAACCTTTAACATTTAGCCGATATTCTCTTGCTGAAACTCCGAGCCAGCCACGAACAACACGACCATTTTCGATAATTTTCTGCATTATTTTATAAGCTAATTGATAAGGGACAGCAAAAAATATACCCTGGATATTAAGCTGTTGATTTGACTGGGTAAATTTCCTTGAATTTATGCCAACTAGAACACCATTACTATCAACTAGTGCACCTCCTGAATTTCCTTCATTAATGGCAGCATCCATTTGTAAAAACTCTAAATAACTAGTATTACTTAATCCATTTCGTCCTGTGGCACTGATAATACCCTGAGTTACGGTTTGTCCTAAATTGAAAGGGTTTCCGATAGCTAGCACAATATCTCCAGCTAATGATTCCTTCTGATTATTTTGTGGTATTACTGGCAAATTAACTGCATTTACTTTTAATACAGCTAAGTCGGTATAAACATCAAATCCTATTAATTCTGCTGGGTATATTTGTCCATGTTGTGTTAATACTTGAATCAGGTTAGCGTTTTGTACTACATGAAAATTAGTTAGAATATAACCAGAGCTTTCCATGATCACACCAGAGCCCAGCTGGATAGATTTTTTGGCTGTTCGGTTGTATCTAGGCGTCGTTTGAATTTCTGTTGAGTAAATATTAACTACGGCAGGACCTGCAATATTAACGGCTCTTGCATAAGAAAGGGTCTGTGGTGGTGGCTCTTGAAAAATATTTAATGCGGATATGCTATTGCCACGCATCTGGGGGAATAAAAGTAAGATGACAACAGCGAACATAACGCCATAACTGGCGGAATGAAGAATATATTTTAGGATGCTAATAATGTTCAATGGGATTTATTTTTAATTATTTTTTTGATTCTAACATAAAAATTTTAATTATTAGAAATAAATAAGGCTCAATGAATGAGCCTTATTTTATAAGTTATATTTCTCAGGTAGTTTTATGATAGAGATTTAATTAACGGACCATCATAAATAAATTACTACCATTGCGATTTATGTTTAAAGCAAAAATGCCTTTATGATTTTTAAGGAAACTGCGCAATTCTGCAACATTGCTAATACGTTGGCGGTTAACACCGGTAATAACATCATCCGCTCTTAAACCAAACATTGCCGCAGGGCTGTTTTTAGCAACACTGTTAATATCAATTCCTTGGCCTGTACTATTGTTTTCTAATTCAGCACCTTCAAATATTGGATGAATACTTGATGGTTCTACATTAGCTGTCTCTGATTTTTTCAGTGTAACCTTGAAGGTTTTTTCTTCGCCTTCACTGATTACTGTAATTTCAACGGTTTTACCTGCGCCAATTGAATAAATTTTTCCACGCAGCTCACTAAATGATTTTACTAATTGCCCGTTAACTTTAGTAATGACATCGCCTGCTTTAATGCCAGCCTCTGCTGCTGCAGAATTAGGAGAAATTTGCTCTATGAAACCACCTTGATTGGTACCAAGCTCCATTGCTTTTGCAATTTCACTATTTACACTGTGACCAGATACACCTAATACACCTCGGCGGACTTCCCCAAATTCAATGATTTGGTCAACTAAATTCCTCACCATGTTGCTGGGAATAGCAAAGCCAATACCAACGTTACCGCCATTAGGTCCTAATATTGCGGTATTAATACCAATTAATTCACCACGTAAATTTACTAGTGCCCCGCCAGAGTTACCACTGTTAATTGCTGCATCGGTTTGAATGAAATCTTCATAATTCTCTAGATTTAACCCCGTGCGACCTAATGCACTAACAATACCAGACGTTACTGTTTGACCTAAACCAAAAGGGCTACCAATTGCGATGGCAAAATCGCCGACACGCAAGTTATCTGAATTAGAGAGTTTAATCTCCTGAAGATCATCTGAATCAATTTGTAGTAGTGCTATATCACTAGATTCGTCAGAGCCAATTTTTTTAGCTTCAATTTGACGTCCATCTTTAAGGGTAATAAGGATTTCTGTTGCATTATCAATTACGTGGTTATTGGTAACAACATAACCTTCTTTTGCGTCAATAATTACGCCTGAGCCTAAACCTCTAAATTGGCGTTCTTGCGATGGATTCTGGCGTGGATTACCAAAGAAGAACTTAAATGCGTTGGGCACTTGTTGTTGAGTTTCATGAGTTCCTTTTACAGAAATAAGTACTACGGCAGGCGTTACACCTTCGAGCATAGGAGCCAAGCTTGGCATTGTTTGACCATTTACCTCTAAAGGCATGTTCGCATGGGCTGGCACGCAGGCAAGGGCAATACTGCTTGAGATAATTGCTGCTTTGACGAAAATGGAAATTGTATTCATATATATACTCTTTATTAAACGACTACGATAGAACAACAGACTAAATTATAACCATTAAGTTCATGAATAGCTTATTCTACATTTGTAACACTTTGTTTCTTACCATCAAATAAGCCGCTTGGATTATCTGAATAATCTAGTGGTGCTTCAGTATTTGATTCCGATGTTATGGCTGTTTTTTTCTGATGGCGTAAATTTATTGTGTCAGCTAATTGTTCATGGGTTTCTTTTGAGAAAAATGGCATGTGTATAGATTCGGTTGTTGTTGCCTGTTGCAATAAATTAGTGCTTTGTGCCATTTGTTTCATAGCTGTTTGACAAGTCGAATTCATTTGTTCGAGTAATTTTGTCGAACTATCTAAATGCTTGGAAACATCGAGTTTATATTGTGCTAGATCTTTCTCACTTTGCGAGGCTTGCTCAGCAAGTTTTTTATGCTCTTTAGGTGAGGCAGATAAAGCCTTGTTAATTATAAATCCGGCAATGCCGCCAACAATGAAAATGATTATTCCTACTATTATATTCATACTGGGTTACCTTCTTTGCTGCTGTGGTTAAACTGTCGTTGAGTTAAGATTACGTTAATGAACTTGCGTTCTTTCGTTGTGTTAATGATAAAAATTAGAGAAAATAGCAATAAATAATAACGCGCTTTTTAATCTCTATATAGTGAATATGTCTACAAAATTTATTTTTTCAAGCGCAATAGTTTAAATGGCCACTAAATGATCAAACTTTCACCTTATGATAAGTATAAACGAGATTTGACCCGAGATGATTTTCAATTTGATGCGGCACAAGAAAATGCAGTAAAAAATTTACAGCGTTTGTTCGAAGATCTACAAAAAAAGCCCATTGCTGTTTCTGGTTTTAAAAAAGTATTAAACAGATGGAAAAAAGTTTATGCGAAAAAGGAATCAGCGCCTGTAAAAGGTTTGTATTTATGGGGAGGAGTTGGCCGCGGTAAAACTTATCTTATGGATACTTTCTATGAATGTCTGGAGTTTGAAAATAAAATGCGGGTACATTTTCATCGTTTTATGCATCGTGTACATGAAGAATTAAAAACGTTGACGGGTAAATCTGATCCTTTAAAAATAATTGCCAAACGCTTTGCTGATGAAGCCTGCATTATTTGTTTTGATGAATTTTTTGTATCAGACATTACAGATGCGATGATTCTGGGGACTTTGTTTGAAGAATTGTTTTCACATAATGTCACCTTAGTAGCAACATCGAATATTATTCCGGATGAACTATATCGTAATGGTTTGCAAAGAGAGCGTTTTTTACCTGCTATAAAACTAATTAATGAGCACACAGAAGTGATTAATGTTGATAGTGGCGTTGATTATCGTTTGCGAACTCTGGAACAAGCTGAAATTTACCACCATCCTTTAGATCAGCAGGCAAATGATAATTTACATTTATACTTTAATCAGCTGTCTGGTGAGTCAAAACAACAAGAGAAATATATAGAAATAAACAACAGGAAAGTTCTGACCGTTTCGGCATCTGATGGTGTGGTGTTTTTTGAATTTTCTGTTTTATGCGAAAGTGCCCGCAGTCAAAGGGATTATATGGAGATTAGTCGTTTTTATCATACCGTGTTAATTGCCAATGTTACGCAAATGCATGCAGAAAATGATGATGCTACCCGACGTTTTATTGCTTTAGTTGACGAATTTTATGAGCGCAATGTTAAATTAATTATGTCGGCAGAAGTCACCCTGGACAATTTATATCGAGGAGGTCGGTTAGAATTTGAATTCAAACGCTGTTTAAGTCGATTACAGGAAATGCAATCACATGAATATTTAGCAAGTGAGCATCTACCTTAGCTCCTGTTTTGCTGGCCCTTTACTAACCTGCTAATTTTTAGACTTAAATCAGGCGTTTTTTAATTGACTGTTAGTTGATTTGAGCCATTTTCAAAAGATTAAAAAATAGGCGTGATCTTTTATTTCGATTCCAGTATAATCCGCGGTCCCTGCGTTACAAAAGCTCGTTATTTGTTTGTACTTACTTTGTTAGTTAAGCAAATAGCAGCGATAGACTCGATACTCGAAGGGGTAATGCGTGGTCTAATTTAACCGACGATTTTACAGGTATATCTTTTAATAACATATTGTTATGAGGAATTGAATGTAAGGTTGTTATTGGTGTAACAATTTTAAATTTGGGTTTTTTAATGAAAACTTTTGTAGCTAAACCAGAAAGCGTAGTACGTGAATGGTTTGTAGTGGACGCTGAAGATAAAACTTTAGGACGTATCGCTACTGAAATCGCTAGCCGTTTACGCGGAAAGCATAAGCCAGAATACACTCCTCATGTTGATACTGGCGATTATATCGTTGTTGTTAACGCTGAGAAAATTAAAGTAACTGGTAATAAAGCGAAGGGTAAAATTTACTACTCGCATACTGAATTCCCTGGTGGTCTTAAGCAAATTAGCTTTGAAAAGCTAATTGAAAAAGCACCAGAACGTGTACTTGAATTTGCTGTAAAAGGCATGCTTCCTAAAGGTCCTTTAGGTCGTCAAATGTACCGTAAGTTAAAAGTATTTGCTGGTCCTGACCATGCGCATACAGCACAACAACCACAACCTTTGGAGCTTTAAGCAATGGCTGATAATCAATATTACGGTACTGGTCGTCGCAAGAGCTCAACTGCTCGTGTGTTCATGAAGGCTGGTAAAGGTACTATCACAATTAATAAACGTGATATCACTGAATACTTCGGACGTGAAACTGCTCGTATGGTTGTTCGTCAACCATTAGAATTAGTTGAAATGTCAGAAAAGTTTGACTTTAACATCACTGTAACTGGTGGTGGTATTTCTGGTCAAGCCGGTGCTATTCGTCACGGTATTACTCGTGCATTAATGGAGTTTGATGAAACTTTCCGTAGTGGTCTACGTCAAGCTGGATTCGTTACCCGTGATGCTCGTAAAGTTGAACGTAAGAAAGTTGGTCTTCATAAAGCACGTAAGAAGCCACAATTCTCAAAACGTTAAGATTTTATTTATCGATTCAAAAAGCCGACTTTATGTCGGTTTTTTTATGCCAAAAAAGCACCTTTTTTATCACTCAATCCTGTATTGAAATCAGCATGTCCACTAAATTTGCGTCCATTCTTTGTTATTTTACAATTCCCCACGGATAACTAGCGAATTCCCTTGTAAAAAACACCTTATTTCTTTATTATCGTAAAAATTTTTTTGTCACTAGTTTGATCATGTGAAAAGCTATTTCGCTTATAAAAGTAAGAAATGTAAGCCTAAAAGTCGAATTTGTATGAATAAAATAATAATTGGAGATTATGAATGAGCAATGCGCCTGTAAATAACGGTCGTCGACGCTTTCTCACAGCTGCCACAGCAGTTGTTGGTGGTGTTGGTGTTGCCGGTGTGGCTGTTCCTTTCATTGCTTCCTGGAATCCCAGTGCTCGTGCGAAAGCTGCGGGTGCTCCAGTAGAAGTCAATGTAGGTAAAATACAGCCGGGTCAATTAATTCGTGCTGAATGGCGAGGTAAGCCTGTTTATGTAGTACGTCGAAGTGAGAAAATGCTCGCTGATTTGGCTAAGCATGAAGATCAATTAAAAGATCCTGAGTCACTTGAAGAACAACAACCTTCATACGCAACTAATGCTCACCGTTCAATTAAACCTGAATTTATGGTCGCTTTAGGTGTTTGTACTCACTTAGGCTGTGCACCAACTCATCATAAAGGCGATTTTGGCGAAAAAGTTGAAGGTGTATCCGACGGTTTTTTCTGTCCATGCCACGGTTCTAAATTTGATATGGCTGGCCGTGTATTTCAAAGTGTTCCTGCACCGACAAATTTAATGGTTCCTGAACATTCATTCCTAACTGAAGACACCTTATTAATTGGTGTTGGTCAAGGAGAAGTCTAATGTTAGTAAAATTATTTACTGATTTCATGGGCTGGATAGATAAACGCTTACCTGTGACCGATGCTTGGAACAAGCATTTAGCACAATACCCTGCACCAAAAAACTTTAATTTCTGGTATTTTTTCGGTTCATTGGCAATGTTGGTTTTAGTTAACCAAATCCTTACAGGTATTTGGTTAACCATGAACTATGAACCTTCTAATGAAGGAGCATTTGCTTCGATCGAATACATCATGCGTGATGTCGATTACGGTTGGTTATTGCGTTATATGCATTCTACTGGTGCTTCTGCATTTTTCATCGTAGTTTATATGCATATGATGCGTGGCTTAATGTATGGTTCGTACCAAAAGCCTCGTGAATTACTTTGGATCTTCGGTATGTTGATCTTCTTGGTGCTTATGGCTGAAGCCTTTATGGGGTATTTATTACCTTGGGGTAATATGTCGTATTGGGGGGCTCAGGTTATTATCTCGCTCTTTGGCAATGTACCTATTATTGGTGATGATCTAACACTATGGATACGTGGTGATTACGTTATTTCAGGTGCAACTTTAAACCGATTCTTTGCCTTGCATGTTATTGCACTGCCATTGGTTTTAGTTATTTTGGTATTTTTGCACATTTTAGCCTTGCATGAAGTGGGTTCTAATAATCCTGAAGGTATTGATATCAAGAAACCTAAAGGCAGTATTAAACCTGAAGAATTAAGTAAGTTTGAATTCCATAAACAATATACTGCTAAATACGATATTGTAGATGCGATACCTTTCCATCCTTATTATTCTGTAAAAGATATAATGGGTGTGGCAGGCTTTCTGATTATTTTCTGTTGGGTGATGTTTTTTGCTCCTGAAGGTGGCGGTTACTTTATGGAAGCGCCAAACTTTGAACCTGCAAACGGTTTAAAAACTCCGGAGCATATTGCGCCAGTTTGGTATTTTGGACCGTATTACACTATTTTACGTGTTATTCCACATCCATTATTAGGTGCTATTGGAATGTTCTCTGCTATTATCGTATTATTCTTATTACCATGGTTTGATCGTGGTGTAGTTAAGTCAATAAAGTATCGTAGTAAAGCGCATTTAATTAACCTTATTCAGTTTTCAATTTGCTTTATTATATTGGGTGTATTAGGAACATTACCTGCCACACCGGTTTATAATATGATTGGTGTTTTTGCAAGTTTTGGTTATTTTGGCTTCTTTGTTGCGCTTTGGTTCTACAGTAAAAACGAAAAAACTAAGCCAGTTCCAGAGAGGATTTCAGGATAATGAAAAAATTTATTTTAGTTATATTCGCTCTTGTGCCTATGCTGGTATTGGCATCAGGTGGTGGCGTACATTTAGATAAAGCAGGCAATGATTTAAGTGATAAAGAATCACTTAAACGTGGTTTCGATTCTTATGTGAGTTATTGTTTAGGTTGTCATCAATTACAGTATCAACGTTATAATCGTACTTTTGTTGATTTAGGTATCAGCGAAGAAGATGGAATGGCAAAGTACTTGTTAAATGGTCAAAGACCTGGTGATCATATTACTAATGCCATGCCGGCAAAAGATGCGGCTAAGTGGTTTGGTAGCGCGCCACCAGATTTAACCTTGGAAGCACGTTTACGTAGCCCTGATTGGATCTATACTTATTTACGTTCTTTTTACCTTGATAGTGAGCGTCCATTCGGCGTGAACAACAAAGTTTTTAAAGATGTTGGTATGCCTCATGTATTGCAAGGTTTGCAGGGTGTTCGTGGTATTGATGAACATGGTAATTTAACACCTGCGGTTGGCGGTTCAATGACAGAAGAAGAATATGATGCTTTTGCTCGTGATTTGTCAAACTTCATGGAATATGTTGGTGAGCCTAACAAGTTAGAACGTGAAAGTATGGGTTACTGGGTACTTGGTTTCCTATTTATCTTCTTTATCCTTTCTTATTTACTTAAAGTAGAATATTGGCGAGACGTTCACTAGATAAAAGAAGTACAAATTATTTTTCAGGGGTATTAATACAAGTGTTATTAATACCCTTTGTTAATTTTTAAAAGTTAAAAATTGGAGGCATTATGGCCGTAGCTGCAAATAAACGCTCTGTGATGAACTTATACTCACATGCAGATGATATGTATAGTCATCAAACACGTATCGTATTAGCCGAAAAAGGTGTTGGCGTAGATATTCATTTAGTCGATTTGGCAAACTTGCCGGAAGACTTACTTGATTTGAACCCATATGGCACAGTACCAACCTTGATTGACCGTGAATTAGCTTTGTACGAAGCTAAAATCATTATTGAATATTTAGATGAGCGTTTTCCTCATCCACCTTTAATGCCTGTTTATCCTGTATCACGTGGTCGTAGTCGTTTGATGATGCACCGTATCGAGCAAGATTGGTATAGTTTGGCTAAAACAATTTTAAGTGGTCCGGCTGAGGAAGCTCAAAAATCGCGTCTAGAACTGAAAGAAAGTTTATTGAGTGTTGCACCAGTATTAAATGAAGCACCATACTTTATGAGTGAAGAATTCAGTTTAGTTGACTGTTATTTAGCTCCATTACTGTGGCGTTTGCCTGTATTTGGTATTGAGCTGGAAGGTCAAGGTTCTAAAGAGTTAAAAACTTATATGTTGAAATTGTTTGAACGTGAATCTTTTCAAGCATCATTAACTGAAGCCGAACGTGAATTACGCTTTGGCAACCCAGTTTAATGGCCAGTGATATGACATCCAATAAGCCCTACATAGTAAGGGCTTTTTATGATTGGATTTCTGATAATGACCTGACACCTCACATTGTGGTTGATGTTAACGTATTTGGCGTTTTGGTGCCTATGTCGTATGTCAATGATGGTCAAATAGTCTTAAATATTTCCGGTGGTGCTGTTGGCAGTATATCATTACAAGGCGATCAAATTGAACTCAGTGCTCGTTTTGGGGGGAAGCTAGAGCATATTATTGTCCCTTACGGCGCTGTAGCGGCTATTTACGCGAAAGAAAATGGGGCAGGAACATCTTTAGTAATAGAGCATTCTGAACCAGAAGCTGAGACTAAACCGACTGGAGTTAAACTTGCCGGTGTTTTGGTTGAAGCAGATAAAAACTCTATGTCAGTTGACGCTAAAACTAAGCCAAAAAGCAAAGGTAAGGGAAAACCTAGTCTTAAAGTTATTAAATAAACAGTTCGTTTTTTGATGATGCTTTTAGCTGCAATTAAAAGTTAATGATAAAAGTTTGATGATAAAAGTTCGATGATAAAAAAAGCAAGCCCCTAGCTTGCTTTTTTTTAGTCATGCCTTTTAAATGTTGCTATTATTTCTGGTATTCAAATATTTTGAATACACGATTCACACCACTGACATTGCGGGCAATATCAACGGCAATATTTGCGTCACTTTTAGTCATTAAACCCATTAAGAAAACTTCACCGTTTTCAGTGATAACTTTAACATTTGTCGAATTCAAACCATCCTTAGTTAATAATCCATCTCTAGCTAATAAAGCGGCTTTAACCTTTGAGGTTAACCAAATATCATTGGTTCTTGTGGCAATTGAAACTATATTTCCAATGCGGATCTGATTATGGATTTGTACAATGCCATTCACCTTATTTAAGGTTTTAATTGCCCGGTCACGCAGATAAGTATTAGGTGCTTGACCAACAATAAGCACACTGCCATTCACACTTACTACTTGTAAATTAGTGTTATCAACGAGATCTTGTTGTTTAGCTAATTCATTATGAGTAATTATTTCAATTTTTTGATCGTCTATTTGGTTGCCTAATGAACGTTGGTTTTTTGCCATCGTGGCACCTCCAACAACAGTAATCACAGCCGCCGCAACACATCCCTGTAACATGCTAATACCAGCAAACATTAATGCAATTGTAGTAGCTTTAAGTAATTTCATTTAAGACTCCGCTTGTGGAAATAAAGTGGTATCAATAATATCGCATAAGCAATGTATGATTAATAAGTGTACTTCCTGAATACGCGCAGTGCGGGCAGAAGGAACACGAATTTCTACGTCAAATTCACCCAGTAAACCTGCAATATCACCGCCATCGCCGCCAGTTAAAGCGATAATTGGCATATCCCGGGAAACGGCTGTTTCAATTGCCTTAACAACGTTGCGTGAATTACCGCTGGTGGAAATAGCCAGTAATACATCACCATTGTTCCCTAAAGCACGAAGTTGTTTAGAAAAAACCTCGTCAAAGTGATAGTCATTAGCAATTGACGTTAACGTTGAAGTATCAGTGGTTAAGGCAATTGCCGGTAAGCTAGGACGTTCCGTTTCATAGCGGTTAAGTAGTTCAGCTGAAAAGTGCTGGGCATCACCAGCAGAGCCACCGTTACCACAAGACAAAATTTTATTACCTGAGAGTAAGCTTTGCACCATTATCATGCCTGCCTGCTCAATGGGTCCGGCAAGTTCTTCACTTGCGGAAATTTTTGTTTGAATGCTTTCGGTAAAGTTACTTTTGATCCGCTCTAACATTAATACAGAACTCCGTTAAAAGGCATTTTTCAGCCAGGTAATTTTTGGATGAGTTATATCACCTTCTAAGGTAATAACATCAAATCGACATTGGGTATTATATTCATTTAAACCATGTTTTTGCAGAAAAAATGCAGTGCATCGCCTAATTTTTTGTATCTTTGTGTATGAAATTGCAGCTAATGCACCTCCATAATTGGAATTTTTACGATATTTGACTTCAATAAAAACCCAAGTATCGTTTTCTAGCATAATTAAATCAATTTCTCCCTGACGACTGTGGAAATTTTGAGTTTTAAATTTCAAACCTTTACTACGTAAATAATCAGCAGCAATTGCTTCCGTGCTTTGACCTTTTTCTCTGGTAGTCACAACTCTACCAGTTGGCTCCTTATTCCATAGCAATTTCGTGCACCTTATCTTTTTGATAACGTCCCCATAATAAACTACGGGTGAGTATATTATTTGAGTTTAACTTCAAAACCCCAGTTTGACCAAAATGTCGAATATAAGATTTGTTTTTCATTAAAGAAAGTTTATCCAGGATAGAATAACTATCAAACCCCATCGCAAAAAAGCGTTGTAAACTATCACTACGATTGGGCCACAATTTATGGCTAATTTGGGCGAGTTGTTTATTTTGTTGTGTGCTGCTTAATGACCAGGGGATTTCAGTAAAAATAAGCCCGGTCAGGTCACGTTTATCACTGGCATCCACTGCTGAGCTATGACTTAATGAGCTTCCATAAATCGGGATTAATTCAGCAAATGGACTGATATTTACATCAATATAAGGTTTTAACAGCCGAGTTTGTTTAGTTGTGCCGACCAAATAAATCATATCTACATCTCGTCTATTACGAGTTTGTGTTTTCAATGTTTGTTTGACTCTTATTTGTAAATCGTCAACTCTTTGCTGACTAAGTAAAACATCCAGACTTTCCTTTAATTTTTCTTGTGTATTCTTACCTTCAGTAACATAAACCGTTTCAGGTAATTTGCCTGTAATAAGTTTCCATTGCACAGTAAAGGCTTTAGCGATGCTTTTACTGGTATTATCCTGATGGCTTAAAATCAGCGGTTGCTGATATTGTTTTTGACTAAGTGTTGTAGCCGCTTGCACCGCTTGGTCTTCTCGACGCATAGAAAGAGCAACCTGGTGAGGTAATAAGCCATAACTTTTTTGTAATGACTGCTCAACTAATGTTTTGCTAGGCAGGTTCAACAATAGAGTGGGAATGTTTAATTCAGTTTGAGCGAGATAATCTTTAACATGAGGTTTAAGTAAAGGCCCTATTACATAATCAATAGACAAGTGATCAAAAGACGCTTTTAACGTTGTCATATCTAATTGGTTAGCATCAATAAAGTGCAAAGTTTTACTCGCGTCATTTTGATAAGCAGCTAAAATCCCCTGTTGAGCAACAGACCCAGCCACTTTTTGTTTACCCGACAAAGGGAGAATTACGGCAATGTTATTAATAGCATCGTCAAGCTGGTTTAACTGCTTTGAATTATTGTTTATAGAATTTTCATTTAATAAATTGTTCACAACGCTTTTAGCGGGATGACCAGGATATTGTCTTTGCCACTGATTAAGGTATCGGGAAAACCTCTGTTGGTCACCACCAAATTTATGGGCGTAATTAACTAATCGAAACCAACCCTTCATATGGGGAGGATTTAGTGCCTTAAGCTGGTTCAGTTGCCATTGCGATAATTGGCTAAGGTGCTGCCAAAGTTGTTCAATATCGTCTAATTCATTTAATTGCTGTGGTTGATCTGTTGATTGAAGAGAAAATGCGTGTAGTTTAGCATCTATCGAAGCTAACGTTAATTTTCTGGATTGTTGTAGCTGACCAAGCATTTTAAAATAGTTCAATTGGTGGGAATTATCAGCGAGAGAATGATAATTGTCTGCAAGTAACAGCTGTTCAAAAGCAAGTTCATTTTCATTTAAAGCCATTAAACTAGCCGCTTTTACTAATGCTAGTTTATAAGCCTGATTGTGAACTGATTTTGAACTTCCTGATTTATGATCCCTGAGAGGTAACAGTACAGATACCTGATTAGCTAACCAAAGTGCGCGAGCATAATTTTTTTCTACTATAAACTGTTCACTCGCTTTTAATAATAAATTAAGGGTTAGTGCCGGGGTAGTTTCCGCTTCAGCTTCATTTAAATAATGCTGTGCAGAAACATAGCCTTTTTGAGACAACAAATAACTATTGTCATTTGTTGTTGGTGTTTTCGAAGCCGTAGTTTGTTTTTTACCAGCACAGCTTGTTAATATACAGGCAATAAAAATGACTGAAATTATATTAGTAAATAGAGATAAAAAATTAGTTTTGCTCACCGATGAAAAATCCGTACGTTTTAGATTGAGTTTATAATAAACTCCATCTACTTAAGACTCAACAAAAGCCAACCAAAAATGTCATCTACTCAAGTAAATGCTAGTACGTTATATATTGTTGCAACACCGATAGGAAATTTAGGTGACATAAGCCAAAGGGCAATAGATATATTGACTCAGGTAGATGTAATAGCGTGTGAAGATACCCGTCATACCGGAAAATTATTATCGGCATTTTCAATTAAAAATAAAACATTATCATTGCATGATCACAATGAGCGTCAACGCCAGGATCAAATTGCTGATTTATTAAAGCAAGGAAAAAGCGTTGCTTTGGTTTCTGACGCAGGTACGCCATTGATCAGCGACCCGGGGTTTCATTTAGTGCGTCATTGCCGTCAACAGGGATTATCAGTAAGCCCAATCCCCGGTGCATGTGCTGCTATTTCAGCCTTATCATGTGCAGGGTTACCAACAGATAGATTCTCGTTTGAAGGTTTTTTACCGTCGAAATCAGGAGCACGGAAAACAACTTTAGCGGCCCTTGCCAACGAAACAAGAACCATGGTTTTTTATGACGCCCCACGTAGAGCGGTAGACACAATTACCGATATTATTGAAGTGCTTGGAGGGGAACGTTACGTGGTTATCGCCAGAGAATTAACCAAAACCTTCGAGACTATTCATTCAGACAGTGCAGAAAATTTACATCAGTGGCTCAGCGAAGATCCTAACCAGCTTAAAGGTGAAATGGTTTTAATTATTGAAGGACATAAGATTGATCCTAACGCAATATCTCCAGAAATCATTGAAACATTAAAACTGTTAGTAGCAGAATTACCGCCTAAAAAGGCTTGTGCTGTTACAGCAAAAATATACGGTGTTAAGAAAAACACCCTATATGATATAGCGTTATCGATGAAATAATTTTACAGTGCCAATACGAACATATTAGATATTAGATATTAGTTTTTAGATTAAATGTTAAAGGTTAAAGATTAATATTGGCTTGTTTACTATGTTGCGGTAGAATGCGCGCCGAGTTGACCAGACAATCGCTGCTTGCTGAATTTATTCAGTGGGGGGAGGAAAGTCCGGGCTCCAAAGAGCAGGGTGCCAGGTAACGCCTGGGAGGCGCAAGCCTACGACAAGTGCAGCAGAGAGAAGACCGCCGATGGCTATTTTTCGAAATAGCACAGGTAAGGCTGAAAGGGTGCGGTAAGAGCGCACCGGACCACTGGTAACAGTTGGTTGCAGGGTAAACTCCACCCGGAGCAAGACCAAATAGGGTTTCATATGGCGCGGCTCGCGTTGAAACCGGGTAGGTTGCTTGAGCCTTAGCGCGAGTTAAGGCCTAGACGAATGATTGTCCTCGACAAAACCCGGCTTATCGGTCAGCTCACTTATTTAATAAAAAAGCCTCTACAGAAATGTAGGGGCTTTTTTTGTAGCCGCGCGCGCAGTTTGTAAAACGCAGGAGGCTAAATTGTAAAATTCTAAAGCCACTAAAATGCGGGTAAAATGTAAAATAACTCTGAAATCGTGAGGCTAAATTGTAAAATTTGGGTAGCCGCACCCGTATTTTAGGAATGAATCAGTTAATTGGGTTGGTTTAAATGGTCTTTAAAGCCCTTTTAACTGCTCGTTAAAGATGTAAATAGCTAACAGGATAAGTAAATAATGTACTATTTATCTTATCCTGTTAATTTAACCTTTCTTAGGTAGCTCTGTTTTAATTGTATCTATCTTGTCTTTTAGTATTACAAGCTTGCTTGGATCTCCTGTTAGCGCATCAATGATGGCATCGAGGCAATCACCCACGGTTTTTTCAAAGGTGCCTTCCTCTGATAGCTCGGCGATATAACGCTG
>JABSOI010000128.1 GCA_013216015.1 Alteromonadaceae bacterium | reverse complement strand
ATATCCTCTGTGGCTTGCATTTTCTGTTTAGGTGTCGTCCAAACGACCCTGTCAACACCAGCAGTTTTACTGCCTTTATTTTGTGTAACTCGTCTGACAGCAAGTAACTTTGCTGAAAATGAGTGTGAAAGGATCCACTGTATTGCTTTCGCTTTACCATGTCGACCTTCTCGAACAGCCTTTGCAATACGCACCTGCAGCCGCCGTACTTGCTCTTCAACTTTCGTCCAACAAACTAGACTCCAGTCAATTTGGCAAGCAGAGGATGCACCAATCAATGAATAATTCATTGTCGTCATTTGCTTTTCCTCATTCTGGTGGTTCTCCAAATTATCTTGCAAAGAAAGACCAGTCGAACGTAGGCTCACTTTCGTGCCGGGTAACATTGAAACCCGTATCCGCACCATTACAGCATGGCATTCGCTTCTTTCGACCTCCCAAACCCGCACCACCATTGGCTTGTCTTACGACTCGCTGTCTCAAATTTACGTCGAGAGCGATACGGGGTTTCCACGTTCCACTAATGAAGTACATCGGGTTAGGCTCCTGCTGTCGACCGGGCAGTCTATTGTTTGCGTAAGTCGTACCGCGCAGACGACCTACCTACCACCTTTGCCTTTTGGTTTATGCGCATTAACCACTTCCGCATATTGCTTGTGACGATCTTTAACGCAGATTCAAATACTTTAGCCTTACCGATTACCTAGCGCTTACCCAGTTGTGGTTACCAGGAGGGCATGTATCTCGCGATTTATTCCCCGTGCCTTATAGCACTTTGCTCCATTGTCCAGGCTGCTCTTTATATCGGATAAGCGAGCAGCATTTCTGCTACTCACTCTCCTAAGAACCGTGCATGCTGGTTTCCCCGCACACGGCTCAAGTCTTTCTAAGTCCAGTTGCAAAACTGGGCCGGCAGTAAATGTAACAGCATCCACCAAGGTTTTACTCTAGCTGTACCTTTCCGTTTTTCAAAGTATTCAACATATTCTTTGAGAAACGGGTTGGCGGTATGGCGAACTTTCACATGTCGTTTAATTGGTGTAGAGGCAGCATTGTAGAGTAGACGTTGTTTAATATTACCTTGAGCGTCTTTATCCCAAGCAAAAAATTGCCAGTGATTCATCTCTACTGTAGTGAAATAACGCTTTTTGCGCCATTCGGCATTCTTTTCTTTGTGTTTACGTTTTATCCAGCGATAGATCGCTTTGAATATTTGGCTATCCACCCTTGAAAAGATGTCTTTAGACACAACGTGACGATAATAGTTAGCCCAGCCCCTAATGATGGGGTTGAGTTGCTTGATCAGTACAGATGCACTTACTGTAGGTTTGGACTTAATATGTCCCCTCACTTTATCCAAGAAACGTTTGATATTCGCTTTAGCGGGTTTAATTAACAGCTTTTCTTTGTATTTTCTGATATTAAATCCTAGAAAATCAAAGCCTGTATTGATGTGGGTGATGTGGGTTTTCTCCTCGGACAAGGAGAGCCCCCGTTCAGCCAGGAAGCTCTGCACAGCAGGCTTCACTATATTTACCAATATATCTGGAGATTCAGCAGTGACTATAAAGTCGTCAGCATAACGAACCACATGGATCTTAGTCAATCCTTTGGTTGCCGAACGAACCACATCTTCCAAGCCATCCAAGGCTATATTCGCATAAATTGGTGAAATATTGCCGCCTTGCGGAGTGCCGGCTACTGTTGCATGAAGCAAGTCATTTTCCATGTAACCACTTTTAAGCCATTGACTAAGCATAGTTTTATCCATTAATACATGCTCCTTCAGCCAGTCATGACTAATGTTATCAAAGCAGGCTTTTATGTCTGCTTCGAGTACCCATTTTGGCGAAACTTTCCTGGATAACATATTGAAACACCTCGCTATAGCATCGGCTGCACTCCGTTTCGGTCGAAAACCATAGGAATTAGGATCTCCCAATGTTTCAGCAACAGGATTGAGGGCCAGTGCATAAAGCGCTTGCATGGCTCTGTCTCGCATTGTTGGTATACCAAGTGGACGTTTTTTCCCGTTAGATTTTGGGATGTAGAGTCGCCGTAATGCTTGGGCTTTGTAGCCCATCCGTTTCAAACACAATATTGCATTGTATTTTGCCACTGGTGTTAACCAGCGAACACCATCAATACCGGGTGTTTTCTTACCCTTGTTTTCTGTTACTCGCTTGACGGCAAGAAATTTTGCCGCAAACGAATGCGTCAGTATCCACTGTAAAGCGGTAACTTTACCGTATTTACCTTCTTTTACTGCCTTCGCAATACGCATCTGCAGTCGAGTTACCTGCTTTTGCATGGCATCAGCATCAATGTTATTCCATGGTGGGCAGGTTGAGGGTGCACCAGCGTTAATAGCCGTCATTTGCTTTTCCTCATGGTTTCGATTCTCCAGATTATCTTACGATTCAAGACCCGTCGGACGTTGGCTCACTTTCGTGCCGAGTAACATTTAAACCCGTATTCGCACCATTACAGTGTGACATTCGCTTTTTCCGACATCCCAAACCCGCATACCCATTGGTGATTCTCACGAATGACCTACCCGCTAGGGAGGTGTACGGGGTTTCCACGTTCCATTAAGAAAAGTATGTAGGGTTAGGTGCCCGCTCTCGACCGGATTATCATGTTGGCTACGTGTGTAATACTTGCATTTACACAACCGATAATCAGCACTTATTTAGTTAGAGCATATCAATCACTTTTGCTCCTCAGGAATAACGATCTTTATCACGGATTTACATATGTTCACCTTACCTACTACCTAGCACTTACCCGATTTGTGATTATCAGGAAGGTATGTGACTCGCGTGTTGTACCCCGTTTCAAATGAAACATAGTGCGTTGTCAGTGCAGCTCTTTATTCATGCACCTAAGTTCATCCGGTAGCACAGATGGTCTCTGCTATTGAGAGACAACTCTTCTTAACGACTTCGTGTCGCACGCAGGCCTTTCCTTTGCAGCTAAAATGAACTTTGTGATGGCCTTTACCACACGACAAACATTGATAAACGGCAAACCCAGTAGCTTTACTGCCACAGTCGAGCATCTTTGTGATTTCTGCACAATAATAATCGGAATTATAACGGGGATGTTTTATGACAAACGCAGACCAATGATCAGTAAAGATCTGTTTGAACCGTGTTAATTTTGATTTCAATCCTTTGAAATTCATGTTTCTTAAATTTAGCTATAAATCCTTTGAATTTAGTATAACTTAATCGCTGGTTGTTTTTTAACCAATATCTTGGATCGTAGATAAACAAAGGGCTATAATTGGGATTTTCTAGGTATAAAAATAGCTTAAATCTGCGTTTACGCTACCGCTGATGAAATAATGGATAAATATTTACTTACCTCACCAAGTAAAGAAAAATATATAACCGATTGCTTTTTTCATGTACCAATTTTTCTAGTTCCAGTGGATATAGCATGGACATTTTCATTATATTTAGAACTAAATTGTCCATTTAAAGACTAGCAAATATGGACAAAAGTATATGGACACTTAATATGGCGTGGTATCAGCAAATTAAAGGCTTATAAGCTCATGTCCATAAAAAATTATTATGGGTGACTTCCGCCACACAACCCGTAAGAGGTTCTTCTATGACATATTTGCACCAGGTTAGATGATGGGGTTTTTGTTCTAACGTCCCTAAATACAACATTAAATTGTCAATTTATTAACCGAATTGGTATTACCCTGTTACCTCCATAAGATTACTGTTATTATATGTTTTTCAAATAATCTATAGAGTTAGTTTTGTCTGCTGTTTCCCCAAGTAAAAAATCTCCTGAAGACGTGTCGGTTGAATCGTCATCCAATCCTTTGATAAAAGCTTCAAAAAGAGCTTCAAGCAAAGTTTCTAACAAAAAATCTTCAAATAAAGTTTCTGATCAGCAAGCAAGAACAAATTCAGATGATTTTCCTCAATTACAATCTGTACAATCCTTGTATAATTTATTAGAAAAAGTGAAATTGTCTGATAAATTCCGATTAAAAAAGCTTTTGTCAGGGCTCAAAAAAATCAATGCAGCGGATAAAAAACTAAAAGCCCATCAGCAAATTAGTCGTGCGATAGAGAAATCAATTTCACAAAAACAAATCAAGCTGGCGAATATTCCAAAGATAAGTTATCCCGAAGCTTTACCTGTTTCACAAAATGCTGAACATATTAAGAAAGTGATCAGTGAAAATCAGGTGGTGATCATTGCCGGTGAAACAGGCTCAGGTAAAACCACTCAAATTCCAAAAATTTGTCTTGAATTAGGTCGGGGTGTTGAAGGTTTAATTGGTCATACACAACCAAGACGAATAGCAGCCAGAACGGTAGCGAATCGAATTGCTGAAGAATTAAACAGTAAGCTGGGCAGTACGGTAGGTTATAAAGTCAGGTTTAACGATCAAGTAACCGAACAAAGTTATATTAAGTTAATGACCGATGGTATTTTATTGGCAGAAATGCAAACCGACAGGTTATTGCGCCAATACGATACCTTGATCATTGATGAAGCACACGAACGTAGTTTAAATATTGATTTTATTTTAGGTTATCTCAAACAGATATTGGTTAAACGTCCTGATTTAAAAGTTATTATTACTTCGGCAACTATAGATCCTGAACGTTTTTCTACGCATTTTAATAATGCGCCTATCATTCAAGTTTCAGGGCGAACATATCCGGTAGATATTCTTTATCGCCCTTTGAATGAAGACAGAGAAGGTCAAAAGTCTGAATCAGCGGATATAGATGTTATTTCAGGTATATTAAATGCGGTTGACGAATTAGGTCGAATAAGTCACGGCGATATTTTGATATTTTTAAATGGTGAGCGTGAAATAAGAGACACGGCCTATGCTTTGGAAAAATCAAATTTACGCCATACCAATATTTTACCATTATACGCAAGACTTACCGTTCAAGAACAAAACAGGATTTTTCAGCGCCATAGTGGCAGGAATATTGTGTTAGCGACCAACGTTGCTGAAACCAGTTTAACCGTGCCAGGAATAAAATATGTAATAGATCCCGGAACGGCACGAATTTCCCGTTACAGCTACAGAACTAAAGTGCAACGTTTGCCAATTGAAGCCATTTCTCAAGCCAGTGCTAATCAAAGGGCAGGGCGTTGTGGTCGTGTATCTGCTGGGGTTTGTTTACGGCTTTATTCTGAAGACGATTTTCTGAATCGAACAGAATTTACTGATCCTGAAATATTGAGAACCAATCTTGCAACAGTAATATTACAAATGTTAGCGCTGGACTTAGGTGAACTCAGTGATTTTCCTTTCGTTGAGCCACCGGATAACCGTAATATTAATGATGGTATTAAATTACTGGAAGAACTTGCTGCTATTGACGGCAGCCTGCCAACAGCAAGTGCTGGCACCAGTGTTTCCACTACAAGCCATTCAACAAAAAGCCGTTCAACAAAGTTAACTAAAACCGGACGTTTGCTGGCAAAATTTCCGATAGATCCTCGTTTATCTAAAATGATTTTAACGGCAATTGACTTTGGCTGTACTGAGCAAATTTTTATTATAGTTAGTGCGTTAAGTATTCAAGATCCTCGCGAACGACCACACGAAAAACAACAAGCGGCTGATGAGAAACATGGCCGTTTTAAAGATAAACAATCTGATTTTGTCAGTATATTAAAGTTATGGCAGTACGTTGCTGAACAACAGAAGTTGCTCACTAATAATCAATTCAGAAAGTTGTGCCAAAAAGATTTTCTTTCTTATATCAGGATCCGTGAGTGGCAGGACATTTTTAGCCAGCTTAAACAAACGTTAAGAGAAATGAATACGCCGTTATCTACCATAGATATCGAAAATGAATCCAATTTAGATGTCGTTCATCAGGCAATTTTGTCAGGTTTATTAAGCCATTTAGGACAACAAGATGAAAACCGTGAGTTTAAAGGGGCCAGAGGCAGTAAGTTTTTTGTTTTCCCAGGTTCAGCTCTTGCAAGAAAACCACCTAAATGGTTAATGGCAGCAGAGCTCGTTGAAACCAGCCGTTTGTTTGGCCGTATGGTTGCCCGTATTGATCCTTTATGGATAGAACCCTTAGCCAGCCATTTAATTAAGCGCAGCTACAGTGAACCTCATTGGGAGAAAAAACAAGGCGCGGTAATGGCCTTCGAGCAACAATCACTTTATGGCTTGATCATTGTTGCAAAACGTAAAGTTAACTTTAATCAAATCGAACCTTTTACTTGTCGGGATATATTTATCCGTGAAGCACTGGTGAATGGTGATTGTTTGATCAAAGAAACTTTTTTGAAGCAAAACCAAGCGCTAGTGGCCAGTATTGAAGCGTTAGAGCAAAAAGCGCGGCGTAAAGATTTTTTAATCGAAGAACAGCACCTTGTAGATTTTTATGATGAAAAGTTGCCTGAGCAGGTAATTTGCCAAAGAAGCTTTTTAACATGGTGGAAAAAAGCCAGACGAACAAATGAACATTTGTTAGATTTTACCAAGGCATTTTTGCTTAATGAATTATCATTGGAATTATCCAGCACAGAATATCCTGATTTTTGGCGGCAAGACCATTTAACTCTGCCACTTGAATACAATTTTGATCCGGGTTCAATTGATGATGGCATCAGTGTTCTTATTCCGATAGGTATATTAAATCAAGTACAGGCCATAGGGTTTGATTGGTTAATACCAGCCTTGCGCAATGAATTAGTGATAGCGTTGATCAAAGGTTTGCCAAAGTCTTTACGACGTAATTTTGTACCTGCCCCTAATTATGCCGAAGCTTGCATTAGTGCGATTAATCTTGATGAAAAATCGTTTGATGGCAAAATTTATCAGGCAGTGGAAAAACAATTACTCAGAATGACAGGGGTTCGCCTGCCTGAAGATGCTTTTGATAATGTTGATTTACCTAAGCATTTAACAATGAATTATCAAGTGGTTGATGAAAAAAATAAATTAATAAAACAAGGCCGGGATCTTGATCACCTGAAAGCAGAATTACAAGGCAAAGTTAAAGTATCTATTAAAAAAGTAGCCGAAAAGGGCATTGAACGTCAGCAATTAACGACTTGGGATTTTAATGAATTACCAAAAGGTTATGAGAAAAAAATTGCTAATATGACGATTAAGGCATTTCCTGCTTTAGTTGATAAAAACAAAACGGTTTCAATAGAGTTGTTTGAACAACAAGTATTAGCCGAACAAGCTATGTTAAACGGTCTTAGTCGACTAATTCTGTTAAACATTCCTTCGCCAGTAAAATATCTGCAGGAGAAATTACCTAATAAAGCTAAGTTAGGTTTGTATTTTAACCCTTTTGGTTCGATTGCTGATTTACTGGAAGACTGTATTGGCGCTTCTTGTCAGTATTTGGTTAAAGCAGATGGATTAGACTCAGGAGAGTTGCCCCGTGATAAAGCAGGCTTTGAAAAGTGCAAAAATCACGTTCGTGCAGAAATTGCTGATTGTGTTTTAAAGGCAGCAATTAAGGTAGAAAAAGTACTGAGTTTAGCGCACGATATTCGAAAAAAATTGAAAGGTAATGTTGCTTTAAATGTAATTCAGTCTCATGCTGATATTAAACAGCAGCTTGAAAAATTGGTTTTTAAAGGTTTTGTCACTGCTTCTGGTTTACACAGATTGGATGATATCAATCGATATTTATTGGCTATTACTCGTCGTTTAGAGAAATTACCTATCGATCCAAATCAAGACAGATTAAAAATGATCGAAGTAGACAAAGTCGTTGATGCATTTAAAAATGTTGTCGGCAAACAAAGAAAAGATCAACCGATTATTGAGGCTTTAGCCAACACACAATGGATGATCGAAGAGTTTAAAGTATCATTGTTCGCTCAAAATTTAAAAACAGCTTACCCAATTTCGGCTAAAAGGGTGTTGAATCATTTAAGAGACTTTTAAGTTTTTTAAGCTATTGTCATTTGACAGTTTGAGTTTTGATTAGTATAAATACAAATAGTGGTCGGTTTTTTAGCATATACTTATAAAATAAAAGCATGTTATGGGGTTGGAATTAAATGGTTGATTTTGATGATAAACGTTATTTTTATCGAATGATGTTAAATAGTGAAGTGAAGGTTACCATTATCGATGACGAGGCAAATAGTTGCATGTTGTCGACATGCCGGGATATAAGCGCTACGGGTTTGGCAATAGAAATGTCCCATCCTTTAGATATTGGTACTAATGTGAAAGTTAGTCTTCTGGCGACCAACGATAATGTTCAAGCTTTGGATACCCGCGGTAAAGTTATTCGTGTTACCGAAGAAAGCAATGATTGTTATTTAATTGGTCTTTCGATTGAAGAAGTAGATTAAGCGAATTTTCTGATCTGGTTTGGTCTGAAATTGAATTAGTTATTATTGTATCTGTTAATTTCAATTCTAACGTTAGATCAAAGTTAACAATGTAGCAAATCGATTGTTTGATAAGTCTATGTCAGACATAAATTTTTTGCTATATATTTTCCCATGATTCAATTTTGTCAGATTACTGAGATAGCTCAGTAAACTGCGATTTTCTGATTTTAAAAAAGAGCATTTAATTAGTCCGTTTGGCTACGCCCCAGTTAAGTGTGGATATTAACGTAATTCATTATTTTGTTAGTATTTATCTGCAAGTTCAAGATTTCAGCGCGTAGGATGGGTTAGCCGAAGGCGTAACCCATCAAAAGCAGGCTTTTATTAATATTTTTAGATAGTTACGCTCTATAAAGTGATGGGTTACGCCGTTGGCTAACCCATCCTGTCAACTGATATTAAAAACGACCATTTAAATAATTAGTTTGGTAGTAATCTGTTTTCAAAGTAATCTGTTTTCATACAAGGAATAACAAGATGAATGAACCTTTTATCGGCCCTGATGGTAAAGCTCGTTGCCGTTGGTGCGGTGGCGCACCTGAATTTTTGGGTTATCATGATCACGAATGGGGTTTGCCTGTAGATGATGATCAACGTTTGTTTGAGAAGTTGTGTCTGGAAAGTTTTCAGTCCGGACTGAGCTGGCGTACTATTCTGGCTAAACGGGAAAATTTCCGTAAGGCTTTTAAACAGTTCGATTTTAACAAGGTTGCAGGTTTCACTGAACATGATGTTGAACGTTTATTGCAAGATGCTGGCATTGTACGACATCGAGGCAAAATTGAAGCGGTAATTAATAACGCCAAACGTGCTCAAGAATTGGTGAAACAGGAAGGTTCACTAGCGGCTTATTTCTGGAGTTACGAGCCTAAAACTGATGCATTGGTTGCACCACAGACAGTTTCCACCTCAGACGAATCTATAGCTTTATCTAAGGCATTGAAAAAGATGGGCTGGAAGTTTGTCGGTCCAACAACGGTTTATGCTTTTATGCAGGCTATGGGTTTGATTAACGATCACACTGAGGATTGCATTATCAGAAGTAAGTCTCAATCGACGCGAGATAATTTTAACCGACCTTAGATTTTAAACACGAGCTTTTTCAAGTATTGTTGAACTGTTAATGGCAGGTGTACAAGTTATAGTCCATCAAGTAAAATTCAGTTTCGCGGCTGCACATATCCATAATAAAAGACTTAACTGACTTAAATGAGACCATTATGATTGTAGAAAATGTGCTTCCTGAAAATTATGCAGAAATGCTTAATGTTTGGGAAAATTCAGTCTGGGCAACCCATGACTTTATAACAGATGAAGATATTGAGTTTTTTAAACCTATTATCATTGAACAAGCTTTTCCAGCGGTAACCCTGCGTTGCGTTAAAAATGAATCAGGAGCGATTATTGGTTTTTTTAGGTGTACACGACCAAAAAATTGAAATGCTTTTCATTTTAAATGAACAAAGAGGGCAAGGTGTAGGTAAAGTATTATTAGGTTACGCATTAAATGAACTTGCGGCTAATAGTGTTGATGTAAATGAACAAAACCCTCAAGCGCTTGGTTTTTACCAGCACATGGGCTTTGAAGTTAAATCACGCTCACCCTTAGATGATATGGGCAAACCATTCCCACTATTACATATGAAGTTATAAAACTCGGTTTCTTGTAATCGTGTTTGGCAGAAGAAGCGCTTAAAGCTAATAATTTTAAGCGCTTCCGTATTTTATTGATTAATATCAAATCTATTAAACTGATCAATCGACCTGACAAACTAAGCCTTTTAAATAATATCCTTCAGGATAATTTGACGAAATAGGGTGGTCAGCTGCTTGTTGAAGCCTTTCAACGAAGTAGACATTTCTTTTCGCATCTAATGCTGCATCAGCAACAACTTTTTGAAATAAGCCTGCTTCTAATAACCCTGAGCAAGAAAAAGTCAATAATAAACCTTGTGGGTTGAGTAATTGCATTGCCAGCATGTTGATATCTTTGTAACCACGGCAGGCTCGGGTTAGTTGTGCTTTTGAATCAACAAATTTAGGAGGATCTAGAATAATCATATCAAAAGTACGTTTTTCATCACGATAGCGGCGTAATAATTTAAAAACATCTTCTTTGACGAAAGACACATTTTTATCGGCTAGGCCATTTAACGCTAAATTGCGTTTTGCCAGATCTAATGCCGGTTGTGAAACATCAACATTAATGACTTCTTTTGCGCCATTTGCAGCACAATGCAATGAAAAGGTGCCAGTATAAGAAAAGCAATTCAGTATGGTTTTATCTTTTGCAAAACGTCCGGCTGCGAGTCTTGAGTCACGTTGATCCAGATAAAAACCCGTTTTATGCCCGGTAGCAACATCAACATAAATTTTTATACCATGTTCTTCAATGATACATTCTGTGCTGTCGACAGGATCTGTCAGCCAGCCGGTAACAGGCTCTAAACCTTCTTTTTTACGAACTTCTACATCGGACCGTTCATAAATATGACAGTTGGGGTAAAGTTCCTGTAAACAACTTACTATGGTGTAACGGTGAAATTCACCACCTGCACTGAGCAACTGGCAAACAATAAAATTGTCGTATTTATCTATAGTAATGCCAGGTAAACCATCAGATTCTGCGGCAATTAATCGATAACCCGTTAAATTTCCTTCTTCGATAAACCAGTTACGTCGTGATTGAGCATTTTTTATTTTATTGAGAAAAAAAGTACGATCAATTTCTTCATTTACAAATGACCAAACTCTAATTCTTATTTGTGATTCCGGTGAATACGCACCTTTTGCCAGCCAATTTCCTTTGCTATCCAGTACATCGACAGTATCACCGATAAGAGGCTTGCCTTTGATTTTATTAATCGCTTTAGAGAAAATCCAGGGGTGTTTTCTCAATAAAGCCTTATCCCGACCAACATTTAAATAAATTTTTGCTGACATGTGCCTATACTTACGTTAAGTAATAAATTTAAGCCGACGATTATAGACAAAAGAATTTCAAATGAAAGACAAAGCGTGATAACCGTTCAGATTTTTTTTGTTGAATAAAGTGAAATTAATATGAAGTGAGTTAAAGTGAAAAAGAATAAAGAATAAAGGAGAAGGATATGAAAGTCAGTTATATAGCCCATGTTAGTGGAAAAGTTCAAGGCGTTTTTTTTCGAGTTTCTTCACAACAAATTGCCATAGATAATTGTGTTAGTGGTTATGCCCGTAATTTATCGGATGGTGATGTTGAAGTTTTAATGTGTGGCGAACAAGAGGATGTCGATAAGATGTTAATTTGGTTGGAAGATGGTCCAGAAGGAGCCGAAGTTTATAATCTGCAACAAAAAAAGGTTCCGTGGCAAGATCACAGTTTTTTTTCTATTGAATAAATTGTAAACTTCAGATCAAATTTTTATATGATATTAACGGATAGCGGTTGAAATACATAAATGTGAACCAGATGAAAGATCTTGAATTTTCATCAACCCAAATGCCCGAAGCAAAGGCTGATGAATGCTTAATAAAAGTTAAAGCTATAGGTGTAAATCGCGCAGACATATTGCAAAGAGAAGGCAAGTATCCAGCTCCGGCTGGAGAGTCTTCAATTATAGGATTAGAAGTCGCGGGTGATATTGTTAAATGCGGATCAGACAGTGGCTCTGAAAGTGATGGTATTGATCAAAATAAATCTTTATCGAGCTCTTTATCAAACTCTTTATCTAACTCGTTATTAGAAAAAGGTGATAAATGGAAAGTAGGTGACAAAGTTTTTGGCTTAGTCGCAGGAGGAGGGTACGCTGAATATGTTGTTGTTAAAAAGAATCAATTGTTTTGCATGCCTTCAAATTACAGCTATCAACAAGCAGCAGCAACCGCAGAAGTATTTTTAACCGCTTATCAAAGTTTATTCACCATCGCTCAACTTGCTACAAATAAACGTGTTTTAATTCATGCTGGCGCTAGTGGTGTTGGCACGGCTGCTATTCAGTTAGCTAAAGCAAAGCTGTGTTATGTAGTTGTAACCGTCAGTTCAGAAGAAAAAGCACAGGCATGTCTTAAAATAGGTGCTGATAGCGCAGTTAATTATAATACCACTGATTTTGTCGCATGGACTAAAGAAAACCTACCTGAGGGTTTTGATGTTATTCTGGATGTAGTCGCTGGGAATTACCTCAATAAAAATATTAATGTAGCAGCTTTAGATGCCCGCATTGTAATGCTTTCCATGTTGGGAGGACGTTTTAGTGATCCCCTTGATATAGCAAAACTCCTATTTAAGCGGATAAACTTAACGGCATCGACATTACGTAACCGTAGCACATCATATAAAGCCGATTTAGTGGCAAATTTCACCGCTGATTTTATGGGTGAAATAAAGCAGGGTAATATTATGCCGATAATCGATAGCGTTTACCCGTGGGAAAATGCAGAGCAAGCTCATCAAAAAATGCTTGATAACAAAAATATCGGCAAAATAATATTAATGGTTGAATAGTTATTTTAGAACGCGTAAGGAAACTTACTAGTTTATGTAGTCCTGTTTATGCTATTCAACAAAAGTAAATCGTTTTAATGTTTTGCCATCGCGCTCTATTGTTTCATCAAACATTGATAATGGGCGCACCCAAATATCTCTTTCACCATAATCCGGTTGATAAACTACCATCATTTCGTCGGTTTCACTGTGTTTTGCAATATGCAAAACATGATAATAGTTACCTTTGAAGTGTTGGTATTTTCCGATTTTTATCATTTTTTTCACCCGTTGCTTTCAAATTTTTATTTTAACATTAGTTTTAAAATACTTGTTTCAAAAGATTAGTTTTTTTAAAATATAAGTAATAAATTATAAATCAGTCTTTATCGAAATTGGATTAATAAATTGATCAATTTTCAATGAGGATAAATAATACCGATTGGTATAATTAATTGAACTATAATTAATAAGCAAAAAATAGGCTATGTTCCATAATGCTGTTGTCCCCCATATGCAGCGGCCAATATTTGCTGCTTATCTAGCTTTGCGTTACTTTCTC
>JABSOI010000127.1 GCA_013216015.1 Alteromonadaceae bacterium | reverse complement strand
TTATCTTCCCCTTAGTCAGGGTGATCCCACTATCTTTCAAGTAGGCGGGTTTGCCAGCTTTGCTGGGCAAACATAAAGGCAAATATGTCCTCATTAATTTTTGGGCATATTGGTGTGGTCCTTGTATTAAAGAATTTCCGGCCCTGGAAAATTTACATCAGGCGTTAAATCCACAAGGTTTAGAAATACTGGCAATTCATGCCGGACCATTTGAAGATAGCGGTGCTGATTTTTTAAAAAGAGCCAATGTTTCTTTTAAAGTACTGCTCGACGAAGAAATAAAACTCAGGAGATGGAAAGTTTCTGCATTACCTTTAACCTACCTTGTCGATCCAAATGGAAAATTGATTTATCAGGCCATTGGCTCTAGAGAATGGGACGTGGCAGCCATTAAAAAATTGATGAGACAAGAAGTCGTATTCTCAGGAAAAAATTCAACAGTCACATCAACAGAAAATTAGGCAGAAAAAAACTAATAACAAGATTAAATTTGCTAACAAACTATAATCTGAAATAAATTTTTCAAAGTTATTCTCCCAGAGACACCTTTATTAACGCATAATGCTGCGCCAATTTAGCCCCCATTCTATATCCTAAATAGGCAGTAATAACCCACACAAAGCCATTGACCATATCAAAAACATCAGGCCAATAAGCAAACCAAAGCGCCGCTTTAATCATGTTTAAAAGCGACTCAACCAGCATAGAGACAATTGCACCAAAAGAAAACAGGTCGAGATAAGCCTGCAGATCAGTTGCATTTAATACAAATTGTATGCTTTGCTCTAACTCAATATAAATAAAGGTTAACAGTGCAAGCAAACCGTAAAAACCACCACCAAAAGTTACCCACTTAGAATGTAGGAACAACAATTCTTTCTTGTTTGCTTTAGAAAGCTTTTTATTAATGTTGTTCTTTTCTTTAAATGCCATTTTTATTGATAATTCAGGCGAAACGTAACCTTTAAAATAGGCGTAATAAACCATTAAAAAGCTAAAAAGAAAAACAGGCAGACCCGCAAAAAATATTGATTTTATAATGTCTATAAACATAAGGTAACTCTATTTTCCACAATCATTAATTAACTTTGAGACAAAAACAATAAACAAACTTTTGTTCTTTACCCGCAGGCGTATGATGCGATTCTCGCTCATGCCCCAATAATTCAAACGACTCACCAAATTGTGAATGCAATTCATCTGGGCCATACCGCATAACGGGCAAACCGCTGCAAATCGTCGGACCGTCTTCAGCAAATGTAGCAACAATAACCAAACCACCGGGCTTTACCGCATGAAATACCTGTTTAACATAAGCCTGACGTTGCTCTTGTGTAGTAAGAAAATGAAATACCGCCCGATCATGCCAAACATCAAAAGCATGTTTAGGAAATTCCATCTCCAAAACATTCGCCTCTAACCACTTCACGTGTTCACCTGTTCCACCAAGGCGTTCTCGGGCCACCGACAATGCTGCGCCAGATAAATCAAGTACAGAAATATCACTGTAACCCTTATCAAAAAGGTCATCAACCAAAGTTGAGGCACCACCACCAACATCAATAATTGAAGCTGTAATAGGAATACTCACATCTTGTATCAGCTTCATTGATAATTTGGCATGCTCCTGAAACCAACTGACTTGTGTTTCATTTTTTGAGGAATATACCTTTTCCCAATGATCTTTTGGTTGCATGTCAGCTCTCTGGAATTAATTTATAACATGTATACTACATCACATTTTCTATACATGTTTTAATTATATGTAAATAAAACTGCCTTTTTATGCATATGTTCATGTTATTACCCGTTTTTCTAATAGTGTTTTAGCTACCGCAACGTAACATAATGGTTAATAATTTCACCAATCCCGGCAACCGACGGTTTCTTTAAAATACTATTACGATCACCAGCAATCTGATAAGAATAAATCTCATTTCTTGACAATTCCTGCCATTCTTTTTTCAAATTCAGATTGCTTAATTCCGCCTGTATTACCAGAATTCCTTCTACTTTATCATTGCGTTTAGCCTGATAATTTATATTTACCTGTTGTGTCGCCAACTGTTCAAATTCTGTTTCTAAGCTTTGAACCATGCTAGCCTCTGGTACTTGTCCTTCACTAGCCCCATGTAAAATGGGACGACCATCTATCACGAGAACTTTTGCATAAAAGCCAGTTTCACGTTTTATTATTTTCGGCATTTCGAACGCAACACATGCCCCCAGTAAGTGACCAAGCAAAATACTCGTGCCATGATGATTATTTTGCATCATATATTTAAGATTAAACCTTAAACCTTAAACCTTAAACCTTAAACCTTAAACCTTAAACCAAGTATAAGATAAGGCTTTACCAATAGGCACACTCATTTTATCTACAGTGTAACCACTTACATCAAAAGCAGTAGTCACAACGGTACATTCTGTCGGGCCTTACGTATTGAGTAGCTTTATGGGCGTTTTGATGATGCTGTCCTTCGGTTTAACATCGTAACAGAAATAGTTTCACCCCCAACAATAAGTAACCTTGATTGAGCGTTATTCATTTCTTGTGTTAAAATATGGCTTTCCTCTGCTGAAAATAAGAATACATCACTTAATTTTTTCTCTGTGCCTTTTGCAATACAAGCCTTAAATTCTGAATTTGCAAGTTAATAACTTCAATATGCTCTCTCGACAATAAAGTCGCATCGTAAGTCCATGAGACAAAACCACCCGACTCGGTGATATTAACATCAATTGAAAAACCAAATTTTGTGGATATATTTTTAGAATATTTTAACCCACTTCTCTTCTGTAAAAAACATCTAAGCTACTGATATTTTTGAATAATATGATTGAAAGTTTCTTCTACCGATGTTATATCGAACACACCTGAAATAGGGAAAGCAATTGGAATCTTATATTCTGGACTTCCCCCGCCTGATTTATCGATAAACCATAGCCACTACTGAGAGAAAGATAACAGAAGTGAGCTGGCGCTTCCTGTACCAATGTTTCCTGATAAATGCTCAATATCATATAACATTCCGATTTTTAAGGACTTATTTAACGAACCCATCAATAATAAAGATACGTATCCGAATATTGCCATGTTCAAAAATCATTTTAATGGTAACTTCTACCTCCATTGAATGGCTAATTTTTGAGACTAGTCGTATCGCCAGCAGCGAATGTCCACCAAGCTCAAAAAAACTGGCTGGAGTACTAATCAGCGCAGGATCAAGATTGAGTAACTATAATACGTTGGGCAATGGCCATTCAATTAGCACACAAGACTCGGTATTGAACAAATGATCATCATTGTTCTCAAAGGTATACCTGCCAACGGTTGTCTATATTGTTCCATACTCGTTCATAAATTAAGCATTAGGTAAACGTTCACGCAACGGGTTAATGATCTCATGCATGAGTTATTCGCCAGCAACATCAATAAGATGCTTAACCAAGAGGTTGTTGTCAACAAACGTTGATGTAATAAAACCTTTAAAGATGTCGGGGTAATTTTAAACAATAAAGCATCTTCATCGTCAAAAAAGTAATCAGCCATTTTGTTCAGCAGCTGCTCGTCTTTAGCTAATAATTATTGTACAGTCATTAAAATATAGCCTTGTTAGTTATTTACCTACGGCAAAGCCGAATACTTATAATGTGATGCAGATAAAAGGCTAAAGAAAGCTCCCAGGCGCATCAAGTTCAACCTTAGCCGATATCTTTCAACGTCATTCTTTTGTTAATTTCGTATGTACTTCCTAGTCATTGATTCATCAAACCCAACGGATGATACAAAGTAGCCTCTTCCCCAAAATGCTTCGCCAGTTGAATTCCTTTACTCCCCGAACAAAATGACCTTTTTAAAAATAGTTGATAACTGGGTAAGCATTGCGCGTGAAGCTCTTTATATGCTAGTGTAAAAAATAAAAACAAAGCAAAATTCAATGCTGATGTTATAGTGACCCTCTAATTAGCAATGGCAAAGAAATATAAGTATTTAAACAAAAAGAGTCACATAATCCTAGGTTTCGCAGTTGATCCACGGATAATTTAGACAATTTTATATCTCTATTGAAAATGAACGTGAAAGTGAAAGTGAAAGTGAAAGTGAATAAATATGACAAAAAATAGTTGGATTTTAAGGCCAAGTGGCAAACCTGCGCAACATGCGGATTTACGACTGATTTGTTTTCCCTATGCGGGTGGCAATGCATCAACCTACATGAGCTGGTTCAAATGGTTGCCTGAAAACATTGAAATACTAGCAATTCAACCACCAGGTCGGTCAACGCGTATATTTGAAAGAGCACACTCTAACATGGAGCAATTGGTCAACGATCTTTTGATGAATATATCAGAGTCGTTAGATCGTCCTTATATTTTATTTGGTCACAGTTTAGGTAGCCGGGTTGCCTTTGAGCTGATGACACAATGTAAAAAACGGGGACTGCGCATGCCACTTCAGTTTATTGCTTCTGGTAGTAGAGGGCCCCACATTCTCCCACGAAAAACAAGTATTTACCAACTACCTGATAAAGAATTTATAGAAGGATTAAAAGACATTAATGGAACACCTAAAGCCGTACTTGAGAATTCAGAGTTAATGGAGCTTTGCCTTCCTCTTTTACGTGCAGATTTTGAATTAGCCGATACGTACGCTTGTCGAGAAAATAATATTTTCGATTGTCCCATATCAGTTTTCAGCGGTAAAGCCGATACGGAAATCACTCACGAAGACCTTATAAGTTGGGGCAACTACTTTTCGGGTTCTGTCGACTTACAGATGTTTCCAGGTGATCATTTTTTTATAGAAAGTAACAAAAACCTCGTGGTAAACAAAGTAAATATCATTATTCAAAACTTACTCTCTGAGATTAATAGATCAAAGAAAAATGAATGAATAACGGACGAACAACCGACGAATAACCGACGAATAACCGACGAATAACCAATATACGTACATTCGGACATAAAGACACCAAACTATGAAAACAGAGCCAATTACCGACTGCACTAATGATTTATTTATCACAAAAGCTCATAAAGTTAGTTTAGCCAATTTGCACAAAACAGCCAAAACAGCCAAAACAGCCAAAATATCGATAGTTCAATGCAACTTTGACTGTACTCACTATAAACATAAATTATTCGAAAAGGCTTCTATTAACTTTCCTAATGAGCTACTTCATGCAGTAAAGAAACGACAATCAGAGTTTCTTGCCGGTAGAATGGCAGCTCAGCTTGCACTAAGTGAATTGAGTATAGACAATATCGATATACCGATAGGCAAAAATCGAGCTCCTGTTTGGCCAAATGGTATAATGGGTTCAATTACCCATACGAGTAACACAGCCATATGTGCGGTAACATTAGATAGTGGATTAAGTAATGGGCTAAAAAACGGGTTAGATAGTGACTCTGATTGTGGGTATAGTATTCTGGGTTTAGATCTTGAAAACCAGATCAATGGAAACACCGTTGAAGAAATTAAATATAACGTTATTAATAAAAAAGAAGAGCAATTGTTAAAGGAAAAAGCTCTCAATTTTCCAACAGCTTTTACCCTTACTTTCTCAGCCAAAGAAAGTTTATTTAAAGCATTGCACCCGAGTGTTGGTTTTTACTTTGACTTTACTGATGCAGAAATAATTGATTTATCCATTGAAAATAACTCCTTCGACTTAGTCTTAAATCGAACTTTAACCTCAAAGCACCTTAAGGGAACTATTTTTAAAGGGATTTTTCACATTGAAGCCAATAAAATACTGACGTTGATAGCACAATGATTATCAAAGAGGCAATGGCATTAATAATGACTAAAGCTGACAAATATCGTTAGCCCGCTTGCTCGTAACTTCAAATACAGGACAATAATAAATTAATATTTAAGTTCGATTCTTTAACAAAAAACATTTCGTTTTAAAATACCCTTCATTGGAACAGGTCGTAGCGAGGCGATCCAGTAATGCTATATGAACATTTCTCGATATGGGCGTTTATGAATTCAAAGTGCTGTTTAAATTATTCCACCAAGGCGTCCACAGTAGACATCAATTTAGGGATGGGCACTAACTAAGTTTGTCGGACCAATTAAATTAGATCATATCAATTATTTATGGTTGTCTAACTAGTGCATTACCGTTAATTTTTTAGTCAACTTAAAAGATAATAATTTATTTTAAACAAAGGAATTCTCTTCGATGACACAGTGTGATTTTAGTTTTTTTTCAGAGGTGTTTTTTTTAAAATCAATTCAAGTTGAGAAAGAAAATACTCTTTATAAGCAACTCTGCTGATATATATTCCTTCCTTTGAATCTGATTTACCCAATTCATATCCTTTTTCAAACACTTCAATAATATTCGCTATATCTGGTCCCATATTGTTTCCTCATACTTATTGTTATTATTTTTGGCTCTGTTGTAGTTAATTGTTGTCACTCCAGATGGAATTAAAGTCAACCCTTACATCTAGGGCTCTGTGACCAATTAAGATTAAAAAACTAATTTTTATCTAGCCCTTTTAAAGTAAGGGCTGCATCGAGGGACAACAGCCTTATGGAACAGAGCCTTATTTTTCTTTTGCATTTGTAAAACAGAACATATCATAACCAATTATTAACATACAGTAACTAATTGTTAATTATAAACCTACTAGTTAAAGGTGTGGGATTATGTTTTGTTTTATTTATTGACCCAATGAAAATTGAGCCCTATATGCTTTACTACAACAGACTATCGCATTCACCCTGCAACAAGGTATTAAATGAGCCCTTTTTAATTAAGTTTACAAGAGCGTTTCAAATAATAATACAAACGACGACTTTTAATTTCGTAACCATGCTCGATGCCACAACAAGGACAAACAAACCCGTTTGCCTACTTCATTCCCATTAAATATTCTAAACAATCTTCTTCTATATTCAACTGTTATTGCCAAACAGAAACTTGTTCCTAGCATATCCTTGAACATGTAAATTCATACAGTGTACTATACACAATACGAGCCATCACTGAACTAGCTACATAGGCACATAAACATATTATCTGATCGGTATGTTGTGTTATGTTCTTATATATCATATTATACTTGCGTTGGTACCTTGCAACTACTGTGCCGTGATTACATTCGATACCAGCACTAACTACTCTATATCTCAGGAACAAATTAATGAAAAACCTTCAGTATGACCAATTGCTTATAAGTAGCTTAATGAATAAAGAAGAAATACATGCTGAATCTTTTGATTATCAATCTATATTTTTAAGTTCAATTAAACCAGATCCAACCAACGGACGTTTCCTACCTTCAATATTAATTGACGATGAGCATGCAAAGCAATTTATAACTCGTAAGTTAACCAAAATGCAATTGATGAATTTATATCATGGTGATAATAATATATTAATTGGAAAGTCATGCATTATCAATTGCCTACCATATGGTTCGACTGATTGGAAAAGAGCTAATCAAACCATAGAATCTATCATCGAACTAGGTGAAAACATTGCCGTCTCTGAAATGATTCAAGCACCTACCATTTATCCAATTGAAAATAATCAATACCAAATTCTTACTGGCCACAGACGATTTTTTGCCATAGTGTATGCTAAAGGCTATGGCTCAATTGCGCAGTTTAAGCTCTACAAAAACAAACCTTTACTTATTAAGGTTAAACAATTTCAAGAAAATGCAAGCAGAGAAGATTTACCACAGTATGGTAAACTACAAGCATTTTTAAATGCGCTAACTGAACTTGATGCACTAAACAATGCTAAACTTAAAGCTGGTTTAAAAAAGCTCACCGTTAAAGAAACCGCAACCAATCTTGGGATTTCAATGGGAGCGTTTGACAATTACAATGTTCTTACTCGTTATTCCTGTGTGATCAAGGCCTATGAAACAAATTTGAATTTACCCTTTGTAAGCGTAAAAAAAATCGTACTGACAACTGAAGCTGCTTATAAAGAACAACACAACAAAACTTTGCTTAACATTAACGATAAAAAAATCATATCGGATCAAATAAATACAAAATTAATGGTTGATAAACCAACTCCCACATCCGTTAAATCATTTAAAATGAGGCCTATCCAGTCATCATCGGCTTTAAAAATGTTGCTGACCTGCAATGTAACAGAGTTAAATACGGGCATTGATTGGGAAAATATCGATTGGCAAAATCATGCTCATGTCTCAAAAGCACTAACCAATTTGATCGAATTTTTAAACTCAGAGGCACAGTAAGTACCCCAAAATAATTTTATTACAAGAGCTATTAAGTAAAGTACTTTGCGCATAATAAGTGTAATGATCATGCGCATTAGGCATTTTAAGAATTTTTACAAAATATATATGAACGACCATACAAAACATTCAAATTTCCCTCTATTAATAGCAAGACAGTTAACATGATAAATTGGAAAATTATCCCTGAAAATCCCGATGTAGCCAAATTTGTTGAATGCTACTGGTTTTTAGAAAAAGAGCAAACCGATGATATTCATAAATATCCTAAATTAAATCCGGATCCTTCAGGAACATTGATCATTGCACCCAATGAACAAAGATATCATTATGATAATACTTCTATGTCTTTTGAGGGAGTGGGAAGCCATTGGATATTCCCTAATTGCCAGACATTTCAAATGGATCATTCTCAACCCTTTTTAATATTTGGTATTAAATTTAAAATTGGTGCCCTTTATTCGTTAAATATTAATCCCAAACAGCCTGTTATCGATCAAGTTATTGATGTTGATATTAATGCATTAATCAACTCGGAGACATTTAGCGGATCTAGTATATTATCAACAGCCAAACTACAACCTGATATTTGCTGTGCCATGATGGATGAATTAATAAAACCATGGTTGCTGGAAAACCCTCAAGACAAGCACAGTAAATTAACGGGCAGAGCTGTCACCTTATTATCAAATAATCCCGTGTCTCATATTGGGGAATTATTACATTGCTCACAACGAACAATTGAACGCAGTTTTATACGCGTAACAGGCTTTACTTTAAAACAATGTCAGTCAATGAATAAACTTGAAGCAGTACTAGCACATTTATCTCAACTTAAAGAAAATGACATAAACTGGTTGAATATAACCTATGAGTTTGGTTTCAGTGACCAACCTCATTTAATTCGTTATCTTAAAAATATTATTGGCGCAACGCCTGGAGAATATATAAAAGAACGAGATTTAACTATCGATATTTATGGCGGGTTTGAATCACCTTAAAAACTGTCGTTTTTTTTCAATCATTTCTATTTATCCACCATTAAACTGGCTACCAACATTAAGGGTTTATTCACTAAATCCTCGATATACTTTATATAATTAATGGAAATATTAATACAGATGAAAACAGAAATCAGACAATATCAAGCGCAAGATTTAAACGATTTACTTAGCACATGGGAAAAATCTTCAAGACTGGCACATCCTTTTATGGCAGAGGATTTTTTCGAAAAAGAACGCTATAACATCCCTAATTTATATATACCAAACACCGACACATGGGTTGTAACAGTGAACAATAAAGTAATAGGATTTATTGCGTTAATCGGTAAAGAAATTGGCGGGCTTTTTGTTGAACCTGATTTTCATGGTCGTGGCTTAGGTAAAAAATTGGTCGACAAAGCTAAAGAAATTCATGGCAATTTAGAAGTTCATGTATTTAAGGAAAATGCCATAGGTCGAAATTTTTATGATCGCTATGGTTTCGAATTCGCGGATGAAAAAGTATGGGAAGAAACAGGTGATATACTTTTAAGATTGGAATTGACGGTTTAATGCCTAATAATGTGTTAATACATTTAGGTTTGTCATAATTATGTATGGTAGTAATAATGGTAGTTACTCATATTAGAACTGACACTTTTCAATTTCAGCATTAGCGTAACTGTACAGTCGGCAAGTAATAAACAATCCAGAGAAGACATTAGCTCTTATTGAAATAGGGGCAAATTTCTTGAGTGATAAAGAAAATTACTAGTTTGAAGAAAAGTATTGCACGAGTTATGGGTATCAGATCTTACTTTTGCTACTTGCATTGTAATTGTGGATAAAAAGACCTCTTATTATTACCGTTAATATTCTAAAAAATAATCGGTATCCAATGCTTTTAACTCATATACCTGTTTAGTACTAACGCCTAAATTATGCTCTATCATTAACTCAGTTAATTGCTCACCGTTAATTAATACCAATTGTATTAAGTTAGTGGTCAGGGTTCGATGAGGATAAATTTTCAAGAGCACAGGTTTTTAGTTCCAGACAAAACCTAAGTACCGACATCCATGTAGGTAACGCAGCTATTGGAAATTTAGACCATCGAGGGTGACCACTTACTTAGTACAATTGGTATAATACTATGCGCTTTTCAATTAAGGAGGTAAATTCAATCGCCCCTTTGCTAAAATTTGAAGTGGTAATGAACACGCCTTTTTTAGCTCTATGCATGTCTAAAGCTCCAGCAAAGGCTTGTATTTCTGACCTGCCTACTGTTTTATCAGTGTATCGTTTGGCTTGTAAATAGATCATTTCAAGACCAAGTTTATCTTCTTTGATGATGCCATCAATGCCACCATCTTGAGTATATTTTGTTGCTTGTCCGGCATCTTTGCGTGAGCCCCCATAACCCATGGCTAACATTAAATCTACCACCAGGTTTTCGAAAAATTCAGGAGAAGCACTTAAAATAGCACTGTGTATATCATTTGCCAGTACGTTATTAATGGAGTTAAAAGTATTTTCCAGTTGTTCAAGTGGCGTTTGTTCATCACTTCTGTTGGAGGTATTTTGCGTTATTACTTTTTCTTGTTGCTCTTTATTACTACGTCTTTTAAATTCAGAAAATTGTTTTAAATAATCGTTATTAATCGTGCTTTCACTACCCAACGCCTGGAGGCCTCTTTCAGTAATAATACAAACCCCTCGTTTAGGATAAGACACTAAACCAGACTGAGCCAAATAGGTTTTTGCCAACTAATTCGATGATAAAGGATCGTTTGTTTACCGCTAGGTATGCGTGCTTTTAACTGCTCAGGTGAAAATTTCAATTCCAAACAAATATCACCAAAAATTTCTTTAAGTTGTTTAGTTTGACCATTTGAAAGTGTTTCAAGTACTAAGGGCATGAAACTTTGATAATTAGGTATTTGCATTATTTGCTGCTTAATTATTTTTTGACATTGTGAGTAAGCTTATTGATATAAATTATGGATATGTATAACCGACTTAACAGCTATTACACCTTAAGAAAGACGCTAAAATCTATTCCTCAAACAAAATGCATTAGTTGTTACTGTTTGTCAAAGTAATTGGTCTGAAAATCTATTTAATTCAAAACATTGTAGGTTAATAAATCCAAAAATATAACAGGGTCGGGAGCCTTAATATTTTTCAGTATCTAATAAAGTCCCCCCTATTAAACTTTTATTTTGCCGCAAATTGATCAATAGCATCCAACAATTTATATACATCAGTATAAGGATTTAATTGATATGGCTGATCTTTTCCTTTTTCAGAACAGCTCAATGTACTTTTATTCATTTTTTTAGCATTATCTCTTGCCTTAGAAACATATTCAGACATTACCTCAAATATAGATGTGTTACCTTTTTCATAGTTATCAATTCCTTTTTCTTTAAGCTGTGCCTTCTATTTACCGGATAGTATTTATCTAAATATCCATTTAAATAATTTGGTTCTGTTTTTGCTTCTTCACAAAAAATATGCAACATAAGCTTTAAAAGTCTCTTCTGATCTCCTCTCTTCCTAGGCATATTTCACTACCCTATTTTTAATATTGCAGCAATTTCATAAAAATTTATCTTTTGAATAGCTTCAATTAGAACTTCTACATACCATTTTCCAAATGGACTATTTGATTTAACTGTATTCTTATCGTATTCATCTAAAGAATAAAAATGTGTCGCTCCATTTACTTTCTCAGAAAACCATATCTGATCTCTTCTAAATAATTCTGGAGACATTAAGTTGATATTATGGGTAGAAAAAATCAATTGTGCATTATTTTCGATTACCACAACCATTTCACCAAACAATATTTTTTATTTATCTGTCATTCCTGATCCAATGAAGTCATTCATTTTTTACCCAATTTCAGATCAAATAACAATCGAATTAATTCTTTTTAGATGACGCTATTTAAAATCAATGCTACTGTAACCCCATTCAAGGATGAACACATGACTCAGGGAAAAAAATGTCGATCCATTTTAATTCGGCTATTCAATGCTTATCATTAATAGCGCGTTTTCACCAAATACCAGCAGAGCCCAGTGCATTAGTCAGAGAATTTCAGCATGAAGACTTTAGTTCAAATAAGGAGTCTTTAGCTGATATCAATCGTATTCGTGAGGCAAAAAGCTTAGGCTTTACAGCTAAATTTATTCAAGATAGCGCTGAGCACCTAAGCACGACTACTAACCAAACTAAACAGCAAAGTCCTGTCACTAAACTTGCGCCTCTTCAATTGAATCAGCTTAATCAGCGTTTATTGTTAGAAAGTAGCCTGCAAGAATATCAATCCAAAATAGATAGCTTCCTGAGTGAAATAATTAAATTAAAGGCAGAAAAAAAAGCAATAAAAATAAACGTTATCCGTTTAACCAAAACCTTACCGCTAATAACCGAGCAAGTACAAAGTTTAGTGTCACTGCTCTCTAAATCGCTTGTTTCACGTAATCAATATTTAGAGCTTGAGCAAGAGCGTATCAACCAAGAGGAAATGCTCAACCTTGAGCACGCCAAGGTAGAACAAATTAGTGCCAGTATACGCTCGGCTGAGCAAAGCTTAAGGGCTTATCGCGCTGAAGTCCGCCGAAATACCCTGCAAGAAATAAATCAACTTAACCGACAAAGCGAAAGTACCAAACAAGAACTGACCAAAGCAAAACGGTTAACTACACTAAGAATACTAACGTCACCCGTTGATGGTGTAGTGGAAGCATTAGCCATTGCCACCATAGGCGGCATAGTCACCCCTGCACAAGCACTATTGAAAATAGTCCCTAATGGACAAATACTCGAAATAGAGGCAGGACTACTCAATAAAGACATTGGCTTTGTCCACACAGGGCAAAGTGTCGAAATCAAAATAGACAGCTTTGAGTTTACCAAATACGGGGTGATAGACGGGGAAGTCACCGACATATCGGCTGATGCGATAGAGCATGAACAAAAGGGGCTATTGTTTCCACTAAAAGCCTCCATAGTAACCAATGAAATAAACGTTAATGGCAAATGGGTCAAACTAAAACCCGGCATGTCAGTGACGGTAGAAATTAAAACGGGCACCAGACGATTAATGGAATTTTTATTAGCGCCATTAATGCGTGGTGTGAGTGAAGGCGCTAGAGAGAGATAGGAATAAATCATGAAATATTTTATTTGGATCACCATAATTATCATTGTCGGCAGCTTTGCTACTTGCAATGGGGACAGGATGTACTCTGATTATTTATTTGAGCAATACTGCAATGAAGAAGGCCGTACAGGCCAGTTTATTTATGAGCGCGTAGGGTTGGGTGAAGAATATTTTATGCCTATACCAAAAGATGAAGTAGAACTACGCCGAGTTTATAATGGATTTTTTATCGATGAAAAAAAATTATTAATTGATAA
>JABSOI010000126.1 GCA_013216015.1 Alteromonadaceae bacterium | reverse complement strand
TTAATAACAACTTTAACCTAAGCTGCCATTAAATAGGACTCTCGTCCTTTATGTTTGTCTTTTCTCTGATAAGCGCCCTTACCTTTCTTCGCTTTTACAATCTGCATTTTATAAACACGGGAAGTAACTAACGCTGCTAAAAAATTGTCTTTAACAATACCTCTGCCCGTTTCAACAGGAGTAATATTATTCTTTTCATTTATTGAATTTAACTTTCTTTTAGATTTACTCATTTTTTTCACCTTTTTTAACTATCTTTTTTAAAATACCTTTCTTAAATATCTTTTGTTGAAGAATATTAAACAAATTATTTAAACCATACCTTTGTGCCAATTATCTTAAATGCTGGTGTTCCTTTTATCAGCATATCCCTGGCAAAAATTTTTTCACATTTAGGACAAGTGCCTGGAATATCAGTAAAGTCCTGACTTATTCGTTCTTTAAAACATTTTACCAACGCGCCTTTGCCTCCTTTTCGATATTTATAAAGTTGACTGTTACAACTTTTACAGAATATATCGACGGTTTTTGTTGGTCCCTTTTTATTTGGTTTTGCCATTTTTTACTTCTGGGTCTTTGCCAATTCTATGTTTAGCGCTTGTAAGTTTTTTGCAATATCTTGTGCTGCCGTTTCTGGATTGATATCTTCATCAATCTTTAAAATACGTCCCTGTTTTGAAATATAAAAAGTTATACGACTGGCCACTCCAAAAAAATTTAATACATCATAACCTTTAGCTGTTTGCTTACCAGGGTCACTGAGCATAGGGAAATCAGCCGCTGTCTTTTTAGCAAAGGCTCGATTTTTATCAAGTGGATCAACACTTGCCATAAAATAACTGGCTTCATATTTTCGTATTAAATTTCCATGCTTAACTAAAGAAAGGCACTCAATAGTACAACCTCTGGTATTGGCCATAGGATACCAGGCTAAAACAACCACTCGCTTATTTTTAAAAGCACTTAATTGGTAATAATCCCCATTTGTAGCCTGAAGTCTAAAATTTGGAGCTAAGTCACCTACTTTTAAATTTGTGGCAGATACAACAAAACTTGATAAATATATAATTAGCAAAAAATAACAGTTACGCATACTTTCTTCTCAAAAATCAGTTAAAAATTAGTTATTAACGATTAATAACTATGACGAATATGAATATAAAGGTAAATATATAAAAGGAAATATATAAAAGGAAATATATAATGACGAAACACATTGAAAAAAGATATGTTTTTATAAAAGATAAACCAACCCCCAAACAACCTGAACCGTTGTTTGGGTATAAAAATTAATCTGGAACTATATTTTAATAAGATTATACGGTTAAAGGGTTATGCGATTTTTGAATAAGTAAGGTTCAGTAAATGTGCTAAATCAAAATATCGGGGTTTTTGTAAAGAAAGCTTTATGTCGCCACCACTCTCATTAACTCGCGCTACTCCTTCTTTATACCATGATGCCAAAGTTGGAGGTAAAAACTTATCGGCCTTAACACCTAACATAATCAAAGCCTGAACAGGCATACTCAATATAAATATTGCATAGACTAATGCCTGTGGCAATATTACTGAAGACCCCATATACAATTGCAAAATGAAAGTTACTATAGCTATAACTGGAAAATAACGACAAACAAATCGACTGATTTGCACAGCACGGTATTCAGCAAAATAATTTACTAATACAACTTTATTTGGCCAAAGCTTCATATATTTTTGGCCTAGCTTTATAATTTCAAAAATACTCATATTCATAATCAATACCTTATATGAAATATTAAGCTAAATATAGCACAATACTTATTTATTTAATTTATTATCGGCTTTTTATCGGGTTACAACGAAAATTTATTTACCAATTAGCCCATATACCCAAGCTACTTGGAAATGCAGGATTCAGCAAGTCGAGAAACGGCTATATACAAGGCATTAAATTTTGCTAATAGTTATTCTCGGCTCGAGCATCCTGCTTCGCCCTAACTACGGCATCCATGCCTTTGTATTAGGAAATTTAATAACGCAGGAGATAGCCGTTTATCGCCTTGCCCGAAGGAAGCTAAGCTAGAACATCAGTACTTAGGTTTTGTCTGGAACGAAAAACCTGTGCAACACTTTATAAGGGAACAACCATTAAATGCGTGTTGCGCCTTGCTCTGATGTCCTAGCTTAGCTCTGAACCTGCATTTCCAAGTGGTTTGGGTATATATTGTTTTTATAAAGTATAAATATATAATTCATCCTGAGAGCCTGTAACAAGCAACATGAATGACTCTTGGTAGATACTGCAAGACAAGTAAAAAATAAGTTAATTTAATAAAAAATATAAATATAAAGCAGGATAACTATTGATTATATGTAAGACTAAGTAATATCAATGCATTTCACTCATTTTACCCGTTTTTTCCTGATAAGTGTATAAAACACCAACTACTCAAAAAATGTACTACTCATTTTACAGTTATAAAACAACAATATAGCAATTAACCCCAAGATTACTCACAAAGATACCCACAGGTTTTGTGGGTATCTTTATTATTTCCCCCTACAAACAGCACACTTTTATTCCATCAAAACCTATATTTATTTAGGCTTTGATTAAATTTATAGAATAAATATAACTTTTATTCATTATTTAAACTTTTACCTGACCATATTGTATTAATTATACAAATGGTATTTCCCTAATTACCTCTGTACACAACAGGCAATTGCTAGAGTTAATTATCGAAAATAGGTATAGTAGCCACATCGTCAACTAGCCGATAAAAGGCATATGCCAAATTCAGCATTAAAACTAAAGTTATGTCGCAGTTAATTAATGCTATACAGGATGGGTCAGCCAAACGCTTACCCATCTCTTGATGTGATAACCAACTGTTTATTATATAAAAATCAACAGTTTGATGAGCTACTCCTTCGACTGGCCCATCCTATGTAAACGGTTTTCGACTTTACAATCTTGATATAACTTGTTTTTTTAGCTAATAAGCACAATAAAAACAATTTATTATTATCACAAACACAATTAACTGCGAAATAGCCAAAGCTAAACCAGCAAAGGAAATACAATGACTTCAATTTATGGCATAAATAACTGTGACACGGTTAAAAAGGCAATAAAATGGTTGGACAAAAACAATATCTCTTATGTTTTTCATGACTTTAAAAAACAAGGTTTAACAAACGAATTACTATCAAGTTTTGTTCAAAACAGTGAATGGAAATTATTAATTAATAAACGCAGCACAACCTTTAGAAACTTGTCCGATGCCGTAAAGGAAAACTTATCAGACAATATTGATAATGATGTAGCTTTTGATACGATTTTTGAGCAACCAACCTTGTTAAAACGACCTGTACTTATTCATAACCATCAATTGCACTTAGGTTTCAAAGAGCAACAGTATCTAGAAATCTTTTCTGATGAACTTAATTTCTAATAAAACACATAGCCTAAAGGTTTCATGAATGAACAATCAATCTGACAAAAGTGAAAACGACGTTATTGCTTTGACTAAAGATTTAATATCCAGAGAATCTGTAACTCCACAAGACGCTGGCTGCCAGCCGTTAATAGCAGAAAGGCTAGCCAAGATTGGATTTAAAAATGAAACTATGGTGTTTGAAGATACTACCAACCTCTGGTCAAGAAAGGGGAATAAAACACCCGTTTTCTGTTTTGCCGGACACACAGATGTAGTACCCACCGGTAAATTAAATGACTGGCATACACCTCCTTTTGAACCAACAATTATAGACGGTATGTTGTATGGCAGAGGTGCAGCAGATATGAAAGGCAGCTTAGCTGCGATGGTTATTGCCAGTGAAAAATTTGTTAATCAATATCCTGATCATAACGGCTCTATTGCATTTTTATTAACGAGTGATGAAGAAGGTCCATTTATAAATGGTACCACTAGAGTTATAGACACGCTTGAAGCTCGTGATGAAAAAATTGATTATTGTATTGTTGGTGAACCCACCAGTTCGCATAAACTGGGCGACGTAGTAAAAAATGGTCGACGTGGCTCCATCTCGGGTGAACTAGACATTAAAGGCAAACAGGGCCATGTAGCCTATCCTGAGCATGTTACCAATCCTATTCATTTGGCTATGCCGGCACTAGCTGAATTAAGCCAGACACATTGGGACAATGGCAATGACTACTTTCCCGCCACCAGTTTTCAATTAACCAATATTCACGCCGGTACAGGCGCCTCAAACGTTGTTCCAGCACATATTACCGCATGGTTTAATCTACGTTTCAGTACTGAATTAAATTTTGACAAAATTGTTAATAAAATTCACAAAATTCTTGATGGTCATCAGTTAGATTATGAAATTAAATGGACCTATAACGGTAAACCATTTATTACCGAGCCAGGCGAATTGCTTAAAGCAACTACAAAGGCAATTCACACGGTAACCGGACGACAAACTAATCTTTCAACATCTGGCGGCACTTCTGATGGAAGATTTATTGCACCAACAGGCGCTGATGTTATTGAATTAGGCCCATGTAATTCAACCATACATCAAATAAATGAATGCGTAAAATGCGATGACCTGATTCAATTGGCTGATGTTTATTATCATTGTCTAGTTAATTTATTGTGTGCTGAATAGAGTAAAACAACATGTCAGAAATAAATCAATTAAATTATAGAGAGTTAAGTGAGCAACAACTTACTGGCCAATGTAATGAACATATTCATTATTTAACCGAAACTGTCGGCATTAATATAGATATGCTACAAGCTTGGATTGACATGGAAGAAGCAGCAAACAAAGAGGGAATTTCGTTAGCAATAGCCAGTGGTTTTCGAAGTGCTCAGCGACAATTATCACTTTGGAATGCTAAATTTTGCGGTAAAAATAATATCAAAAACCTCGCAGGTGAAAATGTTGATACGTTAAATTTATCCGAACAGGAAAAAATAACCGCAATATTACTTTATTCAGCCCTACCTGGTGCCAGCAGACACCATTGGGGTACTGATATAGATGTTTATGCGGCTAACCTTTTACCCGAAAGTACCAAGTTACAATTAGAGCCATGGGAATATGCCAGCGATGGTCCGTTTGCATCTTTAACTTCATGGCTTAGGGAGCACAGTAAATCGTTTGGCTTTTATTTTCCTTATGACAAATATAGAAACGGCATTGCTATTGAACCCTGGCATTTATCTTATATGCCCTTAGCCGCTAATTATCAGCAACAGCTTAACGTAATACTTTTACAACAAACAATTGAGCAGTTCGACATTTTAGGCAAAAATACAATAATTGAATATTTACCCGTAATTTACCAAAAATTCATCACTAATATAGCAAATAACAGTATAACAAATAACAAATAACAAATAACAATTTCGCAAATAACAATACCGCAAACCCCCTATAAATACAGGAATATAAATGCAGGAATATAAATATGGATAACTGGATCCCAATAATGCTGATCACCATTGCCTTTGTCATAATTATCGGTAATTTCAGTACTTTTCAAAAAAATTCTAAGCAAAAGTTAAGAAAAAAAGGCTTAAACGACTTAACAGAAACCTTACCCAGAACACATAAAAAAGAACATAAAATGCCCACGCTGAATCGAACACAAAATAGTAAATCTGACACAAAAAAGTAAATATTTGGCTCTGTTGTAGATAATTGTTGTCCCTTCAAATGGAATTAAACTCAACCCTTATATCTAGGACTCTGTGACTAATTCTCGTTAAAAAACCAATTTATCGCCTAACCCTTTAAAAATAGGGGATTCATCGAGGGACAACAGTATTATGGAACAGAGTCAAATATTTATTCTTTCTGCTTTTCTACCAACACAAATTCAGGGTGTTGGTAATACCATTAATTTAACTTACCGGAAATTTCATTTGAATCATTAAGCCTTTTTCATCACCCGTTTTAATTGAAATATCTCCTTGCAGTAATTGGGTTACTAAATTGTAAGCAATATGTGCACCTAAACCACTACCTCCTGTACCTCGTTTTGTCGTATAAAAAGGTTCAAATATATTCGCGCGTTCATCTTTAGACAATCCTTTACCATCGTCTGAATAATCAAGATGAAGATTACCTTCTATTAGCTGGGCACTAATAACAATATTTCCACTTTGTCCTTTTTCAAAAGCATGCAAAATAGAATTAATAATGAAATTCGATAAAATTTGTGAAATAGCGCCCGGAAAGCTATTGATAACCAGATCTTTCTGGCAATCTACCATAACTGTAATCGATGTTTTTTTTAGTTTTGATTTTAACGATAACAAAATATGCTGGATATATTCACTCACATTAAATAATCGACTTTCTTCACTGGTTTGATCAACGGCCACTTGTTTAAAACTCTCGACCAAAGCAACAGCCCGTTTAATGTTTCTTATTGATATATTTACAATTTCATCAATATTTTCTAAAAAGTGCTTCATGTCACTTTTAGAAACTTTCTGTTCATCATACAATTCTTTAAATTGAAGGTATTTTGCTTGTAAACTAGTGATTGCTGTAAGCACCACTCCTACAGGTGTATTAATTTCGTGTGCTACACCCGCAACAAGTCCCCCCAAAGAGGCCATTTTATCTGCTTCAACAAGCTTAAGTTCTGTTTTTTTCAATTCATCTAATGCCGAGATAAGTTCATTATTAGCGGTCGTTAACTCCTGTGTTCTCTGACATACTCTTTGTTCCAAATCTTCATTAAGTTCTTTTAATTCTTTTTTAGCTTCATACGTTTGTTTTTTCTCTGCCTTAAGTTGATGAATAGTATCCTCTTGCAAGTCAGCATGATTTTGGAGTAAACTTTGTTTTTCTTGATAAAAATCTACTTTTTCTATCAATTCATCGGGAGACATCTGACTTTTTGCCAGTATTTCTGAATAACTGGCGCTCAATAGTTCTTGTTCATCGCTACTAAATAACTCAATAGTTTGAACAGCCCTGTTAGCCGCAGCCATGCCAATAATCCCGGCTAGCACATTGGTAACCTGAGTTTTTAATTGTGAAAGTTGTAATACATCAATCGACGTTTCATTACTTAAATGACATTGCTGACAACAGAGTGTTATTTTGTCAAAAGCCTCATCCTGTGAGATATAACGAATCAAAAGTTGCACCAATAATTTCAACTTATTTTCTAAAGCGATATTGGGTATTACATTTTTTGAAGAAATACTGGTATTTACGCCCCCTTCCCCAACAGTCATAAATTTTTGTGTATGACTGATCACTTCTTTATTGGTTACTTTGTGCCATTCTGAAACCAATATATAAAGACAAATATTAACGAACAGACTCCAAAAAAGACTATGCCCAATTGCTGAAGATATTTGTAAACCCAACAATTGCTCCGGTTTTAACCAACTTTGAGAAAATAGTCCTTCACTTAATAAATTTGTTTCTAACCAACCACTGCGTATTACAGAAGGGAGCATTGAAGTATAAAACCAAATAATTGTGCCACCAATAAGACCTGTTAATGCTCCGTACAAATTTCCCCTTTCCCATAACAACCCACCAATAAGCGAGGGCATTAATTGAGCAATGGCAACAAATGAAATCAAGCCAATTTTTACAATAAGTTCAGAATCACCAATAACCCGATAATAAAACAAACTTAAGAACAGGATCAAAGCAACAACAACCCAGCGGGTGTAAAGTAAGTAGCGTCGCAAAAATTGAATACGTGGAATGTATTCAATAACAGGCAAAACGATATGATTTGTCGCCATAGTAGATAATGTCATCGCACTTACCATGATCATGCCCGTGGAAGCAGCAAAACCACCAATAAACACCATAGCTGCAATTCCAGTATTACCATGCAATACTGGAATTTCCAATAGCATCAAATCGGCTTGACTGCCGGTAGGAAGCAGGATCACCCCTACCATGGCGATAGGTATTACCATTAAATTGATCACAAACAAATACAAAGGAAACATCCAGCGTGCACGATCAAGCATATTTTCATCTGAACATTCAACAATACCGACATGAAATTGTCGGGGTAAAGCAATCATTCCAATGGCACCCAGTACCATAGAGGTTAACCAGGAAGAAATTGCAGATGGATAAGTAAAAACTTCGAATCGTTTATCCTGCGTTACCTTTTGTGAAACGATATTAATTATTTCGTCAAAACCATTAAATAAAACAAAACAAATTAATAATCCACAGCCTAAAAAGACAATGAGTTTAAGTATACTTTCAGATGCCAACGCCACCATCATTCCAGGATGTCTTTCAGTGGGATCCAACCTTCTAACACCAAAGGCTATTGTGAACATCACCATAAGTAAAACAACAATAATATCCAGTTGCGAAAGAAAATCACTATGTTTATCTGCTGAAGTACTCACCAAAAAATGAAAAGTTGTAATAATAGATTTAAGTTGAATTGAAATATAAGGCGTTATGCCAACAAGACACAAGATGGTAATAATTGCGGCAAGCAGTTGGGAATTGTTATAACGGGTGGAGATAAAATCAGCAATACTGGTTGAATGATAAGCCAACTTTATCCTGACCATTTTCTTTAAAATAGGCGTAAAAAATACAAAGGTGATGGTACTGCCAAGATATAGTGAAATATGATGAATACCTTGAGAGCTAGCTTGTCCGATATTGCCATAATAAGTCCATGATGTGCAAAATACCGCCAGACTTAAACTATATGTTGTTGCTGATGATTTGACCTTTTCTGCGACAGCAGAATGTGACTCTCCCCAGCGCGCTATAAGATATTGGCATAAACCATAAAAACATAGTAGCAATACCGCAGTGAAAATAGAAATCAAGATTTGCTACCCGTATTACTTTGCTTAGAAGCTTCTTTGTCATGAGAACCTTCATCGGAAAAAATGATGGTAAAAACCAAAATAAGCAACCAGACTGCAAAGGGATAGAGCCAAAGAAACCATGGAGAAAAACTCGTTTGCAGTAAAATCGGCCAACTGAAAAGTAACACTATAATAATTAGAAATATAAAACGACTAACGCTCATTTATTCTTTTGCCATGTAGTTAATGCTGACCACTCGATACAAAAAACTACTAGTTTATTAGTAATAATTCTTATACCAGCCTTCAAACAAGCAAGGTTGAACGTTCAGTATAGACATTTTTTGCTAGTTAGCCGTTTTAGCAAACACAATAATTAAATGAGGAGTTTTGGATGAGGATGTATTTTCTGGGACTAAAAATTTATGTGACTACCAAGTGATTATAATACTTGATCAACTTGTTCAAGCTAAGCCCGATTTACGATCATAAGGGTAACTGAAATAACTTTACTTCTCTCAATTTTATTTTCATATAAAAACAAACTTCTAGAAAAATTTTTTTACTATAGAAAGATACTTCAACGTATAAATGTTTATTGCCTTTGATCTGCGTAATACATTTAGGTAATTAAACAAAGGGCCTTGCCCAACAGCTACATCAAGACCCGTAGTAATAAATACAAGAGGTATTTACTTCAATATTAAATTCCCGGTTAAGGGAAGTTACTTTTTGTCATTAACAAACACATGTTCAGATACAAAAGAACGAGACTGCTGCCACATAACGTTTTCAGCTAAATCAGGCCAGGTTATTCTGCTCGTTTTCAGCAAGGCTTTTAAACGTTCACTACAGCTTGAGGTTATCTCAATATTGGCATTATCAATCACCTCTATACAGCCTTGGCGGTTATTGCACAATAACAACATATCACAACCTGCCTGCTGAGCCGCTTCTGCCCGCTCAACATACCCACCAATAGAGGCCGCTCCTTCCATAGACAAGTCATCACTGAAAATAACACCATCAAAAGCTAACGCTTCACGTAATACTTCCTGTAACCAATAATGAGAAAAACCAACCGATTGACTATCAACATCAGGATAAACAATATGAGCAGGCATAATCGCATTAATTTTTTGCGCTGCGATTAAGTTTTTAAAGGGTAATAAATCAAGATCAATGATTTGTTGTTTACTTCGACTGTCTATAGGTAATGCATGGTGAGAATCGGCTTGAACACTGCCATGGCCAGGAAAATGTTTACCTGTTGATTTCATACCGACTTGCTGCATACCATCAATAAAAGAAGAGGCTAATTCGATCACTTGCTCAGGTTGTTGATGGAAGGCTCTTTCACCAATAACTTCACTGATCCCGTTAATATCAAGTACTGGCGCTAAACTTATATCAATGCCGACAGCCTGAACTTCAAGAGCCATTAATATGCCACAATTTCTGGCAATTAATTTAGCTAATTTAACATCACCTTCAGCACAACGCCAAATAGCCCCCATAGCAGGGATAGTGCTAAATTGTTCACGAAAGCGTTGCACTCGACCGCCCTCCTGATCAACTGCAATAAGGATATCACTTTTTGCTGCTTTTCTTATTTCCTGTGTTAACGCTGAAACTTGCTCTGGAGATTGATAATTTCTGCTAAATAAAATTAATCCGCCAACCAGCGGATGTTCCAACAGTTCTTTATCCTCTGCTAACAGTGATGTACCTTGCACATCAAGCATTATTGGACCCATAACGACACACTACTTATTAAATTGTATATAAAAATTCTATGCCGCTACTTTACCTAATTTACATTTAATAACAATGTCACCACGTTATATTTCAATAACTTTTTTATCACGCTATTTATTCGATGTTTTTTCAAATTTTATTTATCGGGGCCCCGACACCAGCAGCAACATAAGGAATAACCCGTTTGATCACATCTGAAATATCTGTTTGTTTATCAAAATCATTAACAGCAATATCAATAAGCGCATCACTTGAAGACATAGTAAAAACCACAGTTCCCATCGTAAAATGTAACCTCCAGAAAATCTCTTCCCTTGTTAACTCAGGATATGCTTTTTGAACAGCATTCACAAAAGAGCTGATAACTTCAGGATATGTAGTTGTTAAAAACCAACGTAAAAAACCCTGGCTGTCGGTATAACCACGTCCTAACAACTGTAAAAAATTACTCGTACCATTTTCTTTAACCTCATTAAGGTGCAATAAAGGTTCAACAAAGCTAGAAAACACTTCAACTAAATTAGGGGGCGTTTCATCCTCGCATAACTTAACAAGCGCTAAAGTTAATCTGGGAGACAACACATCTAAAAAACGTGACATTACCGCTTTAATTAGTTCTTTTTTCGACCCGAAATGGTAATTTACAGCCGCCAAATTCACTTCCGCTTGACTGGTAATTTCTCTTAACGATGTCCCATTAAAGCCGCGAACAGCAAAAAGTTGCTCTGCAGCATCCAATATTTTAGTTTTTGTACTCATATTATTTCAATCAATTAAACACTCGGTTCAAACATGTGTTTAAAATAGCGTAATTCATGTCGTAAAGTCAAATATGCTGTAGTTTCATTTTAACTTTAAATTAATATAAGGTTACAAACTGTTACCTAATAAATACATTAAAAAACATTATTCCAGCTTATTATAGTATTTCCTAATTAAGAAGGTTCGATTCCTATCTCTTAGACTCATCTGTTTTGATGAGTTTTTTTTTGAAAAAATTTTGATTCAACTTGGTAATTTCATATACTAATATTCGATACAAAATATGTTATACAATAAATCCTATAAAAATTACAATAATGAAATAGATGGACATTATGAATAATACAAACAAACACAGAAAAAAAATCAAACTGACCAGCATAGCCCTAGTTGTCGCTACCGCCATAACAGGGTGTGGTCAAAACGAAAACAATTCCCAGACGGAAACTGAAGCAACTGGAAAACATAAGGTGGTTGCAAAAACTTTAACACCTTTAACAACTGAAGATGCCGCCGTTTTCTTGAACCGGGTAGAAAAAGAAACTCTCGAGCTAAGTATTGAAAACAGTCGTGCCGAATGGATTTATCAAAACTTCATCACCGAAGATACAAGTGCATTGTCGGCGGCATCCAACCAGAAGTCTACAGAAGCCAGAGTTGTTTTTGCAGTGGAAGCAGCGAAATTTGACTCGGTTGAAGTGACCAGAGATCAACGCCGTAAACTTAACATTTTAAAACAAAGTATAGTGATCCCCGCTCCTCAGGATTCAGCAAAAGCAGCAGAGCTAGCTAAACTTGGCGCAGATCTTGGTGCTATGTATGGCAAAGGCACTTACACCACTAAAGCAGGTGAAAAGCTTAGCCTTGGCGATATAACCGCTAAAATGGCAACCTCACACAACTATGATGAGTTACTGGAATTATGGCAAGGCTGGCGTACCATTAGCCCTGAGATGAAACCTTTATATACCCGTCAGGTTGAACTGGCTAACGAAGGTGCTCAAGGTTTAGGTTATAAAGATCTCGGCGTTATGTGGCGTTCAAACTATGATATGCCAGCTGACGAATTTGCTAAGGAGCTTGACCGTCTGTGGGGACAAGTTAAACCTTTATATGATGATCTTCATTGTTATGTACGTAGTGAATTAGGTAAAACGTACGGAACAGATAAAGTGCCACAAGATGGTCCTATTCCGGCACATTTATTAGGTAATATGTGGGCACAATCTTGGGGCAATATTTACGATCAAGTGGCACCCGAAAATGCTGATCCCGGTTTTGACGTAACTAAACAATTGAAAATACATAACTATGATGAAGTTAAAATGGTTAAAGGTGCAGAGAAATTCTTCACCTCACTAGGTTTTGACCCCTTACCGGAAACCTTCTATGAACGTTCGTTATTCAAAAAACCTGCTGATAGAGATGTAGTTTGCCATGCTTCAGCTTGGGATCTTGATAGTAAAGATGACTTACGTATAAAAATGTGTATTCAACGCACAGGTGAAGAATTCGCGGTTATTCATCATGAGTTGGGACATAATTTTTACCAGCGTGCCTATAAAAATCAATCTGTATTATATCAGGCAAGTGCTAATGATGGTTTTCATGAAGCGATTGGCGATACCATTGCTTTATCGGTAACACCAAAATATTTGAAAGAAATAGGCTTAATTGATCAAATTCCTGATGAATCTAAGGATATCGGTTTATTACTGCAAAAAGCCCTGGATAAAGTTGCTTTTATTCCTTTTGGTTTATTAGTGGATCAGTGGCGCTGGAAAGTATTTTCCGGTGAAATAACGCCAGAAAACTACAATACGGCCTGGTGGGAATTACGTGAAAAATATCAAGGTGTAGCAGCCCCCGTAGCTCGAGATGCTGATGCTTTTGATCCCGGTGCTAAATATCATGTACCAGCTAACACCCCATATTCCCGTTATTTCCTGGCACACATTCAACAGTTTGAATTCCACCGTGCATTATGTAAAATTTCCGGCAATACCGATTCAATCCACCGTTGCTCTATCTACAACAATAAAGATGCAGGTACGGCGTTAAATACTATGTTGGAGATGGGTTCAAGCCAACCTTGGCAACAAGCATATAAAGTATTAACGGGTAATGAACAAATGGATGCGACTGCTATTTTAGATTATTTTGCGCCATTGCATACTTGGCTTAAAGAAAAGAACCATGGCAAAAAATGTGGCTTTTAAATTAGCGTAAAACTACATCGCCGTTCTTTCACATCGACGTGCATGGATGCCTAAGAGCTGCCATGTGATCACGGCATACGTGCATGGATGCCTAAGAGCTGCGACATACAAGGATGTATTAATGCAGCGAAGGCATGGATG
>JABSOI010000125.1 GCA_013216015.1 Alteromonadaceae bacterium | reverse complement strand
GGGTCGTAGCGAGGGCGATCCAATGACACGAAATGGGCTCTACAAGATATAGGCGTTTAGTCATTCTAAATAACACTATCTTGTGGTGCACGGTTCGTGTTAATGGGACGTCCGCAGTAGACATTCGTTTTTGGATGGACACTAGCTACCAGTACTTGTTTTTAATGTTTGTTATTTTAATTTATTGCTATCATCTATATTAAGGAAATAGGAGGCTGTAATGTTTATTAATTATTTTTTGAAACTAAGGTTTCGATTTAATAATAGGTTAATGCTGAACATACTATTGATTTTAAGTGTTTTAACAAATTCGGCAGGAGCGCAAGCATATATGAATGAACAAACGTTTGATTGCACTATAATTGTATCCAGTCCACAGAAAATAACGCAGGGCATATTGCTTGAATTCACACTTCAAAATAATACAGAAAATGATGTCTGGTTATTATCCTGGTATACCCCTTTTGAAGGTTTCTTGTCTAATTTGTTCATTATCATCGATAGCACCGGTAAGCAGCTTGGCTACGAGGGGCGTTTGGTAAAACGTTCAGCGCCTGCATCTGAAGATTATATTAAACTGTCGGCCAAAGAAAAAAATACCATACAACTTGACCTGACTCAGGGCTACCAATTACCAGAAGGTACATTTTCTCTGCAATTAAAACAACAAAATTTTAAGTATAAGCTTATGGCTGAAGATTCAAAATTAATGAATTTTCATTGTGATATCGAAATAGTTACTATTTGGATAGATTGAGCTTTCATTCTTTAGCAAATCATTTTAGGCTGTCTTAATGGGTTTATTATGTCGTAGGTTAACTGTGTTAATTAATAAAACGTGAGGATTAAGGTAGGATGGGTTAGCCGAAGGCGTAACCCATTAAGACACTATTCTTTGTCACATAATTAAGTAATTAAATGCGCCCAAGTGATGGATTAAGCCGTTGGCGAACCCATCCAAAGTTTATTATTCACTATTAGTAGAGGTAATTTTGTTAAGTGATCAAAAAGCGCTATCTGACGCGGTAAATCAGGTTATGCCATTCGGTAAATATGCGGGGCGAAAATTATTGCAGTTACCAGAGCCTTATCTTGTCTGGTTTCATAGCAAAGGATTTCCTGAGGGAAAATTGGGGCAGCAATTGGCATTAATGTATGAAGTGAAGCTCAATGGATTAGAAAAAATGCTGCAACCTTTGTTAGTAGATTAATATTCTTGTGGGTGAATCTATTGAGAAAATACGGAAAATTTAATTGGTAAGAAGAGGGTTTTTTTATAAAATCTTTTCTTATATAAAAGTAGTTTTTTAGTATTTATGGATCTATGTGATTTTTCTAATTTATTGTTTTAAAATGCGAAAGTTAACTTATTAAAAGTGAGCGAAAATAATATAAACATACAATTATGAAACATTACCTTAGATTTATAATTTTCCCCTTGCTTTAGACAGATAATTCCTCTTAAATAAATTGTCGATTAAACATCTTGTGTAGATGAAATCGACCGCTAATTGTCAGATTTTTAACTTTACTTGTTAATGAGTGGTAACTTTATGTTAAATATAATATTCAGTTCATTAATAAGCTATGGGAGTCATCAATGAGAAGACAGAAAAGAGATCGTTTAGATAGAGCGCATTCAAATGGATACCAGGCAGGCCTTTCTGGCAGAACAAAAGAAAATTGCCCTTATTATAATACTGATACAAAATCAGAATGGCTCGGAGGTTGGCGAGAAGCCATGACAGACCGCAGTATGGGATTATTCAAATAACCTTTCATAAGATTCCAAAACACAATAAAAGTCCTCTCTGAGGGCTTTTGCAGTTAATAAATGCTGTTTTTTAGAGTCTTAAGATTTAAAAATTACAATACTAACTTGTAATTTTTTATATCAGGCCCGCTCATTGGTTTGGTTATATTTGCTTCATTTATAGTTAATGACAACTTAAAGATTGTTCAAAATAATTCGAACATCAATACACTTATCCAATTAAGTATCTATATTTCTCCCCTAAACACATTTCACTCAACCCACCATAAGTAAAATGTGCTCAAAGCAGGTAACTCGTAGCAGGTATTTTCCATTATTTCTATGGCTAACATTAATGATATATTTAAACCTGAATTAATCAATTGAGCAGATAAATTATTTATAAGTCAAAATGACTGTTGCTCCATCCTCTACAGATTTATTAAAACCTATATAAGAAGCTTGTGTCGACTGCCGATTTAATTGAAGGAGCTCTGCGGGTTTAGCGAAAGCAGATTGCCATTCGATCAGCGCCAGATCATCAAGATATATACTATTTTTTTGCTCACTATTATTGGTGATAACCAATAAAATGCGAAAACCTCGGTAGTTTAAATGAGGTGAGTGAAAAGGCACTTCAATTGTTTGCCAGTCTGTGCCAGCTTCAATATCTAGGGTATCGATCTTGTGTTTTGTGCCTTGTTCTAATGCGTTAACAAGTGACTGGGAATTTTTTCTGCCTTGCCAAAAAAATTCAATTTTTGCAGCATGCTCACTTTTGATCTTTAATTGAATTGTTAGTGGATTATTTGATGCAAAAACTCGGCGAAAATTCGTCATTCCAAATGATGCTGCAGTGCCTGGTGCCAGCTCGGTTTCCATTGACTTACTACCACTAAAAGCTAATTTTTCACTGAGTTTAAAGGGACCATTAACCAGTTTCCAGCCACGTTCGTTTGTATTAAAGGTCGAAAAAGATTCAAAATCAGAGCCATTCAACAAATTAATACCTAAGCGATATTTTAATGTTGGATCAACAGCTGAAACTTTTGCCAAATCTTTACTCCATCCATTTGAATATAAAGAGTAAACACGTTGCCCTTGCAATAAATTTATCGGCTGGGTTATCGTATTTGTCTGTTTACTATTGTTGTGACTGATCACACCATGTCCGCCTGAAGGCGTAATAACAGACCCACGTTTTTTAGACAAGGCACTAAGTCGTTTCAATCCTGTATATCTGTGCATTCCTGTGGCCGGAGTTGGAATATAACCCTTTAAATAAATAGGAATGATTTCAGCCCGATAAAAAGTATCACCGTCCATCCACACATATAAAATATAGCTATGTTGGGTAGCAGAATAAAATTGATCAAAAATAAAATTACCTAATGAGTAAGCTATTAATTTTCCGTTGTAAATTTCTAATCCTTGACTGACATGCGGATGATGGCCAATTGCCAGATCAGCTCCAAGATCTATCGCTGATTTTAACCTTTGTTCTGTGTTTAAAGTTGGCTCTGAGCTATACTCAGTACTGCCATGATACTGCATGATAACAGTACGGTTATTTTCAACTTCAGTCGCAACTGCTGCTGATATATTTTCGTTTGAGCCATAAGCTGCACCGCCCTTAGTAAACTCGGCGATTTGATTGGGTCTGTATTTTCCTGGCCAACCAACATAACTCAACATAGAGTAATCACGATCATTTAACTTAACCCGGTAAGGGAGCAATGCTTGTTGCTGATTTAAGCCAGCTCCAGAATGGGCTAGACCACTTTTTGATATATAAGCCAATGAAGTACTCAAACCCAAATCCAAATAATCATAAATATGATTATTTCCAAGATTAAGATAATCAACACCAGCCCACTTTAACGCCGTTAAAATCTCAGGGGGCGAGTGAAGCGTCACATATTTGGGTGCAGCTACTGCTGGTTGAGTTTCTGCAATCACGGTTTCCAGATTTACGGCTGAATAATCTGCTAATGCTAGATAAGGCCGAACGTTTTTGACGATTGCTTTGGTATCTTTATCTTCTTGTCCAGCGGTAATTAACGCCGAATGACCAAAATTAGGCTGGCTGTAACGTCGGCCCATCATGACATCACCAGCAAAAGCGAATAAGGTTCTTCCTTGCATTTTTTTTACTAAACTTATGTCGTCAATAGTAAGTTTTAATGCCTTGCTACTGGCCAGTTCAAAATGACTAAAAGTATGTATTGATGAATAATACGCCTCATTTTGAATGTGAAGTTCATAAATATCAGCCGGAGCAACTTTAACTGAATAATAACCTTTGTCATTTGTGTGAGTGCTGCTTCCTTGTAGCTGAACTTTAATATCAGATAAAGGGTTATCAGCTATATCCAAAATTCTCCCTGTCACGATTACTTGTTCAGTAGCATTTAACGTAAAAACGACCATAAAACAAAATAATATAATAGTCTTCATAACCTGCCTCATATTAAATATTAAGTTCTTGCTGGCGCTTGTTATACCAAAAAGCGGCGCCAAAAAGTGCTAAAAATAAAATTAATAAACCGATAATTGCAGCTACCCGCTGTGCCTGAGGATCTTGATATAAATGCTGGATATCTGGCTTATCTAACTGGTGATCTGCCACAATTTTTTTTATGTTGGAGAGATGAATTACCGGTAGCCCTGAGTCAATAAAGCGCCACATCAAGCCTGGTATTTCAGCTTCACTCCCTGCAGGTAACGAATTGTTTAACCCTGGCTGAAACAACTGTTTTTTATCTTGGTTAGAGCCTACGGATGATTTAGCTCCGCCTATATTAATAAAAGCTTTAATAGGGCTGTTACCTGCGTTGCGTTGGTAAATTTGCCATTTTTGATCAATATTGGCCATTAACGAACCCGTATAAATTAAATCTGGATTGCCATTACGGGTAATCGCTTTATTAAGTAGAGATATACCTTCAGATGAAATATTGTGTGCATTATCTTCTGCAGCGCCATAAGACACGGCCAATGGCTCAATATTGATTAATCCATGATTCTTTAATAGGGTTGCCATATCAATCCACAAAAATTCAGGCTGATTTGCCCCCCATTGAGAGGCTGTAAGACTAAGTATAACTAATGGTTTTGCACCTAATGTATGTAAGGCACTATAAGTCGCTAGGTTAAGGGCCGGAAAAGAACCACTGGCACTGATTGCGACATGATCACCTGGCCTAACACCCGATTCAATTAGCCAACGATAGATCAGAGCTGAAAAATTTGCATTAACTGACGCTTGTTTGCTATCTAAATGCCCCATAACTGAGGTAACCGGAGTGGTTTGCCACGTCCCTATCATTCCACTTTGCGTAGGATCTCCAAATTCCTGGGTCATAATTGCGAGAGTTTGTTTTTGTTTTTTAATAACAGCCATACCTTGTTGAGTCAGGGAGATAGACTGTTTCATTTCGCTTTGGTAATTAAGTGGTTGCTGCCATTGCACTATATATAAAATAATCATAGCTAATACAGTAATAAGTTGTAATGCCAGCTTATCTATTTTATAAGGTCGGCGATAAATAGTTTTCATCTTGGTTTCTTCCTTAAAATGCCAGTAACAGTAATTTGACTAATATAGCACCAGTGATCACAGTACAACTGGTAATAATGATACCTTGTCTTTCATACCAGTTAGCTATTAGCCCGGGAATTACAAAACCTATAATGCCAAACTCATCATTATTTGCCCCAGGCACTACCACAGAAAAAGTGCTTGTTTGTTGTAAATAGGGAATAAAATAATTGAGCACACTCGACAGACAAAATGCAGTGATTAAAATTGCTACATATTGACGTCGGCCATACAGCATCACAAAAGATGATAATGATTTGACTATGGCATAAGTAAATAAGCTAACGACTAAGGTAGCTATAATGCTGAGTGGATTATCTAAGTGCATGGCAACATAACCAGGTACTATCACACCTCCGCAAAAAAGCGAAAAGAGTTCTATAAATAATAATCCAACCAATAAACCAATACCAATTGATAAAGTTAGAGCAGTAACCAAAATTAATCTCCTATATTTTTATTGTTTCTGCTGTATTAGTCAGAGACTGCTGTTCAAAAAATTGTAATAAATTTGTAGCAAATTCTTTTATATTGCCTATGCCAACTATCAGCACACTGGTAACGCTCAGTTCAACTATATCAGCAACAAGCATTTGAGGGCTTTGCTCTACTGGCACTATGAGTTGGTGTTTTGAGATACCCTGGGCTATTGCCGTTTTAATAAAGCTCTGGCGACCGCAGCCAACGATAATAATTTTATCTAAATCGGATAAAGTAGCACACATAACGGCCAGTTGTGATGACCGATCAAGCCGATCCTGGCGACAATTAACCAACATAATTTTTTGCCCATGCTGCTGTGTATACATGGATGCTTGCTGCCAACATAGTTTAGAAGAGACGGGATCATTTGCAGCAAATGCATTCATTAAAGAAAGCCTACTACCTTGCCATTCTATTGTTTTTATATCCATAGCACCTAAATCAGGTTTTGATTTCACCATACCCGCTAAAGCTGTTTTCCTGTCCACTCCCAGATCCCTGCATATAGTTAAGGCCAGAGCGATATTTTCCTTATGTTCAATATAACTAAAGCGGTGCATTTCTTCATAACTGATATTTTCAGGGGCTATAATGTCGATCCGGGTAGCATGGCGATCACTGACAGCGCGATCAATTATATCTAAATGTGTTTTTTCATTGGTATATAAACGTCCATTTATCGGTACTGTGCCCGCGAGCGCGAGCGCAACATCCCGCACCCCAGGACCCATAACGTCAAGATGATCCGGGCCACAGTTTGTGATCACACCATGGGTTGATTTTATCAAATGAAGTTCTGAATAAGCTTGTAATTCAGGTTTTAATGCCATGCATTCAATAACCAGTACATCTGCAGTTTGCTGCTGTGCAAATTCCACCACTTTACATTGCTCTATAATATTAGGAGTGCAACCGCGTTTAATGGCAAGCTCTGTGGTTTCATCTAAAATAATGCTAGCCTGTGAGCCTGTCGTTTTACAAATAACTTTAATGCCGGAATTTCTTAATCCGGCAGCAATTAAACGTGCAACAGAAGATTTACCTCGGGTACCATTAATATGAATTCGGACGGGGATTTTTTGTAGAAAGTGGAGATGTCGTTGTTTTTCAAAAAAACAAATAAGCAAAAATAGTATCAAGAATGATACTAATATCAAAATATCCATGGCTAAGCCTTCCTTTTAAACTTTCTAATATTGTAAAATGCGCGGCATTATATAGCGTAACTTACCAACTTAATATAGAAGAATTCCATTAATCTAAACCAGTAGTTCTCGATAAAAAAATTCATAACCAACTAAGATATATAGTAATAATATAAAAATAGCGCGAAAAAACAAAAAAACAACAGTGTGTAACCTGTTGTTTTTACTCTAGGTAATATCTTGTTAGCATTTAAATAACTAATTATAACGTCAATTTAAAAAACTAATTTTGTTTACTAAACAACCACTTCCTAAAGACGGTGTAGAACAGACGACCATACAGGCAGCTCATCTGAACATTAGTGAACGATTATACAAGACGTTCTCCTTTCCCTACGGGAATATGTTTATTGCATACTTACCATTAATCCCTTAGCACATTTACGTCTATAGAATTAATGTATTCCAAGTTTGAAGTGTAAGTAACCTGTAAAGTTTACATTAAAGCTTTGGGGTGTTTGTGCTTTATTTTTTCTGCAATTTGATTTGATTCAATAGAAACAATTTATTCCTTTATATTAAAAATCATGATACTAACTAAAGAATAAACTTCAGCTCTTAAATATTAATGACTGAGGGGGAATAATTGACTTAAACGATATAAAGGATTGATTGGCTATTTTTTGATATGTATTGTTCCACACTAACAAGGAAATTACCTTAAGAGCACATATGTTTACATGTTCAATACAGTTCGGTAGTGTCTTAGAAAACTTATCCATTTTTTCCAATACTCATTAATAGGCCAGAAACACTCGATCCTTATCCATTGTGTTTAACTGTTCTTCCCACTTTATATAAAACTAGTATAGAATCTTAGATAATCAAATTTATATTGATTCATTAAAAACACTTTAATGTTTGTTGGTATTTAAAAAACTGGCACCAATCAAACAGGGTCACAGTTCAATTACAGTAATATTTAAATCTAGAAAAATAAAACTTTATATTTCCAGCGTCTTATACCCGTGGTCATTCAAGATGCGGGAATTTGAGGTGAATTTGAAAGTTTATCTAAAAGGCGCTTGATTGAGCAATAGCGGGCTATTGGGATTGAAAGCAACGCTGTAGATAATCTTTTAAAACGCTTCAAAACCTGCATTTTGAATGATTACGGGTATAGGCTTTGAATAAAGGACTAACAAGGATTCGTGAACTGTTACCCTAATTTCGCCTATATGGTCGGTGCCCTTACTTCAATAAAGGATTACTTAATTATTAATACATAAAACCAGCTTAATAATAATCCATCTGTTTTATCTGCTATCTAATAAACCAAAAGTACAGTAATCACTGCACAAACCAATGGCTATCACTGGTGTTAATACCCAGTTCGGATATTTACACCATCAAATCATTCACCCTAATAAATTACACCCGCAGTTTTAGTGGGTTATACACTAACCCCATTACTCTATAGCAACGGATTAAATCCTTTTTTACTCGCCCAATTTATCAAAAACTAACAAGAAAACTTTCTATCAATAGATAAACCAATCGAGCTAAATTTACTTACCCTAGGACACTAGTTAGGGTAATTCAAAATGGTGTGTATTTCGTTCCTATTAACTATTTGGTATGACAGGATTAAATCACGTATAGGGTGCAGAATAGGTGGGGTAGGGTGATTTATTGGTGCTAGTGAAATCTACTATAGAATTCGACCAATCAACACATACAAAAAAGCCCTAACCGAAGTTAGGGCTTGAATGAATTGTGCCGACTGCCGGAGTCGAACTGATGGGCTTGCTTGAGCTACTGATTACAAGTTATCGGCTTGGTATAGGGAATCCCACTTATTATGCGGTTTAATCAGCTGAATAATACCTTGAAATACAATAATAGCCCTATGGATTTTTAACTGGATTTTCATGAGAATACATAATCGTTAAAGGGCTAGCCGCTAGCTCACTATTCGTAATGTGTCCACATTCGTAACACTTTAATAGCATGCTCATTAGGTAATACTTGATAAACAATTCGGTGCTGAATATTAATCCGTCTAGAGTAAGCTCCTGCTAAATCACCAACTAGTTTTTCAAACTTTGGTGGTTTTTGATAAGGATTTTCTTTTATAATTTCAATTAGCTGTTGAACTTTAGTTTTTAAACCTGATGAAGCAAGTTTTTTAGCATCTTTTTGTGCTTGTTTAGTATAATAAATTTTCCACATTACCAATCAAGCTCTGTACTGCAATCGTCTAAATCAGTTTCTAATCCTTCTTTAATTGATTCACCCATATTTGGTATCGACACTAAGTGAAGTGTTTCATTGATTGCAGACCAATCACTTTCTGAAAGCAATACGGCATTGCTTCTTTTACCTGTAATAAATATTGGCTCATGGGTGATTGCTGTTTCGTCAATTAAATTATATAAATTTTTCCTCGCTTCAGTTGCGTTTAGTATTGTCATATTATCTCTCTTTATAAAACGTACGCTTTTACGAATTATAGATCGGTTTCATGTGTTTTGGAATAAATTACTCAAGTTAAATTTTAAGTAGGGTTGAACCTTAATACTTAATATACTCATTGCTCATTTATTTTACATGAGAGCTTATGTTCTTTTTAATACTCATTTATGACGGTTCAAGAAACAGCTCATATCCTAGGACATTCAAATATCGCAACTACTATGCGTTATGCACACTTAGAGAAAAATCAGGTGGCTGAGAAAATGAAAGCTGTGATTGATCGGTTTAATGATTAATTTTTTTGATTATTAAAAACCAGATAAAGCAGATTGTAATTTGCTTAACTTAGTCAATAGAAAACTATTAGTAGTTAATAAGTTAAGGTAGTTATTAAAAATATTGTCTGGTTTATCTGTTAGTTACATCAATTAATAAAGGCGGCGCAAAACACTGTAATCAACGCACCTACTTATTGTGAGCTAATAAAGGTAACTTTATAGTAACTTTCAAACCTGTCGGTGTTATATTTTCAGCATATATTTGACCTTGATGCTGCATAATTGCTTGTTGAGCTATAGCTAAGCCTAAACCTGTACCGCCAGAAGTGCGCTCTCTGCCATCAGCAACGCGAAAAAATGGGGTGAAAATTCCCTTTAACATTTGCTCAGGTATCCCCTGACCTTGATCAGACACAGTTACTTGTAGCTGCTCAGCTTCTGTTGTTACCTCCACATTAATAGCGCACTGAGCGGGTGAATACTTCACCGCGTTATTTAAAACATTACTGATTGCGCTGATGAGCAATTTTTTATCGGCTGAAAGCGAATATGGACCATTATTAATCAATTCAATGGCAATGTTTTTGTCATCGGCAAGGTATTGACAATCCTCAATAACTTGCTCTATTAAGTTAGTCAGATTAACTTCACCGACTGTGTGAACATAATTACTATGCTCAAGCCTAGAAAGTGTTAATACATCAGCGATCATTTCATCTAAAAGATCAATTTCACCTTCACAGCGACTAAGATGTTTTTGCTGCTCAACAATATTGTCCAAATTTTTCTCTACTAAGCCTACCGCCAATTGTAACCGAGTGAGTGGCGACCTTAATTCATGAGAAACATCGCACAATAAACGCTGATGAACCGAAATATTATCTTCCAGCTGCGCAGCCATTTGATTAAAGCTACGGGCCACCGCACCAAATTCATCAGAGCGTTGATCATAACCTGTTACTCTGGTGGATAGTTTACCCTGCCCTAACGCTTCACTGGCTTTTTGTATCGCTATCAACGGTCTACTAAAAGTTTTGGCTAGTAATAAACAGACTATAAAACTAATGAATATAACAAGTAAAATACGAAGGGAGGGGGGTAACCTTGCCATTATTCCGACAAGTTGTTTATGATCAACAGTGGGTGCGACAAAAAGTTGAATTTTTTCGCCATTTATTTCAATTTCGCTAACGCCGGTGACTTGAGTAAAATAAAAATCAATGCTCACGGGGTTATCTAGTTGATGATTCTCTAAATAGTTTTTAACTTCATGCCAAGGTCGTTGATTAGGAATAGTTACTTTTTGAGATGTAAGGTGCTTTATTATTAAATGCTGCTTATGAATTTTATAAAACCGCTTGTTTATTGCCTTTAGACTCATAGGAGCTTGAATAACTAATTTGTCTCTAAACTGTGTTAACAGCATTAATTGTTTTTTGTCTACTGGTTCTTGTGTGGCACTATCTCTAAATTGCTTTGTTATTAAAAAACTGATTAGTATGGTGGAAATAATTACTAACCAAAAGGCAAAGAATAGTTTTAGGCTGATACCAAAAGTAATATTTTTTATTTTAAACAAAGTGCTCACTCCCCCTTTAAAAAAACGTAACCGGAACCTCGGACAGTTTTAAATTTGTCGACAGGGTTTATTGCTAATAATTTTCGTCTAATTTTACTAACTTGTGCGTCAATGGTGCGATCAAAACTGCCTAACTTTCTTTGCAATACCTGTTCAGATATTTCTACTTGGTTAACAACCTGACTATGCTTGCTGATGAAATAAGCCAAAATTAAGTACTGATTACCCGTTAAATCAAGCAATGTATCATGACAGTATATTTCACGAGTAGCGTGATTAATGGTTACTTGATTAATAGACTCTTCGCTAATTGCTTGCTTAGTAGATAATCCTTCTTGATTTTTAATGATATTTACACGCCTGAATATTGCGTTGATACGTGCTAATAACTCCCTAAACTTAAATGGTTTCGCTAAGTAATCATCAGCACCTAGCTCAAACCCTTGAATGCGATCACTATCGTTGCCACTTGCTGTTAGCATTAATATTGGTGTTTTATGACTACCACCGAGTGCTTTGAGCACTTCAAAACCACCCAGTCGAGGCATCATGACATCGAGTATAATAAGATCAATATTATCGTCGTAGGCTTTAGCTAGGCCCGTTACACCATCTAAACAGGAAGTAACGGCTATGTTTTCACTGGCAAGGTGTTCTGTGAGTAAGGCGGCTAATTCTTCATCATCATCAATTAAGAGAATATTTTTTTTTAAAGTCATGGTGGTAAATAAGTTAACTGCGGATAACAATAGTTTACCCTTTATATGCAAGAAAGAAATTAACATTACATAGTATTACACTCACTATGTAATGCGATGTATATACTTTTAACAGCTGAATAGAGAATATAAAGTGAACGTCAGTTCACTTTATTTGACTGACATTAACTCACTTTTTTCACGATAAATCCGATGTAACTTTAAAATTGAGAATGCCCCATCATTTTCATTTTCATTTTCATCTCAATGCCTTTTAAAAACATGGGTTGCTGCTCAAGCGTTAACTCTTGATAAATAGCGTGTAGCAATTTAATTTTGTTTAATGCCTTATTGGTATGCTTAGCAACTCGTTGCTCTAGTTGTGCTTTAACAGTTAGCTCATCAAACGTTGGCGAGGCCATCAAGCTAGCTAACTTTTCTTTCATTTCTTGAGCTTTGGCTTTCATTGTTTCACGATCAGGACGTTGGTGTTGCTCTTTAAAATTCGCAATAATATCTGCAATACTTGCCTGTTGATCTTGGCTTAATTCTAAATGTTTTGCCAAACGTTCTAGTCGATTGTCATCATTATGGTGATCATGTGCTTGTACACCAGCAAAGGCAATGGTACTACTTAGAACGAGGACTGAAATAATTTTTATATTAAGTTTCATTGGTATTTTCCTTTTGTTTAAATACAAGTTAATAATAACCAATGGTAAGTATAGTAACGTCTCTCAATGTAATGTTATGTAATTTATTCCTTGTTTTTATGCTCTCTCTGCGGGTGATTTTATATGTACACAAAAAACAGTGGGAGCGATATTCTTAGCCCATATTGCTCCTGAATGGGCATCACTGCCGTTAGATAAGTAAGAGGTAACTTCCGGTTTAGTAATTTAATAGTATATTCGAAAATCGTTTATTACATAAATAAAAGGGTCTTCTTGGTGAGCCTTATTCGGCAACGGTGGAACGGCTATATATCGCTCTGAAGAGACATTAAACTTTTCATCTACTTACTCAATAATAGATGTTGAAACCAAGTTAATAGATAAATTTATATTTCAAAGCAGAATAACCAGACAATATTTTGCATAACTTAGTTTTATATAAAATACTTAATCATTAATACGACAAACCACTTTGATAATAATTCATCTGTTTTATCTGCTATTCACTAATAAAATCAACTACAACCCAAACCAACGGCTATCACTGGTGTTAATACCCAGTTCGGATATTTACACCATCAATTAATTCACCCTAATAATATACGCCCGCAATTTTAGTGGGCTATACAGTAACCCCAATACCCTAAGCAACGGATTAAATCCTTTTTTACTCGCCCAATTCGATCAAAATTAACCAACGAAAACTTCAACCAATAGATAAATGAATCAATTCAAATTTACTTACCCTTGGTAAAATTAGTGCCCTAGTTAGGGTAACCCTAAATGGTGTGTATTTCGTGCCTATTAACTTCTTGGTATGGGCAGGATTAAATCACGTATAGGGTGCAGAATAGATGGGGTAGGGGAGTTTATTGGTGCTAGTGAAATCTACGATAGAATTCGACCAATCGATAGATACAAAAAAGCCCTAACCGAAGTTAGGGCTTGAATGAATGGTGCCGACTACCGGAGTCGAACTGATGGGCTTGCTTGAGCTACTGATTACAAGTCAGTTGTATTTTTTGTTTAATTCAAGGCGAAAAAAAACCTCGAACAATGTCGAGGTTTTTCTATAAATGGTGCCGACTGCCGGAGTCGAACTGGCGACCTACTGATTACAAGTCAGTTGCTCTACCAACTGAGCTAAGTCGG
>JABSOI010000124.1 GCA_013216015.1 Alteromonadaceae bacterium | reverse complement strand
TCAGTGACTCTTCCATAATAGTTGAACGATTTAGAATAAGTGCTGGATCAGTTAGATCATACGTTTCGAAGATAATTCTATAGGCTTTTTGACCCATAATGCCCCCAAGCAGTTTATTTTTTTTACTATATCACTTTAGGACTAACAACTCAATATATTACACTTCCTAGATGGCTTACTATTACTTCCATAAATCAACCGTTAGGCATTTAAGGGATATATGCGTATAAAAATATTTTTTACTTTTTTCCTGCTTTTTACTTCTACCGTTTTTGCTACTGATCATCTTGATGAAACTATGATTAAAAGGGCTTCTGACTGGATAAGTAAATACACAGAAAAAAAAGATTTCGAAAAGGCGACCAAGTATTATTTCCAAGACACGAAATTTTATTCTCACGAAATAATTGACGGTAAAGAAGTCGTTCAAGTGTCTTCGATTGATGAAGTCCTCCCTTTGATTAAGCAGTACTTTCAATCGAGCGACATCGAAATTCTTGAGGATATTGAAATCAGTGTTGTGATTGAAATATCACCTGACAAATTAAAAGGTAGTGTTACATCCGAAAGTATAAGCATTTTACTGAGTAATAAAAACAAGTACAAAAGCCATAGCTTAACAACACTGGTATTTGGTTTGAGTAATGGAAATATTGTTTTGTTAGAGTCCCATGACAAAAATATTTCATTTGAACAAATGTAATTATTCAATGGTTGTTTCTGGCACTCTGGCACAATAAAACAATCGCCTTTGGAGGCGTTTTTTCCTATTAGAAATGGACCGCTTTAGAGTGACCTGTGGTATTAGTGTCCGTGTGCCTTCTACTCATTTCGACAGTACAGTTCAATAAGCTATCGATGTTATGAGTAAAAAGGTAGGGTTAAATTATAAATAGTAATTAAGCTGAATATTTTTTCAGCAAAGTATTGTACTTTGGGTTTGTAAAAGCGTTACCATTTTTCATCAAGGAGCGGCATTTGACTAAAACTAGCAAACGTATCATTTCTTTTATTGCTGCTTTCGCATGCTTAGCATTTGCGGCGGATAGGTATGTTTCCTTGTTAATAAATGAGCATTACTTTCCCGGATCTCACCATGTTTACTGGATCGGTTATCCAATCTTTCTCGTTGTTCTTTTTGTGTATTTTATTATAAGCGGTATAAAAGGACGTTTCTTGATTTGGAAAAAGACCTAACATATTAAATTTAGATTTTAATTAACCGTTGCTAATTGGTTGAGTGTCACATTTTAGCCAATTATTGTGTTGATGTTCATACAAAATCTGATCTGAACCAAAAACTTTAACTACTAGTGCAGATTTGAACCAAAACAGGTGTATATCGATACATGTCAGCAAAGTCATCCTTGCCTTGGTCATAATCTTTCATTTGAACAACGAGCATTATCACTGTTAATGAGGGAGTCTTGGTGACTTAAAAACAAAAATGTAATGACAGCACAACCCCCTGCAAAAAAAGTGGGTACGACTATCTTAAATGTTAAATCACGCAGTGTTTACCAAAATGTTTCCGGAACAATTGTAACGCTAGTTTTTTTTCTGCTGGCGAGCCTTGGCATAGATCCTTGTAGATATAAGGTTGAATACCAGCATCAAATAAGGACATTGCTACCGCATAACAATGAGAACTTAAACCAACGCCACAAAGGTGAACTGATTTAAGTCCCCTTCCCTTTAGCTGTTTTATAATTTTTACACTTAATGATAGTGACGTTTTAGTGTAGACGTTTTTATTGTCTATCAAATTTGAAGATATGGCTAATCCATCGTTGCCATTTTCGTTTGTTACTTTATCCAATAGTGTATGTTTACTGTTATTTTTAGCTGAAATATAATGAGTCGCATAGACATTGCCCCTATAGAATGGTATCAGTTGTTCAATCATTTTTAGTAGTGAAGTATTTGGCGACAAATCATGTTGTACGTCCACAATTAACAAAGTCGCCCCTACTGAAAGTGAAGACCACTTTTGTCTAAGCCTGTACGCTTTTTGACGCTCAGCAGCACTGCCGTATTCTTTTATCCGGCCTGCTTTCGCGGTTTTTACCCCCTCACTTCGTTGTTTTTTCCGTTGTTCTTTTCGTTTGTTTTGTGCCCATACTCGTTTACGTTCTTTATCGTCTTTATGTATTCGTTTTCTTCCAACGTTACTTTTTAATTTAGACGTAATTAAAAGTTTCTCGCTGTGTTCTTCACCGGGCTCTGGTTTTGAAATCTTAATGGTTTCAACTGTGTCTTTGGGAGGGATGTCCAATTGTCTATTGGGTAAAGATTCAAATACGTCGACAGCTAAATCGTTACGATGTTCTTTTTTTATTGTTTGGATCTGTTTTGCATCTTTTGGTGATAACCAGCCTTTGCTGATCCCTAAATCGATTAGCTGCTCAGGATAGATAAGTTGCTCTTTTACTTCCCTATCAAATTGTACAAGATCAGCCGATGTACTGCGCCCCTCACTAATTAACTGTAGAAGCCGCACTCTTTTTTGCTGATTGATATGATGAAATTGAGCTGTTTTTATAGCTGCTGGTAATGGACAAGCATCACCTTCGAGCACTTGTACGTTGTACTCATGGGTTATTGTTTTCCATGTTTGCTCTGCAATTGCTTTGTCTGAATAACCCGATGAATAAAGTAACATTTCAATCAATGCTTCTCGCGCGGTAGCATTATCCAAATCTTCCAAGAGACCAACAATCGCTTGTAAAAACAAATCACAATTTTGTTTCGTATAATGCGCTTCGTCACCTATGGAGGGATCGACTAACTGTCCATCTTTAAGGTAAAGGATCCGATACGTAAACCCAGAGAATTGAGCGGGTATTGCCAATGAGGGCTCTGGGTAACATGCTGCCATTACTGCCATTGGCATGGATGTATCAGTTTCAAGTGCAATATGAGTGATAAGCCAAGTCGCCGTCACTTGTTCGATAAAGTAACGGGTATTGGCATCGAGAGCGATCAGTTCACGCCATTCCTTTAAATGATGCTTTACATTACTCTCACTTCGCTGTGTATGTTTACACATGGAGATCAAACGTTTCGCACTCTCTAACGTGTCGGTCAATGTCGTTGAGACTGAGTGACCTCGTAAGCTGACTTTGCCGGGGATGTACTTATCAGTACGCATTATAAAATAGCCAAGGGTTGAGTCTATCAACCAGGCTTGCTCTTTATATGCGTGATAAGTATCAAGTATCTTCACCGATATCGTGTCGTTCGTCACACGTTGCTTTATCGCATTACGAGATTTGAACTTGTCAATGCTTTTTGGGGGGATTATTTGCTTGGCTACAATGTGATCAAAGCCTGCCTGTGCTTCTAGTTCACTCGAGTAACCATATTCAATCCCTGATAACGCTTGACTGAGCGCTGGCCATGCTTTTTTATTCCATAATCCGTTATAAATAACTCGCGCAGGGGCATCTGATGCGGTGTGCATAGAACCATGCCTTGCGCTTAATTGCCATATCTGGTCTTTTTCAGGGAAATTATATGACTCAACTGATGTTGGATACAAGATAAACTGCGTATCAGAGTCTTTGTTTTTGTCATAACGTGTACAGGACAGGCGTGCAACAAAATATCCATTAGGCCATCTTGCTACACTGTGTACCCGCCATTGACGTTTAGCGAGTTGTTGTTTACTTCTGGCAAGATGATCATCTTCTTGTAATGTAAGAAAACGTTCATAACCATCGTCATTCAAAATTTGTGGAGTGGTTTCTGCTAATGCTGATATACAGGCCTTTAGGGTTCTCTTTCGGGGAAGCTTTACCCATTCAATACGGCTATTACACTTTGTTGTCTCAAAATATACAGAGAGGGCTTGTGTACCACTGAGCCTTATAACCGTGTTGTATTCATTATCTTTCGTGATGACGTGAATATGATGATCGACAGAGCCATCAAGTCGTTTTACTTTTTGTAGGACGTGTATTGTAGTAATGTGAAACTTGGCCATCTGATCCGAACAACAAAGAGTTTGCAATAATATAGCAGACAATCATAACAAATAAGCATTTCGTCTACAAAATAAGATAACGTATTTTTTTGATATTTTTGGGTGCTGATACAAATACCAGGATAAATAATTTCTGGATTCCCATGCACGATATTGATGAATAATTGAACTCTCGCCCAAAATACAATTGACAGAAAATGACATTTTTGTGTAAATCGACTAAACTATTATTATGTATTCTAAGTCGGTATGAAAATAAACAAAGTCGAAATGACTCACGGGACCAAAGAGTGAGGAATGCAACAAACAAAATCGGAACCCATCAAAAAAACAACAATTCGCGAACTTTAATGCAACACAGAACCCCACTATCAGTGAATAATCCAGTGATACAACGGTCCGAATTTAACCCAAGTTTGTATCTTCAAGTAAGGTCGTATATAGAGCATCATATGACATACTCCGAAAGTGTTCGGGACCAAATTGTAAAGCTGGAAACTTCATTTGAGATCGGGGGGCCAGACCTAGATCAGTGTGAAATTCTTATTTTCGTATACGGTAACTTAATCGAAGCTGTCAATGAAGAAGAAAGCAACTTAAATTATCATCGAAAAAGGCTACATGAGCTGGCTGTTAATTATTTAATACAGAATAATCAAGATGACATTCGTGATTCATTGTATAAAATAGAGGAGATTCAGGAATATCATAATTGGCTGATATCACATAGCAATGAATAAGGAGGCGATCCCGGATGGATATAAGCTGCCTAGAATATAGTGACATTGATAGAAATAACTAAAATTACTCATTAAACAAATCTATATCGCTTTGAATATCAAAGTGCTTAGCAATACAGAATGAAATCGACTTTTTCATGAGTCGATTCTCTAAATATATTGCGAATAATCAAAATGTTGTAGAAATGAACTCGCTTTTAATATACAAGGATTTATGTGCTATATAAAATGGTCTTACTTACATGCTAGCCTGGACTTTGCTTAATATCGGCGAGGAAAAATTCTTTTCTCTATACCTCAACAATAGGAATAGCTTAGTTTCAGACTTATCTCATAAAGATTGATTGAAAATTTTTTTCAATACAATGGCGTCCCTTTTTAACTTAATAAAATTATAGGTAAAATGAAGTGAACTACTCAGAAGTAATTGATTCCCTGAATAGTGCAACATGTTTTGATTTACTCAGATTTAAACAGTAATTGATAGGATGTTGGACGATCCCAAACGTATTAGCGAACTTAAAATTCACTTTAGAATAGGACAAGAAATTCAATACTTTGAACCTGATAAAAACCGGACCATTAAAGCCTCAGTGACTAAATTCAACAGAACCAGAGTGTTAGTCAAAAATCTTGTCGATGGAGCCCATTGGACAATTCCCTATTATTTTATCAACATTAATCAAATTCATACCAATATATCAAATACTAACCAAAAGGCGGTACTGGGAAGGAATGAGGTTCAGGTGAAAGATATCGTTGGTTTTATAGATAGAAACAACGTTAAGTGGTTTGTTGAAACAGTTCGGTTGAACCAACAAATGGTCACCTTAAACCGTGACACCCATAAATGGCGTGTGCATTATTCTGTGCTTTTTAAAATCGTTTGTCCTGACATAGATGTATTACCGGAATAATACTGGTTATCTCATTCATTAAGGGCAGTGATAACGGATCAAAGTTCGCAAAAACAAAGCAGTGACGAAACCAAGATAAGAAACCTACAAAAAGTGACGTTTTATTCATTACACCTTTATTCGACAGTGCACCGCAGACTTAACCCTATACTTTAGATAATTTGGCAATATTTTTATTTTGTTGACGAGCAATTAGCATCACAATCAGAAGAACTACATCACCTACTGGGACCCATTCTGTTAACAGATTAGCCTCCTTGTCAGGGAGAGTCATTGCTGTTCATTATTCCATTTGCCTTTTATTATCTTAGGGAATAAATGATGGACAATCGATTGTCGATGGGAGATTTACCTATTTTTCAACCATCTAGGTAGTGTCTTGGTGATTTTGACAATAACCTGGTGGACCTTCATCCGGAGTTTCAGCAAATATATTCCATATGAATTATAAATACGCATATACTATTAATCCTGAAACACTTGACCGTATTAAGGTAATGACAGGCTCACGAGGAAAATATGGGCTATAAGTTTCTGCTTAATGTAAAGTGTAGGAGTGCTCTGTTTATCAATGGAATATTAAGAATAGCCCAACGCATATTACCTGTGGCGCTAATCTAGTGTTAATATTCAAATTGATAACTTGAGAAAAGTTTTTTACGTAAACAACGGAAGATAGATGATAGAACAAGAAGACAGTTTCGCAGAGGATTTATACAACATGATTTTAGGGGGGCTATTAGCACTTAGCTCAGCACAAAATGCAGGCTTAGTGAGTTATTCCCCTGGTAGTGAAAGTATCTTTTTAGGAAAGTGGTTAAAATTAGCTAAAAAACAACATCGATTTCCTAAATCCATTTCGACTGAAATTGATAACTTTTTGATTAGTTATGCTAAAAAAGGTCGAAGTGCTGGTTTAAGTACTATTTTTTCTCAAATATGTACCGAATATCAAATCTGTAAAATAAGACTTCAAGAATTCGACCAATCACCCAAACAACGATTTAACACAGCGATGGAAATACTGGGGAATAAGGATTGGATTGTGCATTTACCCGTTGACCATGATTTTGAAGCTAAAGGAGCCTATAAACCTAACGCTCCTAAAGAAATATTTATGACCAAATGGGATTGGCTGGAAATGTTTGATGAGGATGATAATGTTGCTAAACCCGTCAGTTTATTTGTAGCTGGAAGCGCACAAGAAGTTATTGATTGTTTATATGTCCATGGCTTTATCCTTGTCACCATAGACCAAGACAAGGGAATACATCACCATTTTAAGATTTATCCTAAAAATATATATAAAGGTGTAGTGACGATCCCCAGTCAATTTAAGGATTGATTGTAACTGTTCAAATCTACTTGTTTCCTCTCATGCATGAAAAATTCGTTTAACAATATGTTTAGCGAGAATTCTTGGGAGTGAAGCTTAATGGACTATTAAAAAGGGACTAATACCCTTCGATATTGGTTTTAACACTATCATATAATCGGTCTAAATTGAAAACGTCACAGACAATGTGAAAACGCCGAGTACCATCTAAATAAGTTAGCACTCAATTTAATGATTAAAAATAGTACAATTGACCTGTTATTTGATATTCATAACTATCAGGTATCTGTCCCAACTTCGGCCGTCCACTGTGCTTAAATACAGGGCGTTTGATAATTTCACTGTTATTTATTGCAACAAAGGCATGTGATTTTAGCCATATTTGTAATGCTTGATTGGCATCTGATGGACAGGAGAAACGCAGTCGATTTAGTTTTTTAAAAGATTTCTGTGAGTCTGTTGATTCTTTAAGCATACGTTTGTTTAATGTGTGTTGCTCTCGTTTTTTAGCTTGCTCGCTACGCACTAATAACCACCGTTGTTTAACTCCACCATAATCTGAGTCTAGCCATGCGCCGCTGTAACCATTATCTAATGCCTCAAAAGAAAGTGACTCTTGTTGTGCTATGGCTAATTTAACTAGCTTTAGTTTCTGCGGTGCGCGTGAAATAAACAGTTGCTCTTGCTCATCAAGTGACTGAATCGTTTGTCTGTTGATTGTAGGATTTCGCACCAACCACCTACATTTTACAAACTGCGTACGCGGCTACACTAATAGTCAATTTGACTTATAACATAGTCCAAAAAGTTATTTCATAATCCCTTGCAGTTATTTCATAATCCCTTGCAATTGAAATAGAATAAACGGTAGTTGTACATATAAAATAATGGAATATTTTATGAAATTAATTATGGAAAATTATAGTAGTTATTTGTTCATTGTAAGGTTGTTAGTGGCTAGTACCCATGAACCTTACAACTTAAAACGAATAATAGATTCAATAGATAGCTCTGCTTTAAATCTTAATGCATCGGTATATGATGTATCCAAACAATTTACTCTCAGTGAAATTACAGAATTAATTGATAGCTCATATAAACTACTCAGCTTAGCAAGGAATAATAAATTTGATTCTTTGTTTACGTTAATGAATGGTTATAATTTTCTGTTCTGTGAAATCAAACGAGTAATACACAGTTCAAACTGTATACCCTAAATTAGGTTAATAATTAAATTTAAGTAGGCATACCAATAAGTGTTGTACACAAAATAACCAGACCGAGTCGCTTAGGGGCACTTAGCGAGATATAATTTATTCTGCCAATGTTGTTTTTGGAGTAGTTTTTGTATCGAAAACGCCCTGTTAAGAGGCAACAATATTGTTGGCTCTATTATTGAGCGGAGCGTAAATAGCCAACTATATTTTGTCCTGCTTTAACAGCTGGAAAATAGCATTTAATTGTTAACTTTTTGATACTAATATAAGATTAGTAGGCCCTAGTGGTTATAAACCGAATATAAAATAAAGGAATTCATATGAATAAGTTTTTAGTGGCCTTAAGCATATTATCGACTACATTAATTTCAAATACAGCCGTAGCTGCTGAATTATCAAAACACCTTTATACCACATCCGATCCTGTGCCAATTAAGCGAGTTTCTCCTAGATATCCTATTAATGCGGCAAAGTATAGACGAGAAGGTTGGGCAAAGTTAAGCTTTGTGATTGAAAAAGACGGTAGTGTATCTAATGTGCTAGTTACTGAAACATCGGGCAGCCGAGACTTCGCTAATGCGGCAAAATCAGCAGTATTGAAATGGCAATATAAACCCGCATTTGAGAACGGCGAACCAATACAGCAATGTGTGAATACTATACAGATGGAGTTTTCCATGAAAAAGGGTGGAGAAACTGGTGTAACTCGTCGTTTTATGAGTAAGTATAAAAAATCTTTGGCAGCACTTAAAAATCAAGATTTTAAACAAGTAGAGCAATTATTAGCGGAATTTAGTAAATTCAAGAAAATGCACTTATCCGAGAGTAATTATTTACATTTATTAGGTGCCAATTATGCAAAAGCTATTAGTGATAAAGAATTAGAATTATTTCATTTAAATAGAATTAGATTTTCAACTGGAAAGGCCTTCTCAGGAAAAGAACAACTCGGTACTTTAAATGATATTTTACAGTTAGAAATTAGCCTAAATAAAATTCGTTCTGCGGTAAAAACCTATAAACGCATAATCAAATTAGAAGCAGCAAAGCCTTATTTAAAGAAGTTTGAAAATATAATGATTCAACTCGATGAGTACATCCGCAACGATAAATATGTGACTATTAAGGCTGATATTAAAAATAATGGTTATTGGCATGCTAACTTGATCAGAAATGAATTTAGTTTAACCAATATCGAAGGTTCTTTACATAAATTAGATGTTCGATGTGCCAATAAACGTCATGTTTATACCGTTAAAGAAAACAGTACCTGGAAACTACCAACCAGTTGGAAAAAATGTAGTATTTATATTTATGGTGAGGATAACACGACCTTTAATTTAGTAGAGCATCCGTTAAAAAGCTAGAAGATAAAATTATTTTAATAAACAAAAAAACAGACACCCAAGTTAACGAAAAGCTTCAAACCTTTATGTATAAGCATTACAAGAAGACAGAAAGCAAAAACAGGATACGCCAAATTGAATTCTCTGTGAAATTTAACATTGAACCGTGAAGCGTAGGTTCTCTTCTTTAACGAATCATTTCCCACTATTTCATTATGATTTACGAGATAGTGGTATAATTCTTTCAAATCATTTAACAATTATATTCAAATCATTAAAATTTGGATTGCGCCCCCAAAAGAAATTATCTGTATTGTAGCCACCATTTTATAGGCACACTCCCCCCGGGTCGAAATTTTCCCCACCTATATTTCCCAGCCTTACTTTACAAGAATAATTTTTTGCACAATAGTTTTGTTTTCTCCATTCTTGCGCGCCATTGGGATTACCAGTTCCACATCAATCTCAGGAAAAACTGCGGGATAAAAAAGATGCTCTCCTGTCGGATCTGGAGCCCAACCATTTAAAACATATACCAATTCCCATAATATACCAGATACCACTAAGTCCTTAATACTTACATGGGTATCATTCATTTCAGATTGTCTTGAGCCGACACTTTTTGTTCCTCCATGGACTACTGCCAAACAAAAAAGGGACTCGAAATTATCTGTCTAATAAAAGTTGTGCGGCGTCAGTACTTGATGATAATCAGGAAGAAATGATAAATAACACGGTGGTTGCCGCATTAAGACAAGGCTTAACGCCCAATACCTATATAACAGCATTATGCGATGGTGCTGCAAATTGTGGTTCTGTCGCATCTTGCTTTTTCAGCCAAAAATCTGAAATTTAAAAAGAATATAATCAATAGGTTAAAAAATAGAAAAACAGTAAAATACGCAAGATGCGACAGAACCCATGAATTGGTCTTATCGTTAGGCAGGAATTATAAAGGCCGAGTCAGAAAACCAAACTTTTGTATTTTGTATGTTGAAAAGTGAAAAGTGATAATTGGCAGTATCTTAACAAAATCATATAAAAAGATCTTAAGTGAACGGCTAACACAGCCATATTTGTTAACATCAAGAAAGCTAAATCATTTAGTTAAATTCTGCCACATTTCTATTTGGTAATAGATGCAACTAATTCAGACATCAGAATCTTACCATCTCTAAAAACGGGCCAACCATCACCTGGTAATATCGCTTTAATACCTTCAATGCCAGCGAGTTTTTTTACAGAATTTATAGCCTCATCCAAATTTTGCAATTTACCTTTAGGAAGTATGCAAAGCTTGCCTCCACTGTGAGAACGAATGAGATCACCTGTTATCAGTGTTTCCCCTTCCACAACAAAAGCTAACTCACCATTTGTTTTGGAACCCGTTAAGCAATATACATCCAGTCCATCAATCAGGCTTTTACTTTCGCCTATCCATTTTGAGCACTTAATAGGAAAATCGTCTTTTTCGGCTTCAGGTCCCCAGATTTCAGCGCCAGTTTCAGCAGCCAATTCTTTTGCATCACGAATATGATCAGAATTTGAAATAATAATATGACTTAACTTGCCCAATGAATTTAGGTGATTTTTATCGTGATTGGTTAATGGCAGAGGGTCAAAAACTATATTTCCTTTCTCTCTGATCCAAAGATAACTATGAAAATCGATATTCCGATCTTCATTAAATTGGCTCCAGCAATAGAGATTACTTTTATGAATGGCTTTCATAATTATTCCAAAAATTATTGATGTTAATAATGATGATTACGATAACATATAACGCCGAATTTAGACCCTTGTTTGGGTTTTTATTCGTCAATTTGAACCAATCTAATACTTACACTCTCTAAACTTACCCGATACACTATTCAAACCCACCAGATATTTAGCGTCTGATTCGATATAAATAATTCTAACAGAGGGGGATACAGAAGAATATGATTGCTATTAATACGTTAATTTGACAAACAATATAAACTGGTCGATTATTAATTAATAAGTATGTAACAAGGAAGTTATTTTAAAATGCTATCACGCCTCCTTTTACACGCTTTACACTTCTTCTTACTTAATTAGTCACAAAACTGAAGTGGCATTGCTAATTGATGAAAAGTTAATTGATGAAAAGTTAATTGATAAAAATGGCAGCTCGCCCCTCACAACAAACTTTATATTAATTGTAGAAAGAGGAAACTTTACAGGAAACCCAGCTACTTAAATTCTAGTAAAACCCAAAAATATCATTTTGTGAGATACAGACTGGGCAAGGACTAGTATCAAAAAAGGATTGTAAAATGAACGATAAAAAATCAACCGAGATTATTTCGACCAGGCTACCCTCTTTGCCACAAAAGGATACAGAGAAGGAGCAAAACCAAAGAGCTTTTGATATATCACTTGCACAAACCAAATATAACTACATGTTCAGTTACTTAGAGCCTCTTCCTATTTCAGCTGATGTGCCCCATGACGAAAAGTTCACCCCTGCATATGATATTAAGGCATTTGAAGTATTGCTTCCCATGCTTGAAAACTTTAAAGATGTTATTTTTGCATTAATAGACAAAGAAATAGCATCAGATTTACCCTTTGAAGCGACAAAATCAGTCGAAAATATTAAAGAAGCTTTTAATAAAATAAAAAATGAAAAAAACATATTCAAAAAAATTGCGGATTATTTCAAATTATTTAAGTTGCTGTTTAAATTACCAGAAGAATTAGAGTCAGCCGTTAAAAACATTACTTATTTGCCTTCAGATTTATTTAGAATAATCAACGGACTTGAAAAAGTTTTTAAACAGTTTGAGGAAGAAGGCTTCACTGCATTTTTAAAAAACACTTTATACGACACGCTGGATACCCAAAAAGGTAGGGATTATTTGCAGGCAAAGACTTTAAACGATTACCTTAAGTTGTTCGATAGCCTTCCAAAACCCCTAACGCTAAAAGTGAAACCGCAAAGCTGGATGGATTTGAAAGATCAACAAGAACCATGGCAACAAGACTGGTATTTCGCATACCTTCAAATAGCAGGGTTTAACACAACAAATTTAAAAGGTGTTCAACTAGATAAAAACACCTCACACAAGGTCATTGTTTTCGATGAACTATTAGATAAAATGCCGATCACAGATGAAATATTCCAAAAGGTAACGGGTATTGATGACGCTAGCTTAATTGATGCAGCCAAAAACGGATTATTGTATGCCTGTGATTATTCGATGTTCGATTCAATACCGGGAGGAGAATTGCATCAACTCAAACGGTATCCAACTGCGCCTATTGCGTTGTTTTATTGGAATACGGAACCATCAACAGGATATCCTTCAACTGGTGCGTTACAACCAATTGCCATACAACTAGGCCAAAAACATGATCTAAAATCTACGCCTATCTTCACACCAAATGACTGTACCGAGAATAATGATAAAAATGGCTTGAAATGGCAACTGGCAAAATTAATCGTGCAAAGTACCTGTGCCATACAACACGAAACTGTCGCACATTTAGAAGCTTGCCATTTAACTATCGAGCCGATGATAGTCGCTTCTCACAGACAATTATCTGAGCATCATCCGTTAATGGTTTTATTAAAACCACACTTTCAATTTACTATTCAAGTTAACGACTCAGCAATACACTCTCTCATTGTTCCCGGTGGAGTAGTCGCTTCTGTTTTGTCTACGAGTAATAAAGGAAGCGATCAACTTATTGTTGATGCCTATAAAGATTGGAAATTTGACGAACAATTTCCGGATAGACTTTTTAAACAACGAGGTGTTTCAGAAGATACTTTAATAAGTTTTCCTTTTAGAGAAGACACTTTAGAAATATGGCATTCTATCAAGCATTTTGTGAAAAATTATTTATCGCTTTATTACGGTGATACAACACAAGAACGAGATAATAATATTCAAGATGACACCGAGTTGCAAAAATGGATCAATGAAATGGTCAGTAAAAAGTATGCTTCGGTTAAAGGCATGAGTGAATTGGTTAAAACTGATGATAAAAAAATGCCGTATAAAATTGACAGTTTTGATTATTTGGTCGAGGTCGTCTCGTTAATTATATATACCGCCAGTGCACAACACGCTTCAGTAAATTATGCACAGTATCCTTTGATGAGTTATGTACCAAGTGTTACCGGTACTATTTATCACACACCACCGAATAGCTGTGAAACATTGACTGAAAAAGAGGTTTTGAAATGGTTACCACCACTTGACGTTTCACTTTATCAAGTATCTTTCTTATATCTGTTAAGCAACGTGCAATACGATACTTTGGGTCATTATAGTGATAATCCCAGAAAACCATATTTTAAAGATCATGACGTAGACAATTTAGTTATAGATTTTAAAATACGCCTGAATGAAATTGAAAAGAAAATTCATCACCGCAATAAAACACGACCTTTCCCGTATTTAATGCAGCTACCGTCAATGATTCCTAATAGCATTAGTATTTAATTTGATGAATTCCGGAAAGGGAAAGTATTAAGACCCAAACTACTTGGACATTCAGTACATTGATTTTGTGGTTCTTTGTACTGATATTTTTTATTTGGTAAAAAGTAATCAGCAGTTCTCAGTGAAATTAATAACCTGATAAATAAAGGGCTATAGCGGATATTGAAAAATAGTTTTCGCGCTGTT
>JABSOI010000123.1 GCA_013216015.1 Alteromonadaceae bacterium | reverse complement strand
GCCCTCCAGAATTGGCTCACATATTCACAGGGCCTTACAAAACCTAATCCCTAAACCAACATTGGCACAATCTTTTCTATCTCGCTATGTGCCCCATAGAGAGATAGAAAGCTCACACATCATGTCAGTTGTTTGATCAGTAAGCTGGTATTTCATTCGAAAAACATTTTTCTTCAATGCTAACAGAAAAGCTCTTTGGATAAGACCACAGAACAAAAACCTCTGACTTTATTTATCAGTTTTGTTAATACGCTCAAAAGGAAAAATGGCAAAAGCTGAGTTAATCTCAGACTGCCCAAAAAGATAACGTTTGTGTTAGCCAATCGTATTTATTTAGACATTAATTATTACCTTGGGCATTATTAGCGAAATTAAGAAGACTTGTTAGCTTTTCAAATCCGGTATTTTAAGACTCAGGCACTTCGTTTTTCAACGAATCGTATTCCTCGATTTATATGTTTGGCTCAGATTGAAAATGGTTATGTTTCATTACCAAGAGGATGTAGTGATGACATGATTAACTTATTGAAAGAGCAGTCAATCGTCATTGAATTTGATGATAAAAGACAATCTGTATCTGTGTAAAAGGTTTGAGTGTCAAAGGTGGATGGTTCTCAAACCAAAAGTGGCAAAATAGTAGTGCTCATACTTGGTTATCAAGGTTTGAATATGCTTTGATATGATCACTGATTATGGCAAAGTTTCAATTTATAATGTTCTTGCAGTACTTCTCTTGCTGAGTGACTTAACAATTTAGGTAACAAGTGTTTAAAAAAAATTAAAACTTTGTTAACATCTGCAAAATTTTTAATAATAATAAATAAAAATGCATCAAACTAATCAACTATTTACCTATCTGTTATCTGTTCTTTTTATTGAAACGTTAGCTTTGGCTACGGTTTACAATACGTTTGCAGAAGCCATTGTAATTGGCTTGCCGACACTGCTTGTATCTCTTTATATGCTTAAAGCACTGCCTGATACAACGATAGCCAAACACACAACAGCATTAGCTGTTATAGTTTTTGCTTGTTTACATATTCATCAAATGAACGGCTTAATTGAGTTACATTTTGAATTATTTATTTTAATGGCTATTTTAATCGTGTTCAGTGATTGGACCGTATTTATTTCAGCATTGGGATTAATTGCCGTTCACCATGTATCCTTTTATTTATTGCAAACTAATGGTTTTGGTGTCTATGTATTTGATAGCGAACGCTTGTTTTTTTCCAATGTAATTATTCATGCCGTTTATGCTGTTATTGAAGCCTGTATTGCTGCTTATATTGCAAAAATCATCGCTGCTGACAGTGTTGGCAGGCCGTTAGCACAAATAACTAAAAAATTAACGTCTGATGTTAATGCGATAGATTTAAAGCTTAGAGTTGAAACAAATGAAAATGAAGTGCTTGAAGGTTTCAATAAACTTATATCACTGCTTGACAATGTGGTGGGTGATGTAAAAGAGCAAACTCACCATTTATCTGCTAATGCAGACAACTTAATAAATGCGAAAGATGAACTTCAACAATCTTTAGATGTGAAAGAAGAAGAAACATCTGTTATTGCTACTTCTGCTGAAGAAATGGCAGTAACAATTTCGTCGATAGCAGAAGACACTGTTCAGCTATCGAATCATATGGAAAATGCCAATATCATCACGTTGGAAACAACTGAGCATGTTAAAAAAATTAATGTCAAAAATATTGAATTAACAGAAGCTTTACGTAAAACCAGTAGTGACATAAACGAATTATCGAGTTCTAGCGCGGTTATCACTTCTGTACTGTCAGAAATAACCAGTATAGCGGACCAGACAAATTTACTTGCTTTAAATGCAGCAATTGAAGCTGCAAGAGCTGGTGAACAAGGCAGAGGGTTCGCGGTAGTTGCTGATGAAGTTAGAACATTGGCTAACAGGACCAAAGAAAGTACCGATAAAATTGGTGATACTTTAAAATTGCTTGTCACTTATTCGAAAAACTCAACTCAGTCGATGGATAGTTGTATGAATGTTGTTGAGAACATTATTAAAGTTACTGAAAAGGCAAGTGTTCAGATTAACCAGGCATCTAATTTAGTTTCTCAGTCAAATGGGATCGCTATAAGTGTTGCTGCTGCAATGGAACAACAGTTAATTACAACGAGTGATATTGCTCAGAGTTCAGAGAATTTAAGACAAACGGTTCAGGGCGACATTGAAAAAGGTATGCTTTTATCCGAAAAATCTGAAAAGATTAAAACAGCAACCCGTTCCATGGAGCAGAGTATTGCTTGCTTCAAATAAAAGAGTAAAGCCATACCATTATATAATATTGATTGGATGGCTAACTCTTGTTGTTGTTGCTGCGGTTTATTTTATTGGCTTGCGTTTAGTGGCTTTTGATCCGGATAAAAAATTACAGGCCATTGAAGGTGATTTAATTATTGAACAAATTATGCAATTTGATTCTTTAGCAGACAAAAAGTTATCGAATACGATATTGCATTTTACTTCTGAAGATTGTCATTGTACTCAGTTTAGTGAAGCGCATAAAAACGAGTTAAATAAAAGTGCCCAATTAGATGGTTTTAATATTCTTAATGTGAGTATAACCCCTGAATACGTTAATTCTATTATTCCATCCACTCCATCGGTTCTACTTGTAGATAAACTGGGGAAATTATTATATTTTGGGCCTTATTCAGAAGGGCTGGCCTGTTCTCAATCGAATGGTCTTATTGAAGTTGTTTTGAGTAATTATAAAAAAGGATTTAATTCTAAATTGATCATGGATGAGGCCCAAGGGTGTTATTGTAACACTTAATTAGTGTCTATCGTGCAAAGTTTGTCTGCTGCGGACGTCCCTCTTACATAGTCTGTGCATCATTATGGCCTTATACGGGCTGACTTCATACGAATTGTTCATATATGAATATAAACCTTGGCAAATTAATTTATAAAAGACAAAATACTCCTTGTTTAAATTAAAACTTAATTTTTATATTTATGTATGCAAGCTCAAGATTGATGGTAACATTTGACGATGCTAAGGATTAACAATGCTTGAAATTTATGCTGGGAAAACAGCACTTAAAACACTTCAGCAGGAAGGTTTTAAACAAGAATTATTCTCTTCATTTCTCGGAGCAAGCGGCGGGCCTAAATGGTTTGCGCTTTATGGATTAGATAAATATGTTTTTGGCCAGTTTTTTCAAAACAGACAAACAGAATTAAACCTGATCGGTTCATCTGCAGGTGCTTTTCGAGCGGCATGTTTTGCCCAAAAAGATCCCGTTGCTTCAATAACGCGTATGGCAGAATCTTATTCTGAAACGGTATATTCAAAGAGTGCAAAACCTGAAGAAATTACTAGAAAAGCGATTGAACTGCTGGATTATGTTTTAGGTGAGAATGGCGTAGAAGAAATAATTCAAAATAAAATTTATAAAACTCATTTTTTAGTAAATAAAATGAATGGCTTTGTTGCATCAGACAATAATATCACGCTATTGCTTGGTTTAATAAAAAGTACTGTTCGTAATCGAATTGATAGAAAATTATTGCGGGATCAATACGAAAGATATGTTTTCAAATCCCCTTCAAGTAAGTTAAAATTTTATGATTATTGTGATTTTCAAACCGAGTATATAGATCTAACAACAGCTAATCTTAAAAGTGCACTTTTAGCATCTGGTTCTATACCTATGGTTATGCAAGGTATTAAAGATATCCCGGGCGCACCTGACGGAATGTACCGGGATGGTGGCATTGTTGATTATCACTTCGATATAAAAATAGAAGATAATAATGGTTTAATTCTATATCCACATTTTAGTCCTGTTCCTAAAGCGGGTTGGTTTGACAAAAATCTAAAGAGAAAAGTGCTGACCGAAAATTACGACAAAATAGTTATGCTTGTTCCGTCTGCATCATTTGTTAAGTCTTTACCTTATTCAAAAATTCCTGACAGAACTGATTTTACCAAAATGGAGCCTGATCAGAGGATCAAGTATTGGAAAACAGTTTTAGTTGAAACACAAAGGGTTGGTGATAGCTTTGGCGATTTTTTAGCGTCTGGGGATATAAATAAAATACAAACTTTTGGTTGATTCAATGGTGCCAGAATAGTAAAAAAGAAATAATAAAACGTAAAATTATGAAAAGCGTTAATTATTTAATTTCACTTATTAGTTGAGTTTATATTAAAAGGAATGTTACATGAAAAGTTTATTACCTATTATATTGTTGTCTTTTCTTACTGGTTGTTGCGCTATTACAGAGACTAATTATTGGTACTCATGTAGACCATTTAAATCGGAAAAGGTCAATTGCTCTGATAAAGTTGGTGATGCCAAAAGAGCGTGTTATAAACAAGTTGAGGCGCTTAAAAAATCAATAGAGAATCAGGGTAAAGTTAGTTAACGGAGTCAGTTGTGGTAGTTGGCGAGCCTATAAAAGTAGAACGTTGGGGGAAAGTAATATATTTATGGGGACCGTCGGGAGAATTATGGTACGTTACTGAATTTATCCATATCAATTAGCCATACCCTCAATTACCTATACCTATACCTATACCTATACCTATTACCTATATCAATAACCCATACCAAATAGCCATGCCATTTAGTTATACCAGTGAGTGTAACTAATACTTAACATTGTTTATCAGAAAAATTTAAAACTGCGATGTAAATCTTTTCTTTATTGGTTAGAATGCTCACTTGGAATCTTTAAATCTTCACAAAGTTTATGCAGCACAATTATCAGGATCTTATCACGATCTTTAATCAAACATTCAGTCAAAAATATAATACCCGGTTAATAAAAGGTGGTGATGAACCATTGTATTCGCCAGCGAGTGAAGTTTGTAATTATCATCAAATCATTTTTGCACACGGGTATTTCTCAAGTGCATTGCATGAAATTGCCCACTGGTGTCTGGCGGGTAGTGAGCGTCGTTTGTTGGAAGATTTTGGTTATTGGTATATGCCCGATGGACGAAATGAAGTTCAACAGAAAGAATTTGAAACCGTTGAAATTAAACCACAAGCCATTGAATGGGCCTTTTGTCTGGCAGCCAACAAAATTTTTAATGTTTCAGCCGACAACTTAAATGGTGCTGAAGCTGATACCACTGCTTTTCTACATATAGTAGCACAACAAGCGTTGAGGTATTCAAATGAAGGATATCCGCCCAGAGCACAACAATTTATTACGGCGTTAGCTGATTTTTATCAAACGGCTTTACCTTTCAATGAAAGTCGATTTATTCACGGATGATTTTACATCACTTGTGAACATATGTAGTAAAACATGCAGTTAAAGATAATAGTTAAAAAGAGAAAATTATGACTCAATTTAAACTTGGTTTTATTATTAATCCTATAGCTGGGGTCGGTGGCAGTGTTGCATTAAAAGGCAGTGATGGTGAAGGAATTGCCGAACAGGCAATGATGTTGGGTGCTCAGGCTAAGGCTAATCAAAGAGCTAAGTTGGCTTTAGAAATATTACTTCCCTATAAAGATAAAATAAAAATATTTACGGCTAATGATTTGATGGGAGAGCAATGTGCGAGTTCATTGGGATTTGATGTTGAGGTGGTTTATCAGTCTAGTTCTGATATAGATTGTGAATATAAAACAACTGCTAAAGACACTGAATTTGCTGTTCAAGCATTGATCAAACAAAGGATTGATATTTTATTATTTGCCGGTGGTGATGGTACGGCCCGAAATATATGCCAAAGTGTAAGCGATAGTCTTACTGATAAAAGTCAAGAGGATTGTTATGCTAAAAGCCTTCCTGTGCTTGGTATTCCTGCCGGTTGTAAAATTCATTCAGGTGTTTATGCTATAACGCCAAAGGCAGCTGGCCGAGTTGTAGAATTGATGGTAACTAAACAGTTGGTTACTTTAACTGAAGCTGATGTTATGGATATTGATGAAAGTTTATTTCGTCAGGGTGTGGTTAAAGCTAAACGTTACGGTGAAATGCAAATACCCAGTGAATTAAGGTATGTTCAGGCAGTGAAGTCGGGAGGCAAGGAATCAAACGAGCTGGTTTTACAGGATATTGCAGCTGATGTTATCGACAAAATGGAGGATGAACTATTTATTATTGGCTCAGGCTCTACTACCGCATTTTTGATGGAAGAATTAACCTTAGATAATACCTTGCTTGGAGTTGATGTTGTGTACCAGCAATCAGTTGTTGCCAGTGACGTAACCGAGCCAAATTTGTGGAAATTGATTCAGGAACATCTGAATAAAGAAAACTCAACTGCTATTAAGATGACTAATGAACAGAATAATAAAATAAAATTGGTGATCACGTTAATCGGTGGGCAAGGGCATATTTTCGGACGTGGTAATCAGCAATTAAGTCCGAGAATTATTCGCGCAATAGGGAAAGAAAATATTATTATTATTGCCACTAAAGCAAAGTTGAATGAATTGAATGCCAGACCATTAATTGCTGATACGGGTGATAGTCTTCTGGACGAGGAACTATCGGGATATTTGCCAATTGTTACTGGTTATAACGATCAGGTTTTATACCCGGTTTATAGTCCTCAATAGTCATTTATTGAGGAATAGTAGTTTTGTTTGCACAATACTATTTGTTGGGTTATTTATTTACTACGGATCAGGTCTCGAATAACAAATCGGTTAGGTGCTAAATTAAATAATAATTTGTTATCTACAGGATAGGGTGTTCCACACAAATCTGCAGCTAGAATATCAGCCAATAAAGGTGCTGAGCATAATCCTCTGGCGCCAAATCCTGTCATAACATATAAATTTTTTATCACAGGGGCTGGTTGATTATACGGCCAATTTTTATCTTTGCTCAAATGCTGGTAGAGATCTTTATGTTTATCTATGTCGGGGACGGAACCAACCATAGGTAAATGATCTGGTGTCATGCACCTCAGCCTGGCTTTGCTTTTAGCTATGTCTGCAACTGTCCAATTTTCGAGCTCGGGTAAACATTTATTGAGCATTTCTAAATTAAATTCATCATCTTGAGTTTTAGTTGTTGTATCAAAGCTATTTTTTTCAAAAGTTGCGCCAATACAATGTTGTTCATTATTGGATGGGGTTAAATAACCTTTATGGCAAAGGACCGTTGAAAGATTCTTCATTTGACTGTTAGTTTTCATGCTAGTGACTTGGCCCCGTACAGAAGTAAGAGGTAATTGGTCGATAATATTTAATTTAATTGTTTCTGCGCCACCGCAAATAATTAAAATATTTGCTGTTAGTTCACCTTTGTTGGTGCTGAGCTGCCATTTATCGTTTTTATGCTGAATTTTATTAACGTCAATATTGGTTTCAATGCGTAATTTATTGGTATCAGCTGCTGCTTTAAATAATTGCTCAACGAGTTCCTGAGGGGCGATCCAACCGGCATTTGGCATAAATAATCCTCCATTTTTCAGAGGTATGCCCGAAATGTTTGATGCAGTTTCTTTATTTATACTTTTAATGAGGTTTTCTGGCCAGGCATTAATTTTTTCAAAGGATTTTTGTCGTTTTTCCAAAGCTGTTTTATAAGAAACTTCTAACAAGCCACACCAATCATGACAAAATTTATATCCGTCGTCGTGTAATTTCTGATACAAGCTTTTAGCTCGCCAGAAAGCTTGTTGGTAAAATAAACTAATATCATCTTGCTGTTGGTGTAATAACGGATATAAAGCAGCAGTAGCATTGCTTGAGGCACCTTGCGCAATGTTATTATCTTTACAATACAAAGTAACTTTTATGCCATGTTGGGTAAGAATATAGGCGGCACATGCTGAGGCTATTCCTCCCCCAATAATACTCACTTGTTGAGGTTTATTTATATTGCTTCTTAATTGATATCCTAGATTTGTCTGGTGATTTTGTTGATAAACCCCTGTAGTTATTTCTTTTTTGTCATTATTTGATGTTTGTTTAGTAATGCGAAATCCAACTTGTTTAAGTTGTTGTCTGACTTTACCTGAAACGGTAAATGTACTTAATGTTGCTTGTTCTTTCGATAAACGGGCAATTTGTTCAAATAGTTTTTCACTCCACATTTCAGGATTTTTTTCGGGTGAAAATCCATCAATATACCAGGCATCAACTAAACCTTTATCAGCCTTTCCATTTTGTCTTTTATTCATGATACTAATTTTTGCCAGGGCCTGTTCAGCATCAGAAAAAATAAGTTTTAAAATGAACTTACCATTGAAAAAACTTAGTTGATGTTCATTAGAAGAGTTTTCAGCATGGGTTGCGACAGAAGAGTCTGGATATTGGGCTATAAGTTGATCTGAAAATTCTTTCAGCTCTGGAAATATTGACAATGATTGAGTTAATTGTGTTTTTGAAAGTGGGTATTTTTCTATGCTGATAAAAATTATTGAGGCAAGTAAATCATTTGTATTTGTGTCATTTGGGGTATTACTTTTTTGACCGCTTTGTTTTGAAAAAAAGGGTTTTGAAGGTAATAGTTTTGAAGGTAAGGGTTTTGAAGATAAGGGTTTTGAAGATAAGGGTTTTGAAGATAAGGGCCCTAAAGTTAAGGGTTCTACGGGTAAAGGACCAAAAGAAAGTAATACTTTTTGGTAAGCTTGTAATGTTAATAGAACATTCAGGCCTGTGCCGAAACCAGCTTCTGCAATAATAAATGGTTTGTATGATTTTAACTCTTGTTTAGTTAAGTTAAGCTTTGATAAACGTTCCGTAATTTTATTTCCATCAATAAATACATGCCTATTTTGATGGTAGCCAGTTTTACTATCAAAATAAATATCATTAAATTGTTCTGAAAAAGGTGAACCATTTTGTTGAAAAATAATATTGTTACCATGAGGTGAAATTTGCTCAGTCACTATGCTATATTTTCCATTTAGAGTTAAAATACAGTTTTTATTATAAAGAAATAAAGCTAAAATGAAAATAAATCATGGGTTAACGCCTATTTTTAAACGCTTTTAGTTTATTCAGTGTACAAGCGTACTCTGGATGGACCAGTATTGGGGAGGAAGATCGTTATAATACCCCTTAACTTTCAATTTGATATGGTTATATAAATGAAACGTGTAGTTATCACCGGATTAGGAATTGTGTCGAGCATCGGCAACAATACAGAAGAAGTATTAGACTCTTTGAAGTCAGGACGTTCAGGTATTTCTTATGCAGAGAGTTTTGCTGAGAAAGGTTTGCGTAGTCATGTTTGGGGTAAGCCAAACATTGAAATCAAAGATTTTATTGATCGCAAAGCCTTACGCTTTATGGGTGATGCGGCGGGTTATGCATATATAGCCATGCAGCAGGCAATTGATGATGCGAAATTAACTCCAGAACAAGTATCAAATTACCGTACAGGTATTGTTGCTGGCTCTGGTGGCGCTTCATCATTAAATATTGTTACTTCTGCTGATACATTACGTGATCGTGGCATCAGACGCGTTGGCCCTTACGCTGTTCCAAAAACAATGTCGAGCACATGCTCTGCTTGTTTGGCAACACCGTTTAAAATATTAGGGGTTAACTATTCAATTAGTTCAGCATGTGCAACCAGTGCTCACTGTATTGGTAATGCGGCAGAATTAATTCAACTTGGCAAACAAGATATCGTATTTGCTGGTGGTGGTGAAGAAGTTGATTGGTCACTTGCCATGATGTTTGATGGTATGGGGGCATTATCTTCCAAATATAATGACACACCTGAGAAAGCTTCACGTACTTATGACGCAGATCGTGATGGTTTTGTTATTTCTGGCGGTGGCGGCATGGTTGTTGTTGAAGAACTTGAACATGCGCTGGCTCGTGGTGCCCACATTTATGCTGAAATTGTTGGCTATGGCGCAACTTCAGACGGCAATGATATGGTAGTCCCAAGTGGTGAAGGAGCCATTCGTTGTATGCAGCAGGCAATGGAAGGTGTAGAAGGCCGTGTTGATTATTTAAATACTCACGGTACATCAACCCCCGTAGGTGATGTAAAAGAATTAGGCGCGATTCAGGCGGTATTTGGTGAAGATTCACCAGCAATTAGCGCAACTAAAGCGATGACAGGGCATGCATTAGGTGCCGCTGGTGTGCATGAAGCGATATATTCGATATTAATGATGGAAAATAACTTTGTGGCACCTTCAGTAAATGTAAATACACTGGATGAGAAAGCTGAAGGTTTGGATATTGTTACTGAAATGCGTGAAACCGAGTTAGATTTAGTTATGTCGAATAGTTTTGGTTTTGGTGGCACTAATGCTACTTTGGTAATGAAAAAATATAAATAACAGCTTTTGTTTTTTTATGTTTAGCTAATTATTTATCATGTTACTACATGCAGGATGGATTAACCGAAAGGGTGATCCATCCTTAGCTTTTATTAATCTGGTAAACATGTCAGTTATAACACCCTTTTGTTTATTCCGTTTAATCAATTTAGTCATTTAGTTATTTTATGAAAATTTATTATGATGAAAATATGCCTTTTGTTGATAAGTTCTTTAGCGACTTAGGTGATCTTTTTCCATTTTCCGGTAGAAATTTAACTGCAAAGCAAATAGCAGATGCAGATGTTTTGCTGGTACGTTCTATTACGCAAGTTAATGAAGAACTTTTATGTAAAAATAAGAAATTGGCCTTTGTCGGTACCGCCACTATAGGTATTGATCATATTGATCAAAATTATCTGGCAGGTAGAAATATACCTTTTTATTGTGCACACGGCTGTAATGCTATTTCGGTTGCGGAATATGTTTTAAGTGCTCTGGTTGTGATGGCGGAACGATATTTACTTAATTTGTCATCTTTAACTATTGGTATTATTGGAGCTGGTAATACAGGTACGCAGTTTAGTAAAAAATGTGATGCGTTGGGGATCAAGTATTTATTATGTGATCCTCTTTTAGAGAAAACTATTGATAAACGAAATTTTGCATCCCTTGAGCAGACACTTAAGTGTGATGTTATATCTTTACATGTGCCGCTGACTCGTCAAGGTGAGTGTCCGACTTACCATTTAATTGATGAGTCTTGTTTAAAAGATTTACGTGATGATCAAATTTTGATCAATGCATGTCGTGGCGAAGTGGTTGATAATCAGGCTTTACTGAAAATTAAACAACAAGGTCACGGTGTTAAACTTATTTTAGACGTTTGGGAAAACGAGCCGAATGTATTGATACCTTTGATTGAATTTGCTGATATTGCTACGGCACATATTGCTGGTTATAGCTTAGAAGGAAAAGCTCGTGGAACTGAAATGCTTTATCAGGCACTATGTAAACAGCTGAAAATAAAACCAACATTGAATTTAGCCCAATTTCTACCGACAGCTACGATTAATTATGTAGAAATAAAACAAGATTTTGATGAAATAATACTAAATCAGTTAGTAAAAATGGTTTACGATGTTAGACGTGACGATGCGATATTTCGTCAACAGTTAATTTGCCAGGGTTTTGACATGATACGTAAGACTTACCCCACTCGCAGGGAGTTTTCTGCAATATCTGTTTCCTTGCAAAATACCGCCAAGTGTGATGTGCCACATCGACTTGGTTTTAATAGATAACTTTATTTTTATACTCGTGTTTTAATTATTTGATTTTAGCGTTTAACTTTAGCGATTATTTTCTGCGATTAGCATTAAAATTCGGTGTAACAAAAATATTGCCCGATAAAGAGAGAGGAACATGGCACAGAAATTTGATGTTTGCGTACTTGGTGCAACAGGTTTAGTAGGTAAAACCATTATGGAAATTCTTGAGCAAAGAGATTTCCCCATTAACAAATTATACCCATTGGCAAGTGCTCGTTCTGCTGGTGAATTTATCGAATTTAACGGTGAAAGCGTTGAAGTAATTGACGCTGATGAGTTCGATTGGAGCTTAGCTCAAATTGGTTTTTTCTCAGCTGGTGGTGCTATTTCAGCTAAATATGCTCCGATGGCTGGAGATGCGGGTTGTATTGTTATTGATAATACGTCTGAATTCCGATATGACGCAGATATTCCACTGGTTGTTCCAGAAGTTAATCCTCAGGCGTTGGCTGACTATCGTAATAGAAATATTATTGCTAACCCTAATTGTTCAACCATTCAAATGATGGTGGCATTAAAACCAATATATGATGCCGTTGGTATAAGTCGTGTAAATGTTAGCACTTATCAGTCGGTTTCTGGTGGCGGAAAAGCGGCAATGGATGAGTTGGCAAAACAGACAGCAGATTTGCTCAGTGGCAAACCAGTAGAAACAAAAGTATTTTCACGTCAAATAGCCTTTAACGTTATTCCTCAAATCGATTCATTTGAAGAGAATGGCTATACTCGTGAAGAAATGAAAATGGTATGGGAAACCAAAAAGATTTTAGGTGACGATAGTGTATTGGTTAATCCTACAGCTGTAAGGGTTCCTGTCTTTTTTGGTCATGGTGAATCACTGCATATAGAAACAAAGACTCAAATTTCTGCTGAAGAAGTTAAAAATTTGTTAAGCCAGGCACCGGGTTTAGTTGTTTGCGCTAATGATGAAGATTTTCCGACTCAAATAGGTAATGCCAGCGGAAGCGATCAAACTTATGTAGGCCGTATTCGAGAAGATATCAGCCACACAAACGGCATAAATATGTGGATTGTGGCAGATAATGTTCGAAAAGGGGCGGCAACTAATAGTATTCAAATAGCTGAATTATTGATTAAAGACTACCTTTCTTAAAACATTTTTGAAAAATTATTGTAATTTGTCTACTGGGTATAAAGTAACGTAATAATTATTCGAGAATTCCTAAAGCAAATCAGAAATTAGTCGTTATAACTAATGATTAATTCCTGATTTGAATTCTGATTTAATTATTTTCATTTCATCTAATTAATTCTCTTCCTGTTTCAAGTAATATTATTTACTATTATAGTTATCATATTTGTAGTTGGAATAAACTTTGCTTTATGTTTATGCAAAAGCTAAATATAGGGGTTTATGTTCAAGTGGCTTTGGTTGATATATCCAAGGTATACGAGTGTATGCATGATCTCTGTAGAGAAGCGTCAACTTATTGGCGATTCTATTAGCTGTAATAATAATTATTAGGAAATATATAATGCAACAACTTTTTCGCCTGTGCCTATGGCAGGTTATATTTATCAGCATTATTTCATTTAATTCATCTGTTCTTGCTGAAGAAGAAAGCGGGATCCGTATTCGTGGTCCTAAAAGCACAGATGTTTTTCCTTTCGACAAATATGGTCCAATAACAGGCCAGGATACTTTATGGAGTATTGCTCTAAAAGTTCGCCCTGATAGTCATTTATCTGTATATCAGGTAATGCAGGCTTTATACAATCTTAATCCCCAGGCATTTGCTGGTAATAATCTAAACCATCTTGTTGAAGGTCAATATCTAAAAATCCCATCAGTGTTATCAATTCGTCAAATAGATAATCGAACAGCAAAACAAAAATCTAACCTTGATGAAGATATTTGGCAAAAGAAAGTTGTTGTTTTATCGCCGGAAAAAAATAAGGAACCTGATGAACCGTTAGCGAAGAAGAAAGATCTTGATACAGTAAAACATGAAATTAATGAACAGCTTAAAATTATTGATTCTTCTCAGCAACAAAGATTATCAAATATCCAAAAAGATGTTCTGGATTCAATTGACGGCTTGCAAGTTATTTTGAAAGAGAATGAAGGTTTACGAAATAGTTTAATATCATTCAATGAACAGCTTGATGTTATGCAAAATGAAGTTGCTAAAGCTAAAGAAATAAAGTTGCAAATGGATGACATGATCCAGTTGCAAAAAGTTTTAATAGAAAAAGCAGATGCAAGAGAACGAAATTTGTTGCTTGAAAAACAGCAAGATGAACTTGAACGGAAAAATGCTGCCTTCAGTAATATGGCCGTAGTATTGATGGCTATTATTCCTGCCGCTTTAGGCATTGGTCTGTTTACCTTCTTTTATTTACGTCGTAAAAATAAAACTCCAGTAAAAATAAAAGATAGCACTGAAGACAAGCCCGTTACTGACATAGCAGAAACAGTTAAAACGAAAATAACGCCAGAGCAAGAACTATCTATAGACGAAGAACTGTCGTTAGATGATGAATTATCGATAGATTTATCTGAAGATGATGAACTTAGCGATGATATTTTCTCTGATGGGCTAGATAATCTTGATGATGATATTCTGGAAGATGATGTTATTCACCTTGATGACGATTTAGCCGATTTAAGTGATTTAGACGATTTAGACGATTTAGATGATCTTGATGATTTGGAAGAAATATCTCTAGACAGTGAAACTCCGTCTGAAATCTTACCTGGCGGGGAACTTAATCAAGATGATTTAAATGCTTTGTTATCTGAAGTGGATGGAGATGTTGAAGATAGTTTGGAAGATGATCTTATTGAAGAAGAAATCGTAGAAGAAGTTGGAGAGCCTTTAAAAGATGGTTTACTTGATCAGGGGTTACTTGACGATTTACTTGGTAGTCTTTCAGAAGATGATTCTGAAACGGAAGAAGTGTTAGTTGATGAGGAGCTTATTGACGAAAGCAATAAAAGTGAAGAAAAATCGGAAAATGCATTAACAGATCCTAATGATATAGATGCGTTAACGGATTCAATTGCAGAAGAAACCTCCGTTGAAGATGAAGCAATTGTTGAAGTTGAAGCACCTGTTCATGAAGAAAGTATTGAATTAACGGATCCAGATGATATAGACGCGCTGATGGATTCAATTGCATCAGAAACCACCGCTGAAGTTGAAGCACCTGTTCATGAAGAAAGTATTGAATTAACCGATCCAGATGATATAGAAGCGTTACTGGATTCAATTGCAACGGAGCCACCGGCAAA
>JABSOI010000122.1 GCA_013216015.1 Alteromonadaceae bacterium | reverse complement strand
AAGCGACTTTATACAAACTTTAAATTGGTGGATGGATAATTGATAAAATCCGTCGATTTAAAAGAACTACACCCAATGGAAATAGGCATGGCGATGTCACCTGGAAATATGCATCAAGCCGTTATGATGGACCTTCCGGTGAGTATGGGAGGTTATGAATACACTAAAACTCCAGACGACCCGTGTGTTATTCAAATGATAAGTTGCCCCTATGGCGAAATTGGCGCACCACGTCGTGAACAATATCGTCAGGCACGATACAAAATGTTAGGTTTGCAATTCAAAGATTACGAAGAGGAAATCAGAGCACATTTAGGCGGTATGCTACCCAAAGAACTGTTTAATTTTGATAAGGATGTTGAGAGTATTACGGTTAATCGCTGGGGGCATGGTTACACGGTTGCCGGCCCCGGAGATTCTGCCATAATCGGGCGACAACCCTTTGGACGAATTAGTATTGCTAATTGTGATTCTGGCTCCAGTAGTGACGCGAAAACTGCTATCGACATGGCATTGAGAGCGGTGAACGAATTAGGTTAAGTGTAGGTGTTTTATGTACTATTACGGAAGGAATGATGCCAATGGGTATAAGTTTGACTAATATGTATTGGTTCAAACTCGATCTGACGGTTTCTACAAAGGGTCTCGGTATAACCGTACAGCCTGGATAGTTCACTAAGCAGAAGGCAGAAGTTAATAGTAGTTAGTGTTCGTCCAGAAACGGGGTCGTAGCGAGGGCGATCCAATGACACGAAATGGGTCTACAAGATATAGGCGTTTAGTCATTCTAAATAATTACATCTTGTGGTGCACAGTTCGTGTTAATGGGACGTCCGCAGTAGACATCCGTTTCTGGATGGGCACTAGTTAGATTCAACTTCCGCAATTGGCTCATTAACAGTCATTATAGGCTAGATTTACAGGGTTAATTTTTCCACAAAAGTGACCATAATTAGAATCTAAAAAGTCAGCTTTTGTGCCAGATTAGGGCGTTTTGAAGAAATTAGCCTTAAGAGGGATTTAGCTTGGGTAAAGATACTTTTTTAGTGCCAATAAGTTAAAATATAGGCAAAATGATAAGGCAAGTAAGTAACATAATAAAACTGCTTGCGCTTAATCCCTAAAAAAGCGGTTATTCCTGTATCTTACAAAATGGTCGCCTTTAAGTTTTAATGCAACGCAGTTACGCCATTACTATCACATATTGGCATCATAGGTTTTATTCATGACTTCAACAGAATAATCATCATAACTAAGGGCTTCACCGCTTTCTCTCTTATCTAAGTTATCTCTTATTCCAAGCCAATAAAACCACCAGTTTGGTGGGCCCAAAGTTTGGCGTATATGCCGTTTTGTTGCAGTAGTTCGCTGTGGGTGCCTGATTCTACGATACGTCCTTCGTCCAGTACCAATAACCTGTCCATCTGGGCAATAGTTGATAGGCGATGGGCGATGGCCACTACGGTTTTGTTCTCCATGACCTTATCGAGACATTGCTGGATCGCCGACTCAACTTCCGAGTCCAGTGCCGAAGTCGCTTCATCTAAAATCAAAATAGGGGCATCTTTTAACATCACCCGGGCGATGGCAATACGCTGCCGCTGCCCACCAGATAATTTAACTCCGCGATCACCCACGTGGGCATCAAAGCCGCTGCGTCCTTTTATGTCTGTCAGGGTGTGTATAAACTCACTTGATTCTGCATTCGCTGCCGCCTGGCGCATATCGTCTTCGGTGGCATCAAGGCGTCCATACATAATGTTGTCCCGCACCGAGCGATGCAGTAGGGAGGTATCCTGAGTTACCATGCTAATATTGCTGCGCAAGCTTTCTTGGCCCACGTCGTTGATATTTTGCCCGTCAATTGAAATTTGCCCGCTTTGCACATCATAAAAACGCAGTAGAAGATTCACCAGGGTGGACTTGCCCGCCCCCGACCGTCCCACCAAACCGACTTTTTCACCGGGTTTTATCTCAATGTTAAGATTGGAGAATACCTTTATTGGTTTATTTTCCGCTCCGGCATAGGCGAAGTTAACATCTTTAAACGAGATCCCTCCACCAGCAATAACAAGGCTTTTACTATCGGGCTTATCTTTAACTGTAATCGGATTAGCCAGGGTATTCATGCCATCTTGCACAGTACCTATATTTTCAAACAAGCTGGAGACTTCCCACAAGATCCATTGAGACATACTGTTTAGGCGCAGGCACAAGCTAATGGAAATCGCAATATCACCAGGGCTGGCCTGTTGCTGTATCCATAAATAAATCGCCAAGGCACTGGTTGAGAAGATCAATAGCGCATTGCTGAACCAGACGCAGCTGCTTAAGCAGGTAGCTAGGCGCATCACCGGATAAACAGTTTTTAAGAAGCCATCCATTCCCTCTCGGGCATAGTCTGATTCCCGGCGGGTGTGAGAAAACAATTTGACCGTGGTGATGTTGGTATAACTATCCACAATCCGCCCGGTCATGAGCGAGCGGGCATCTGCTTGTTTTTGTGAAAGATTTTTAAGACGAGGCACCAACACTCGCAATATCACTACGTAAACTACAAACCAGCAAAGCAGAGGCAAAGACAAGCGCCAGTCAATATTAAACAATAAGACAACGATGCTGATAAAATAGACACTGACGTAAACCAGTATATCTAATAATTTCATCACCGTCTCACGGACAGCCAGTGCGGTTTGCATCACCTTGGTCGCCACCCGACCGGCAAATTCGTTTTGGAAAAAGTCCAGACTTTGGCCAATAAGGTAGCGATGCGCCTGCCAACGCACCTTCATAGGATAATTGCCCATTAAGGATTGATGGTTGATCAGAGACTGTAAAATTACCAGTGCCGGCAAAATGATCAAAATGACAGCGCCCATCCACAGTAAGCTACCTGCCTCTTCCTGTAAAAAGGTTTCCCGGTCACGTTCTGCCAACCAATCTACTAATTGCCCCAGATAGGCAAATAAAGACACCTCAAGCACGGCGATCAATGCTGATAATATTGATAAACATAAAATCGCAGGCCACATTCCTTTGGAATAATAACAACAAAAGGCAACAAGAGTATTAGGAGGTTGTTGGGGCAATTCAGGAGGAAAAGGCGTGGTTAGCTTTTCAAAAAATGTAAACATAAACAATCATAGTCTGCAACTAGTAAGCTGCTCATTCTACTTTAATATCTCCACAAGGGAAGCTACTTTTAGTTAATGTTTTCTTTGGATATTGTCAACTTGTCGAATTTTGATGAAGAACATCAACTTTGCGGTGCCTAGTTCAAATTTTGGTTGAAACCCGCCCTGCCTATTCGGCAAATGAGCGTTCACTTTCAAATGATAAAACTAAGCCCAAGAGCCTGTAAATCATTCTGTGTAAATACCAGTTCTATACAAAGTCTTTTAAAAGTTTTCCGAATTCATCTTTGAACCCTAACATTACTCTACATTTTAATGAGCAATAAAGTTCATCTGCGCTGACTAGCACCCCTATAGCGTTAACACTAAAGCAAAGGTAGCGCTACCAGGTTAACTTGGCGATATAAACATAAATCACTTAAAATATCTAATATAGTCAACGAATATTAAAAATTTAACATACAAGTAATATTAGGGCTGTAACTTTATGCGCAAAGATAAAACAAATACTAAACAATTTATTGTATCAGTATAAAGCTAATGCATAGAATATACATAGACAAACTTATTCAGATATTGATGTTGAGGATTTTTCTAGGGTATGATAAAAACAATGGAGTGGTGGCGTTACCTAAATGGTTGCGGTTTAGTTAATACTGGTTGAAGTAATGTCGTAGTAGCTATCTCCGCTAAAAAACTTTTTGCTGTAGTGCCTTTGCCGTTACGTCCATACTGTGTCCACATCCGTCGCATAAGGTGGTCAAGGGTGATTCCTTCATCGATCGCACCACCACTTTTTAGCTTAAAGGTTAAATCAAGCCATACAGCCAATAGGGCACCTTATTAAACAAAGGCAAAATCGCTATCATGGTCGGGTAGACATTGCGCTTTAAAAAGTGGTCTGTTGTTAGATATCGTTATAGAGCAAAGTAACCCGAGTGACATATCGCGTTTATGCCCCATAGGACTTTATAAGTTACCTTCAGAAATAGGCCTTTCTAACGTATTGACAAGTTAACTTATGACTTCGTCGCCTTAAGGTTTTCAACCAGAGCTTCTTAACTTATTCAACAAATTGACCAACTTTATGGGCATTGAAAGGCATACCATCATTATTGCTGAATCATAGCCTAAGATCTTGCTGCGTCTCTTTTTATTCAGATTATGAGCTAGCCAGGTGTCTAAATTTATTTGCCGGTGTTACTAACGTGTGGTGGGCACTGAGCCTGTAGACTGTCTTATTTTTAGTTCATAATCCAATATCATGCTTGTCCGTACATTATCTGACGTACCTAATTCGAGTTGACGAAGATGACTGTCCAGAAGCTCAACGGATTTTTCCCCCATGGTTTTCATTGGTTGCCATATTGTTGTCAGTTTCGGCCATACTGAATGGGAAATCGGTGCGCCATCGAAACCTGCAACACTGAGTTGTTCTGGGACGCTTATGCTTAATTTTTGTGCCGCGCACAAGGCGCCAGCCGCCATCTGATCATCGCCCGCAAAAATGGCTGTTGGTCGATTTTCCTGACCCAATAACTCCAAAGTACATTCCAGGCCAGAGTCAACAGTATAGTTGCCGATTTTTATATTGCTGTCGTACAGTTTCAAGCCACTATCACGCAGGGCTGAGACGAAACCTTCGTATCTCAGTGCACTAGACGCGTAATTCACCGGGCCTTTAATGAATGCCAGATTGGTGTGCCCCAGCGATATCAGGTGATTGGTCATGTCATAGGCGGCAGCGAAAGAGTCACATCCCACCCTTAAATTGATGTCGCGAGCAGGCGAACCGGCGATCCTGACACAAGGAACTGCCTTATCCCTGACAATGTCGAGCAATACAGGGTCGAAGCAGATTGGTGGCAGCAGAATGACACCGTCTACACGAGCGCGGTCGACCAGACTTGCAATTCCATCATAGTCTATCGGCGAATCCTTTTTGTCACTCTCCTCATCACCGACACCTTCAACCAGGAGATTATAGCCAATTTTCTTGCATGCGCTCATCGAACCGATTAATAATTCACTGAAATAGGCAATGTATTGGTTGCTAAAGATCATGAGAAACTGATAGGTCCGCCCGCCAGACAGTCGCCGAGCGCCGATATTCGGCTGATAATCTACTTTTTTTATCGCTTTCTTAATCTTGTCTATCGAGGACAGTTTAATACTCTTGCCATTGATCATTCTGCTCACAGTCATCGGAGACACACCGGCTTCAAGCGCAACGTCCTTTATCGTTGCTGCTCTGCTACTGTATGTACGTCGTCTGCTTCCACTCATAAATGTTTTCCTTTAAATGCCATGATATTGTTTATTAATGGTTCTTTTACTAAAGGCCATTTACAAATATAGGGAACGCTATCATAAAGTGCGAAAAATTGCGATGTATTTCCCACCGAGACTGCCGCAGTGAAGAGGCTTGAGGTAGGCAGTCGAAATAATGAATATCACCGACATGTCATTTGAACTAAAGCAATAAATTTTTCCACTTTTATATAGTAGTTCAAAAGATTAAAACTCAATAATATTATAACGTTAAAGTTTTCATATAAATTGTAACAACACATTTATAAATCCATAAAGTGATGTGTATATGCTTGTCCATATGATCCGATTAAATTGCATGCGGTTATTGGATATTTAGACCATTCGAAGGTGAGCAGTTATTTAATCAACTTGTATTATGATGGTTTAGAGCCTTAAAGCTCTAAACCATTGTTAATAAAATCAGCTAAACCTTACAGTGGAACCCTTACAGTGGAACATTGGTGATAATAATATTATCTATATCACCACGTCCACTTGATGGTTCCGCCTTGATACTAATTAGGGTTCACTACATAAGTAATGATAAGTTCAGGTGCATCAACTCCTGCTTCTTTACTGAGGTATCTTAATCCACCTTTTGAACTCGTGGTTTTCAAACCAAACGTATAAGAGCCGTCGCCTGAAATTGCGTCAGTCACATCAAAATCGACAGTTGAATGGGCAAGGATGGATGAAACAGTGTCTAGCTGTTGTCCCCAGACTAAGTTATCGTTATCCCATGTCAGGCTTAATTCATCCCAACTACCCGTTACCGAAGATACTGTGGTATCTGGAATATCCTTGGCTTTAGATTTTAGTCTCAAAGTCGCCGAAGATATCAAAGCATTGCTTAAACCTGACACGTTAAATTTCAGATAACTGAAATTTTCAGCGCTAGAGTCGACGCGTACTGATGTTTGGGTACCAAGGTTAAGTGAGCTTTTACTCGCATGAACAAAGGTATCGGCCTCGGTTGCAAACTCAAGCGTAAATTCTTCTGGAGGTTCTGGTGGAGTTTCGATCAAAGATGTGATTGAGTAATAACCAAGACTGCCATAGTCAGAATAGCCTTCTGAATTAGGATCATCATAGCCGGTACCTTCAACCGATAGAAAGTATGTACCGGCATTAAGCGTTACATCAAACTCTGCATGGAGCTTGGTCGGAGGATTAGAAGCCGCAATAATTATGCCAGAAACATCATATAACTTAGCGTCGATATCCAGGTTCGCTGCCAGGCTATCTGGTTCAATTAATAACGATATTGTAAGGCTCTCATCAATGGTAAATTCAAAATAATCGACATCAGTATTTTTTTCGATATTACCCTCACTCGCCGATACTGAATTGACGACATCAATGACTGAAGCTTCTTCCTTGACTGAACCATGGTCATCAATACGATAACCAAAACCATTTTGAGTCGTTATGATCTCAAGATCATCTTCGTCATTATCGGATGTGCTGTATTCGCCTTTAGACCAGGTACTCACACCATCATAGTTGGTCCAACCCATTATGGGAGCCCAGTAAGTATCATCGGAACCGTGGCCTTTATAATATCCTGGACCATCATGGGAAAGCCCGAGAGCATGGCCAACTTCATGACTGACTGAATCGGCAATATCGAGCCAGTGGTCTGGTACCATACAGATATAAGCTTCCATATCTTCATTTGAATCAAAAGACCCTACATAAGCCCAAGAGCCAAAAGCGGAGCACCAAATGTCACTACCATCAACAACAGAACGAATACCCCATTCTGTATCACCATTATCGGTTTTTCTAAGGGCTTCTACTCCAGGATCTTCTGTGGTGACATTAACATCAAAGGCTAGAAAATCTTCAGACACAGAAGCCCATACTTTTTGGATATCAATAAGCTCAGCATCAGAAAATGTGGAATCATCTCCATCTATATCGTAAGGGGTATAATTCCCTTCCTTGCCATTGTGACCATCGAAATCTATATAGATTGTTTTAGTTGCATTTGGACGGCTATGCAGAGTAAAAGTTTCATTCAGTGGAACTGGATGTTCCCATTCGCCTAAATTAGCCGTACTAATCGCCGAACGCTGTTGGTATGTTGGTTTAGAAACAGTGGTGGGAAAATGATCAATTATCTTGATCCCATTGGGGGTAATAATTGATTCACTATAACCCACATCAATTATTTCACGAACTTCCTCTGCGGTACTCAGTGCTGCAAAAGACACCAAGGAAGTAACTACTCCACCGGCGATTACCGCACGGATGGCATTAAGCTTTAATTTTATATTCATATTATATTCCAAGAAAAATTATAATTTATTGTTAATTATCTAGTGGAATGTACCGCATTACGTCAACTAATATCAATTAAATCTTCGATCATTTAGTTAACGTTACCAGTCCGTTTTTGTTTTACCATACCTTGTAAAAATTTACAATGTATTTACATACTATATACAGTATCAATGTCTAAATAAGTCTTGTTATGTAAATGTAGTGAGGTTGTGATATTCTTCTGTATTTTAATTTTTATATAGTCAATTGTTTTATAGGTACTTTGTTTATAAGTTAAAAGTTTAAGTCTCAATATTACTAGCATGTGAAATATTCATACTCGTTGACTGTATTGGATGTTTTAGGTGTTTTATGTTTATAGGGTTAAGTTATATTGATAACGCCATTTTTGCATTTAGTGTTAACGTTATAGGTTGTAGGTGTGCTAGTCAGTGCAGATAAACTATATCGCTCTTTTAAATGTAAAGTGATGTTAGGATTAAAAGATGAATTTGGAAAACTTTTCAGGTTCCCAGAATATTTATTTAAAATACGACTGCTGAAATCAGTCTATTGCAGAAGCTCAAGTTGGTGGTCAGCGAAGGGTAATGAAACGTTGTAATATACGAGTTGAGAAAAGAGGAGAAGTATATATACCTAAGCCATTTAGCAAATCATTGAATTTTGGTTTGCTTGGCACTAAATTCACAATGGAGCAGAGCTTCTACAAAGGAAGGCTTACTGACAATTTTGGTATTGAAGTCATTGTTCCTGAACCAGAGCAGCGGCAAGTTGTTCATGACATTATTTATTTTGAATTATGTCTTGGTAAAATAATTAACGATTCCAGACAGCAATATCTGGAAATTATTAATTATTTGTATGAACAATGAGCTGAGGCTGTCATTCTAGGTTGTACCGAAATAGCGCTTTTAGTACAGCAAAACCAAACAAAAGTACCTTTGTACGACACTACAGAAATTCATTCGGTTCAAGTGGTACAACTTGCCATATCTGATGACTAAAGGCTAAACGTGATCAACCCAAAACTTATTTATTGCTCTATAACGGTTATGCCTATTTTAGCTGTTCAACTGTAATAGATTTGAATATACTGCGTAATAGTGAGATCTTGTAAGGTCTGAGAAATTAAAAATTAATTCAATAATAAATGGTAAGGAATAGTATGGAAATTGCTTCTGGCTTAATTAAACTGAAGCCAAACTCTAATGAGAAGGTTGAGAAATGGAGAAGTACTTTATCTGAACATTTAGATGAATCTTTGGCAACTTTACGTGACGAAGGCGTCGAAATTGAGTCGTGGTTTCGGGTAGAAATTGAAGGACAGGAATATCTGTTGTGGTATATGCGAGCCGAATCAATACAAAGAGCCTTTGAGGTTTCCCAAAAGTTAAAACATCCTATTGATAAATTTCATTACGAACTCCTGGCTGAAATTACTGCTGAGAATGGCAACTTAATTGCAAAGCCATTACTGAACTTATCTATATAACATACAAATTCATAAGCGCAGACAAGGGACACAAAACCACTGCGCACATAAATGTGCGGGCTACATCCTTGTAGATTCAATCGAACAACCCGTAGAAAATTTTTTTATCTTTAGGTGCCTTACTTTATACTACATGTGTTTTTCTTTTTAATAGTATTAATCAGTTTATGTTTTTACAAAATGTAGAATTATTACCGGTCAACATTTTGTAGATAGTTTTTGCATGTCAAATGAGTTTTGCTGCACTCCTTATTTGGAATCTTAAACGCTACCGTAGTTTGGCGATATTTTTCATATTTCAGGCCGTTCTCAGCACGATGAATGTGTTGGAAGAAACAAATATAACCAAACAATATTATCTAGTGACACCTGTTTTTACATTAATTATTGGGCCAATTCTATATTTCTTTATTCGCTCACTTGTAAATGAAGCGGTCTTAAAAGGTAAAAATAAAGGGAAGCATTTTATTTTCGCTTTCCTGACCTTACCATTTACTGAATATACTCAGTTTATTATTGCCTGTGGCACGTTAAGCCAAATTATATATTTGTTACTATGCTTTCGTCTTCTTGCCCGATATCACAATATTTCTAAAGCTGTTAGCTCTGATGCAGATAGGTATAAATTAACATGGCTTGTAAAGGCCTTGTTTGTTTTTACTGCGGTTATTGTTATCGATCTTATTAGGATGAATCTACAAACAATCACTCCAGATTTTATAAAAGGGCTTTGGTATTTAACTAACGAAGTAATCTTTTTTAGTATTTCTTGTTATCTGGCATTTAAAGTTATTCGGCAACCTCTCTTATTTGATGGGATGACTTCATATGAAAACATAGAAGAACATCAAGGTACGGGTGATAAACAATCTGAATTAGCATTGGCGACAAAAATCTTTATCAGCATTGAAGCTGAAATTTTACAAAATGAAATGTTCAAAAAACCAAGACTGTCGGTGACAGATTTATCACAAAGCACAGGTATTAATGTCAAAGATATTTCTTGGGCAATTAATATGGGCAGTAACCGAAATTTTTGTGATTTTATTAATAGTTTGAGAGTTAGTGATGTGAAGAAACAATTATTGGCAGGAAATGCTCGTTCCTGTTCGGTGTTAGATATTGCTTTAAAATCTGGCTTTAATTCCAAATCTACGTTTAATGCGGTATTCAAAAAAGAGGAAGGTAAAACACCATCTCAGTTTATACGCGAAAAATTTAAGTCAGTGGACGGGCACTAAATAGTTAATTGTATAAAAGGCATTTATTTAGTCCAAAATCAGGATGTTAGACGATTTTCATTGCTTAATTGCTATTATCTAGTCATATTTTTAACCCAAATTAAGGGAATTAAATGTAGTTCAATTGAATTGTTTTTTGCTTCCTAGTAATCACCACGGTAATCAGCGCCTTTTCAATTCAAGCTTTTGAAATCAATAAAGCAACACAAATGACAAACAGAGCTATTGGTCGGTTACCTACATTTAACAAGGTAATAATCCCAGCTGAATATTTGAATAATAGAACTAAAGCGATTGGCTCTGTCTCAGTTAACTGTTTCTGTAATAGTTGTAGGATGGGTTAGCCAACGGCGTAACCCGTCACATTTGGTGACCACCCAGCCGGTAACTACCTGATAAAATTATGTTTTTATGGGTCACGCCTGCGGCTAACTCATCCTATGCGGTAAAATTTCGACTTTAACAAAGTTGATATAGCTTTAGCTTATAAGTATTATAAAACAGTTGCTTATGGTGTCGGCCACACTTAACTGGGACATAGTCAATGGGATTAGCTATGTCCCGGTTAAGTGTTGCTATAATAATTGTAGGATGGGTTAGCCAACGGCGTAACCCATCATTTTGTATAACGCAACCACCTGATAATAATGATAAAAGATGTCATTTTGATGGGTTACGCCTGCGGCTAACCCATCCTACGCGCTGAAATCTTGAGCTGACAAATAAACATAATAAAACAATGAATTACGGGTGTAGCAACACTTAACCGATACATAGCCAATGGGATTGGTATAAGGTTATTTATATTTAAAAATAAAGCTGGTGCTTTAACCGCAGCAGTTATTAGAAGAACATCCGTTGTTTTGATCTACATCTTCACCTGTAGCTAATAATGTATTCGTTAAGTAAAATCCAATAAATAACTGTTCAAAGTCTTTTGATACCGTTTTTCAGCCAATTCAGTTTTGAGTAAATTCGACTGCCACGCTTGTATTTTTGGCTTACCGGACAAAAAATCAAAATTAGTATGCTTTTTAACAATTGCGGCACGGTAAAGTATGGGTAACCACGCTATGTCAACATTGCTCATTTGGTCAGATTTAAAGAATTTTTTTCTTTTGAAAGATAAGCTTCAACCTTAGCAAAACTTTTGTTAGTTTTTCCAAACCTTGTTCAAACGCTGCGTTATCTTTACTATTCATTGTTGTGCATTGCACTAAATAGTGCTTGAAGCATGATAACTCAAAGCTCGGTCAGTGAGCGTTGTTCGTTGCTTATCCCTTCTTCGATAGCACCATATTCATCTTCTATGTATTCGATAATTGCCTCAGACTCAAAAAGTGCATTTCCTGATCTTGTCAGTAATACAGGGACTTGACCATTAGGTGCTAAATCTAAAAACCACTGAGGTTTCTCTTTGAGGCTAATATATTCAATCTCATAAGGAATTTCTTTTGCTTCTAAAGCCGCGGTGACGAGTTGAACGAAAGGACAAATTTTAAAGCTGATTATTTTAATCATATTTGGTTCTCTTTTTTATAGGTACACATAAGACGAACCATAATATGAAAAGAAAAAATATGAAAAATTTTATCTAAAAATGTTGATTGCCTGTTTTTAAGAAAACTGGTTGAGAAACACAAACATTTTTATAGTTGACGCAATATCGCGGCTGCTTTCAATAATGTTTGCTCTTTTTTTGCAAAACAAAGGCGCACAACATGATTCTGTTCACCTTGGATATTTTGATAAAACGGGCTCAGTGGAATGGCTGCCACGCCTATTTCTTTAGTTAACCAGTGGCAAAATTCAATATCGTTTAATGTTGAAATCTCAGAATAATCGAGCAATACAAAATAAGTTCCTTTGGATGGCAAAATTTTGAAACGAGAATCTTTAAGCGCGTTAACCAATATATCTCTTTTATTTTGGTAAAAACCAGCCAGTTCCGTAATATGTTCGGGATGTTCTTTTAACATGGCTGCAATGGCAATTTGAGCGGGGGTAAAAGTAGAAAATGTGACATATTGATGAATTTTTCTAAACTCTGTTGTGAGCTCAGTCGGTGCAATACAATAACCTAACTTCCAACCTGTGCAGTGAAATGTTTTGCCAAAGCTTGAAATAACAAATGAGCGTTTGAATAATTCAGAATAACGTAATGCACTTTCATGGCGCAGCCCATCAAAGGTTATAAACTCGTACACTTCATCACTGATCACATAGAGTTCATTCTCAATAGTTAATTGTTGTAACTGTTCCATGTCATTTTTACTAAGTAAAGTACCCGTTGGATTATGTGGACTATTGATAATAATCGCGCGGGTATTATTATTGATTGCTCGTTTAACTAAAGCCCAATCGATAGCATAATCAGGGGCATTGAGCGCAATGTGCCGACAAACACCACCAGCTAATTCAACTGCAGGTTCATAAGAATCATAGGCGGGATCAAATACAATCACTTCATCGCCTTGTCGCACAATAGTTTGAATTGCAACCCATAATGCTTCGGTAGCACCTGAGGTAACGGTAATACTATTTAAAGAATCCAATGTCAGTTGATATTGACGCTGGATCAATTCACCTATTTGATCCAGTAAGTCTGGCATACCCGAAGAGGGAGAATATTGATTTTTCCCTTCGATAATCGCTTGGTTAATTTTAGATTTTAAAAAATCCGGCGTATCAAATTCTGGAAATCCCTGTGATAAATTAATCGCCTTATGCTTATTAGCCAGCAACGACATCTCAGTAAAAATACTGGTTCCTAAATTGGGTAACTTACTTTGAAAGGGAGATTGCAAAATTTTTATCCTTCTATGTGCTTCATTTTGTATTATTCTAATTGGGTATGTCGCAGTTAACTGTGGCTGAGACTATAACAAACTGTTTTAAAATGGTTATTAGATAAAACCAGATCAACCTTTGTAAAGTCGAAATTTTACCGCGTAGAATGGGTTAGTCGCAGGCGTAATCCATCAAAATACATACTGATCAGTCAGTTAATGGCTGAGTGGTCGTCAAGTTTGATGGGTTACACCGTTGGCTAACCATCCTACTACTATGATAGCCACAGTTAACAGGATATAGCCATTCCATTTGGTATAAATCATTTAAGTTTATTATAAATTCATTTATTTAATTTTGCAGTTGGTTGTGAAACAACAGCTGGATTCTATTTTCATACGGACAAAAAAAAATGGCAAACCCGTTAAGGTTTACCATTTTTTAAATATTAACTTTAGCTCAGTGTAAGAGCTAAAGGAGCACTGTTAATTAAACAGCTAAAATATTTTCTGCTTGCGGGCCTTTTTGACCTTGGCTTACAGTGAATTCAACTTTTTGGCCTTCAGCTAACGTTTTAAAACCGTCACCAGAGATAGCGCTGAAGTGAGCGAATACATCTGGACCAGATGCTTGCTCGATAAAACCAAAACCTTTAGATTCGTTGAACCATTTAACGGTTCCTGTTACTGTATTTGACATAATAATATCCTGTAATTTTAAAGTGATATGCCTTCCATAGGCATGAATAGCGTAAAAATAGACTGGAACTTAAAAACTACAGAGCGAGGTATTAATAATAAAACAACGAAATGGAGAATGTAAACAAAAGGCTTTCTTTCTTGCTGGGGGGCACTATATAGATTTTGAAATTAAAGTCAAGCGGTGGTGGAAAAATAATCGCGTACCGTTCGGTAAATGTACTATTTGATAAAGTGAGTTTTATTATCGCTTTAAATATTCAATAAAAGCCTGATAATTCATAGATACACAGCTGTAAATTAGTCATTAATATTTTCTCATATCAATTAGTATTTACCTTATAGAGTAACAATTATGGTTTTTTTTCAGCTGACATTAAGTTTTGTATTTATACCTATCAGATTAATAGCTGATGTGTTTTAGTTTTTGCTATAACAAATTTATCAGGCTTCACACTTTTTATTTTTTCTTGTAAGAGAAACTGTCTCACCTTGGAATTTAGAAGAAATACTTTAGCATAGCTGGGATCCCTCAGGGTCCGACCCCGCAATGACCCCGAGTGTGTTCTATGAACAACCCTTAAAAAGTTAAGGTTCGGGTTCAAACAAATCGGTCATGATAACAATGCTAGGCGATAATTCATTAAAGTATTCATTTTTTTTGACTCCATAAGTTGTAACAAGGGTTAATCTTAAATTGTATCTGTGATTGGTCTGTTTATTGAATACTCTTATTTTTCGTTTCAAATCTTCACAGTATTCCTTTGAAATAGTGAACTCATTGTCAGAATATTTACATTCAATAATTTCAATGGGCCTAACGGGGCCGGACCAACATAACAGGTTGATATATATAAATAAGGGGTGTGCGGCCGAGCCAGTAACAAATAAGGGGTCGCATTTTTAAAGTATTGGCCTAAATAAAAAACAGGGGGCAAGTCGCTGACCGCAAGATTGTCGATATTATTCAAAATATCTTTAAAAA
>JABSOI010000121.1 GCA_013216015.1 Alteromonadaceae bacterium | reverse complement strand
TCTTGGGATGGTTTTCTCCAAAGGTCTTTAAATCACTGGCAAGCGCTAATTCATAATACCTAATGGCTTTGTCGTGTCGACCTAATGTATCGTTAATCAAACCAGCACTATTTTGATACAATGAGTTGTTCGGTTGCAATAATGCCGCTTTTTCATAACTTATGCTTGCTACACTGTACTTAAGCTTTAATTCATTAATAGCAGCCCTTTCATATAATTTAGCGGCTAAGTCTTTTTCCTCACCTTGAACTTGCTCAATACCATGACGATCAACTAATCGTTCAGCTTCGTCAAATTTACCTTCTTTAATAAGTACTTTAACTTCTACTGAAATCAATTTATTGGCTAATAAATCACTAATACGTCGTTTGGCTTCTTCAATACTGGCAGTTAATCCGAATTTAGTGGCATTTTTAACATCTAATTGATCAAGCAGGGTTATGAGCAACCTTTGATTACCATTTAGCATCTCAAGAAAGCGTTCATATGTAACTTGTGGTAACCCCTTGTAGCTTACAATGATATTACCAGAACCAGTATGTTTTACATCTGAACTCTGGTCCTTAATTTTCTGTTGAACAATCGGTTTGTTATAAGAAGCTACCGCAATAATAAGCGTTACTGCACCAATAATAACAGCGCCAACAACCCCCGATAAGACTCCATTTTTTTGTATAAAACCTTCTTTAATTCTATTCTTTTTATTTTTCCGAACCATTATATTTAATCCCTAATTTACAAAATTTTGACTATTCGTACTTTTTTATTAAGCTAAGAGGATGTCACCTATTAATCAAATTATTAGGAGTCAAAATCCATATTAATAAAAGTGGATTACCTGCTTCAATTAATAATAAAAGAAAACAACAATAAATCAATGAATTAAAATCACTAATCATCTGCACTGAACGAAATAAAATCTGAAAAACTGCTCTTTTAATCGATAAAATAAAACTAACAGTTAAATAATTACAACAACTCTCTCTCAGCCTTCTTCACCCAAAACAAAAAAGTTTCTTTATCTGAAAAATACAATATCCGTCCTTTAGTAACATAACGTTGCCTAAGCGCGGTAATACATCGAGGGCTTAACCTTTCCAAATCATGATCAATCACTTCAATATGAGCAGGAACAAAAATACTGTCCGCTCTATGGCTAAACAAATGTAAATCACTAGAACTGGCACAACCAACTTGACAAGCTTCCTTAATAGCCTGAACATTTGATTTACTCGAGTAACCTGTTCCCTCCTCCTGACGAGCCCAAAAGTCACCCCACTGTTTTAATTGAAAACGCACATCTTTAATGGTTCTCAAGATACAACGCCTCGACTCTGGAGATGGTTAGCTTACAAACACTGGTAATTATCGAATAAACCGTAAAAAAATTAGGCTCGCTCACCGAGGTTTCCCAACGTTGAACACTTCTAATGCTCACGCCAAAAGCCTCTGCGACTTCATCCTGAGTCATTCCTCGCGCTTCCCTAGCAAGTTTGATTAACTTACCACCACGGATCATTAAACGTTTCCCTTTGGTTTTTTGACCAAATCTGCACAATCATTTTTAACGATATCATCCAAATGCCAGGTGATGGTTAAGTGCTGATTCACCGATGAGGAATAAGGCAAAGTTACCTTTATTTTATTGGCTCTATTATTGGTTATGTCATTTTCTCGTTCTTCATCGTAATGCATATTTGCCCTTATTCCTCTTTAAAACCCTAAATAAAATATTCCACTTACGGATACATTAAAACGTTCTGCTAAGCCGCATTTAAACTAACTTCACCATTACCGCAATCACCTGTCAGGGTTGAGCGGGGGTTGAGAATAAAGCAGTTTTCTTTTTGTTCTTCTAACCATAAACAATGACTTTTTAAAGCCGAAAATCTCAAATCAAATGCCTTACCGGTATAAGCTCTGGTCGTTTTACCAAGCTCATGATTAAGCATACGCTCAGCAACTAAACCATCAACGCCCTGCTCTTCCCAACAAATACGAGCACATTTACGTAAATCATGTGAGCACCATTCACCACTACTAAAAGCATGCAGATCCTTTTGAACTACATTGTAATCAGCACTGTCTTTTTTATTCGGGTGAGGAAATAAAAACGGACCGTTATAACGACCCGATTTTTGATACGCTTTCCACTGTTTCAACAATTGAACAACTTGAGCCGGTAAATGTATTGTCATAGCTTTTTTAGTTTTTGTGTCTTGTTTAGGAATATCCCAAGCCGGATCGAACGTTAAATTAATATTGCGCCATTTTGCTGCTAACGTTTCCCCTATCCGGGTGCCCAAGGTCAGCATCAACATACACACCATTTTTAAATACAATTGTTGCTCTGACATTTCATCAAGTAATGCCGGTACCATACGAGGCTTTAATAATGATTCTTTCGCGTCTTCTGAAAAATCACCAAAGTCTGAGATTTTCATGGTGGCCATTGGATGGTTCGGTAATAAATCCAAATCATACGCATCAGTAAATGCCGCTTTTAACATATGAAACTTTTTAACCACTGAGCTTTTCGCTAACTCTTTTTGCAATGGCCATACAAACTTTTTATCCAGTAAGTTCTTATCTAAATCAAGCAAGTTAACCGCGCCTAATCTTGGCATTAAGTGACATTTTACTGAGCTCTTGATATCTTTTTTACGCTGATCACTTAAATTGGCATTATCAGCCATACGGTCTTTGTACCAGGTGAGTAAATCACCGATAGTAATAAAACAATCTTTGGTTACTTTCGCTTCCTGATTGTCTCGAATTTTGCTGATCAGAACGCTGAAACTATTACGAATGTCCCGCGTTTTAGTTTCTGGCCACTCACCTACTTTTAACCATTTGTTACGATACAGAATGCGCCAAACACCAATACAACGATTTGCTTTGAACCTTAATTGAAGTAGCGGATTTTGAGTATCACGTAATACTTTGATTGAAGGTAAAGCCACGTGCGTTGATATGGCGCTATCTGTAATTTTAATTTTTTCTAATGCCATTTAGCAGTATTTCCCTTTTTAAGTAGCGCTTTTAATTGTGCTACATGATTTTGTGACTTTAATTGACCTGTGGGTACATTAATTTTCGGGGGTAGTGCTTTGGGTATTTCTGCTGATAAATCTTCACCGTTCATTACTCGCTTGGCGGTGATCGCATAACTTCGCTCAAACAGTTTTAAAACATCACTTGCTTTCATGTTGCTAAAAGACCAACTACCAACATCTATTGCGGCCAAATACACCGCTGGATGGCTCCAATTTGACTCACTTGCAAAACGAACTTTATGACTTGCTTCGGTAAAGGCTTTGTCAGGCTCAGGCAAACCAAAGTCGGCTAGTGATGGTTTGCACCATTCGCAGAACTCACCGACTGATGGCAAGAAGGGTTTCCTCCATTGTCGAGATTTTGCAAAACCGATATCCAATTGTGCCTTGGTGGTTATGGCATGCTCGATAAACGCCTTGGTCCAGATCTTTTTCGCTTGAGTTATGGTTGCCGGGGTTGGGTAAGCAAATTTCCATGCAGGGAAAACCACTTGAAGCTCAGTAAAAACATCATTTACAACTTGGGCCGCATGTTGTGATATATGCATCACCTTCTTAGTTTGTGGCTGTCTGGTAGAGCTTTGCATTGAAAAATTAGTCGCTATTTCTGATACGCTTTTCATCATTCATTCCCTGTAATATCTAAATTGTTAGCCCATGAGGTGTCGTTACGAACATGATCCCACTCGTCAATATTTTGAATTGTTGGTTGTGGTACTGGCGTTAACCAAATGCGCTCTCGGATAAATTTTGTAATACCAAAAATATATTGCCCTCCAGCGAGTACTCCCCAATCAGGATTGGACTGTGCGGCCTGAGTTAGCCAGCTAGTCGCTAATTCGCCATCGTGTTCGGTAAGGTTTTCAGACTTCCAGACTTTCCAAGCCTGAGCATCGGTACCGCCCTTTCGATGTGATGGGTAATTATCAAAAAATATTTTAAATGATTGGGGTTTTGATTTTCGTTTTGAGGAAGGCTGTTCAGAGGAAGACTTAGAGACAATATTATTTGTCTTGTCTTTTGTAGTAGTGTCTTGTTTATTGTATGCCCCTAAATAGGGTTTCGTAATACCCTGTTTAGGGTTTTCTTTTCCCTGAATAGGGTTTTTAAATACCCTGTTTAGGGTTTTTTCTTTTTTAGATAACCATTGTGAAACAAATGGGTTTACCCCGATTTTTCGACCATCTTTAAGTAAAATACTTCGCTTAAATAGCGACTGTTTAACTTCAGATATGTGATTCAGTTTTATCTCGGTTAATTCAGATAGTTGCTCATTACAAATCCAATCTACCGCTTTATTAAACCCATAGGTTTTTAACATTACGGCGTGTAGCACCCTGCTCTCTCGATCACTTAATTTAATTTTGCATAATGCCAAAGCTAGCTCATTGGCTACCCGGTAGTATCCATTGTCCAGATCAGCTTTCACTATCTCATGGCCTTCTTCCTGTTTATTAGCAGGAAAGTTGATTATTTTTGCAGTATTTGACATACTTAACCTCGTTGTGAATTAACCGCATTTCTAATCTTTGGTCGGATTGATGCGGTTTTTTTATACCTGTAAGGTTTAGGGGATTATTCCTCTTTTCCTTACACCTTTCTTACTCCATGCGTTATCGTTCAGGTAAGCGCTATACGTAACGTGAACCGCGCATAACGATTTGTTGATATTTGTTCAACCCAAAATTAATTAAAAACAACTACAGTAAATATAATGAATTTACATAAAATACATTCTCATTTTGAAAGTAATAGTCTTGGTAATGGTGGAGGTAATGACGCACCAACCAAATTGATTGGAGGTGGTGATGGTGAAGAACCACCTAACTACACTTTGAAAAACATTCAAGTTCAGGAGTATCAATTCATGAATACAGACGAATTTGATATCGCTGTTGTTTTGGGGATTATTTTTTTTATCTTTATATAAGTGCTTCATAAGTATAAATAGCATTACGCTGCCACTTTTTTGCCTGTGGCTCTATCTATAAGTACTATTTCATATTGATACTCAATGATTTTTTGAACACGATTAATTCCTTTTAATTCGGATTTTCTAATTTTTCTCAGGGTATCAATATTTTGTCCATTATCTTTAGCGAACTGCCTTAAACTTCTGGTTTTTACTTGTGTTTCAAGTATATTTTTAGTTAGACTAGATAGTAAAATTTTCACAAACAAACCTACTTAGTAATATATTACTAAATAGTAATTATATAAGCCCTCGAAGGAATGTCAAACGTTATGACAAGTTCAGAACATAATTTATTAGAAGCAACTAATTGTTTGGTCAAAAACATGTTTTATGTGCTTGATGAACTGGGCTTAAAACAATCGGCTATTTCGATTGCTTCATTAGATAATAATGGGATTGGCATATCTCAAAAAAATGTAAGTAATTTAAAAAATGCAAATAGATCAAACCCCACTGTTTCGACGATATATTATGCGACCAAAGGGTTGTCTAAATTACTTAATATTGACCTTCAAATAGATGATATGTTTGCACCTGACGGTATCAAAAATAAAGTTGAAGGCCGTAGTCGATTTGAAAAAACTTTGAATGATGCAATAAAGACACTTGTTAATGTTAAACGTTTAACACCGTTAGAGGTGGATAAACTTTTCGATGGATTAGATTTATTATCAACTAAAGATATTTCTTTAACTATGGAATTACTAACTGAAGCACAAAAGAATGGTGATGTTCCTGGAGCTTTAATAAATATTAATAAGTTATACAAAGCTGGTTAATCTGAAGTAGGTTGTTAAAATTAAGTAGTCCACTAGATCCGGCCACTGATTCCGATACTAAGCCATTCGGGTTCTGGTCATCCTAACAGAGTAAAACTCTGGTAATTTTGCCACTTAAGAAGTTCATTTTATTGTCGGTTCCTACCACAAAGCAGTCCTAATTTAGCCTTGAATTTATCACTATAAATAGTCCGCTTTGCCACCATAGCGGTCGTTTACATAATTGCTTTGGCATGAATTTAAAGTGCTTGCAGGAGACATAAGCTTCACCCCCCCTTAACAGCTGCTGCTTGCATTGAGTGGTATGTCAGGGCTGATTGCACTCTGCGAGTCAAAGGGGGCAGATAGAATATTAGTCACTAAATGTAAGTTGGAGATGCAATTATGGATGGCACTAACTACGTAATTTTACTATTATTGAAAATACATTGTTCACGTGTTGTAAACGTTCGGAGAAATCAGAATAAACGTGTTGTCCGAATCCATGTGTATTTGTAAGTTTCCTTACAAGATTACAATATGAATTTATGTTTTCTTCCCAATCTTTGTCTGTAACTTTGATATCTTCCAAATGCTCATATTTATCAGCTAGTCTTTCGTCTTCCTCAATTATAAATTCACTAAATGAATCTATTCTCAAATCATAATAGGATGAATTACAAATACCCTTTATAGCAAGAATACGCTTTTGCCAAGTAGGATGAAATTTTATTTTTATTTGCCTATAAGCCATTATCATTCCTTGTATGTAATGATAAGTACTAAGACACGTAACAATATCTTGTTCTAGTAATATGCTATTATTAAAAAGAACATTTAATGCCCATTCATCTGCTTCTAATTCTTGCTGTGTTTCTACTTCAAAATCATATACCCTCTCATGCCCTAATTCTAGGTGAGCAATTTCGTGTAAGAGGCAGAAAGCATCAATGATAACTAAATAATAATTGCGCTTCAACAATAAATCATTACTGAACATCACAGAAATATTAGGTAAAATTCTGGGTTTTTCTAAATAAGAGTATAATAATTTTGTGCGAAATCTACCTAAAGCTTTTATAGCGTGAGCTTTTAATGCTATTTCAATATCAGTTTCAAATAATGCATGAATAAGTAATTCAAATTCAATGGCTGCACTTGTAAAGCTAAAAAAACCTTCATTTAAAATGATATAATGTTCACCGCGCTCAGAAATACAATAAACATCGGGTTTAGGGTCGGGCATGATAATGATATTGATATTGATATTGAACTTTGATAAATCAATATCAATTCCACAATTTGAAAATAGCGTCTGGAATCGATTACTAAAGCCGTTGGTGCTATGGTAGACATATTCATTGATAGTTTTGAAGTCACTATTACGTAGACGAAAATCTAAATATTTTTTATCTAACCTATGTCCATTTACGCTTAATAAATAATCTATTTTACACTTTGTCGTCGGTTTCATTTTTGCTTTTTTCCCAAATAACCTTATTCATTTCTTTTGAATTTTTACTTAGAACATCCTCTACAAATAATTTTATTGTAGGATGATGATTCTTAGTTTTGTTATCTCTATCAGCTTTTGGGCTATCAAACTTACTCCATATATAATTAGAAATAATCCCTAGAGATATCGTCTCAGAAAAATCAAAAATGATTTCCAATACATCTACTGACTCAAACATTCCTCGTTCGGTGCGATCATCAACTAGAGTAATTGAAATCAAATGCTCCTCTAACATTTCCGTTGCTATATTATGAGTGTTGAATTGCAATGACCTTAATATTTCTCTTTTATCATTTAATTCAATTTTAACTCTAATTTTCATGTTATTTCCATTAAAATATTCTGTCTAATAAGATTGTGTATTATTTTCAAAAAGAAGTTGCATTACATTTAGTTAATCTTCTTATTAGGCTCTGTTCCATAATGGCTCTGTTCCATAATACTGTTGTCCCTCGATGAATCCCCTATTTTTAAAGGGTTAGGCGATAAATTGGTTTTTTAACGAGAATTAGTCACTAAAAGAAAGGGGTCAAGTCGCATTTATAAAGATATTTTGAATAATATCGACAATCTTGCGGTCAGCGACTTGCTCCCTGTTTTTTATTTAGGCCAATACTTTAAAAATGCGACTTGACCCCTTATTTTTTTGTTTTGTGCTAATTTACTTTATTTATTATGCGTTAATCGTATGTCAGGGGAAATTTTAAGTTCTTAATTTACTTTCCAGTAAATGAAAGACTACCTGAAGATCACTAAGTCTATCTTCTAATTCTCTTTTTGTGATTTGAACATTAGTATCGCCGTGCGCAATTGAATCCCTTGTAGAAGCAATACCATCAAGCATTTTTAATGTGGTAATTTCTGATGGTGAGAAAAAGACACCAAGAGTATTAAATAGTTTTTCTACAGCCTCTGTTTTATATTTAGGTTTATAATCTCGTGTAAAATTTCTGTAACTTATCTTACTCGGGTCTTTTTTATAAACAGTGATTACGTTGCTAATTGTAATATTTTCATTAGAATTTGAATAAAAATTCTGAAGCAATAAGCAAACATGAATATCACTAATATTTTGCTCTTTAACATGGTCTATATGTGATTCGACTAAATCCTTAATACTTCCTTCAAATTCCGAAAGCATCATAATCCACATAGATTTCAGTATATAGAATTCAGACTCATTTGAGGGTTCAGAATTCTCCCCCTCAAATTGATTAACTATGGTAATTATATTCTGAGCAATCATTTTGTGTCCATTAGCAACGTTATTACTGCTTCGACTCTTTCTTTTATTTTACGCCCACCAGCTTTATCCAAAGCTTTTTGAAAATCTTTGTCATTTACCATAAGAGATTTCAGTTTAGATAAAAATTGTTCTGGAGTGACTTTAATTTCACTCTCAGGTACTTGAGAAAATGCCAACATTTCAGCTTCAAAAACCAATCTGTTTGATGTTGTATTCCATGTATTTGTTTTACCTTTAAAAATTGAAAACGCATCAGAACCAAGAAATTTACCAATTTTTTTGATGGTTTCGTGGAACAAACTTCGAAGCTCCGAAATTTGTTCTACACCTAAATGTCTATTTTCTTTCATATATTTTGTTAGAAAGAAACTTAGTTGATCAACACGCTTTAAGCCACTTCCATGATAAGCAAAGAAACGCAGAATTAACTCTTCATGTGCCATATTATTTTGATCGCTTTTTAGTCTAAGTTTGATCAGCGACCTAAAATCCGTGTCACTTGCAAGATCTTTTAAAAGGTCGTTGAAGGAGCCACGGAGTGTATTATTTCTAATCTCTTGAGGTGTTAATTGAATGCTTCCTAAATTTAGACGCTCAAAAACTTCATATTTGATCTCTTCATCAGAATCATTGAGTATAACTATTGCCCTAATGGATCTCTTTCGAATTTCATCTTTATCTTTTTGATCTAAATCCGAATATTTTTTTCCATTAACATCGGTTCTAATTTCTAACTTTTTAAGTTCAAATTTATCATTTAAAAAATCAAGGAAAGTCCTTAATCGTTGTTGCCCGTCAATGACTTCATACTTTAATGTTTCTACCTGTTCTGCAAAATAAATTACAGGAATTGGAATGTTGAGTAGAAGTGATTCGATTAATCGTGATTTTTTATTTTGCTCGTCATCAGTTATATCCCAAACATAGTTTCTTTGATAATCCGGAGTTAGATCAATGTCTTTTTCTTCTATCTTATTGACTAGATCCTGTACAGAATAATCATAGGGCTGTGTAATTACTCTTCTTGGTTTCTGCTTGCTCATGATATAACCTATATAGTTGTTAACTTCTTTATTTTTCAGTGTATTACCAAAAAAATTCAATTGAAATGTTATTATGATTTTTTCATGCTGCCTTAAGCACATAACAATTATAGAGACTTATAATAAATGTCTGCCCATAACGTTTATTTAATTAGTATTAATATCCCATAACTTTGAAGTATTATAAACTAAAAATGTTTTATTTTTTGTTATAACTTGGATATTACTGAGAGGTATCAATAATATAATACGAGTAATTCATTAGAAAATATATGGCAAAATATTTGAAGTTAATGTCTACTGTGCGAACTAAAGAGACCTTTGGACCAAGGTAACAGGTGATAAAAATTTATAATTTGATAAATTCATAGCTGAAGGACAGTTGTTACCACAAAGTGGAAGTAAAAATATTTACAGAACACCCTCATTTTAGACTGCTTATGTGTCAGTTGCTGCCGTTCGCTAAAGTTTATTTATGAACGAAGTCTTTCTTCTTGTCCTTAAAAGTAGGATTGGTTGATGTATTGCAAACCATCAACAAGTAAAATGCAATACTCGAACCATACATTAAACTGCGTTATAATAACTGTTAGTTTATTATCGTACCTTAAATTTGGCCATCCTATCGGAGTTTAGTTTGCTAGACGATGCAATCTCTTTGAAAGCTTCATCGATGTTTGTTTGTAGCTTTTGATTACTTGAAGATAAAAGCAAAAATACTTTTATATATCGAGTGAGGTTTTCCCCCTTGAAGCTCTTGAATAACTTAGTTATTTCATCCTTTGTAAGCCTAGACAATATTTCCGCTTCGGATTGATTGTAAGAGTTAGCCCCCTTTCTTAGCTCAAGAATTTCCATTACTGTAAGCTCTGGTTTTAGCTTTAAATATGCACTCTCTAACCTTTCAATAAATTTCTTATCTTTGTTCCCAAAGGATCTGTTATCAGCATTAAAAACTTCAGGCGTACATTTTCTCTTGTCGATAAAAAGCTCCATTAATTCATCGGCTTTACCGTCTTTCCCAACTGTGCGGAGCAATTGTAATCCTTGACTATACTGATGGGTAGAAGTGCTATCAACAATATCTCTCATCCCCTCTTCCATAGCCTTAGCGACAGCTTCCTCGTTTCTTTCAAATGAGCCATGATATAGATTCCAAGCCTCATCAAATTTAGTACTGCTATTTTGAACATCAATTTCATGTTGTTTACACTCACACAGCGGAATCAACTTTTCTTTATTAATAAACCCTTGCTCAATACCACTAGCTACAGCTAAATCAATCTCATCTGAGGTTTGGTACCCATATGAGTTTAAAAAATCATCCCACTTCTTGGTTTTATCTGTCGTCCAACCTCGTTTTTCCTCTTTCTTTCTCAGGCCAGAACGATTAACAAAAGCAAACTCGGGAATGTTTTTTGGATCAGCACCGTGACAGTAATAACACCAACTAAGCACGACAGTAGAATGTATAACTTGCCTCTTAATTTCTTCATCAAAATCAACAACTAACTCTAAGAATTCTTTTACATTACTTTTTATTTTTTTAATAACTCGTTTATTCTTAATGTTTAACCCGATACAGCAATCACGAGTGTAATCCCGAAGCTCAAACGCTTCAGTAACAATGGTGTCAAAAGATTCATCAGCGGTAGGTTCAAAATGAAGTTGTCTATCTACAACTTTCTCTTTGTACTTTTTGTAATCTTCAAATGTTTCATCACCAACTTCTTCATTTAGTAATAAAACAACCTTGCAGTCTTTCTGTTCCTTGAAGTACGAAACCAATCCCATAAAGTCTTTAATGGAAATACCGCCGCTATGCCTTTCTAGGTCATCAAAGCAGATAACTGATTTGTTCAATGCAAGTTGAGATACTGAATTAATAAGACCACCAATCCCCCCTACATACTTACTCACATATGGAATTTTTGTATCTTTAACTAATCCTGCTATTTTCTTTGCATAGCCTTTGACGTTTGGGGCTTCTCCAATCATGTGTGTGTCCACCGCATTCAAAAATACAGTTTGTTTTAATTCATCAATTGATTTAATCCCAAAAAGAGATACATAAGAGTATGACTTTAAAATGCAGCTACCTTTTAGCTCTTTTATATATTTGTCCCAGTAGTAAGTTTTACCGACCCCCCAATCACCTTTGATTGCTAACACTTCTGGTGTGTCGGTTACTAAGAATTTTTGTATTTGCTCTTTTATTAACTCAACTGTCATAACTATCCCTATAGAAGCAATAAAATTTACCTATACTATATAACTAATAATCAAATACTTGAATAACAAACGAACATTCATATGCATGAATCAATATTCTATGACTAAAGTACAGGGCAGCTCTTGCTTTCTTATTTATCCATTAAGCTTGCGATATCGAATTTCTATGTCACTTGGTATGAATTATCTTCGCTTAAATTAATTTTGGAGCAATGATGAGTTAGGTTGACTGGCTGCTATTAGCTCCAAAGGAGACCTTATGTTTTTAAAGTTATTAGGTCTTCTGTGCGAACTTAGAAGTCCTTTGGATAAGGTCAAAGTAATCATATGGGGTTAATGTCTGAACTTAATTTACAATATTGTGATTTACTGTTTTCTAGGTTTTCAATAACGATGATATATAAGATAGTCAAATAAGTTATTTTCAATTGTTTGTTTTTTAACCTAAGGTATCTATCGATGTAAGTAACAGTTGTACATAAATAATGGAATATTTTATGAAATTAACATTGGAGAGTTATAGAGATTATTTGTTTATAGTGAGATTGCTCACGGCCAGCTCGCATGAACCTGGCGATTTAACGCAAATTATCAATTCAATCGACACATCTACTTTAGTTCTTAAAACATCAATTGAAGATATTTCGATGGAATTTACACTTAGTGAAATTGTAGAGCTTAAAAAAAGCTCAGGCGATTTAATTAAATTGGCGGATGGAAAAAATAATAAATCATTGCTCATCATGATCGAAGATTTTCGTTTATTATATTGCTTAGCGGAGGAAGCAAGTGACAGTAGAATGCAACGTTGGACTGAGGAAAGTGAAAAAAAGCTGTTCTTGCAGTTTGGTAAAGTCTTTTGGATAAAAGGACAGTAGCTACCACTAACTTGTCAAAAACCAACGTGAACGAATTGCTTGGTATACCAGTGGCCAAGCCACTGGAAACTAGGTGTGGAATAATAGAAATTATTGACCGAGTGAAGCCTGAAATGTGAAAAGTAGAGTGATTTTGCACAGTAAACCAATTACTTAAAATAACTTAGCCCATCAATAACCATGTGATGTTGGTTATTGATTTAACCAGAATTATAAATCCCCATCTAAAACCGCAGCCATTTGCCGAATTCTAAAACAATCACTTAGAACATTTTGTACTGTCATTTACTGAGAAAGGCTTTTGAAGTTGCTTTCCTATTAGAAGTAAATCCTCATCAATTCTTCTGTATTCTTTAACTGCTTCTTTTAAATCATAAATATTATCAACAGTTACCCTATCTATAGCTAGATTGTAAAGTCTCTTTGATGTAAAGAGATTGTCTTCATAAATAATATTTTTACCAGTGCGTAAATTAATTACAGTACCATTAAGTTGTTTTCTCCTTTTATTTAAATTTTCCTTTATATGAAGGCACGATAAAATCATTATGATCACACCTAAAAATATAAATGTTAATAAAATAAATTCCTTATCCATAATTATTACCTTTAATACTTATTAATATTTTACAAATTTTTTGTAAAATACAAACAATGGATAAGCAGAGATTAAAACAAGTGTACTTAAATTAACTATCACAACTAAATACCTATAAAGATATGTAAAAGTTTCCCTGTCGTAAATACCTCTTATTACAAATTCTACCATTTGCAACAATGCCATAAAAACCGATAACAAACATACATAAAATGTAATTCTACTAAAATTACAAGCTCTTAATTTATGCAAAGATATTAGCGTTACTATGCCAACAAACTCCATGAAAAACATCATAAAGTAGAATATCTGACGTTTCTCCATTTTCTCTAATCCTAGATTCAAAATAAATTGAGATATAGAAGAACCGACAAAATGAAAAACCGTTACAACAAGTGCTGTTAAAAAATATGAAACCTCAAAATTATTACTTACTTGTCCATCTGTAATCACTCCGCCAAAAAATAGATTCTTAAATTTCATAGCGCTCATAGATGTGATAATTATCAGTACGACAACCTCAAAAAAATTAACAACTAAATCTGTAGTATGGAAAAAATGATTCAATCCCATTAATATATATCCCCTAATTGTTAGGGTGGAATTTTACCGCCACCACCGCCACCGATTCTAATCATCATATTATTATCTTCAGATAATTCATTATCTTTTTCAAAGGCTTGTTTAGCTTCATTAGATATTTTAACTGTATCAATAGCTATTTTAACAAAAATATTTGTATTATTTTTTTCAGAAATTTCACCTCTTAATTCAGTGGTAGCATTGGCAATATATGCTAAGCCATTCTGGTCTATTTTCATGCTATTACCTCAATACTTGTTATCAGAAAGCTAATTTACACTATTCAAACCAAAATCAATCACGAGTACTTTTTAGTAATATTTTACTAGAAAATTTGACAGATACAAAACTTACAAATAAGCTAGTTAGTAATTTATTACTAGTTAGATTGTTTTTGACTTATAAAATATAGAACAAAATAGTTAGTAACACAAATGGATACAGGCAAGTTTAATCAGAAATTTAAGTATTAAAACGATACTGAACGATTAATTCAAAATGGAGTAATTAGTTTAAAGCTTATAAATAAATCATAACGAATAAATAACTCGAAAATGACTAAAAAATTTAAAAAGAAAGGAGCTCAATCGTAGTTAATTAGACATCTAATCGATTGGGATAACCCCTGATTTTAAAACTAAAGCGGAAAGTGCAACATGATAAATTCAGATTCAATATTAAATGAAAACAACAAATCAAAAACAGACAAGAAAGCTGGGCATATTCTCTTCCACAATAAAGATGTTTGCTTAGCAGTCAACAACAAACAACGATGGTTTAATTCTGATGCTAACTTTAATATTTCCTTTACTCAAAGAAACCCTAAAACTAAAGAAATCATTCCAAATCTAACCAAACCAACCATGGCGGCTTTTGAATTCTCTAACAAAAGCCGCCCCCTAACGGGAGCATACTCATGTTAATAGAAGTTAATAATGTTTGCTTTAATGATGATCACCAAAAATGTTTACTTAATTTTAGTCAAGCCCAAGGACATACTTTCGCATTTGTTCAAGCCTTAGATTTAGGTATGAAAAATTGCCGGCACAAAAAACCAATGACAAAACGTTGTTGGGGGATTTGGGATCACTGCGAGCCTGAGAAATCAATGTTGAATATCCTAAGGTATGGTGGTCCATGGCCCTTATTACCGAATGATTGAAAACAATTAATTAAGTAAACAAATATAAAAGCTACGACAAATACTAAAGGCGAGGCACTGGTTTGAATTTAAAATAGGCGTTCATATTTTTTTGAATAAATTAAAAATTTAGGAAGAAACATCATGAGAAAAATTAAATTTAGAGCTAAAGCATCGGTTAGTGACATGCTCTTAGATATAAAAATGGGTGATTGGGT
>JABSOI010000120.1 GCA_013216015.1 Alteromonadaceae bacterium | reverse complement strand
CAGGAGATGAAGAATGTGTTAACGAACCGCCAATGACAGAGGCCCGCATTCAGCTACTTCAAGCCTTGTTAGGGTTTAGCATTGATGAAGAATACACGCCGATGATGTTTGTTGACGGACAAATAAGAGATATCGGTAAAAAAATAATGATGTGGCTTGATACGTATAGCGTGTCTAAAACTTACCGCAAATAACTTAATCACCTGGAGCAAGTCATTAATCACCTGGAGCAAGTCATGCCAAACAAAACCTTAACCCGTCAAAAAGACGGTACCTATACCACCAAAATTAAAGAATTACCCGCAGAAACAGAACAAAAAAAGCAGGTAGTCAAAGCAACAGATCGCCCTAAAGACAAACAAGAAAAAGAAACGACGAAAACGACTAAAAGCCCCCCTACAACCGCAACGACTAACACCACCACCAAAGCATCATCGTAACCTAACCAGGTATCGCGACAACCCGATAAGGTCTGATCATGAAAACGCAATATTTATTATTAGTTAAAAAACAAACCACCGCAGGCACCGCCGAAACCTTAACGGGTGCTGAAGCTATTGAAACCGTTGACGGTGTTCAGATAGGGGAATATGAAGGTCAATTTGTCAAACGTAATATAGACGGGGTGGTTGCGTCTCCCGGTGAAGAAGTAAACACCAAACCGCATCAAACGCTAACCACTAAAATAGATATGGCCGGGTGTGGCAGCAGCAGCAATGCGATTGCTTATAGCGCTATGCTTGAGGCATGTGGTTTTACGCGGTCGGTCGTTGGTACCACAGGCGCAGAATCAGAAATTTTCACCCTGGATAATAACACCGACAGTGCCTTATTAACGCTGGGCCGTCATGTTGGAAACCAAAAATTCAATGTTATGCCGGATGCCCGGGGGAATGTAGAATTTTCTTTTGATAATTACCTCAGAATGATTTTTAATTTTATTGGCAGTTATACCCGCCCGGCGGCTGCGGCTAATCCCGGCAGCATAACGTATAGTAACTACGCAACCCCTATCCCCGTAAATTATGACAACACCACGGCGTGCAAACTTGATAGTGTTGATGTGGTGGTACATAGCCTTAGTATTAAAGCAGGCTCAGGCGTTAAGATGTTGAATGTGCCAGGCCAAAAAGAAGCGCGACACTCTGCGTTATTTGCGACTGGAAATTTAACCATGCCCGCGAATAACATTATCGACAAAGATTGGTTTGATACCTTCGAATCACATAATGGTGTGGTGAAAGTCCCCTTTGAAATTGAACACGGCACGGTGCAATACAACAAAATCAAACTGAGTTGTACTGAAGTGCAAGTTGGCAAACCCAAAGAAACCTCTATTGATGGTGATGAAGGGTATCAGATTGAACTAGGATTTTTCGGTCCGCTTGTGATCACCTTGACTTAATATTTTCGAGTAACCTTATCGAGAGCGACTTAGGCTTACAGATTTAAGCCAGGCCCGGTTGGTGGGCCTTTTTTTATACCTAGGAAATCCCTCTTAGAGCCCTTTATTAATAAGGGGTTCTTCACTTACATATTTGCACTAGACTAGATGGTTGGGGTTTTTGTTCATTAAGTTTTAATTAAGTGTTTTATATGAATATCCAGCTAGCCCTGAACTCCGATCACACGTAATGAACTGTAATGAACTGTAATGAGCTGTAATTGTTAAATGGTTTAATTAGATCTATATTCAGAATAGGGTGAAGATAAAAGATCATAACTGATAGTGGAATGTCTGATTAATAACCTGAAAAGGGGTACAACAGACGTAGTTATACAGCAGCGTTTGTTTGCAAGGTAATTGACACTTTTTATTAATAAAAAGGAACAAGCAATGAAATTTATATTTTTAAAAGCTACTTTAACAGGAATAGTATTGTCTATTACTTGTTTGGTGAATGTTGCTAATGCTGGGGTAATAATAGATACAGTTAATGATAGTTTTATTGATACAAGTACTAATTTAGAATGGATGGATTTTGGAATAAACAACGGTCAGTCATATAATTATGTTGCTAGCCAACTTGGAGTAGGTGGAGTTTATGATGGTTGGAGTTTGGGAACTAAAGATCAAGTTAATACTTTGTGGACAAATATGTTTTTAGGATTAAACGCAAGTTCTACATCACCTAATCAGTTTGGAGAAGGACAATTCTTAGTAATAGATGGTAGAAACAAAATTGGTTCAGTTCTACAAGATTACATAAATACGATAGGAATAAATTTATTAGATAATTTAGGTACAGTAGATGAAGTAACACAAAGCTTTGGTCTATATGAAGGAACAACCGGATTAAGTAAGGTGCAAGTATATACATGGACTGGTAGCCATAGTGATTTAGCATATACAGATCGTGCATACATATTGGACAATGCAGATTATACGACTGAATATGAAAATATAAATGATGAAACCTGGAGCACAATGTTAGTAAAAACTTCCTCAATACATGTAACTGAGCCAACTACGTTAGTTGTTTTCGTATTAGGGCTTATGGGATTAGGAATACGTCGTTTGAAAACAAGTATTCGTATGAGAGCAAGGTGCTTATGAATATTAAATGATACAAACAGATCCCAGTTCTGTTGTACACAAGTCATGTTTATCACTGATATCGTAAAAGGAACTTATAATGAATATATATTTAAAAAAAATACTCACTAGTTTATTTACTGGTGCCATATTAATACTTTTCACACTGAAATTTGTCCAAGCACACGACCTAGAGGCTCTCTTAAAGAATTCTTCCGATGGAGAAGAAAAGTGTTTAATCTTCAGTAACAACGGTACATATGAGTATCCGACTCGCCATAATTGGGGAACAGGCCCACTTTGTGGCTTTCCCGGCGGTAAAACTGCGTTACTTGCCAACGAACAAGCTGTGTGGAAGTTAATTCATCTAGAATCTGATCTATACTTAATTTTAAATTCTTCCAATGGAGAAGAAAAGTGTTTAATCTTCGGTAACAACGGTACAGCTTATTATCCGACTCGCCATAATTGGGGAACAGGCTAGGCTGTCGAAAACTCGTGTTTTTAGGGATATCCAATTTCCCAGTTTTTGACTTTACAAAGTATGATATTTACTATCTATTGGATTTCCATAATTGTGCTGAAATTTATTATTTAGTAGCAAAATACTATTTCCATTAATATTCCGTTACATTTGACGGGCTAAATAGTATGTTATTTCGTCAATCCGGATTCTAAATGTAACAACAATCAAAACTGCAACAAGATTAAAAAAGCCAAAAAAATAGACGGTAAATTGGTTGGAAATGGTCATATTTCGACAGCCTAGCCTCTTGCCCTTTGCTATTTAATAAAACCAAACAAATCCACCGTAACTTATTAGTAAATACCCAATAAAAACATACTGTTAGTTTAATTTCAACCTGATCCCAATTATGATTTTGTTAGTGGTAATATTAACTAAACAATAATTGTTAGCTTGTGGATGCAACCAGCTAAAGGTCACCTCAAGATAACATTTTTGCCCTTTACGTAGTGCGATACAAGGTTTAGGCGTTACTTTCAATTGTGCAATTGTTTGGTATTACTTGGCACTGTATTACTTTTTGTAGTCTCAGCCTTTGCCGATACCGATATAAACCAGCAAACTATGAGCAAGAAAACAGGTATGGTCAAGCGAGATTTTTTGTTTATTTTCATTCGTGTATTGATATTTTGTCGAATAAGGGGCATTTTATTATTCCCCCTAAAATACATAACTAAGACTGGTACGAAATGATGTCGCCAATGAGTCTTTGTTCTGATAATAAGGACTGTCGGTAATTTCATCGGAGATAGTTGCAGCTCGAGCAGTTGCCTTGAAAACCCAGTTTTCTGAAATAGGATAAGTAACGCCTAATTCGGTACTAAAACTCACACTGGCACCTGCTTCTTAAGCACTGAATCCCTCAAGGAAGTCAGATAGAAATACAGCTCTCGCTTCTGATACGCCAACATAAAAGTCATTTAACTTTGCGGAAGCATATTCTGCTCCAACAATACCGTGAAAATTCCAATTTCTAACTTGCCAATTCCTTCCTATTAGGGCTGAAGCAATCGTACCATTGTGGTCACCGGTTGCATCCTGATAGACTGTAAATTGCACGATATTATTGTCAAAATAGCCGATTAGTCGACCACCAACCATAAACTCTTTACTATAATCTTGATAATTAAGATGACCATAACGGCCGTTATTTTCAAAGCTATTTTTTTTCAACCACTCGGTGGTCGCTGTTAAATCAAACGACCAATTCTCATTATTAAAAGCGTTATAACCAAAAACTAAACCATGGCCACTTTCACTATTGTTTTCAACAAATATATTATTCCAGCTATAGCTGCCATTAATAATCGCGCTAGTCTCAGACCTGTTACCATCGCCGCTAAGAGACGGGCCACTACCAGTAGAAGTCATGATGCCTATTTCGAAATAGTTTTCTGTACTTCCAATTTGCTCGGTATCACTTCTAACACTGTGGGTAATATCATCTGCAAAACTGACACTCGAAAAACTAGCACAGGCAAAAATTATCGTAGCTAGAGATAAGTGTTTTCTTTATTTTTAAATTATTCATTAGTTTTTATCTGCTTTGTTGAAATCTATTACATTATATCTTGGTACAAAGGAAGTTGACGTAACAAGACCCATCATCTGTAACAAAATGTAGCAATAGGTGTAAATTGTAACTACAGCAGAAAGTTTCCTTATTTTGATATTGCTAAGTTAGTGCAGTGCAATGAAGAGGTAATCAATAGCCAGATAAGTCTTTTAAAATTCTTACAGCTATATAGTTTTATAAAGAAATCATCTGCGAAAAACGGCTATTTAACTCTATTTTATTTGAATGTTCAAGTTCATTATCGCTTTGTAAATTACAAACTGTAATGACTATCTTTTAGGCTAAAGGTGAAGCTAAATTTAAATACTCACACTTCCGCAATGCGGGAGAAGCAGATGTATTGCGATTGCCACACTTAGCTTCTGCTTTGCGAATCATGTCTAAGTTCAAAAACAGGAAGGCTCGTATTTACTACATAAAGTCAACTATTGAAATGAACTGGAGTCGTAAGGTGTTGGTTCACCAAACACCATAAGTAAATAATTCATTTATATAACCCCTTAAATAGATAGGTAGCCGACAAAAATATACATGAGAAAACTAATTGTTCCACAAAATAATGCATAGGGTAACTGAGTTTTTACATGCTCTAATAAATCACACCCTGATGCGACCGCACTAACCGCTGTTGTATCAGAGATAGGAGAACAGTGATCACCAAATACACCTCCACCTAATATTGCCGCCAGTACAAGTCCCGGATCTAAACCTAGATTGATCACAATAGGCATACCTATTGGGATCAAAATTGCAAAAGTTCCCCATGAAGTACCTGTGGTAAACGAAATCAAAGCACCTGCCAAAAACAACATACCCGGAACCCAATAAAGCGGCAAGTTATTGGCAACTAAACCTGAAATAAATTCTCCGGTTCCCAAGGTTTGCAAACTACTGCCTAACGCTAGCGATAATAAAACAATAGTAACTAAGGGCAATAATTCACTCATGCCTTTAAAGGCAATATCTATTATTTGCTGATGAGTAAACTCACCACTGGTGATCATTAATATATAACCCACTAAACAGGCAAGAGTACAAGCATAAAGTACAGATAAAGAACCAGAGCCATTAACAATACTGCCGTTTCCTGTCCAAAACATAAACGCTAACATTCCCAAGACTAAAGTGAGTAATGGTAAGAGCATGTATCTGGCTTTGCTATCTGGAACATCATGGCTTACTTCGTCATTTTGAATGTTAAGTGTTTCTTCAGCTGCCTTTAAAGGACCATAAACTTTGCCTGTTAATATCGTAAAAAGCACTACCACTAAGGTTAATATGGCATAAAAATTATAAGGTATAGTTGAAATCAAAATATTAATTGATGAGCTCGGTAGTGAGTAGTTACCTAATAAACCTAAAATATATGCGCCCCAACCATTAAGTAAGATTAAAATGCAAATTGGTGCACTGGTACTATCAATAATATAGGCGAGCTTCGCCCGGCTCATACCAAACTTATCAAATAATCCACGAGAAATAATACCAGCGGTGAGGACACTTAGGTTTGACTCAACAAAAACCACCACGCCAGTAAAAAAAGTGACTAAACCTGTACGCCTTTTATTTGTAGCAATTCCTTTATTAATGAATAATTTAACCGTTGCAGTTACTCCGCCAGAATATCGCATTAAGGCCATCAAAGCGCCAACAATTAATGAGAACATTAACAAGCGCACATTACCCGGCGAGGAAAAAACAGCAACAATTTCATTAATCGTTTCAATAGCACCATCAAATATCACCACATTGCTGCTTTTGTTTGATAAATGAATAGCGATAACTTCAGAAGTAAATAACGACATCAAAAGCGCCAGTAATACTTCCTTTTTCCAAAATACAATGATTAATGCCACCACAGGAGGAAGCACGGTAACCCATTCCATATTTCATACCACTTTATTAGTTATTTATTTTATTGTATTTAAATTGCACCTCATGCTCTCCCTTCTTATGTGTAATATACAACGCATAGCAATTAACAATAATGGCTGTTAATAATTTTAAATTTGAAGGGGGAAACATAATGAGTCAGTTATCTATATAGATAACAGCTTACATGCTCAATCTCTGTCAGTGATGGATATCACTAATGAAGTAGCGACGACATTTTACCTGTACTCTCATGCTAAAGTTACTAATAACTATCATGGATATTCCCATTATATTCCTTAAATAATTTAAGCAGTGTTTACTTGGCTAACTCTTATTTTCAAAATCTGTTCTTCGTGCTAAGAAGACCATAATCTTTTCAGGTGATTAGGTCAACTATGCGAACAGGCTGTGTGAGATTTCCTAATACGTTCTGAAACAAGGGTCAAGTCGCTGACTTCAAGATTGTCGATATTATTCAAAATATATTTAAAAATGCGACTTGCCCCTTTTTGAACTTGTATTTTTTCTATTGATTAATTTTATTTCGAACCACAGAATTGATAATAAAAACAACCATATTATCAGTAGATTAGCAAGTAAAGTTGCTAACCATACTATTGAATAGTTATTTATTTTACAACCCTAGACAACCTTTTCGTTTTGATTGCGTATTTAACCTATATTTGCTTAATTTCAATCAAGAGACCTACATGATTACAAAACTTGTTAAAACAACAGTAATTTTTCTAATTTTCCTAACATATTATACTCAAGCGACCGAGCCATCTCCCCTGTCGAACATTATTCAGGTAGATGGTACACAGCAAACATATGAGCAACTACTTGCTGCAAATAATATGGCAGGATTAAGCTTAGCAGTTATTGATAACTATAAAGTTGTTTATAGTCGCTTGGCTGGCGTAAAAGAATATGGTATGAAAGAAAAGGTGAGTGAAAGCACCGCGTTTTCCGCTGGTTCGATTTCAAAGCCCGTAACTGGAATTATTGCAGCTATGTTAGCTGAAAAAGGGATCTTAAAGTTAGATGCTCCAATCTCAAAATATCTAAAAAGATGGAAGCTGCCAAAATCATCATTCACTCAACATAAATCAATTACTATCAGTCATTTACTCAGTCATACCGCAGGCACTACTCAAACGGGTTTTTCTCATTATTCGTTAGGGAATGATATCCCTACACCAATAGAGAGTTTGAATGGGGAAAAAACACCTGAACGTGAACAAGCTATTTCTTTGGTATCAGAGCCTGGCTCAAAATGGAAATATAGTGGCGGCGGTTTCGTAATAGTTCAAATTGCTATAGAAGATGTCACTGGTAAACCATTCGCTCAATTGGCGGAGGAAATGTTGTTTAAACCGCTGGGAATGTACCATACAACCATGTATCAACACGGACATGTAAAGTTTTTAAATGATGTGGCTAAGGCACATGTTCAATTAAAAGTTGTCGGAAACGGGATCCCAATACTTCCCCAATTAACCGCTGCGGGTATGTGGAGTAACTCAGTCGATTTAGCAAAACTTGTCATTGATTTTCAGAAAGCATTATCCAACAAAAAATCTAACGTTATTTCAAGTTGGGTAGCAAAAAAAACAACTCAGGTACAAACTATGGATAAAACAGGTGGTTGGGGATTAGGTTGGATGCGATTTAGAGCAGATGCTAATTTAGATTGGTTTTCTCATAGCGGTTATAACAAAGGGATTGGCGGTTTAATTATGGCTACAATGCATGATGGACGAGCAATTATAGTCTTTGGTAACGGGCACCATTACCCGTCAAGAGTACCAACTATAAATACGATCGTAAATAGCACGATTAAAACTTTAAACTGGAAGAAACCGATTATTGCCAGAAATATTGTACCAAGCAACGCTTTAATAGAAAATATCACAGGGCATTACCTGAATATGACAGGCGGATTTTTTTCCCCGTTTGGGAAGGTCGTTACAATAGAAGTTCAGGAAGGAAAAATAGTACTCATTAATGATAGGAGGAAAAGCAAAGAAATGTTTTTTGTTGGGGATGGTAAATTTGTTATAGATGAATTTATAAATAACGAATTGAGCTTAAGCATTAATCCTGCGAACAATAAAGAATATTTAACTCTTTCCCGTAAAGGCACTAAATTGATCAGTTTCGCGATGCGTAAACTGACAAATGACGAAATCGGCCTTCTGAAATAAATATTTGCACTGTTATCTCGGCTGGTGCCGATGGTTCGATCAGCAATGTTTCAAAGCCAATCAAGTCTTTGATTTATTGACTGTTTAATCTCATCTGATAACTTTCAACGCTAAAAGCGAACATAGCCACCTTTCTCTTATTTGAGCAGAATATTTTTTTTAACTCTTATTGACTACAACTGAATAATACATTAATTATATCCGTATGATAAATAATACAAGATTATGTGGCTCGAAAATAGGTTTGGAAAAGTGCTTAAAGTAAAATTGCTAGACTCTGAGATAGCAAGTGTAGCTAAAGTGTTTTCCCCAAAAAATTATAAATGATTTAAACACTAAAAAAGTAATTACCAAGGAACTACAGCTTTGTTGACCCAAGTGGTCGTATTTTTAAGTGATTTATTCAACTAATTATAAATAGTCTCTAAATAAGAAGGGGTTATCTTCATAAAAGAGGCGAAATAAAGGGTAAGTAAAATGAAAAAACAAGTGTTCTCTGTAACTACATCAATTGCGATAGCCTGCGGTTCTATTGTCGCCTCAGCCGCAACAATTGATCCACAAACACCGGCTGACGCTCTGCCGGCATCAGAATCAAGCGGTTGGAGCTTAGAATTTACCGATGAATTCAACGACTCTAGTTTAGATTTAACTAAATGGCAAATGGATGAAAGCACCAAAACTCGCTCTCCACGTTGGGATCGTGGTATTGCTGATTGGTGGTTCTCTCCAGCCAACGTATCTACAGACGGCGTTGGCAATTTAGTACTTTCTGTGACTAAAGAAGATGCTAATACCATGCATACCGGCTCAATCAGTTCAAAAAATCTTTATGAGCCAACCTATGGCTATTTTGAAGCCAGAATAGAAATAGCTGACAGCACCAAAGACACCCACACTGCCTTTTGGTTACAAGGTCAGAATCAGAAAAATGTCGATGGCACTGGCAACGATGGTGCAGAAGTCGATATTTTTGAATCGGCATGGTTTACCGATACTACCAAAGGCGTTGTCCATATTGATGGCTATGGCGCGGATCATCGGGCCAATACTAAGCCTTATAATACCCCAGGCATCCATAATGGCTATCACACCTTTGGCATAGAATGGAACGAACATGTCATGAATATTTATTATGACGGTGTATTAAAAACTCAGTATGAAGGTAAATGGGTTCCGCAAGTAGCTGAGTTTCTCTGGCTATCTGATGGCGCAAGTTTTGGTGATATTGGTACCTTTGCCAGCGAACCTGTTGGTTTGTTAACCAGTGCAAAATTTGATTATGTTCGTACTTGGCAAGCAGTACCTGTTGATGATTTAGTGCTGGTTGGTGGCGATAAAATGAATGGTAATTTCAACTCAGAAGCTGGCAGCGCCATTACCTTCAAAAACACTCCAGGCTGGTTCAATCTTGGCGGAGCAGACAACATCAATGCAACGAAGAATAATGTCGCTTTTGATGGCAGTCAAAACCTTCTTGCGACTTCAGCTCGTATTGCTGCGCTAAATACCGGTTATGCCATGATAGAAGGTGATACCTTTGATATCAGTTATGTTTGGCAAGATGCTTGGAACTGGGTTGATGCTTCAGACAAAATCAGCGTAAGTCTTTTTATTACTTCAGATGATACCCTTGGGGGTACACGCACCGATTTAATTGAAAATTTCTCACCGCATGCAGCACAAAATGGTGCTTATGAAACGGTAGATCACGACAGTATTTATACCGCAACTGCTGCTGATGCGGGTAAAGTAATTTTTGTTGCTATTCAAGGTGACAGCACAGGCTATGCCCGTGTAGATAATTTTGAATTGATCAAACATTCTGCATATTCTGGTCCTAACATTAACGCACCTGTGTTCACTGTTAGTCCTATTAATAAAACAAATGCCACGGTAGACGCAGCTTATAGTGGCACTATTGGCGGTTCGGCTACGGATGCCGATGGTGATCAATTAACTTACAGTTTAATATCATCACCTACTTGGCTAACTATTGCCTCAGATGGCACGCTTTGGGGTACACCAACTCAAGCTGGCTCTGATAGCTGGACGGTAGAAGTAAGTGATGGCACCAACACTGACACTGCAACATTGAACATTACCGTAGATGCAGCTTCTTCAGTCGCTAAAACGTTATTTAGCGATAACTTTGAAAGTGGTAATTTGAACGCTTGGACAGTTTCAGGGAATGCCATGGCCAACGCTATATCATCTTTTGGTGACAGCTATGGTGTTCGCATCATGAAAACAACTTATATCCAACGTATAGTCAGTACGATAGGTTACACAAACATCACCCTAGCGTATGCGCGTCAAGCTCTATCACTCTCGGATGGCGAAAATTTACGTGTTCGATGGAAAGTTGAAGGAACTTCAACTTGGTATGATTTAGAAACATTAAATACTACCGCCTATGCTACACATTCAAAAGTACTTCCCGCTGCGGCTGAGAACACCAGCATTATGATCCGCTTTGTAACTAATGCTAACGAGGACCATGAAAGGGCATATATCGATGACATTGTTGTGACCGGAGAATAACCACTAATTATCTTCTGACTATTTTGCTCAGAGGCCTGCAAACTTCGAAAAATTAAGGGCTGATCATTAATCAGCCCATATTAATAAAGAGACTAATGAGTTATGACAGGCATCAACTTTTTGCTTGATTTATGCCGCAGACTGGATGTTTCTGTCACTGAGTTTTAACTAGATTTTCTTTAGTAGTGAAATACTTTTGTATGAGTCATAATTTTGAGATATGACTGGCGTAATAAAGAGGTAATACTTGCAAGTCCAGAGCTTTGTCTGAGCCAGTGCTACCAATTAACTTCACAGCTATATCAGGCTTATACTTTTTGATGTAGACGGACAGTGATTTGGCCTTCGTTCTAGTACCGCTCTTAACCTCTATGGGCATGATAGCACCATTCTCCATCAAATAGAGGAACTCAACCTCAGAGTCATTAGAGCTCCAGGCGTATGTCGGATTATATCCAGCAATAAGCATTTCATTTTGGACAAAGTTCTCTGCCACATACCCCTTAAAAGAGTAATCCTGATCTTGATGGTCGTAATATTTCAAACCAAGCATGTGCCCTAGCAAGCCAACATCAAACAAGAAAAGTTTGAATATGTTGTCTTGTCGATAAGCTGCAAGCGGCGTTTTAGGTGTTTCAACTATATAGTTTTTGGACGCCAAGTGAGTTTTAACCAACCAGTTAATCGGCCCAAGTAGCTCTCTGTAGCGATTCTTCTTCGGGACCACGTCTTTAAAGCGGTAGCGATTGACGGAATAGTCAAGGCTTGTTCTTAATTGTAAAGGTACATTGCGGAAAACGGCTTCGATGTGGGCTGCATTCACTTTGCTACCTACATCTGCGTACTTACCAAAATCGCGAATATATCCTGCAATAAGGTCGGAATGTATTTGAGATACCGCGTTTACTCGACTGCGAAGACTATCTTTACCAAACCAAGCAGCCACTGCTTCTGGCATTCCGCCTACATAGTAGTAGTCCTTCAAATGCTGGAAGAGTTTACGGTGTAGGGCGGGTGATATCTCACGTCGTCTCCAAGCATCAACGATAGCCTTTGAACCACTTGCCATCAAGAACTCCTCAAAGCTCATTGGGTGCATTTCAAGGCCAGTTACTTTTCCAACGGGAAATGAATCCAATAATCCAATGTTAGAGCCTGAGGCGCAAACATACATTTGTGGGGCTTTCTCAGCAAAGTATTTTAGTGAATCGACAGCGTTTTGGCACTCACCAATCTCATCAAGGATCAGCAAGTCGGTGTCTGGATTGAATTCGATATCCAATGTGTATTCTATTTGATGCAGAAGGTGCTCTGGAGTTTTCTTTTCAGCAAAAATATTTGCCAGTTCAGGATCTTCCAGAAAATCTAGCACCACCACTTGATTGAACTGAGTGCCGAACAGCTCTTTTAAAAGGTAAGACTTTCCTGTTTGTCTAGCGCCATCTAAAAGGATAGGCTTCCTTTTAAGCTGCAACTTCCAAGCCTGTAATTTATCAATAATTATCCGGTTGTACATTGAGCACCCCCTAATGGTTTTTTATTATCATAACATTATACCCAGGTAAAAGTGGGTTAAAATTACATTTATTCGTACGTAAAAGTGTGGTTATGTTACATTTTTTCATTGGTAAAAGTGTAGACATATCGCATTTATTCGTCGGTTAAAGTGTAAATTACCATTAGTGTGCACTAGGGAAAGCTGAAGGTGGATGCTACAACCAGAGTAAAAGTCTCGCGATTTTGCCACCGAAGATGTTCATTTAATTATCGATTTTCACCACACTACGGACATTAACAAGTGGATGCTTAAACTTGATTCGGATTAGATTTTTCTATGGTCATATCATCGATTTTTTCCTGCCAGCCCTGTAAATCAACCCAACAAGATAAACTGGTTTCATTTTTTGATATCAATCATCTGAAAGGGTTTTCCACAAAATAATTCACTCATAGCAATCCCTTCGGGAATAAACTTTTTTGGAAAATACAAAAGATATTTATTAATAAGTATGTTGCCCTGACCGGGCAACCATTTTACTCATTTAAACAGGCTTGTTCGATGAGCTTATAAACCACAAGGTGATGGTAAAGGTGGGTTTTGAGGTGCAACACGGTCAATATATTTGATATTCCCTTCGCGTAATTGTGCAACCTTCTTATTTACTTGTTCAGTGGTTAAGACGTCATCAACCTGATGGAACACCCAATCAACGTCTTCCTGATATTGACGTAATTCTTTTGAATCAACCGGGCCACTAGTGTCGTCAGCACCTTTGGGCATAAACCACAGGTTAAAGTTTATTGACATTGGTACTTCCGGAGATACATTTTCGCTGTGTTCACTGAGAAATTTACCATCGACGTAATATCTCACTTTGTCATCAAACACATGTAACACCAAAGTATGCCAACCAGCATAACTGCCAGCTTTACGGGTATATTCGTTAACGCTAGTCCAAGGCGATAATTGGAATGTTTCCCAAGTGGTAGACCACATCGCTGGTTCATTACCTTCACCCCAGCCACCATTAGGTAAATATTCAAAATCAGTTTCACTGTAATCAGGATGCATAGGTTCTTTTAGCGGGCTGATGGCATAAAATGTTTGAATAACTTCATCACCGTCAGGACCAAAAGTAGGAGTATCACGAAAGAATATTCTAGCGGCGTATGTGCCTTTTAAATATTTACGGGCATGACAAAACTGTGTCTGGCGTGTATTTTCACCTGTGCCATCGGTGGAAGAAGTCATGCGAATGATGCCATTTTGACTACCACTGATATTTTGATGAAAACTGAGTCCTTCATCTGACCAATTGGCTCCGGCAATACCAGGGTGGCCAATTTCGGTGCGAGCTTTCCAGTTATTATCATAAAGCCCGGCTAAATCATCATAGGAAAAATCATCAAAAAACACAGCATCCACTGGCTGTGATAATTCAGGCTCATTGACTAAATTACAACCTGCAATAAGACCTGCGATTACTACAGCTAAGATTGAACTCTTTGTATTTGACATGCTCCCTCACCAATTGAATAATAAGACTATTTTTAACTTGTAAATTTTATAACACAGCAATTTTATAACACAGCAATGACAGCGTTGTCAAACATTCAAAAATGCAAAAGACATCTATTTTTTTACCTATTAATTAGCTTGTTAACTGCCACCAACGCCAAGTTTTAACTCTACACTTGTTATATTATTTAAAACACTGCCCTCATGAGCAAAAGTAAATCATGGGAGCGTTATTCAGTCGATTTATTAAAGTTTTTTGCATATCAGCCAGAGAACAAAGCTCACCGAGGAATCATGACCTGAGGTCTAAAAGGCTCACAATATGGAAATTAGTAAGTGAGGATTAATAATTAGTTCGAATATAGTTTTGAATCTATAACATCTTTAGTTAGCAGGATAAAGTCACTGCAGTGCTACAGAAAAATCAATCAGGGATCTCATCAGTAAAATAGAGGAATAGTGTAAGAAAGAATAATTTTCAAGGGGTATGGTGATTCTATGAATGCTAATATTTAAACTCTATCCTTTTATGAATAAATTGATTTTAAATCACAAAACAATAAAATAAATTTTATGTGATGCGGTGATTTTTAAAGTCATATTGCACAATTTAAAACCAGGAGTTTATCAATGAATTTTGTTATAGTCGGTACCAATTTTATCTCTGATACTTTTTTAAAAGCCGCATTAACCACCACAAATTTCACCCTATATGGCTTATGTTCAAGAAAGATAACCACAGCTAATAAATTTTTAAAAAAGTATCCCAAAGATAACCTTCAACAAACTAAGGTATTTCTCAGTATTGCAGAAGTTTGTGCTGACAAATTGGTCGATGCAGTCTACCTTGCTTCGCCTAACCATTTACATGCACCACAAGCTATACAGTGTTTAAATGCCAATATATACCCGTAATCATTCAAAATGCAGGTTTTGAAGCGTTTTAAAAGATTATCTACTGCGTTGCTTTCAATC
>JABSOI010000119.1 GCA_013216015.1 Alteromonadaceae bacterium | reverse complement strand
AGCAATATCGTCATCACCATTGACTTCATGAGCTGAAGAATCCCATTCGATTAAGTGACCTTCCTCATCAAGGGCAAAGTGACCACCAAGCATGTGAACCATTAAAAACCAATCACCACCGTCGGCAGGGATTTGGTTGATATAGCCTTTATACCAGTTTTCAGAATAGCTGCCGGGATAGGGCCAGTCTTCAATATGCAGCGCTTTTTCATTGAAAGGTGCGGTGCTGGGATCGTTTACAGTTAGGTTGTCGTATGCCCAACAAACTGTTGAGTGACCTTTATCTGCGTTATCGTAGCCATTAGTCGCCGAATATAGGTGGGCATGATGCGCGTCATAACGCTGATTGCCCATTTGAATATCAACTGAAATAAGACCGTTTACGCTTACAACTGTTGCGCTACCGTTTGCTTGTGGATCACCGTGGGGTACGTAACCTGGCTGAGCGCTGTTAGGTGCACCACAAAATGGGAATGTCCAAGAACCATCTGCAGCTGACGCAAAAGGCGCTGCTACAGTTAGTAATAATGCGAACGGCAAATGTTTAACTGTCTGTTTTATCTTTTTAGATAAAGACATATAACCTCCGTTACTTTTAAATAAAAGTTTTTATTTTTGTTTTATGGAAGGCATTTACCACTCATCCTCCCACTCGTTGTTAGAGTTTGGGTTAACTGCATTATTTTTAGATAGTGCACTGCTAGAAATTTAACTTTTTACTAACATAACAAACATATCATTTACAATCTTGATTACAATAGTACCTCCCCTAAGTAGGTATACAGTTGTCTGTTGTTCCCCTTTAATCTCATGAAGGTAACAAGACTTAGAAAATTAAAATGAAGTAGGGGTATTAGTTCAGTCTTGACGGTCAACTCATTTAAGCTTTGAACATCTTCATTAAGATATTAAACCCTATTGAAATTGCGAAAATGCTCCAAAGCAATCATTCGCCAAAAAATATCAATATGCCTATCAAAGGGGTGGGGGGTCTGATTAGATTCTTACCGCGAGGAACACTGCATTGTGATCCGAGCCCGTTAACAACAATATGGCCCTCCCCGTGTAATTTGGGTCGAGATAACTAAATGGATGTTAAAAATGCACCAAAGTATGCAACTAATTAAAACAATAATAATTTGTCTCGTTGTAAGTACCATTACCGCGTGTTCCGATAATTCATCTGGAGAATCTGATACCGAAATTCTGATAATTCCAGAAATAGAGCTTACTCCCGAGCGAGAAGGTTATTCAGTAGCCCGTATGTGGAATGAAGTATTATTAGCGGCAATACGACATGATTTTGCCCGTCCAACAATCCATGCCCGTAATTTGTTTCATATATCGTCGGCGATGTATGACGCCTGGTCGGCATATGCCACTACAGCGACGCCTTATCTTTTCGGAAAAACATTAGGTGATTTCCAGTGTGTAGCCGGAAGTTTCGATAAGCCGATAGATTCATTATTAAAACGCGAAGAAGCAATTAGTTATGCCAGTTACCGATTAATTCAACATAGATTTGCTTTGGCTCCCGGCGTGACAAACATCCAGGAAAGTGCAGATGAGTTAATGGCAAGCTTAGGATATGACACAAGTGTTGAAGAGGTGGATTATAGTACTGGCTCTGCTGCTGCGTTAGGGAATTATATCGCCAATTGTTATATTGATTACGGCTTACAAGATGGCTCAAACGAAGAAGATGGTTACGCTAATATTTACTATCAACCCGTTAACCGGCCATTATCATTGGGCTCTGGTAAATTTGGTAATCCGTCTTTATTTGACCCTAATCGCTGGCAACCATTGGCGATTGACAATTTTATCGATCAGGCGGGTAACCCGATCGCAACTACACCTGAATTTCTGAGTCCTGAGTGGGGACAGGTAGCAGCGTTTGCTTTGTCTGAAAACGACAAAACCACCTATAACCGTGGCGGGTTTGACTATCAGGTTTATCATGATCCCGGTCAACCTCCTATGCTGGGGGGGGATTTATCTGATGAATACAAATGGGGCTTTGCTCTGGTTGCCATTTGGTCAGGACAACTTAATGAAGATGACGGGGTGATGATAGATATTTCACCCGCAAGTCTGGGGAACATAGAAAGTTTACCGACTAATTTTGAAGATTATCGCGCCTTTTATAACTTGTCTGATGGTGGGGATACCAGCCGGGGTTATTCGGTTAACCCTGTTACGGGTCTTCCTTATCAGGAACAACTTGTGCCACGTGGCGATTATGGCCGGGTATTGGCGGAATTTTGGGCTGATGGACCTGATTCGGAAACACCTCCGGGACACTGGTTTGTTTTATTGAATTCGGTTAGTGACCATTCTGAGCTGGTCAAGCGCTTTGCCGGTCAGGGGGATACTTTAGGTAACTTGGAATGGGACATTAAAACTTATTTTACACTGGGGGGCACAATGCATGATTCGGCAATTGCCGCTTGGGGCATAAAAGGCTGGTATGATTATATCAGACCTGTTTCAGCCATCAGAGGCATGGCTGAATTCGGGCAAAGTACAGATGCCACTGCGCCTTCATATAATGTAAAGGGTATTCCTCTGGTATCAGGTTCTATCGAACTTGTTAACAGTGGTGATCCTTTAGCCGGAGCCAATAATGAAAATGTGGGTAAAATAAAAATTTACGCATGGCGTGGGCCAGATTTTATTCTGCCCGACTCTGAAACAGGTAAAGCGGGTGTTGATTGGATATTGGCTGGGAATTGGTGGCCATATCAACGCCCAACATTTGTTACGCCGCCATTTGCCGGTTATGTATCTGGTCACTCAACATACTCGCGCGCTGCGGCTGAGATAATGACAGCCATGACGGGTGATGCGTATTTCCCGGGCGGAATGAGTGGTTTTGAAATTAAAGCAAACGATTTTCTGGTATTCGAAGAAGGTCCAAGTGTTGATATGGTCCTGCAGTGGGCAACTTATCGTGATGCCTCAGATCAATGTAGTCTGTCACGCATCTGGGGAGGAATTCATCCACCAGCAGATGATATACCGGGCAGATTGATCGGTGATAAAATTGGCGTATCCAGCTTCGAACATGCTCGTTCGTATTTCTCAGGTACGGTAATGGAATGATTTAATCATGGTCAGTATCATTATCAGTATCAGTAAAGAACTTCGCTGTTAATTAATGTTAAATAAGCACGTATGATGGGTTAGCCGGAGGCTAACCCATCATACGTGGTAAAATTTAGACTTTAAAAAAAGTTGAGTTGGTTTGTAGCTAATAAGCCTTAAAGCACCTTTGACAATGCTTGCGATAAACTAGCAACAGTTCGTTCTATATTATGCAATTTGTCCAGACCAAATAGGCCTAATCTAAAGGTTTGGAAGTTTTCTCCTTCATCGCATTGCAAGGGAACTCCGGCAGCAATTTGCAACCCTTGGGCAGCGAATTTTTTACCTGTTTGAATACCGCTGTCTTTTGTGTAACTTACTATCACACCTGGTGCTTCAAAACCTGGTGCTGCAACACTTTTAATTCCATTGTTGGCTAGCAAAGCACGTACTTTTTCACCTAATTCCTGTTGCTCTGCTTTAACTTTATCAAAGCCATAAGCTTGAGTTTCCATCATTACATTACGAAATTGCAAGAGTGAATCGGTTGGCATAGTTGCATGGTATGCATGACCACCTTGTTCATAAGCTTCCATAATTTGCAGCCATTTAGATAAATCACAAGCAAAACTGGTACTGGTTGTTTCATCGATACGTTGGCGTGCTAATTTATTGAGCATTACCAAAGCGCAACAAGGAGAACTACTCCAGCCTTTTTGCGGTGCGCTGATTAATACGTCGACACCGCAACGTTCCATATCCACCCATATTGCTCCTGATGCAATACAGTCTAATACTAACATTCCGCCCACACTGTGTACGGCATCGGCCATAGCTCGAATATAATCTTCCGGGAGCATCATTCCCGATGAAGTTTCCACATGTGGCGCAAATACCAAGGCAGGTTTCTGTGTTTGAATGGTTTTGACAACTTCTTCAATAGGGGCTGGTGCAAAAGGTGATTGAGTACCTTCATTTATTGGTTTTGCCTTTAATACCAATGACTGTGAAGGAATATCACCCATGTCAAAAATCTGCGTCCAACGGTAGCTAAACCAGCCATTTCTGACCACAAGACATTTTTTATCGGTGGCAAATTGCCGGGCTACTGCTTCCATACCAAAAGAGCCGCTACCAGGTACGACAACCGTTGAATGGGCGTTATAAACATTTTTAAGGGTTTTGGAAATATCCGTCATGACAGATTGAAATGTTTTAGACATATGATTTAACGAACGGTCAGTAAAAACTACTGAGTATTCTAATAATCCATCAGGATCAATATTAGGGTGTAAGCCAGGCATACGATTTTCCTTTGTCAAATTAAGTAAATACGATTGTTACAAGTGTAGGTTTTTTGAACAATAACACTTTAGCGGTATTTGCATTTTCAGTTAAGTGAAACAAACTGATATTAGTGTTGAATCAGGAAGTGTTAAAAACTAATACCAATTTCAGTCCCTCTGAGAGCTTACAGACTTTAGGGAATAAATGAAATTGGTATAACAGAAATTGGAAAACTGAATTTGATAAAACTGAATTTGGTAAATCTGAATTTGGTTAAACAATAGGAGAATAAAATTATGGCTATCAGCATAATCGATATGTTCACTATAGGTATTGGACCTTCAAGTTCTCATACCGTCGGGCCAATGCGTGCAGGTTTAAAATTTATTAAATTTTTAGAGCAAGATTTTGAAATATCGACGGTTAAATCAGTTAAGGTTGAATTATTTGGCTCATTGGGTCATACCGGTATAGGTCATGGTAGTGACAAAGCAGTGATCCTGGGATTATTAGGTGAAACTCCGGAGGATGTTGATCCTGATACCGTTGCAGGCAAAGTAAAACAAATTCAAAACACACGTACTTTACTTTTAGCCGGCAAGTATTTAATTAAGTTTGATTTCAGCAATAATATTATTTTTCATCGTCGTAAATCTCTTCCTAAACATCCTAATGGCATGAGGTTTTCAGCCTTAGATGCAGAAGATAATATATTGGTGAGTAAAGAATATTATTCAGTAGGTGGTGGTTTTGTTGTCAATGACAATATGGGTGATGATCAGGGTGTTAACAGTGTTGAACCAGCTCTCCCATATCCCTTCAAAACATGCGATGAACTAGTACAGCAATGTAAAGAACATGGACTGAGTATCAGTGCTTTAATGTTGGCAAATGAATCAGTCTGGCGAAGTGAAAAGGAAACAATAAATTATTTATTAAATATTTGGCACACGATGCAATACTGTATTGATAAAGGTTGTAAAACTGAAGGGATATTACCCGGAGGTCTTAAGGTGAAACGTCGGGCTGCTCCAATGCACAGGCGACTGAAGGCAACTGAGCAAAGTAATCAAGATCCCTTGAAAATAATGGACTGGGTCAACCTTTATGCCCTTGCGGTAAATGAAGAAAATGCCGCAGGAGGAAGAATTGTTACAGCACCAACCAATGGTGCGGCGGGGATAATTCCTGCGGTCATGAAATATTATCAGAACACTAAGGCGCAATGTGATGATAATGACATGGTTAAATTTTTATTGACTGCTGGCGCAATAGGGTTTTTGTATAAAGAAAATGCTTCAATTTCTGGTGCCGAAGTAGGTTGTCAGGGAGAAGTAGGCGTAGCTTGTTCAATGGCAGCAGCAGGGTTGGCGGAAGTAACTGGTGGTACTGTGTCCCAGTGTGAAAATGCCGCAGAAATCGGTATGGAGCACCATCTTGGCCTTACTTGTGATCCTGTTGGAGGTCTTGTGCAAATTCCTTGTATTGAACGTAATGCTATTGCATCTGTGACGGCGATAAATTCTTCCAGACTTGCTTTACATGGTGATGGTTCCAATAAAGTGAGTTTAGATAAAGTGATTAAAACTATGGTTGAAACAGGCGCAGATATGAAAACAAAATATAAAGAAACATCAAGAGGTGGTCTGGCGGTCAATATCATTGAATGCTAGCTAACGGTTAATGTTATTACAGGTGAAACTGACTATTTGCGCAGGTTCGTGTTAATTTTCAGATTGATATTAATACCACTTTAGCGGTATTTGTTTTGCACGAAAAGTCAAACAAACTGATATTGCGTGGTGGTGGTTGTAACAAATGTTATTTAAAAAATATAACCCTATAAGGAAAACACTATGACTGAACTTACTTTAAAACAAGCGGACTGTATTATTGATGGTGCTTTGGCTAAAGCCAGAGAATTGAATACAGCACCAATGGCAGCCATTGTGTTAGATAAAGGGGGAAATATTGTCGCGTTTAAACAGGAAGATGGTGCGAGTATTTTGCGTTTTAAAATTGCTCAAGCCAAAGCTTGGGGATCTATCGGCATGTTAATGTCATCACGTAAAATGGCTGAAATGGCAGAAGTGCGTCCTGTATTTGTATCTGCTTTAGGTGAAATGTCAGGGGGGAAAATAGCGCCTTCTCCAGGCGGTTTGCTTATTAAAAATGCGAATGGTGAACTTATTGGTGCAATAGGTGTTAGTGGTGATTTACCAGAAATAGATGAGCAATGTTCTTTTGCGGGTATTGAATCGTCAGATTGTAAACTTAGCAGCTAAAACTTAAAACTTAAAACTTAAAACCTTAAACCTTAAACCAGAACCTTAAACCTTAAACCAGAACCTTAAACCTTAAACCAGAACCTTAAATCTTAAATCAGAACCAGAATCAGAACCAGAATCCAGGCAGGAGAATACACATGAACGCAACAGCTAAAAAATATACCTTGTCCCGACAGATGAACATTGCAGATTTTGATGAGGAACTCTATCAGGCCATGAGCTCTGAAGTGACCCGTCAAGAAGAGCATGTAGAGTTAATTGCATCAGAAAATTACACCAGCACTCGAGTGCTTGAAGCGCAAGGCTCGCAGTTAACCAATAAATATGCTGAAGGATATCCTGGTAAGCGTTATTACGGTGGTTGTGAATTTGTTGACAAGGCCGAAACGCTCGCTATTGAACGTGCTAAAGAACTTTTTGGAGCAACCTATGCCAATGTGCAGCCTCATTCTGGCTCTCAAGCTAACTCTGCAGTTTTCCAAGCATTAGTTAATCCGGGGGATACCGTTTTAGGCATGAGTTTAGCGCATGGTGGACACCTCACTCATGGTTCACACGTAAGCTTTTCAGGGAAAATGTATAACGCCGTACAATACGGAATTAATGATGAAACAGGTATTATTGATTATCAAGAGGTTGAAAGATTAGCTATTGAGCATCAACCGAAAATGATTATCGCAGGTTTTTCTGCTTATTCAGGCATTGTTGACTGGGCAAAGTTCAGGGAAATCGCTGATAAAGTTGACGCTTTTCTATTTGTCGATATGGCACATGTAGCTGGTCTGGTTGCTGTTGGTCTTTATCCTAGTCCGTTGCCTCATGCCCATGTGGTAAGTACCACTACGCATAAAACACTCGCAGGTCCCCGTGGTGGATTGATCTTGTCTGCTTGTGATGATGCAGCAATTGAAAAAAAATTAAATAGTGCAGTATTTCCGGGCGGGCAGGGCGGACCATTGATGCATATTATTGCTGCCAAAGCCGTTGCATTTAAAGAAGCACTCGAACCAGAATTTAAGTTGTATCAACAATCAGTTTTAGACAATGCTAAAGCGATGGTGGAAGTATTTCAGCAACGTGATTACAAAATTGTATCTGACGGCACCGAGAATCATCTGTTTTTATTAGACTTGATTGACAAAAATATAACCGGTAAAGACGCAGATGCTGCATTAGGCAAGGCGAACATAACGGTTAATAAAAACTCAGTTCCCAATGATCCCCGTTCTCCATTTGTTACCAGTGGTTTAAGAATTGGTACACCTGCTATTTCCCGGCGTGGTTTCGGTGTTGAAGAAGCGCAGAAACTAACCCACTGGATTTGCGATATTCTTGATGATATTGAAAATGATGAGTTGAGTAAACGCGTGCAGGCACAGGTAAAAGCAGTTTGTGCAGACTTTCCTGTTTATGCATAATTTTGGATGAATGACTCTGTGAATAACTGACTCTGTGAATAAATAGCTCGGTAAATGTAGTTTCACTTGTACTAAAACTAAAACTAAAACTTGGTAAATATGAATTCAAAAAAAATATCAATCCCTGAAAAAGCTCATGTGGTTATTGTGGGTGGTGGGATCATAGGGTGCAGCGTTGCATATCACCTGACAAAATTAGGATATACAGACGTTGTCTTGCTTGAAAGAGACCAATTAACCTCTGGAACAACATGGCATGCTGCTGGTCTTATCGTTTCAGGTTTAATAAGTGACGAAACCAGCGCCGATATTTTTACTTATGGCCGTGATCTTTATAGTCGCCTTGAAGAAGAAACGGGTTTGGCAACAGGTTTTAAATCGGTGGGTTGTCTTCAGGTTGCCTGTAATGAAGAACGGCTGGAAGAAATGCGTCGCAGTGCTTCTTTTATGCGTACCCGTGGTATTGATTGTAATGAAATATCTGTAGAAAAGGCAAGAGAGCTTTGGCCTCTGGCAAATTTTGATGATGTTATCGCGGCTTTTTATACCGCTGAAGATGGTCGTGCCAACCCTGTTGATTTAACCATGTCTCTGGCAAGAGGCGCTAAGATGGGTGGTGCCAGGATCATAGAAGGTGTAAGTGTAACTGGCGTTAAAAAAAATAACGGTAAAGTTACAGGTGTAACCACCCAGATGGGTGATATTGATTCAACCATTGTGGTTAATTGTGCAGGCATGTGGGCAAGACAATTTGGTGAGATGGCTGGCGTTAGTTTACCATTGCAAGCTGCTGAGCATTATTATCTTATTTCCGATGATATGGAAGGCATGGATCGGGATTTACCTATATTGGAAGATCCTGACCGTTATGCATATTACCGGGAAGAAGTGGGTAGCTTAATGATAGGTCTGTTTGAACCTGTTGCGAAATCATGGAATTTGGACAAAATTCCCGAAAATTTTTCATTCGGTGAAATTGAACCTGATTGGGACCGAATGGTACCATTTTTAGAAACCGCTTATGAGCGTGTTCCTGATGCTGCAAATTTGGGTATTCGAAAGTTTTTCTGCGGTCCTGAAAGTTTTACACCAGATTTATCTCCACTGGTAGGAGAAACGTCTGAGTTGAAGAACTTTTTTGTTGCCTGTGGGTTAAATTCACTTGGTATTTTGTCTTCTGGCGGAATAGGTCGTTTACTGGCTAAGTGGATTGTGGATGGTCGTCCTGATCTTGATGTAACCGGTATTAATGTTAATCGTTTTCATCCTTGTCAGCGTAATCCTAAATATCTCGATGATCGTCTGGTTGAAGTACTCGGTAAAATGTACGAATCTCATTATCCTAATTTAGGTATGAGCGCGGCACGAAATGTTAAACAATCAATTTTACATGAAAGGCTTAAAGCTGCTGGTGCTTTTTTTGTTGAAAGTGCAGGTTGGGAATTAGCTGACTGGTTTGCCCCTGAAGGTGAAAAAGCCGAGGTGGAAAACTACAGTTGGGGGCGTCAAAACTGGTTCCCTTATCATCAAGCTGCCCATCATGCGTGTCGTAACGATGTAACGCTGATGGATATGTCATTTATGGCAAACTTCCTGGTGCAGGGTAATGACGCTGAAAAAGTGCTTAATTATATTTGCTGTAATGACATAGCAGTAGAGCCAGGCCGTATTGTTTATACTCAGTGGGTGAACGAGGCAGGTGGGCTTGAAGCCGATTTAACCGTTACCCGTTTAACGAAAAATAAGTTTATGGTGATATGCTCTGATACCACTCATGGGCACGTTAAAATGTGGATGGATAGAAATATTCCTGAAGATGCACATGCCTTCGTCACCGATGTAACTTCAAGTTATACGCAAATAAATCTTCATGGTCCGAAAGCTCGACAATTAATGGAAGATTTAACCAGTGTTGATGTCAGTAATGAAGCTTTCCCATATTTGTCAGCTAAAGAAATCGATATTGATTACGCCAGAGTGCTTGCCATACGCGTAACTTATGTGGGTGAGTTGGGTTGGGAGCTGTATATTCCGACCGAACATGCACTTCAGATTTACGATCGTATTGTAGAAGCAGGTAAGGCGTATGGTCTTGTTCATGCAGGTCTGCAAACCTTAAATAGTTTACGTTTAGAAAAAGGATACCGTGATTATGGTCATGATATCGACAACATGGATAACCCACTTGAAGCGGGTTTGGGCTTTGCGGTAAAACTTGATAAACCCGGTGGATTTATTGGCCGGGATGCTTTAGCAAAACTAAAGGCAGAAGGTGGTTTTAAAAACCGTTTGCTGCAATTCAAGCTCGAAGATCCAGAGCCGCTGTTACATCATGCTGAACTTATTTATCGTAACGGTCAATTCGCAGGTTATATAAGGGCTGGCGCTTATGGTTTTACGTTAGGTGCTTCGGTCGGTTTAGGTTTTGTTGTATCTGAACAAGTGATTACGGCTGAGCATGTTAAATCTGATCACTGGGAAATTGAAATTGCCGGCAAGCGATATAAAGCACAAGCCTCGCTTCGACCGATGTTTGATCCCACTATGTCACGTATAAAATGCTGAACGTATAAAATACTGAATCAAAAACATGCAGATGGTTTATTAATAATTTATGGAGAATTAAACATGATAACAGGACATTGTGAGTGCGGGAAAATAACCTTTCAGGTAGATGGAGCGATCAATGATTTCAGTCATTGTCATTGCAGCCAGTGCCGTAGGCTTCATGGGGCTGCATTCGCTACTTTTGCGGGTGTTGAACGTGAAAAATTTAGTTATTTATCCGGGAATGATGAGCTTGCATTTTATGCCTCATCAGATTCTCATCAACGTGTTTTTTGCCGAAACTGTGGTTCTAATATTTTGGTTGCGTTACAAGATGAACCCCAAGCACTCTATATTTCAATGAGTGCCATAGATGGGGATCCCCCATGCCCTGAGGCATATCATATATTTGTTGATTCAAAAGCACCTTGGTACATCATTAATGACCAGTTGGCGCAATATGATACTTTTCCAGAAGATGAATAATTTTAATATTGTTTATCTTGATCAATGAAAACCCTATTTTGAGTTTGTATTTGAATTTAAATATAAAATAAATATAAAAGTGAGGATAAGCTATGAAAGCATTAAAAAATTTAACATTGCATCAGGGAAAAGTTAAGTTGAGCATTTTAGGATTTATTGCGTGGAGCGCGGTAATGGTCATCTTTGGTAGTTTCGCTGGCAAACATATGGATACCGACAGTGGTCAGCAGGCATTATTCAAGCCCGTTTATGCGGCTACTTTAGCAGCTGAAGTTAAACAGATCATTCGACTCGACAATGCTCACTTATCGGGAAAAAGTTTGGGGGAATATGCCCCGTACGAGCCGGAAACTGGTGATTTGATCGCCCGTGGTTATGATTCTTTCTATAGTGACGATGAGAACTTTGGTATTGGTATATGGGAAAGTAAGCCCGGAAAAATAACCTACACCGATTTAGAGTATGACGAATTAATGTATGTACTACAGGGCAGTATGGTGATGACAAATGAGCAGGGAAAGGTTGTAACTGTTTCAGTTGGAGAAGGAGTGGTACTACCTAAGGGCTGGGCTGGAACTTTAGAAGTTCCCGAAGGAGGAGTCCGTAAAATATGGGTTTCTTATATGGGCGGAAAAAAAGGCCAGTAACTGGGTATCAGGAATTAGGTATAAGTAACCAGATAGAACAAAGCCCAAGATGAAAAGGCGCCATTTCATATCGCTTTATTAAGGTTAGAAGACCATATGAGCACAAAATTTTATTAAGTGGTTTTGGGCTATCTATTTTATTGGCTCAGATAAGGGCAGTATATCAGCGCTTAGGTTAAGTAAACTCATTGAAGTTAATTGGCGAACTGCAAGGTTGATTTTAAAGAAACTTAGAGCAGCTATGGCACAGGGGTAGCTTGTATCAATTAAGTGGCACAATTGAACTGATGACGCCTTGGTTGGGGGTAAACAAAAAGGCAAACGAGGTAGAGATGCAGCAGGCAAAAGAACGTGCTAATAGCTTGTGAAAACCGAGAGAAAAGGCAGGTTTTATTGCAATGGAAGTGGTCGATAGTATTTGTCATTTTAGCGTTGATAAAATTGTAAAAAAGCATTTTAAAGCGGGTCAAGAAGTTTATTCAGATGCATTGCCGATATTGAATGTTACTGACCAAACTCAGCACTATGAAGCGAGGGTAACACTAAGCCATTTAGTGGGTGAATGGCTAGCGTGGATACACATAGCCATTAGCAATTTAAAAACATTTTTGTTAGGTACATTTAATGGAATATCAGGAAAGTACCTTCAAGAATACTTAAATGAGTTCTGTTATCGGTTCAACCGTCGATTTATCGTGAAATAAATACCTAACCGATTGTTAACATTTGGCAATAGTTCATGCACCTGTCAAATTGATCTGAGTGAAGTGCACAGGCATGTTATATTAATTATCATAAAGAATTGGCATTATTTATAGATCGATATCAATCGCATATGAAATAATAAATTTTACGTCATCATCATCTAAATTTGTTTTAGATACACCGAATGTGAAACCATTTTTATTTAAGCTTGCTCCATAATTAACAAATGACTCTCCTGCATAAAATTCATCAGTTCCTGTACCAACATGAAAAGATAAACCAATATCAGAAGCAAGAGTGAAGTCTGCATTAAGGGAAATGTATGAGTCATCACCAAAATCTACAGCTTCTGCATCAGCTAATATCGCATAACCTAAGGTAAAAGCGCCATAAGATACACTTGCATTGATTTCAGTAAAATCAGTATCGATGATGCTATCAGGATACGCATAATGCATAAAACCTACATCATAAGTTAAGCTTTGTACTTCGCCTGAATACCCTCCGTATATATTTAACTCATAAGTCATCATCTCTGACCAATCAGCATTTGACACCCAAGTTCCCATATAAAAGCCCGACTTATGTTCATAATCAATACCGCCAGATACGGCCGATTCTCCACGGGTTTGTTCTAAACCTCTGAATAAGTAATTATTAGTAACACCAACATTTGCAGATAAGCCATCAATAGCATAAGTTGAAATGGATAATATACTTAATAATAATATTGCGGCTAACGACAATATAGAAAGCTTTGATTTATTCATAATAGATTCCTTTATGTATGTTTATTTGGTTTTAAACCCTGTTGATTCTTTTTCTAATTCAGTGGCTAAACGTGCTAGCTCGACACTTGATTCGGCTATATTGTCCGTTGCTTGGCTTGTTTCCCTGATACCTGAAGTTAACGTTTCAATATTTTGTAATATTTCGTCAACTACTACTGATTGTTCTTCTGTTGCCGTCGCTATTTGTACGCTTAAATCGCTGATTTCAGTCATGTCACTTGCAATGACTTTATTTAATTCAAGAGCAGACTTAGCGTGAACTTTTACAGAATTGGCTTGAACGACGCTGTTTGACATAGCTTCAACCGATGCATTAGCACCCATCATAATAATATTGATCATAGTATCAATTTCTTTGGTAGAGTCTTGAGTACGTTGTGCAAGTTGACGAACTTCATCAGCAACAACCGCAAAACCTCTGCCTTGCTCACCAGCCCGAGCAGCTTCTATAGCCGCATTTAATGCCAATAAATTTGTTTGGTCGGCAATTCCTTTGATAACATCTAGAATATTAGTAACTTGCTCAAAGTCACTCCGTACTTTTTGGACACTTTGCTCAGATTGCTGGATTTGATTGGTCATAGTTAGAATAGAGTTATAAGTTTCATCTATTTTTTTAGAGCCATCGTTAATTTTTTTCTTAATATTATCAACTGCCGATGACGTGGTCGTAGTGCTGACTGCAACCTCGTTAACAGTCGCCCCCATTTCTTGCATCGCAGTAGCAATCTGCTCAGAAATCGCTTGCTGTTCTGTAAAAGTTGTACTTGTTTGCGTAGTGATTGTCGCAAGTTCTTCAGATGTAGAGGCCTGTTTAATTGCTATACCAGAAATATTGCCAACCATTCTAGAGAGATTTGTTATCATTTGCCCAATTGCTTCCTGTAAATGTCCAACCTCATCATTCAATGTTTTTGTAACATTAGTTGTTAAATCTCCATTTGCAACTCTTTGGGCAACATTCGCTATTTCTATAATCGGTATTGCCATGCGCTTACCAATAAACATACCAATGATAGAAATAACAATAATAATAACTATCATCAGTATAGACATGAATATGGTATTCAGATGAATTGAGGCAAAAGCTTCCGATTCATCTATTTCTGATAATATAGCCCAACTAAATGTACCAAACTCAATTTTATCAAAAGATGAAAGTACTGGGTTTCCATTGTAATCGATAATAATATCAGTGCTATTTTCTCCTGTCAGCGCCCGCTTGACGGCTTCGGTATCAACACCATTTTTTTCAATTGTCCCTGCAAAACTCGCTTTGACTGAATGACCCTTTGGATCAAGAAATGAATTGCTGCGCATTCTTAAATCGCTACCGACTAAATAACTTTCACCCGTTTCTCCCATTCCATCTCTAATACCCATTATTGACTGTATACCTTCCAGTGGTATTTGTAGTGCTACATATAAAGCGACTTGCCCATCTGGTTTAAGTAAGGGTTGAGCAATAAATGCGGCAGGATCGCCATTACTAGGCTCATAAGGAGAAAAATCAACAACCCCATACTGCTTCGTTTGACTAATTACGTTAATTAACTGACCTAAATTAGAATTAGCATATTTTCCACTTAAAATATTGGTTTTAAAATCAGCTTCTTTGGTAACTGTATAGAAAATATGACCATTCGGGCTAATTAAAAATAAATCATAATAACCATATTTTTCAATATAACGCTGATAAAATTCTTCATTGTTACCCGTTTTAGGGTTAAAAGCTTCTGCTACATCAATTTCTGAAATAATGGCCCAGCGCACTCCGCTACTCATATCAATAAAATCCCAACTGCTAACTACTGGATTATTGTTATAATCCATGATAACACTTGTATTTTTATTCCCTTTTAGTGCACTTTCACTAGCTTGTGTTAGTACTTTATTGTTACCTGAAAAAGAGGCAACTACTGAATAATCAGTTGGGTTTAAATAAGAATCAGAGCGCATCAATTTATCAGGTCCTACAAGGTAAGACTCCCCTGTTTCGCCCATTCCTTCGCGATTACCTAAGATACTGTTAAGTTTATCAAGGGGTTGCTGATAAGCAATATATCCAATACGTTTACCTTTTACC
>JABSOI010000011.1 GCA_013216015.1 Alteromonadaceae bacterium | reverse complement strand
CAGCAGAAGAAATTCCTGAAGAACGGCTAAATAATGATAGCTGGTTAAAAGTCATTGCTGGTACAACCAAAGCTGGTACAGTCTGAATTGTTAAAAATGAAAAAATCAAACCAATATACTGGGACATTACTTTGGCCGCTGAAACCGAATTTAATGATGTGATCCCAAAACAGCATAATGCTTTTATCTATTTAATCAGTGGTGAGTTAAAAATTGGTCAACAACAAACTAAATTAACTGCCGGGCAATTAGCTGTACTGACATCTGGCGAAAAAATTAAGTTTAACAGTAACAATAAAGCCCAATTATTATTAGTTGCAGGTAAACCTTTGAACGAACCTGTAGTACGCGCAGGTCCATTTGTGATGAATACCCGACAAGAAATTAATCAGGCTATTAATGATTATCAAAATGGAAAGTTTGTTACTACGTGATATTCATATTATTTATTGAGCATTACATGTTTGTATCTCCGCAAGATAATCTCGTGACCATTGCTAAATGGCATTAATTTATGATTGGGTTAACTATGGTCTTGGGTTTGGCTATGTACTGGTTAAATGTTGCTACGTACGTAACCAGTTGTTTTATATCTATTTATCTGCCGCCTCAAGATTTCAACGCGTAGGATGGGTTAGCCGAAGGCGTAACCCATCAAAACAACAGCTTTCATTAATATTATTAGATAGTTGCGTTCTACAAAATGATGGGTTACGCCGGTGGCTAACCCATCCTACAAATTTTATAGCAACACTTAACTGGTACATAGCCAATTGTCTTGGCTATGTACCAGTTAAGTGTTGCTGAATCATTAAATTGTTATTTTTCAACCTTGTAGCTCGCACATTTATGTGCGCATTAATGTAATTCGTGGATAAATCCACGCACTACGGGGCTCGGATAAATCCACGTTCTACCCAAAAGCAACCATCAAGGGGCTTGTTAAGTTTTAAATTTTAACAGCCACAGTTAACTGGGACATAGCCAATTGTATTAAGTTAGTGGTCGGGGATCGATGAGGATAAATTTTTAAACTTTTGAAAAATGTTCTTTATTAGGTAACCAACGATGAATCAAAGCTTCTGCTAGCTGTGGATATTTATTCCATAATAAATAGGCATGCTGCACAACTTCAGGGACAAGATGGGCATCTCGTACTAAATCTGCAATTTTAAGTTCAGCTAATCCTGTTTGGCGTGTGCCAAGCAACTCTCCCGGACCTCGAATTTCCAGATCTTTTTGCGCAATAACAAAACCGTCATTACTATTGCGTAAAACAGCTAAACGTTTGGTCGCCGTTTTTGATAACGGGCTTTTGTAAATTAAAACACAATGCGATGCCACAGCTCCACGGCCAACCCGCCCGCGTAATTGATGCAACTGCGCCAAGCCGAGACGCTCGGGATTTTCTATCACCATTAAACTGGCATTGGGCACATCTACACCTACCTCAATTACCGTTGTCGCTACCAGTAAATGTAACTCGGCTGATTTAAAACTTTCCATCACCGATTGTTTTTCACTTGCCTTCATTCGCCCGTGCACTAATCCTATTTTCAATTCGGGCAATTGTTCCTGCAAATAAAGTGCGGTATCTTCAGCCGCCTGACACTGCAAAACTTCAGACTCTTCAATTAATGTGCATACCCAATAAACTTGACGATTATCATTGGTACAGCCTTGTTGTATTCTTGCAATTACATCATCCCGACGAGTATCAGGTAAAGCGACTGTAGTTATTGGTGTGCGCCCCGGTGGTAATTCGTCTATTACTGAAGTATCGAGATCGGCGTACGCTGTCATTGCTAATGTTCTTGGTATCGGGGTAGCCGTCATGATCAGTTGATGTGGATATTTCTCATCAAAAGCCCCTTTTTCCCGTAAAGCTAATCTTTGCTGCACACCAAATCGATGTTGTTCATCAATAATAACCAGCGTTAACTTATTAAAACTTACTTGTTCTTGAAACAAAGCGTGAGTACCGATCACCATTTGCATTTCACCACTGGCAATTTGCTCTAAGGCAATTCGACGTGCTTTTGCTTTTGTTTTGCCTGCAAGCCAACCTACTTTGATACCCAGAATTTCAAACCATTTTTCAAAATTAAGTGCATGTTGTTCAGCTAAAATTTCCGTTGGAGCCATTAAAGCAACCTGATACCCCTGACCTATAGCGATCAAAGCGGATAATGCGGCGACTAAAGTTTTACCTGAACCAACATCCCCTTGCACTAATCGCATCATAGGACTGGTTTTAGCTAAATCAATTGATATTTCTTTTACAACACGGTCTTGAGCATTGGTTGGAGAAAAGGGCAGGGAATCCAGAAATTTTTGTTTTAACGTTTCATCTGCTTTCATGGCGATAGCTTGATGTTGGTCACTTGATTGCCTCAGTTTTAACATACTAAGGTTATGAGCAAGTAGTTCTTCCTTGATTAACCTAAGTTGTGCCGGGTGTTTTCCTGCTTCAATCTGGGCTGTTGATGTATCTGGTGGTGGACGATGAATTATGGTCAGAGCTTGAGATAACGATATAGGTACATTCAAATACTCACTCGGCACCAACTCTTCAACTTGACCACGTTTGAGCCGTATTAATGCTTGATCAGTAAGGTTTCGTAAAGATACCTGCCTGAGACCATCAGTAGTCGAATAAACGGGCGTTAATGTTTCTTCTGTCGGCGTTAATGCCTGATCTTGATCTAACGCTTTATATTCAGGGTGAACAATTTCATAACCTCTTGGGCCACGGTTAATTTCACCATAACATCGAATAGTAGAACCTATAGCCAAATGATTCTTTTGACTGGCGGTAAAATGAAAAAATCGTAAGTTGATAGTGCCAGTACCATCATTAAGTGTCACCACCAACATCCGTCTTTTACCAAGCACTATTTGGCTATTGGTCACTTCACCAATAATATTCGTATGAGTTCCCGGTATCAAATCGCGCACCGTAGAAATACGGGTACGATCTTCGTAACGCAATGGCAAATGAAATAATAAGTCCTGTAAAGTATTTAAGCCTATTTTTTTCAGCTTTGCTGCCATGCCCGGGCCAACCCCCTTAAGCACAGTAACAGGCGTTCTGGCTAGGTTGTCTAATCCTTCATTTTGCTTCATGCGCGGAGGTAATTGACTCATACTATTTGTTTACATTGATATAATCATTAAATTAATTGTCGATATCCTGCCAGGCTTCTTTATTCATTTGCATTTTCTGCCACCAGATATCCGACGCTACAATTTGCCCGTCTTCGTCAATTTCAGGGTAGGGTAATCCTTTACGTTGACAAGCTTCAGCAAAAATAGGATGTCCGCCTTCAAACAGTACCCGTTGTCGACGTTCATAAGAAAGTCTTGGTGTATCGTACATGCCTGCAAGTTGTCGCTGACGTTGCGCTTCATATAAAACCACAGAACATGCAACAGAAACATTGAGTGATTGCACCATGCCAACCATTGGAATAACAATATCCTGATCAGCTAATTCCAGAGCGATATCAGAAGCACCAAATTTTTCTTGGCCTAAAATGATTGCCGTCGGTTTAGTATAATCAACCTCACGAAAATCAATCGCGCTTGCCGACAGGTTAGTCACTAAAATCTGCATATTCTGTGCTTTAAGTGCTTGTATTGCATCCTCGGTACGGCTGTGATTGTGAACATCAATCCAGTTTTGACTGCCTGCGGCACTGCCGCCAAGCACTTGCATCTGTTCATTTTTCCAGACCGCATGCACGTCACTAACCCCAATGGCATCGCAAGTACGTACCACTGCTGCTAAATTATGTGTTTTATGTACGCCTTCCATGCAAACGGTCAGATCAGGCTGACGCTGATCTAGCACTTGCTTGATACGTTGATGTCTTTCTGGTGTCATTAACTTTTTCTACACTTCAAATTATAATACTAGTAGTTTTATCTTATTACTTGCTGTTTAATTAGTGTTCGTCCTGAAACGAATGGACACTAATTAGTACTAGGCAATTCCATAATACCGTCAATTTCAATTTCAACATCTTTAGGTAACCTTGACACTTGAATTGCAGCACGGGCCGGATAAGGTTCTTTACAGTATTTGCTCATAACTTCATTAACAGTGACAAAATTTGATAAGTCAGTCATGAAAATATTAACTTTAACCATATCATCAATACAACCTCCAGCAGCTTCACAAACAGCCACTAAATTCTTAAATACTTGTTTCGTTTGCTCGACAAAACCACCTTCAATTACTTCCATGGTCTCTGGGATCAGAGGTATTTGACCCGATAGATAAACAGTATTATTCACTTTTACTGCCTGGCTATAAGTTCCAATTGCGCTTGGGGCATTATCTGTTGAAATAATTGTTTTCATTTACTTTCCTGTTGGGCTTCACTAAATATTTAAAAATTGATTGAGTTTTTGACTGATTACGCTCTTTATTTATTACGTAATACACGTTGTACATCAACCATTACTTTTATTTTACGAATAATATCAGCTAAATGAATACGGTCACGACACGTTATTTCCATATCAATAGTATATAAACCAGATTCTTTTTCACCTGAATTTAAAGTATGGACATTAGATTCACAATTTGCCACAACATTTGTCAATGTAGCAAGAGCTCCTTGATGATTAATAATTTCAATACGTAATTTGGCGATAAATTCTCGATCGATATCATTATCCCATTTAACCGGGAATAAACCACCTTGTTCGTGCCCTTTAATATTGCGACAACCTTGTTGATGCACCATCAAACCTTTACCAGGACTTAAATAAGCGAGAATTGAATCTCCGGGAATAGGTCGGCAACATTTACCATAACTCACCAACATACCTTCTGTACCTTTGATAGGCATCTTGGTTTTATTCGTCGAACTGGTTAAAACAGTTTCATCGGTAAATTCATCCGTTAAACGTCGGGCTATACCTATACTTAACGCATTACCTAAACCAATACTGTTCAATAATTCATCGAAGGTTTTATTACCGCTCTCCTTCACAACTTGATCTATTTTTTCCTGCCCGATAGTTTCAATCTTGCTTTCTCCCAAAGCATGACTCAACAATCGCAAGCCCAGAGTTTGAGCTTCGTTCTTTTCCTGAGAACGTAAATAAGTTCGAATCTGTAATCTTGCTTTCGCGGTCACCACAAAATTAAGCCAAGTGGCATTAGGCCGGGCCGCCGATGAGGTTATTACTTCTATCGTTTGTCCGGAATCAACCGGGTGACTTAATGGGAAAGGTTTACGGTCAACTTTTACCCCTACACAAGAATTGCCGACATCAGTGTGAACTGCATAAGCGAAATCAACCGGAGTTGCTCCCATTGGCAATTCTATAATACGGCCATCTGGCGTGAAAACATAAATCTCTTCTGGAAATAAATCAGATTTAACATTTTCAATAAACTCAAACGAGCTGCCAGCACTTTGCTGTAATTCCAACAGGCTTTGCATCCAACGACGCGCTTTCATTTGTGCGGTCGTGCCACTATCGTCGCCATCTTGCTTATAAAGCCAATGAGCAGCAATACCTTTATCAGCCATTTGATCCATATCATGGGTACGAATTTGTATTTCAACAGGAATTCCATGAGGACCAATAAGAGAGGTATGCAGCGATTGATAACCGTTAGTTTTTGGAATAGCGATATAATCTTTAAAACGCGATTCAATCGGCTTAAATAAATTGTGCACTGCCCCTAACGCCCGATAACAATTATCAATTTTTTCATCGACAATAACGCGAAACGCGTAAATATCCATAACCTCGTTAAACATCAATTCTTTATTTTTCATTTTACGATAAATAGAATATAAATGTTTTTCCCGACCAATAACTTGTGCCGTAATACCACTTTCTTCTAAACGAGCGGCAATTTCTTCATTAATATTATTAAGAATTTCTTTACGATTGCCCCTTGCCTCTTTCACCGCTGACTTCAACGCTCTTGACCGCATAGGATACAAGGCTTCAAAACCCAAAACTTCTAATTCATTTTTAATATCATGAATACCCAGACGATTAGCAATTGGTGCGTAAATATCCAGGGTTTCCCGAGCAATACGTCTACGTTTTTCAGGCCTTAACGCCCCTAGGGTTCTCATATTATGCGTGCGATCGGCAAGTTTAATTAAAATAACGCGAATATCCTGCACCATGGCAAGGACCATTTTACGGAAATTTTCCGCCTGCATTTCTTCTTTATTATCAAACTTTAATTTGTCGAGTTTACTGACACCTTCAACAAGTTCAGCAACAGTAGAACCAAAAAGCTCTGCAAGTTCATCTTTGGTAGTTTTGGTATCTTCAATAACATCATGTAAAAGCGCTGCCATAAGCGTTTCATGGTCAAGATTCATTTTAGCTAAATTTAATGCAACAGCAACAGGATGGGTTATATAAGGCTCACCACTAGAACGCATCTGTCCTTCGTGGGCATCTCGGGAAACAACATATGCTTGTTTTAGTAAATCTATTTGCGCTTTCGACAAATAATTCGAAGCGAGCTCTATTAACGGTTCAAGTAGGTACACCTATCACTCCAGAATGACGGTTATGCGAAGATAAAATATAGAAAAGGTATGTCGATAGAATACTTGTATTTTGGGCGGTTGCCAATGCTTATGAAAAGAAACGGGTAATAAAAAACGCGTAATTTCACTAAAAAGTAAACTACGCGTTCAATGAAGTATTATAACCAGGATCTACTGATCCTCAAATTTTACCATTCGGTATTAAATTTGTTCTTGTCCACCAACAATTGCAGCAACTGCTGCTAATTCAGCCGACTCTTGTTGAACAGCTTCATGACGATCACTCACATCCATTACAGCAGAGGTTATTAAACCTGCTTCAATTTCACGTAAAGCCAATACCGTTGGCTTGTCATTTTCTAACTCAACCAATGGATCTTTACCGCCCGTTGCAATTTGACGAGCACGACGAGATGCGACTAACACCAAGTCAAAACGATTACCGATTTTATCAACGGCATCTTCAACAGTTACGCGAGCCATTTGGTCACTCCAAAACTAAAACATATAAAATAGCCGTGTATTGTACGGATTCCACCCATATTAAGCAAGCAAGTCAGCAAAGAGATTTTTATGTTTTTCAAATTGCTGTCTACGTTTTAACCTTTGATTATAAACTATAGTTGTTAAATCACTTAACGCCTGATCAAAATCATCATTAACAATAATATAATCAAATTCCTGGTAATGTGAGCATTCTGCCCTGGCTTCTGCCATACGCGATTTAATAATTTCCTCACTGTCCTGACCTCGATTGCATAAACGGTTTTCAAGTTCCTGACGAGAGGGCGGAAAGATAAAAATGGTCGTAACTTCAGGCTTTCTCATGCGTACCTGCTGAGCACCTTGCCAGTCAATATCTAAAAACACATCAATGCCTTGCGCTAACTGTTCATCAATTGCCGCTTCAGAAGTACCATAAAAATTACCAAAAACTTCAGCGTGTTCATAAAACGCCTGCCGTTTTATTTTCTGTTTAAATGCGTCAACCGATACAAAATGATAATGCTGACCATCAACTTCCCCCGGACGAGGCTCACGCGTAGTATGGGAAACTGAAACTTGTTTGGCACGCGAACTCACTTGATCATTTTGCATTCCTTGCTTAAGCAATGCCTTTATCAAGCTAGATTTTCCGGCACCACTTGGCGCAGAAAGAATGAATAAATTACCACTAACGGACACAACTAAACCCTCATTTGACCTATAAAACTCAATCAGCGCGCACTATACCTAAATATTAGCACTAAATCCAAGACCTCTATTCAATTTTATAGTAGCCCAACAACTACACAGTTTCGTGTATTGCACGTTCGTTTTCTATCATTGTGTTAATAATATAGCAAAAAATGTTAACATTATTTTTTTACCCAGCATAACCAATAACAGACCATACAAAATTACCTGGGTATATGTGAATTGTGCTAAAGGCTTCAAAAGGAAACTAAATGAAAACTGGTAAACCGCATATTCTGATCATTGATGACAATCTGCAAATTTGTTTGTCGCTTGAATACTTGCTGGTGAAGCAGAATTATGAAGTAAGTTATGCCCCAAGTGTTGATGATGGACTTTCGCTGGATAAAAAAGTCAATCCCAACTTAGTTATTATGGACATGAATTATACGACTGATACAACTTCAGGTCAGGACGGACTGACATTACTTACCCAGTTAATACAGTCGAATCCTCTACGACCCGTTGTGGTAATGACTGCCTGGGCCAATACACAACTCATTGTAGAAACAATGAAAATAGGCGCTGTCGATTTTATAGAGAAACCATGGCAAAACCAGCGCCTTTTACATGTTATTGAACATCAACTAAAAATTAAAAGCCTAGAAGCTAATCACAAAGGCATGGTGCAACATCTATCCCAGTTAAATAATCAAGAACTGGTATGGCAATCTAAGTCGATGAAAAAGCTGATGGAACAAATCCATGTTTTCAGTGACACTGATGCTTCAATTTTATTATTAGGAGAAAACGGTACAGGAAAAAGCAGTATAGCTAAAATGATCTATAACCTTTCAAGTCGTAAAGAAGAAAATTTTATCTCGGTGAATATGGGCGCTATTCCCGAAAATCTGTTTGAAAGTGAAATGTTCGGACATAAAAAGGGCGCGTTTACCGATGCAAAAAATGATCGGGTAGGTCGGTTTTCCCTGGCACACAATGGCACCCTGTTTCTTGATGAAATTGCTAATATGTCAACCAGTCAGCAAAGCAAATTATTGAGGGTACTGGAAACTGGAGAATTTGAGATCATAGGTTCAAGCCGCACACAAACCACAGATGTTCGTCTGATTGCTGCATCTAACAGTGATTTGAAACAATTAATCAGCGAACAAAACTTCAGAGAAGATTTATATTATCGACTCAATACAATAGAACTTCGGGTCCCCTCATTAAAAGAACGCATTGAAGATATTGCCTTATTAGCAGAATTTTTTATTGCTAAACACAGTCGTAAATACAACAAGCCTAAACCCGAATTATCCGATTGCGCAAACCGGGCACTCGAAAATTACCCATGGCCGGGCAATGTACGAGAATTAAGCCATATTATGGAACGTGCTCTATTACTGTCAACTACCGACAAGATCACTCAAAACGAATTAAATCTGGTACCGAACAATTCCCTGTCCAAAAATCAACAATTAATGACTCTTGCACAATCAGAGCAAAACCTGATCCAATTGGCACTGAGCAAAGAAAAAGGCAATATTATTGATGCCGCACAACTATTGGGAATAAGTGCCAGCGCCTTGTATCGCAGGCTCGATAAATATGATATTTCTTATGTTTAGTACTTCAATGGAGCGATTTCTTCTACGGCAATTAGCTGTTGTTAATCTTATAATAATCGTATTATTAATTTCGTTATTATGGGCCTTGTCTATTAGTCTTTTATTAAGTTCCTTCGTCCTGTTGCTGACGCTGATTTTACTGGGGTATTTAAGTCACAGCCATTATCAAACAGTAATGTCTTCTTACACCACCGTCTACCATCACCTCGATGCAATAGTAAATGACGACTATAAAATAAGAGCTCATCAAACCTATCAACAAGGTACAGTTGCCCAAATTCAATGCAAACTAAAGGAACTGAGTGAATTCCTGCATGCCAAGAAAAACATATACGATAAAAGTATCTATCTGATGTACAGCCTGATTGAACAACTCGACACACCTGTTTTAATGCTCAATCAGCGCGGTCAGTTAATTCGGGCCAACGATGCTTTTTCGCGGTTCTATGGTCAATCATGGCATCTGTTGAGAAAATACAATGCCACACAACTAGGACTACTCAAAAAAGAAAAGCTCTGGCAGCTCAGTGATAATGATAAAAACAGTCGTTGGGAAATTCGACAAAGTTATTTTCGAACAGAAGACGAAATATACGAATTACTGGTCATGATCGACCTTGAAGCCACCATTCGTAAAACCCAACAAGAATCCTGGCAAAAAATAATCAGGGTACTCAGTCATGAAATAAACAACTCCCTGACTCCGATCCAATCGCTGGCGCAAAGTATCAGTGATAATGAACCCGTGTCAACATCGGGTAAAAAAGTGCTCAATATCATCTATGAACGTAGCATGTCATTACAGAAATTTATCAATGAGTATGTCAAATGCTCAAAACCACAGCAGCCCCAATATCAAAAAATTTCTATCGATACTATGTTTAACAACATAGCTCCCTTGTTCATTAACGACAAGCAAAATAGAGAAAACCTGCGCTTGACCGGAACTACCCTTGAATTATGGGTCGACCCAATGTTAATAGAACAAGTACTGATCAATCTGATTAAAAATGCCTTTGAAGCATGCAACGATAACCCACAAGTATCTGTCGACTGTAGTCTGTCAGGTAATAAAGTCATCATAAAAATTATTGATAACGGTCACGGGATTCAAAATCCCGACAATATTATGACCCCATTTTACACCACCAAGGCAAACGGTCAGGGATTAGGGCTGGATATATGCCGTAACCTGATTGAAAGTCACAAGGGTCGTCTGGTACTACAAAAAAGAAAGTCTGCTCAAGGCACTGAAGCGATCATAACTTTACCCGTACTGCAACCCTCTGAAAGCTCTCAAAAACCTTGAAAAAAACAATGCTTGAACACCCTGACACAAAAATAAGCTAACTCGCTTATCAGGGCCTGAATTGCTTGTTAGCAAACATCCACACACATCAAAATTGTAATTTACGATTTCGAAATTGATTGACGAAATCGTAAAACCATAACCAATCAGAAATAAAAAACACAGAAAAATCAAAGTGTTATTTTTGGCATGAGTTTCGCTATAGAAACACAGTACCGTATAAATAAAGAGAAATTTTACGTGGATATAAAAGTAACTAATAAAAAACAGAAAATTTTCAATAACAAAACATTGATAATAATAAGTCTAATTGTTCTGACAGTCATTGGTTGGCGCTTTGCCAATTTGGACGAAAGAAAATTAATTTCCAGACAGGAGAGCCTCTTTGCTAAAGTACAAAAAGGCGATCTATTGAGAGAGGTGGACGGATACGGCATATTAAAATCCAATGATCAAAAATTACTGACGGCGATGAGTCAGGCAACCATTGAAAAAATAGTTCTGCGACCTGGTGCAGCGGTTAACCCAAATAGCGTAATATTGCTGTTAAACAACCCTGAAATAGTCCAACAAGTACAAAATGCCAAACAGGGACTTAGATCTGAAAAAGCAAACATCAAGCAAATGGAATTATCACAAAAGCGTAATTTACTCTCCGAACAAGTTAAACTCGCCGAATTAGAAGCGAAATATGAAGTGGTCAAACTGAACTTAACTGCCCAAAAGAACTTGGCAAAATTAGGTGTTGTATCAAAAATATCAATCGATGTAATTTCAATTAACGAAATGCAGTTGGCCAAAGTCATCGCTATTTATCAAAACCAAATTGCTCAATTAAAACTTGTCCACAATGAAACCATTAAAATGCAATTGGAAAAAATCAAACAAAGCGAAGGTAACTTAGAGACAGCTGAGCGAAAACTTACCAGCCTTACGGTCACAGCAGGTATGACAGGTGTTTTACAACAATCTTTCATTGAACTGGGACAGAATGTCTCAGCTGGTCAGAAATTAGCATTAATTAGTGGAACCAAAAATCTAGTGGCATTATTAAAAATCCCTCAAACGCAGGTTGATCTGATTAAAATAGACCAGACAGCAGAAATAGACACTCGCAGGGGGATCGTTCAGGGCCGTGTGCAACGCATTGAACCTGTGGTGTTGGAAGGCACGGTTAATGTAGAGATTGAACTTATTGGTGATTTGCCTAGCAATGCCCGACCGCAATTAAACGTTGATGGAAAAATAAAAATTGGCACTATTACCAATACCCTGTTTATAGAACGCCCGGCTAACATTCAACCGGGTACTAGTTCACGGTTGTTCGAAGTGGGGCAGCACTTTACAGATGCCAAAGCCAAACGTATAAAATTCGGCGTAGAAACGGATAAATTCATCCAAATATTATCCCATGTTAAAGAGCATACAACGTTTATCATTTCCGATATGTCGTCCTATCAAGATGTGGTTTCCGTACGAATTGGACAATAAACAAGTAAAACAATAAAAGCAATGAGAATAATCTAATGAACAAATCAAAAATAACCATTAAAAATATCAGCAAAATATTTATTTCAGATGAAATGGAAACTCATGCATTACGAGACATTAATTTAACGATAGATCATGGTGATTACCTGTCTATTTCTGGCCCTTCAGGTTGTGGTAAATCAACTTTACTTTCTTTACTTGGTTTATTAGATCAACCAACCAGTGGGCAGTATTTTATCGAAAATAAAGACGTCAGCCAATTAACGTTGAGTCAGGCAGCTGAGATCCGCAGCAAAAAAATCGGTTTTGTGTTTCAGCAATTTAATCTTATTGATGAAATATCTGTTTTCGATAACATTGCCCTACCGCTCAAATATAACCCGCAAGTTTTTACCAAAACCGAAGTCAAAGCCCGGGTAATGAATTGCCTCAAAAAAGTGGGGTTGGATCATAGAACCTACCACAAACCAAACCAGTTATCTGGTGGACAGCAGCAGCGGGTTGCTATCGCCAGAGCCTTAGTTGCAGATCCGGCAATATTGCTGGTTGATGAACCAACAGGTAATCTCGACAGCAAAAATGGTGACATTGTGATGGAGTTATTGGAACAGCTCAACCGTGCGGGTACAACAATTTGCATGGTGACGCATGATCCTCGCTATGCGGCTATGGCCCACAGACAAATAAACCTTCTTGACGGTGAAATAATCGAAACTCAAATCATTAAGGAGGAAATATGAATGACTTCTTGTTGGAAATGAAATATTCAATCGTGAGCTTGCTCAAAGCACCGATATTTTTCCTTTCTATTGTTATAACTTTAGGATTAACTTTTGGTGCACTGATCACCGCGTTTGCCCTGAATCACTTAATATTTGTAGAGCCACTTGTTTATAACGATCATGAACGTCTGGTGGTGGCTAATCAAGTCAGAGTAAAAAATAAGGCTGAAAAAGGCGAAGGATTCCAAAGTTATCCTGCATTAATAAAATGGTTTAACAATAATGAAGTCTTTAGCGAACAGGCCTTGATCCAAATTAATCCAACACAGCTAACGGGTATTCAATCACAACCAAAAGTGAATGTGTCGTTTGTTACACCCGATTACTTTTCTATCGCTAATGCACCCATGCTCCAAGGTCGTGCCTTTAACCAAAATGAAGGGCTTAACAACCAAAAGCCAGTGGCCGTGATAACAAAAAAACTTTGGCTAGAATATTTTAACCAGGCTGACAATATCTTAGGTCAAACCATTTCAGTTGAGGATGTTAATTATACTGTAATAGGGGTTTTGTCTGATAAATTTATACAACCACAGGTTTTTATGTGGAAGCAGGAAAGTGACATATTTTTACCTTGGGATTTTAATTTCGACAGTCCCTTTATTCGAAAAAACTGGGACAGTTTTATGCCGTATAACCTGTTTATAGGCAAATTGAAACCTGACATCTCCCAGCAACGAGCTCAGTTACAACTAACCAATTTAATCCAGAATGACTTTACTGAGCAAATCCAGGGAACAGATTATTGGGCGGGGGTGTCACTTCAAGCCAGATTAACCAGTTTCGAACATACCATTATTGGTGATAGCCATACCACCAGTGCGTTATTTTTTGCCGGCGTTCTGGCGTTAATGCTGATAGCTTTTTCTAATGCGATAAACCTGTTTTTATCCCGAACAGCACAAAAACAACGCAAAATGGCTATTCAGGTAGCGCTTGGGGCCAAAAAAGCGCATATATTTAGAGAGATATTAGCTGAATCTACTTGTCTGGTGATTGCTGCAACCGTGTTATCCATTTTTGTCAGTCTGGCAGGGATCACGCTGTTGCAAACCTATGCCTCAGATTTATTGCCTAGATTGGAAGAATTACGTTTTAACTTTACCACTTTGTTATTTGTCATTATTATAAGTATTATTTTTGCGTTAACGTTTGCGCTTGTTGCCGCCAATAGCATTAATTACCATCGCTTAAACACCGTATTACAAACAAGCGGCAAAGGAGCTGGTTTACAAATTTCATCACGAACCCGCATGATACTTATCGCCAGTCAGGTTACTTTAACCATTGTATTGTTAACCGTGAACTTTTCCCTGCTGTTTGAGGCTATGGCTACAATCAACCAACCGTCAGGGATCAATACCGATGACACCCATTATCTGACCCTTTCAACGGGTAAAAATAAATTGTCTAGTGATGAATTACAATTGCATGCCAGAGGTATCAAAAAGACACTTGAAAAACAGCCTGACATTGCTTCGGTGGCAATAGTCAGCTCTAACCCATTATCGCCCCGAATGAGTCGTTCGGTATTTTTGCCGGGAGCACCGAAAAATCACATAAGAACTAATGTACTCATAGTTGATAATGACTATCTGCCGCTCATGGAACATAAAGTGCTCAAGGGCCGTAATTTTAGTCATTCACAGGTTAAAGATAAAGCCGATGTCGCCATCATAAGTAAAGCTCTGGCTGATGCATTATATCCTGATAACAGTGCTTTAAATAAATACCTGCTGTATTTTGACAAGCAGCTAAAAATAATCGCTATTATAGAAAATATTTATAATCCATCAAAATGGATCAGCAAAAAAATGATTTTTCTTCCCTCTTATACGAGTCAACTGAACTTTATTGTCAAACGTCAGCCGAATATTGAACTAAGTAAATCAACGCTGGCAAAAGCCATCGGGCAATTTGACCATAATGTCAGAATATTCAGTTACAATACAATGACCGAGATACTTGAAAATAAACTCGCTCGTGATATTGCGATCGCAGCAATTACAGTTGTGTTATCAATTCTCACTTTGTTTTTGGCAGCAGTAGGTTTGTATGGTGTATTAAGTTACGGCATAAAAATGAGGCAATATGAATTAGGTGTAAGAATGGCAATTGGTGCCAATCCCATCCATATAGTAACGCAAGTATTAAGCGATAATGCTAAAGCTATTGGCTTTGGGTTAATGCTTAGCATCATTGCAATATTATTTGTAACTACTGGTAGCTTTCATCTTGGTAGCAAGCCGTTACAACTAGGTATTTTACCAACATTGATAGCGATACTGATCACAGTAACTCTGTCGCTTCTGGTGTCGTTACTTGCATTAAACGGTGTTGCCAATAAAGCTCCTGTTAACTCTCTGCGTTTAACTGATTCATAATTTAGAATAATGCTGTGGAATTATTCCCCGTACGTCGGTAAATACGGGGATTTGGTGAATTGTTTATACCCTTTGGTAAAACGACAATAAATTTGTTGATTGGCAGGGGTTGCAGTAAACTATCTACAATTATAGTGATTAGTGAAGTCAAGATGTCAGGACAAGATCAAAAACCTCAAAAAAACGACTCAGAAAACACCACACATTTCGGTTATAAAACCGTTGAAAAAACTGATAAAGCATCAATGGTTGCTGGTGTTTTTCATTCGGTGGCACAACAATACGATGTGATGAACGATCTGATGTCTTTTGGTGTTCACCGTTTGTGGAAACGCTTCACAATTGACGCAAGTGGTGTTCGTCCGGGCAATACAGTGCTTGATTTAGCGGGAGGCACCGGCGATTTAACCGCAAAGTTTTCTAAATTAGTTGGCCGTGATGGAAAAGTCGTACTTGCTGATATCAATAGTTCAATGTTAAACGTCGGCCGTGACAAACTCCGTGATAAAGGCTTAGTACAAAATATTGAATACGTACAAGCCAATGCTGAAAGTCTGCCATTTGAAGAAAATACCTTTGATATTGTTACCATTGCCTTTGGATTACGCAATGTCACCGACAAAGACAAAGCCCTGCGTTCTATTTATTCAGTGTTAAAACCAGGAGGACGCTTATTAATTTTAGAGTTCTCTAAACCAGAGCATGAATTAGTCAATAAAGCTTACGACTTCTATTCTTTTAATATTTTACCTAAAATTGGCCAAATAGTGGCTAAAGATGGCGACAGTTACCAATATCTTGCAGAATCAATTCGTATGCACCCTGATCAAGAAACATTAAAAGGGATGATGGAAAATGCAGGTTTTGAACAAACGACTTATAAAAATTTAACGGGTGGTGTTGTTGCTTTGCATAAGGGATATAAATTTTAACTTTGTGCACAAATCATAATATTTAACTTACTAATCGCTTGATTAACCAAGTATTTTTTAACCAGATATTTGTGTGAATTGGACTAACTAAAGCATGGAGTGTAAAAGTATAAATGACGGGTTCTTTTAATGAGCACTTTTAATGAACAAGTAATGCATCAACAAGCGCTTTGCTCAGCTCTTGAAATTATTATCAATAAAGCTCTATCACTTAATGAGCAAGGAACTGAGGATCTAACACGGTTATCACAGAAAACGCTGACGATAATATTAGAAGAGTTGGGTTTTCCATTAAGTTTCAGTGTTTATACCAGTTCAAAGAACAATCAAATTTTGGTTACGACAATAAGCCAAAGCGCTGACTGCACAATTAAAACCAGTATAAAAACCCTTATTCAACTTCAAAAAGAAAAAAAACTGACAGAGCTAATTAAACAAGATAAGTTAGACATTGATGGCGATATAAAAACAGCCCAAGGCTTTGCCAGTTTAGCTGAAAGCATTGACATTGATTGGCAGTCAGAAGTTGCCAGACATATTGGCGATATACCAACTTACAAATTGTCACAACTCCTTGATAAACTATGCAGTAAACTATCTTTTGCTGCTAAACAAATTACCGCAGATGCCAGTGAGTGGTTAGTTCATGAAAAACGTCTGGTGGTGACACGCAGCCAAATAATGCACTTTAATAGTCAGGTCGATGTATTATCCCGTCAGACTAATGACTTAGCTAAACGTATTGACCAATTAACTAATTTAATGGCAGAAACTACGCAAAATAAAAAACCACATGAATAAACAACTTTAATAAAACAACACTAACAAAAAACACTAACAAAAAAACTAAAAGGTTAATCGTGAGCAGTTTACGTCTATATCGTATTGTTAAAACATTTTTACATTTTGGCTTAGATGAACTGATCCCACAAAAGCTTCTGCCGTGGTATGCCAAACTCGCCCGTCTAAGTTTATTTTGGCTACGTAATAAACACCGTAATAAAGCGGCATCACTGCGTGTTCGCCTTGCGATAGAAGAACTTGGTCCAGTTTTTATTAAATTTGGCCAAATGCTTTCAACCCGACGTGATTTATTACCGCCAGATTTTGCCAACGAATTAGCTTTACTGCAAGATAAGGTTCCCGCTTTTAATGGCCAAATTGCAAAAGACCTAATTGTCGAAGCAATAGGCGAAGAAACATTCAAGCAAAATTTCTATGATTTTGACTTAGTACCATTAGCCTCGGCCTCTATTGCCCAGGTGCATACTGCAACATTGATTCAAAATATTGATACCCAGCAATGTGAACAAACAATAGTTATTAAAGTATTGCGCCCTGATATCAGTCAAACCATTTTAGCTGATCTTAAAGTAATGTCGCGAGTTGCCAGCCTTGTCGCCCGCTGGTTACCTGATGGAAAAAGATTACGTCCAAATGAAGTAGTCGCAGAATATAAGAAAACCATTTTAGACGAGCTGGATCTAAATAGGGAAGCAGCTAACGCCATTCAGCTCAAACGCAATTTTGAACAAGGCGAGGCAAGCGATAGCGTTTTATATGTACCTGAAATTCATAGTGAATTTTGCTATAAAAACGTCTTGGTCATGGAGCGTATTTATGGCATTGGCGTTGGTGAAATCGAAACATTGCAAGACCTTGGGGTTAATATGAAATTACTCGCTGAACGCGGGGTTGAAGTATTTTTCACTCAAGTTTTCAGAGATAGTTTTTTTCACGCTGACATGCATCCGGGCAATGTTTTTGTTAATGCTACCGATCCTCAGGATCCAACGTGGATTGCGATAGATTGTGGCATTGTTGGTACGTTGAACCGTGAAGATAAACGTTATTTGGCAGAAAACTTTGTCGCATTTTTTAATCGAGATTATCTTAAAGTAGCACAATTACACGTAGATTCAGGCTGGGTGCCACCAGAAACCAGTGTTGACGAATTTGAATTTGCCATTCGTACTGTCTGTGAGCCCATTTTCAATAAACCCTTATCGGAAATATCTTTTGGTCAGGTATTAGTAAACTTATTCAATACCGCTCGCCGTTTTAACATGGAAGTGCAACCACAATTAGTTTTATTACAGAAAACCTTACTGTATATCGAAGGGTTAGGCCGACAATTATACCCACAACTCGATTTATGGAAAACCGCTAAACCCTTTTTAGAAAATTGGGTAAAAGAACAAATGGGGGTCAAAGCGGTATTTCGTAAGGTTAAAGAAAATTTACCTTTCTGGAATGAAAAATTACCAGAAATACCTGATCTTTTTTATGACTATTTAAAAGCAAGTAAAGAAAACCATCATCTACAAGCTAAGCTACTAAAAGATATGATTAAACAGCAGCAAAGACAAAATAAAAAGTTAGTATTTAGTGTGCTCGCTGGTGGTTTTATCATTGGCTCAGCCATACTTTTAAATCAACATCAACAAACTGTTGCAGCAATTACCTCTGGAATTAGTATGATATTTATCTTATTGGCGTTGGGGAAAGATTAATAACAAGCCTAGCAAACCTTTTAAACGCGTAAAAAGAGAATAAACGCAATGGAATTGGTATATGCCTACATTTAATATTACTCGCTTGCATACCAAACAGGGTATATTTCGCCTGAAAGGAACGCAAGGCTATGACCAACCTGAAAAAATCACAATCAAAGAAATTGAAATATTAGGTACAGACGGATGGGTTATTCTCGATTTAAACAATAAAAAAGTACTCAATCTCATTACAAGTTTACATAATGAGATAATACAACATCTATATCCTAGCTAGGACTCAAGAGCCTGTTATTTAGGCCATACCTACTGAACGTTACTCTGAAAAGATGCAGGGGCTTGATAAGTTGATCACACATCACCTTTTTGATACGAAAGCGTTTGTTCCCCTGCCAAACCCGAAGTTTGACCCCGCAAAGAATAGCGAAGCATGGGTAGGCCCGACAGAATCTCAATGCCAGGGTTATCGTCCACAGAAAAAGAAGCCAGACACAAATAAGACAAAAAATAGAAGACAAATAATTAGAGAATAAACACCTTCGATGTTTTGTCATTGTTGAAATTAAAATAATATAATATGGAAATACAATTTCATGCAGTCTATATCTCAAATTTTAAAACGCTTATCACTTTTTTTATTCATTAGTTTATACGTTCAATCAGTTCAGGCAGACATGACACTTGCCAACCAAGCCTATCAGCAAAAACATTATTAGAGTATGTTGCCATACAAGAAGCGAAGAATCCAAACTGGCAATACTACTCTGCGATGGCCGAATCACAGCTTGGCAACGGTAAAAACAGTCGAGAATTATTAACTGACGGGATTAAACTCGCGACAGATTATTCATGGGATTTAACTAAATTTGAGCAGTTGTCTGGACAGTTAAAGTTATAGCTATTGTTAAAGGATATATTAGACGTATATATTCATAGCTTTCGATTTTTTAATGATTAGGATCACCTAAATCGGAACTATGGACTCGATTGTTAAGGCTTAAAGAATAAACATTTTTAAGAAACAGATGCCAGCCCAATGATAAAACAGCGGGCATGACCTATAAACGTTCTATCGCGTAAATAGACTCCACGTTTTTTACAAGTAATAATTTCACATTATACAGATTAAGATGCGGTCGTATATGCGGCTTTTTATTGAGAGAGCTACTCTCTAGCCTATGATGTTTGCACACCTATTATCCTCTTCGCTTTGGCAGCCTTTATGACTTGCGAGATAAACAGGTTCGCGAATCCATTTCATGCATTTGTTAGATAGCATATTGAACCGACATTGCTAGTTTTTCAATACCATGTGAGGGAGTCCATCTTTTAAATTCAACAAAACCATGTTTCTTGTATAAATTAATTGCTGGCTTATTTACAACAGCTGTTTCTACAATTGCTTCTGTAAATTCAAATGCATCTAGAATATAGCTTATCAATTTGCCTGCGATACCTTTCCTAAAATACTTTGGGTCGACAGTTAAACTATTAATTTCTAGGTGCTTATCTTCAATTACTATTTCAATAATTGCAGCGAGACAATTATTATCACTAAAACCATAAAAATCAGTTTTTGAATTGACTATGTCTTTAGCACTTCGTAATAGTGGCGGAAAATCAAGGACGTCAATAAGTTGTGCTTCAACTTTATAAGAATTTTGAAAAATAGTGTAAATTTGATTTGCAATATCTTCATTCGAATGTTCTAGCTTTGTTATCATACTACACCTTGCCTCAATATTTGCATTGCTATCTAACGCCTCATTCATCAGAATTATTCTGATGCAATAACTTATTAGCTTTTAATTTTATACGAACAACTTCATGTCCAATATTTCCAATCCTGTACTCTGCTTTATACGTTAACAACAACGCATTGCTACACCTTAATTGCAAAAATTTTGCTTGCGCAATCATAACCGGGGAAATTAAATTCCTCTTCGGCTTCAAAGCCTAACTTTTCTAATACCCGAATTGAAACCTTGTTAACACCCGCTCAAACCTAGCACATTTTTAGCATGTTCCAGCACGGCCTCCGCCGCTTCCATCACATAACCCTGACGGTAATATTTTTCGAGTAGTGCATAACCCAGATCCCGCTAAAGTTTCAGCAGGCACCTGATATTTTCACCCATTTTTATTTCTGTTGTGCCCTGGAACGGAAAAATGACGTCGCCATCATAGCATTGCAAAGGTGGCTCAAGAGCGCATTTACACAAGAAGAAAAACATTTTTTACCGGACCTTTCCGTATCCCTAAAGCACTGCGGCAAAATAAATCGACTATTTTTCTTTTGCCGTGTTCCTACTTTTACTTACACATTATATAACGTTGCTGAAAATAAGCGTCTATGTAGGTTATTCTTGGGTTCTCACGAAGAAACTGATAAACACCGAACCACACGCCAGAAAAAATTACTGGAACACATCGAAGATGGCCAATAAAATTAACATGACTTGACGTTGAATGAATAAATTAGAAGTTATTCCAAATAAATTTGACCATTACTGGTATTGCGTCAAAAATTTCACCCTATTTTAGCAACAAAATTGAGACAGCAAAGTGGTAAAAGGGAATATTAGATTGTCTAATCTTATCTAGTCTAAAACAGCATGATCAGATTTGAACAAATACCACTACTGCCCTATTTTTTCTTAAGCAATGCTGCTCTCAAACCCGCAACCCCATTTTTTGCTGACTGCTCTTTATGCTCAGCACTTTTTTTCGTTTGTCCTAGTTCCCAAATTAAGTCATCTTGCGGCAACTCGTGTAAAAATCTACTCGCTTCCGTTCGGGAAACTTCACCAAATTGCCGACGTTCCCGTGCATAGGTGAAGATCAACTCTCGCTGGGCACGGGTAATGCCAACATAAGCTAAGCGACGTTCTTCCTCAACACTGCCTTCGTCTATGCTGGTTTGATGGGGCAGCAGGCCTTCTTCCATACCGATTAAGAATACATAAGGAAATTCCAGCCCTTTTGAAGCATGCAAAGTCATCAGCTGCACTTGATCAGAGTTATCTTCTTCTTCATTGCGCTCCATCATGTCACGCAAGGTTAAACGAGTAACAACCTGCGCGAGGGTCATTGGTTCTTCATCATCAGAACCTTCCAGCATTTCGGTTACCCAACTGAATAGCTGAGTTACATTTTTCATTCGCATTTCTGCAGCTTTCGCACTGGGTGATGTATCGTATAACCAATCTTCATAGTTAATTTCGCGGATCATTGACCGTAATACTGCTGCGGTATCACCTCGTTCAGCGTGGTCAGCCGTTCCCACCAACCAGTTTGTGAAACGTTGAATACTAACTAAGCCTCGTCCCGTTAAATGTTGCTCCAAGCCAAGCTCAAAACTTGCAGCAAACATACTAATTTGTCTAATATTAGCGTAACTACCCAATTTTTCTAATGTTGTTGGCCCGTTTTCACGACGTGGTACATTTACAATCCGTAAAAAAGCATTATCATCATCAGGATTCACCAATACCCTTAAATACGCCATCACGTCTTTAATTTCAGAGCGTGAAAAAAACGAAGTACCACCACTGATTTTGTACGGAATACGGTTGGTCATTAATGCTTTTTCTAATAAACGTGATTGATGATTACCACGATATAAAATTGCATAATTTCTAAACTGACTCTTATTCAAGAAACGGTGACCGATTAATTCGCCAACAATACGCTCAACTTCATTTTCTTCATTTTTAGTTTGTATTACCCGCAGCTCAACACCGTAGGCTAATTCACTAAATAATGCTTTATCGTAAACATGAGGATTATTGGCAATCAGCACATTGGCGCATTTTAAAATACGGCCACTTGAACGATAATTTTGCTCTAACTTAATCAATTTTAGACTGGGATAATCCTCCCCAAGCAAGACTAAATTTTGTGGTTTAGCACCCCGCCATGAATATATTGACTGATCGTCGTCACCAACTACCGTTAAAAGTCCTTTTTCGCCAGCAATAAGTTTAACCATTTCATACTGACTGGCATTGGTATCCTGATATTCATCCACTAACATGTAACGGATTTTATTTTGCCAGCGATTTCTGACTTCCGGAAAATTCTTTAATAATAATGTCGGAATTAAAATTAAGTCATCGAAGTCCAGCGCATTAAAAGCCTTCATGTGTTTTTGATAACTCGCATAGAATTCCGCGTATTGAGCAGTATCAGCATCACCAGACATTTTTATTGCCGCATCAGGTAAATGCAAATCATTCTTCCAGTTTGAAATCATCGATTGCAGCTTACTTAATAAATCTTTGTCACCATCAAATTCATCCGCAGTGAGTTCTTTTAATAAAGCCATGCTGTCTTGATCGTCAAATAAAGTAAAACCAGGTTTATAACCTAAAGTTTTAATCTCCCGACGAACAATATCTAAACCTAAAGAATGGAAAGTTGATACCGTTAAGCCACGAGTTAAATCTTTACCAAGCATCTTTCCAACACGTTCTTTCATTTCGCGTGCTGCTTTATTGGTAAAAGTTACCGCGGCAATATTTCTCGCTTTATAACCACACTTCTGGATCAGATACGCAATTTTCTGACAGATAACCCCCGTTTTACCACTGCCTGCGCCAGCTAGGACCAGGCATGGACCACTGACATATTTTACTGCTTCATTTTGACCGGGATTTAATTTCATTGTGATTATTTAACATCTTAAGGATAAAAATTGATGGGAAAGCCGAGACACTTTAACGATTAACCCGCTGATTTTACCTCATTTTGGCTTAAGGAAAAATAGCTAATCTATTTCTTCTCTTGATATTTTGCTTAATAATCCATATTTTGTACTATTATAGCTAATTAACTCAACCTAGAGATATTTATGATTAATGCCAAAAAAATTGAAGACATAGCCAAACAAGTCGCCGATGCGATTCCCAGTAGCTTAAAAAATTTAGCGAATGATCTTGAAGATAAAACTAAATCAATATTACAAAACAAATTATCTCAATTAGACGTAGTTTCCCGTGAAGAATTTGACGTACAAACTCAAGTTCTTATTAAAACTCGTCAACAACTAACAGCTTTGGAAACAAAATTGGCTGAACTTGAAGAGAAACTAGCGAGCGGTGAACAAGGCGAATCAAGTTAAGCCCTATTCAGCGGGATAAAAGAGCAGGCAGAATAAAAATTATGCTCGCTCCTTTTTTTATATTAGTTATGTTATCTGGTATTACTTTTCATATATTGCTTTCTATTTATTAATTCCCACCCAAAGCTGATCGTTAGCGCAATAATTAAAGACTTACCGGATTAATCTTCATCGGTTGAAACCTTTTGTATGTCAAACTACGCCACACCCATTCTAACGGACCGAATTGATAACGATTTAACCACCAGCGTGAAAATAGTATTTGAAAAACAATAATAACTAAAACCATTAACATTTGTGGTGCTCTTGATATTTGTCCATACAAGCCACCGGCGTAACCATAAAACACACTAGTCAAAATAACTGACTGCATAATGTAATTCGTTAACGCCATACGCCCCAAAGGAGCCAAACAACTTAAACAAGCATTTCCGCGATTTGTACCAATCAAACAAACAATCAAACCTAAATAACCAGCAGCCATTACAAATTGCCCTACTGAATATAATGTATTTCCAGCCCACCTTACTATTTTAATTTCCGCAACCGCCGGGTGTTGTATAATGATTAATCCGCCAACAGTTAAAATTAATCCTAAACTCATACCAATCCATGCCATAGGTTTAAATATATGTTTTTTCTCCCGGTGATTTCTCATGATACCGCTAGATATTAACCAGTAACCTAAGCAAAATATTGGCAATAATAATGTAAAAGTGAATATTGGAGAGAAAGAAACTAAATTCTTCGCAAACTCAACACGGTAAACTGTTGCTTTCCAATAACTGTCTTGAGTATAGGCGGCAAGATCTTTATTTACTCTTGTATCCATACTTTGTTTGCCTTTGAGTATTTCTGTCACTGTTTGCTGACGTTCCTCCTCCTCCGTCAATTCTTCATTTTCAACAGCTTCATCTGTTACGTCTTCACTTTTTTCAGTAGTTTTATTTTCATTGGTGTCTAATGATACGTTATTTTCTATCAAACCTTTATCGATTGAATCGTCAACTAATAATGATTCACTATTTTCATTCTTTGCTACTTGCTCGTTAAAAGATTCTTCCTGTGATGCAACCATTGAAGTAATTTTCTGCTCTTCCTGCCAACGTTGAACTAATTTTTCATGATCAAAACCAACACCATAACCTATACCACCAATTGATATCGCGATAAATGGAACGGCTAGCCATATCAAACCTAATTTCAAAAAAAAGCCTGGATTATCATATTTTTTTAATCGTTCTATGCGCAATACATAGATCAACCCAAGAAAAACTAACCCTGTGAAAGCATAATTAAGCAGAATATCACCTCCCCAGATAAAGATCATATGGAACAAACCAAAACTCAAAAGTACCATCATTCGTCGGATAAACCATGCAGCAAAAGGTCGATTATCCTCTCTTGCCCTGATTAACATTACCGCAAAGCCCATACCAAAAAGCAAAGCAAATAATTTATAGAATTTACCTTCGACAAAACACCGAACTAACCAACCAGCAGCATGGTCCAGACCTGTCAAACTGAGATCGAATGTAAGCGAATGAAACAAGGCTCGATTAAAAAACTCAATATTCATCAATAATATGCCAATTAAGGCAAAACCACGCAGAATATCCATAGCATCAATACGCTTCGTTGCCGCTATTGGCGCAAAACTTTCTATTTCCCGTTCAGCAAGTGAATTTTCGGTTTCCGATTGGCTTGTGGTACTTTCAGCCATAGTTATTTCCTTCATGTTACTAACAGCTTCGTATTTTCTCACAAAATACTCTGTAACCAAAAGTACATTTATGTAATGGTTTACTAAAAATATTTATATGTGGTTGGAATAACAAATAATACACAGAATAATAGATAACTTCCTTGTCACGAGAGAATGGTGTTAGTCTTCAAATATAGGTTAATCTTTCTCTTTATAATCAGAACTCTGGCTCCTTAATATATCTAGAGTAAAGAGCTTCAAAAGATGTTTGTTATCTAAAAATCATGACATTTCATTTTGAAATAAATTCTTTCCTGCATTTGGGTTGAAAAACGCTAATTCCTTTCGATGAAACTCAATCTAACCGGTTAATTAAATCTTGTATTTCCATTTTACATTTCTTTGATCATTTATCTACATAAAGGTTACTTAAGGTTATCCTTTGTGTCAATTCAGCTTGTAATTCAAACAACTTTAAAAATATCAACCTGCTATTTACTTTTTCTTTAAACAGAAATTCAAATAAATATATTGATGCAAAGTGTGCACGATTTATCATTAATTTTATTATTAATAATAACAATCACTACTGATTTACATGAACTTATCCTTGGGGTTATTTAACAGCATTGCGGTGGGAAAGCGGAATAACTCTAAAGCTAATAACATTCCGGTACAAACAAAACCTAGCCCAACGTACTCCCCCAAAGATATTTGTTCATTGAGTAAAATTGCACCAAGTAACATTGAAACTGGTGGTACCAACGCAGTAAAAATAGCCCCTTTGCCCGAACCAAGTAAAGTAACGACTTTAGAATAGAAATACAAAGCCAGAATAGCAACGACCACACCTTGAAAAAGACCTTGCAGTACTAACGTGTTGATGGAAACATGTGATAATTGACTATCAAAACCAAACAGGTAAATAGGTAGGTAAATGAACATTGAAACCACTGATACAAGTGCTGTTGCTGTCCAGGGATTAATGTCCCAGTGCTTACAAAGCAGAGTATAACTGGCCCAAAGCAAACCACATCCCAGAAACATCAGATCACCAAGCAGAGTATCAATGGAAACGTCACTCAGACTATTGCCTCCTACGACAAGGATCCCCGACAAAATAAGTAAAACACCAAGCACGCGGGCAGTACGAATAGGTTCACGTAACCATAAAACACTACCAATTGTTGCAAATACCAGCATAGAACTTGGAGCAATAATGCCAAAATGGGCATTCGGAGCAAAACTCAACCCTGATGTAGCAAGTAATACGTAAGGAGCACCAGCGGCAATAGCTAAAATTATTCCTTTTCTGGCAATATATTTTAATTTAATACCTTGATATAGCAATACAGGAAGCAATAAACAGCCCGCTACCCCAAACCGTAAAGCGGTAAGATCAGCAGGCAACAAATTGTCATTAGTCGCCAGTTTTGAAATAACTGGCCAGGCACCCCAAAGCAGTGAAGCCAAAAGGCCAAATCCAGCTCCTGCCATTTTCTTATTATTTATTTTAACCATAACAATCTAAACCTTTATGCAAAACTATTACTTTGAGGTTATTTTAATAGATCAGCATTGATGCTACGCTGAAAATATTGATTTACAGGTGCGCCTTGCGGCTTTTATTCGAATTATAAGAGGTAATACTGCGTTATGGATGTTTTTGACAAGCACATTTTAAAATTACTGCAAAAAAACAGTCGAATAACAACTGAAGAAATTGGCCATCAAGTAGGTTTATCAGCAACCGCTTGCCAACGACGTATTAAAAAATTACGGGGATCAGGGGTTATCCAAAAAGAAGTGGCTGTTCTAAACGGTTCGTCACTCGGGGGCTACGTAACCGTTATCGTTGAAATCATCATGAAACAAGGAGGTGCGAAAACTATTGATGAGTTTAAAGCTCAAATGCTTGAACACGAAGAAGTACAGCAATGTTACTACGTCACGGGAAATGTGGATTTTATTTTAATCATTGCCGCTGAAAATATGCTTAAGTATGAACAATTAACCCGAAAATTATTCTTTAACAATCTCAATATTCAAAAGTTTCACTCTACTGTTGCAATGGAGAGTGTCAAAATTGGATTGAATATTCCTTTAGAACCGTAACGTCTACCACGTTATGCAACAATGCACTAGTACCTTAAAACTAAGAAATTAACTCTAAATTTAGCCAAAAACAATAATACGTAGCAATTCTTGAAAACAAAGTATCTTGCAAACGCATTGCATATTGCTTGGCTAACTCAGATCGTGGATAGTGCCAATTATCACTCATGAGGTTTTCTCATCAACTTTTCATATAAATTCACAATGCTCATATGAATTCATATATGCAATATGAATTCATATGAAAATGATAGAAAGTTACTTCGTATTTGTCCTGAAACGGAGTCGTAGCGAAGGCGATCCAGTGGTGCAATATAAACGCTACAAGATATGGACGTTTAGTCATTCTAAAGAACCTTATCCTGTGGTGTTTATATTGTGCCAGTGAGACATCCGTTTATGGATGGACACTACTCAGTTAAAAACTCCTGATAAACCTCATTATCAGTTTCTTCCTGCCACTGATAACCCAGAGCTTTTAAGTGATTGAAAAACTCAAGTTGGTCTTCATTTTCAACTTCGAATCCTGCTAAAACCTGCCCGAAAGCCGCGCCATGATTACGGTAATGAAATAGGGTGATATTCCAGAGTTCACCTAATGTCTCCAGAAATAATTCTAATGCTCCCGGATATTCCGGGAATTCAAAACGAAAGATCCGCTCTTGCATCGGTGCTGCTATTGGGCCACCTATCATATAGCGAACATGCAATTTTGCTAATTCATTATCGGTAAAATCATTAACTTGATAATTAGCTTGCTGTAATAAGTTCACTAATTTCTGACGTTCATCAACTTCACTTCCAAGTCGAACACCTACAAATATATTCGCTTGCTTTTGTTTTGCACAAGCGCCAACATAACGATAATTAAACTCGGTGATCACCCGCCCAGCCAGTGTTTTACAGAATAGTCTAAAACTTCCTTTTTCTTCAGGTATTGCCACCGATAATATAGCTTCTTTTTTCTCGCCTAATTCACAACGCTCTGAAACATAACGCAAACTATGAAAGTTCATATTTGCCCCGGACAAAATAGCGGCTAACGACTCATTACCTTGAGAATTTGTTTTGTTACTTAGACAATATTTTTGTAAACCAGCCAAAGAAACAGCACCAGCTGGCTCTGCAATAACTCTGGTTTGTTCAAAAATATCTTTAATTGAAGAACAAATTTCATCCGTCGTCACCGTGATCACTTCATCACAATAACGTTGGATCAAATTAAAAGTATGTTGGCCAATACGCTTTACTGCAACACCGTCAGCAAATAATCCAACCTCCTCCAGATCTGTCGGTTCACCCGCTTCCATAGCAGCCTTTAAACACGCAGAGTCTTGAGCTTCTACGCCAATAATTTTTATGTCAGGTCGCAATTGTTTTAAATAAACCGCCATGCCGGCTAACAAACCACCTCCACCAACAGGTATAAACACCACATCAAGATTTGGTTGCTGCTGCAATAATTCTCTCGCGACTGTACCTTGACCTGCAATAACATCTACATCATCAAACGGATGTATCAACGTTTTATTTTCATCGCGGGCAAAAGCAATCGATGCAATTTGTGCTTCATTAAAACTTTTGCCAATTAAACGAACTTCCCCACCCAAACGACGAACATTATCAACTTTAATATCTGGAGTGGTAATTGGCATTACAATAGTAGCGCTAATACCCAGTTTATTTGCTGCCAATGCTAATCCTTGAGCATGATTGCCGGCAGAAGCAGCAACCACACCGTGAATACACTGTTCTTCAGACAAATTTGATAATTTATTATAAGCACCGCGCAACTTAAAGGAATGCACGGGCTGCTGATCTTCTCGCTTCAAGAAAATTTGATGCCCTAAGCGCGTTGATAACTTTGTTAATGGTGTTAATTCAGTTTCTACTGCAACATCATAAACAGGTGCTATCAGAATTCGGCGTAAGTAATCCAGCGCGAGTTCCTGATTTTCGATCAGTATACGATTTTCACTAAACTCAAGACTTTCAGTTTCGGTCATCAGGTTTCACCATTTTCTTCATTACCGTCAAGCAGAGCACGATTACGTACCGCTCCTTTGTCGGCACTAGTGGCTAACATGGCATAATTTTTCAGGGCATAACTAATTGGGCGTACGCGATCTACCGGTTTCCAGGCTTGTTTACCTTTTGCAGCCATTGCAACTTTTCGCTGCGCTAATTCTTCATCACTAACATTGAGTTTAATTACACGATTAGGAATATCAATATGAATAATGTCCCCCTTTTCAACCAAAGCTATTGCACCGCCATCAGCAGCTTCCGGAGAAACATGACCAATAGATAAACCCGAAGTACCACCAGAAAACCGACCATCAGTGATCAATGCACACGCTTTACCTAACCCCATAGATTTCAGGTACGTTGTTGGATACAACATTTCCTGCATGCCAGGACCACCTTTAGGTCCTTCATAACGAATAACCACGACTTCACCAGCAACTACTTTACCGTCTAGAATGCCGGCTACAGCGTCATCCTGACTTTCAAAAATATGTGCAGGACCTGTAAAAACCAAATTGTCTTGTGAAACACCTGCGGTTTTAACGATACAACCATTAAGGGCAATGTTGCCTGACAATACCGCTAAACCACCATCTTGTGAAAAGGCATTTTCCAGGGTGCGAATACAACCGTTTTCACGGTCAACATCTAAACTATCGTAGCGACAATTTTGACTGAATGCCCGGGTGGTACGAATACCAGCAGGGCCAGCACGGTAAAAATCTTTTATTGCCTGATCTTCAGTAACGGTAACATCATATTTGGCCAGCAATTGAGCTAAAGTAGTACCTAAAATGTTCACGGTATCGGTCTTTAACAGATTTGCACGTGCTAATTCACCTAATATTGCCACAACACCACCGGCACGATGCACATCTTCCATATGGTATTTTGGAGTTGAAGGTGCAACTTTACACAAGTGTGGCACTAAACGGGATAAACGATCAATATCGTCCATGGTAAAGTCAATATCCGCTTCATGTGCCGTTGCTAATAAATGAAGTACCGTATTGGTTGAACCACCCATGGCAATGTCCAGGCACATTGCATTTTCGTACGCTGCTTTATTGGCAATGTTGCGAGGTAATGCTGACTCATCGTCTTCGTTATAATAACGTTTCGTAAGTTTCACAATTTGTTCACCTGCCTGCAGGAATAATTGTTTGCGATCTGCATGGGTTGCCAGCATTGAACCATTACCCGGCAAGGCTAAACCTAGCGCTTCAGCCAGACAATTCATAGAGTTCGCCGTAAACATACCAGAGCATGAACCACAAGTAGGGCAAGCTGAACGTTCTATTTGATCGCTTTGCTCGTCAGAAACTTTAGGATCAGCCCCTTGGACCATGGCATCAACCAGATCAAGTTTAATAATTTGATCTGACAGCTTGGTTTTACCCGCTTCCATCGGCCCACCAGAAACAAATATTACCGGTATATTCAAACGCATTGCCGCCATCATCATGCCCGGAGTAATTTTGTCGCAGTTTGAAATACAAACCATAGCGTCGGCGCAATGTGCATTAATCATATATTCAACAGAATCAGCAATTAAATCGCGGGAGGGTAAACTATAGAGCATACCGCTATGCCCCATTGCGATGCCATCATCTACCGCGATAGTATTAAATTCTTTAGCAACACCACCAGCTTTTTCAATAGCGCCAGCAACTAATTGCCCCATATCTTTTAAATGCACATGTCCTGGAACAAATTGGGTAAATGAATTTACTACCGCAATAATAGGTTTGCCAAAGTCGTCATCTGTCATGCCTGTGGCGCGCCAAAGCGCCCGGGCGCCTGCCATGTTACGGCCTTGAGTGGAAGTTGCAGATCTTAATTTAGGCATAATATTTTGATATCCATTAATTTTAAATTTGAGTAAAGTTAAGTCTATGCAGAGCCAGATTTTATTGTGCTTCGCTGCATTTAATTATTACGTTCAGTTGCTCTGATACCTACCGGTAGTTAGCTCTTAGCTTGCTTCTGGATAGGCATATTTTAGTAGCTAAATACAATTTACGTAGGACACTGCAAAGCATCGCTTTTCTTAACACTAATACCATCTACATCAATTAATTTGTTTAACTGGTTATGTAAATGATCTATTGATTTTTCACTTTGTACGGTTAGTTCAATATCCAGAACACTTTCATCAACCCTCCCAAACATGGTCATGCCTGTAACAATAAAACCTCTGTAACGAGTCACTTGTAACAAGCGCTCCAGAACAGTTGGTTGATCTTGTGCGGTTATCCGTAAAGTATGTTGTTGCATATTAGGTGCTCTCCATCATTTTATCATTTGCGGTATTTGGGGGTACTAAAGGCCAGACATTATCACTGGCATCTATTTTTACTTGCAGTAAATAGGCACCTTCATGAGTTAACATTTCATTAATTGCTGCGCTGACTTGTTCTTTTTTGGTGATCACTTTTGACTTGATATCAAAGGCATTGGCCAACATGACAAAGTCCGGGTTGTCTGATAAATCTGTTTCACTTAAACGACCATCAAAAAATAAGTCCTGCCACTGACGAACCATTCCTAACTTACTGTTATCAATAAGGACTATTTTTACTGGAAGTTGAAAACGTTTAATTGTTGATAGTTCTTGAACATTCATCATAAAAGAACCATCTCCCGTTACCGCAATTACAGTATCGTCTGGGCGACTTATTTGTGCACCAATAGCGGCAGGCACCCCAAAGCCCATAGTACCCATGCCACCACTGGTTAAAAAATTAGTAGGGTGTTCAAATGTCATATGTTGTGCCGCCCACATTTGATGCTGCCCCACATCTGTAGTAACTACGGTATTTTTCACCATCGTACGGCTAATTTCACTTAATACTGCTGGCGCAAAAATAGTTTCCCCCGGATGATCATATTGCCAGACAAAACTTTCGCGCATGTGCTTACATTCGCCATGCCATTCATGAATCGATAAAGGAGCTGCCAACGCTGGTAAATTAACTTTTAAGTCGCCTAAAATAGATACATCAACTTTACGACGTTTATTAATTTCGGCTTGATCTATATCAAAATGAATAATCTTGGCATGTGGTGCAAATTCCGCAAGTTTTCCGGTAACCCTGTCGTCAAACCGAGCACCTACAGCAATTAATAAATCACATCGCTGTACGGCAAAATTCGCAGCTTTAGTGCCATGCATACCAAGCATACCTAAATAACACTCATCGGAAGGATTTACTGCACCCAATCCTTTTAACGTTGACACACTGGGTATATCTGTAACAGAAATAAACTCTCGCAATTCTGTAACCGCATCAGCCATACCAACACCACCACCTACATAAAGTATTGGTTTTTTAGCTTGTTTCAATAGCGCCAGCGCCGTACCTATATTCGCGGACTCTATTTTCAATTGGGGATTAACCTTACTATCAACTAATGTCCGTTTAGCAACGTAAATGTTGTCTACTGGTTTATCAACAATAGCCAGCTGAATATCTTTTGGAATATCTACTAACACGGGCCCTTGACGACCTTCAAGAGCGATAGCAAATGCCTGATGCAAGATGTCTGCAAGCTCATTTACATCACGTACCTGAAAAGAATGTTTGGTACAGGCTAATGACAAACCAAAAATGTCTATTTCCTGAAAAGCATCAGAGCCCATAGAAGAAGTTGCCACTTGCCCTGTAATGGCAACGACAGGAATTGAATCTGCTAACGCATCGGCAAGGCCAGTGATTAAATTTGTTGCTCCTGGTCCTGAAGTTGCCAGGCAAACTCCTACTTTTTGAGACGCTCGGGCATAACCAATTGCAGAAAATGATGCCCCTTGCTCATGACGACAAAGAAAATGTTTAATATCACTGTCATATAAAGCGTCATAAATCGGCATAATAGCACCACCCGGGTAGCCAAAAACGTGTTCAACTCCATGTTGCTGTAACACGTTAAATAATACTGTTCCGCCAGTTTGAGGTTTTTTGCTTACCATGTGCTCGTTTAAAACTATTCAATTATCATTCACTTTCCACTTGTGTTTTTACAATTATTAACTTAAGCAAAAATACCGCTATTTTAATTAAATAATTTCCTCTCCAAAAAGTAGTTATAAAAAAACCCCCGTGCTTTTCAGTACGGGGGTTGGTAGTTCTGTTCGCTATTTTCTTTAGCTCAACTAATACCCCCGCGATGATTTTATAATCACCACGATGAGAATGTTAATAATCACTAAGCTAAATTTTTGCATATTTATTCGGTAATCCTGTTTTTTCTTACAATATTATTGCAATAAAGTCTGTTGGTTTCAACCTATTAAGATTAGTACCATAAGTCTAATGTTTAACGCAAGCTTTTTGTTATAGCATTTTTAAAGGACATATTTTATTTTCTTTCCTTAATATAAAATATAGCACTCGCAATTTATTTAACAACTAATTACACTGAATATATTAAAGGATTAAATTTTAAAAAATTAAAAGGGAATTTTATGTCATTATCATACGTCTACAGCCGAGCCCGTATCGGCCTTGAATCTCCTCTGGTTACCGTTGAAGTGCACTTGGCCAATGGTTTACCTGCTTTCAATATTGTTGGGTTACCCGAAACTTCAGTAAAAGAATCTAAAGAGCGGGTGCGCAGTGCGATTATCAATTGTGGTTATGAATTTCCGGCAAAACGTATTACCGTAAACTTGGCACCTGCTGATCTGCCCAAAGAAGGCGGCCGATTTGATTTACCCATTGCAGTAGGCATTCTCGCTGCGTCAGAACAATTACCACAAACAGATTTAAGCGCTTATGAGTTTGCCGGAGAATTGGCATTATCCGGTGAACTTCGACCTATTATTGGTGAAATACCTATGGCGATGGCCTGTAGTAAAAGCAACCGAGCTTTGATTATACCCAAACAAAACGCCGAACAAGCAAGTTGGGTAAAACAAGCAAATATACATGCAATTGAACATTTAACTCAGTTATATCCACATTTTGCCCGACAGCAGCCATTACCATTTGTAGAAGAAAGTACACACCAAAAAGTTCACATTAAAGATCAATTAGATATTGCTGATGTTATTGGTCAACCCTTAGCAAAACGAGCACTTGAAATTGCAGCAAGTGGTTCACATAACTTACTTTTTATCGGCCCTCCGGGTACAGGGAAAACCATGTTGGCCAGTCGGCTACCCGGTATTTTACCCGAAATGACTGAACAAGAGGCTTTAGCTACAGCTGCAATAAAATCAATTTGCCATCAGCAGATAGACTCTAACTCCTGGCTGACCCGACCCTTTCGAGCTCCGCATCACACCGCGTCATCAGCCGCATTAGTTGGTGGTGGTAGCCAGCCGCAACCGGGGGAAATTTCATTAGCACATAATGGCGTTTTATTTCTTGATGAATTACCTGAATACGAGCGAAAAGTACTCGATGTGCTTCGTGAACCTATGGAATCTGGCGAAGTCACCATTTCCAGAGCTATGCACAAACAAACCTTTCCAGCGCGCTTTCAATTGGTTGCAGCAATGAATCCCAGTCCAACAGGATTTTACAATGATAATCGCAGTACCCCTGAGCAAGTGTTGCGCTACTTAAATCGATTATCAGGTCCATTTCTTGACCGTATAGATATTCAAATAGAAGTTGCCCGATTACCTAAAGGCATATGGGCCAATTCGGCTAATATTAATTCAGTAAATAAGATTGAAACCAGCGCCCAGATCCAGCAAAGGGTACAGGCATGCCGACAACGACAAATAATGCGACAAGGAAAAGCTAACGCTCACCTGGGCAGTGCAGAAGTCAGGCTACACTGTAATTTGAATGCCGAAAATAATGAGTTTTTAGAACTCGCAGTAGAAAAACTGGGATTATCAACCCGGGCACACCACAAAATTCTAAAAATTTCCAGAACCATAGCTGATATTAAAGCAATAGAGAATATTGAACATGAACACCTCATTGAGGCTTTATCATATAGGGCTATGGATCGGTTATTGCGACATTTAACCCAAGGACTCTGAATCTGGCGTATCGCATCAACTTATCGCTTCAAAGAAAGCCTTAAGTAGAGGCTGCTGACGACGTTGCTTTAAACAACAAACACCTAACTCAAAAGGTGCTATTTTTCCCACCTGTGATAAATATTGCACCCGATCTTTTACCGGACTATTATCAACAACCACCTGTGGTGAAATACCAACACCGCAACCTAAGGCAACCATACTAACGAGTGCTTCGTGACCAGAAACCGTAGCGTAGATATTCGGTTTGCCTTGTTGTTTTTTTCGATACCATTGTTCGAAGCGCTTTCGGGCAGGGCCATGCTCGGGTAAAATAATAGGGATTTTTGACCAATCCAATGCCTCTCGCTGAAGTAACTGCTGAACTTTACATGCCATTGTCGGAGCGATCACAGCTATCGGTATTTCAGCTAAATGATGAAAATAAAAACAACCCGATAAATTTTCAGGTTTAGCAGCAATAGCAAAATCTACCCCTTGTTGCTGAACTTGTTCAAGCGCGTCTGCTGCATCTCCGGTGGTTAACATTATTTCAACGAGTGGATGCTCTTGACGAAAACGATCAAGCAATGGCGGCAAATGACTATAAGCCGCAGTAACCGAACAATAAATATGTAATTTCCCTGTTAATTCAGCTTGTTGTTGATTCAGGGAAAGCTTTAGCAGCTGCCATTGCTCAAGTTGTTGCTCGGCATAAAGTTGGAATTGCCTGCCAGCATCGGTTAAAAGTACCTTGCGATTATCACGATGTAACAAAACACATCCCGTTTCATCTTCCATTCGTTGCAGGGCGCGACTTAAGGTTGACGGACTCACATGAAATGCTAGAGACGTTTTACCAAAATGTAAGCTTTGTGCTAAATGTTTAAACATTGCCAGTGATTTCAAATCCATACTATTACCTCTTCTTACCTCTTCGCCTATGTTAATGACTGTGAAAAAAAGTAGTTATTTAGGTTAGAAATCATATTGTCTGCTCACATTATTTTTTATTATTGCATATTACGCAACGTAACAGTGCAAATATATCATTTTCAGCAACGTGAATATTAGACTATGATTGTTTTATCGTTAAATTTTGCAAACATATTTTTGCTACTAAAATTTACCACTTTATTAAATTCGACTTATATCAAGTCTCGGGAGAACACCATGGCCAACTATTTCAATACCTTAAGCTTACGCGAAAAATTATCACAATTAGGCAAGTGCCGTTTTATGAAACGAGCTGAATTCAGTGATGGTTGTAATTTTATAAAGGATTGGAATATCGTTATTGTCGGTTGTGGTTCACAAGGTTTAAACCAAGGTTTAAACATGCGTGATTCAGGATTAAACATTTCTTACGCTTTACGTGACGCGGCTATTGCTGAACAACGTCAGTCTTGGCAATGGGCGACAGAAAACGGCTTTACGGTAGGCAACTACCAGGAACTAATCCCTCAAGCTGATTTAGTATTAAACCTGACACCTGATAAACAACATACTTCTGCAGTAACAGCAGTAATGCCATTAATGAAACAAGGTGCAACTCTGTCTTATTCTCATGGCTTTAATATTGTTGAAGAAGGCATGCAAATTCGTTCAGATATCACTGTAGTAATGGTTGCTCCTAAGTGTCCGGGTACCGAAGTGCGTGAAGAATATAAACGTGGTTTTGGTGTACCTACCCTAATTGCTGTTCACCCTGAAAATGATCCTCAAGGTAACGGTTTAGCTATTGCAAAAGCTTACGCTTCGGCTACAGGTGGCGATCGCGCTGGTGTACTTGAATCATCATTCATTGCAGAAGTAAAATCTGATTTAATGGGTGAGCAAACCATTCTTTGTGGCATGTTGCAAACTGCCGCAGTATTAGGTCATCAACAACTTATTGCCAACGGTATGGACGCAGCTTATGCACGTAAGTTATTACAGTATGGTTTAGAAACCACTACTGAAGGCCTGAAACACGGCGGTATCACCAACATGATGGATCGCCTGTCAAACCCTGCAAAAATTAAAACGTTTGATATGTCAGAAGAGTTAAAAATAATTTTACGTCCACTATTTGAAAAACATATGGATGATATTATTGAAGGTCGTTTCTCTGAAACTATGATGCAAGACTGGAAAAATGATGATGTAAACTTATTAAAATGGCGCGCTGAAACAGCTGATTCAACTTTTGAGCAAGCAGCTGATTGTGATACCGAAATTACCGAGCAGGAATATTACGATAAAGGCATTTTCGTTGTTGCGATGATCAAAGCAGGTGTTGAATTAGCATTTGAAGCCATGGTTGCTGCGGGTATTATTGATGAATCAGCCTACTACGAGTCATTACACGAAACACCATTAATTGCTAACTGTATTGCCCGTAATAAATTATATGAAATGAACGTAGTTATTTCTGATACCGCAGAATACGGAAACTACTTATTTACTCATGCCGCAGTACCTTTACTTACCGATTTTGTTAGCAAATTAAGCCCTGAAGAATTGGGTGAAGGTTTCAAAGAAACATCAAATGCTGTTGATAATGTACGTTTAATTGAAGTTAATGAAGCCATCCGCAGCCATGGTGTGGAAGTTGTTGGTAAAGAATTGCGTGGTTATATGACAGATATGAAACGTATTCTTGAAACCAATTCTTAATATTGGGATCCCCAGCTTTAACCTTTGTTAAAAGTTAAGCACTATTGCTCTATTACTTGCGGCACACGTTAATTCTTGTGCCGCTTTTTTCTTTTATCCCGCTTATTTCACATAAACATTTATTTGACCAGCACGACCATATCATCTCGATGTACAATAACTTTACTCAGGCAGAAACCTAAAATTGTTTGTATCTCGTTACTTTTCTGCCCTTGGATTTTAAGTAGATCACGATGGTTATATTGACAAATTCCTTTAGCGACAATTTGCTGGTTATCTGCATTAACCAGGTCGATGGAATCGCCAGCATTGAATTTTCCTGCTAGTGCCACAATACCTGAAGGCAGTAACGATGCGCCCTTATTTACCACAGCATTAACTGCACCGGCATCCAAAAATAATTGACCGTTGCTTTTTAATGTATGTTTAAGCCAATATTTTTTCGCCTTATCCGCTGCATTTCTTGCAATAAAATGTGTGCCGGGATTCTCTTTTCTTAAAATACTATCAAATACCTCACTGCGACTTCCATTTACAATGTAGGTATTAATGCCATTATCAACGGCTTTTTCTGCGGCTTGTATTTTTGTCAGCATGCCACCTGTTGCCAGATGATTGGTCGTGCCGCCAGCCATTTGATAAATTTCATCAGTAATGTGTTCAATTTCAGAGAACATGACGGCATCAGGGTTACTTCGAGGATCTTTATTAAAAACACCATCAACATCACTTAATATAAACAAGCTGTCGGCTTCACTGACTAAAGCAACTAATGCCGCAAGGTTATCATTATCACCAACCTTGAGTTCATCAATCGCAACCGTATCATTTTCATTAACAATAGGAATAATATCGTTGGCTAACAGAGTACGCAGCGTATTTTTAATATTAATGTAACGCTGACGATCTTTTAAATCTCCATGAGTAACTAATAACTGGCTACAAGGCACATCAAAAAAGCGTTGCCAGTTTGCCATCATTTGCATTTGCCCAACCGATGCCATTGCTTGTTTAGCTGAAATAGAGGGAATAGGTGAGCCGTGTTGGATTAAATTACGTCCCGCAGCAACACTGCCGGAAGAAACTAATATGATCTCTCTTCCTTCTTGACGGCACTCAGTAATAAAACGCGCTATGGATAATAAATATTTGCCACTGCAACCTTTGCCATCTGGCGAGACCAAAGCACTACCAACTTTTATTACTGCTCGTTTAAAATTCATTTATCCTCCAATTTTCGCTTATGCCCATCTATACCCAAACTATACCCAAATTACTTGTTGGAAATGCAGGATTGTTCATGCCTTAAAAATGCTATCTTTAGTGATCTACTTTTCTCATAAGGTATAATACCTATCAGTATAGGGTCCATTTTAATTAATGAATTAATCTTCTTTAAATGGTTTTAATTACTGGACTAAATAGGATACACTTTTTTTCTCAAAATACTCCACCAAACCACAATTTTATGTTGAAATATCACAATTAAGCTCTCATTTACTGACATAAGTTTAATCCTTTAAACTAGTAAGGAATTTTGATGTACGAATTAATCAAGCAATGGTTGTCAAACCAAGGTGTAGCAATAAATTTATTATCGCTTACAAGTATACTGATCAGCAGCAGTATTATTTTCCTTATTTCAGGAATTAGCTATTACCTTGTAAGACACAAAGCTTTGGTTACCATCAAACAAGTGATTCAAAATTCTAAAAATCAATGGGACGATTTATTACTCGAACATCAAGTGTTTTCTCGGATAACGCTGTTAATACCCTTTCTTTTTCTGTTGTTTTTAACACCACTACTTTTACCCTCCGACCATATTTTTACTGGCTTACTATTAATACTTGCTAAAGTGGCCATTAGCTTTCAGGTTGCTCATTGTATTAGTGCAATACTTAATGTCAGTAAAAGTGTGTACAAGGAAAAGGCAAAAGAACGATATCTTCCCCTGAACTCAACAATTGAGATATTAAAATTAGCGATATATTTAGTCGCAACCATTCTTGCAATTTCCTTTATTCTAGAAAAATCACCTATCTACTTACTCAGTGGTCTTGGTGCATTAACTGCTGTGTTACTACTAATTTTTCAAGATACGATTAAAGGTTTAGTTGCCAGCATTCAAATCTCTGTTAATCGCATGGTTGCTCCAGGGGATTGGATAGAATTACCTCAATATGGTGCCGACGGTGATGTGTTGGAAATAGGGTTAAGCATGGTGAAAATACGTAATTTTGATCGTACCGTTACCACTGTACCTACCTATGCGTTGGTCAGTGGATCATTTAAAAATTGGCGCGATATGTATAATTCAGGAGGGCGTCGAATTAAACGAACTATCATTATTGATATCGGCTGCATTTGCTTCTACGATCAGGATAAAATCAATCAACTGAATAAAATAAAATTATTACAAAAATATCTCAGTGATAAACAGCAGGAGATCTCGCTGTCTTGTCAAAATCAGGGGGAAACCACTCCTGATAATATCAACACTCGCCAGTTAACCAATATAGGAACTTTTCGTGCCTATATTGACGCTTATTTAAAACAAAATAAAAACGTACATCATCAGATGACCTGTATGGTTCGCCAGCTTTCAGCAACCCCCACGGGATTACCATTAGAGTTATACTTTTTTAGTAATGATCAGGACTGGGTCAACTACGAAACCATTCAAGCAGATATATTTGATCATTTATTTGCAATGGCTTCATATTTTGACATCCGAATTTTCCAACACCCCTCAGGCCATGATTGGAAAAATTAAATAGAACGCTGACGAATAAGACCTTCTTGAATAGTAGAAGCAACAAGTTCACCTTGTCGGTTAAATATTTTTCCTCGTACTAAACCGCGTCCGCCACTCGCTGATGGGCTTTCTGTTGCGTAAAGTAACCAGTCATCAAGTCGAAAGGGACGATGAAACCACATTGCATGGTCAATAGTCGCAATTTGTATGTCCGGACCCCAATGACTTTTACCATGTACCATCAATGATGTTGGTAAAAAATGAGCATCTGATATATAAGCCAACATGTAGGTATGTATTCGCAAGTCATCGGGTAAATCACCATTTGCTTTTAACCACATATGGCAAACCGACGGCATTTTTTGTGGTGTGATCCAGTTATATTGTTCAACGGGGCGAATTTCCACTGGTTTTTCAGCTAAGAATGTTTCTTTTAAATGATCAGGGATATAGTCTTGATGAGAAAAGATAAAATCACTGTAAGACTGTATTTCTTCCGGCGAAGGAACTTTGGGCATTAAATCCTGATGCTCAAACCCCTGTTCACTGATTTGAAACGATGCGGTCATATAATATATAGCTTTTCCGTCTTGTATCGCCTTAACTCGACGAGTACTAAAACTTCGACCATCTCTTATATTTTCAACGTCATAAACCACAGGCTTTTTTGCATCCCCTGGGCGTAAAAAATAAGAATGCAGTGAATGGACATTAAGATTGGAATCAACAGTTTCCTGAGCCGCAGATAATGCCTGCCCCATAACCTGCCCACCAAAAAGTTGCGGTAATCCTAAATCTTGACTTTGTCCCCGATAAATCCCTTTGTCGATAACTTCTAATTTAAGCAATGCAGATAAATCGTTTAATACCTGACTCATATTCAGCACCCACGTACAAAATCATAACAACAGTATAAACTACTTGGGTATAATATCAGTATGATATATACGAAAAACTATTAACGTCAATGATCTAACTGTTGAATTAACGCTCAATGTGGACTAAAGTGTAGGCCAATATCTGAACTTTTTACTTAATTGACTACCGAGGTTGTAAATGCAAGCAACATCAATGAAAGAAGTGTTATTAGAAAGGAGGCATTATACTCCTGATCAATCTGTTTTATGGAATAAGCTTTCATCTGAGCAGAAATTTTCGACTAATAGTTTGAATCAATTCGGATACGATTTAGCATTTGTGCGCAATTCTGCCAACGGTAATACGGCTATTTTATTATGTAATGGAAATCCTGCAACAATTACGGACGAGGGCGAAATAAATATGTCTCCTCAAATTACCGTTAGATAATACCCTTTAACATTTTGTTTAAACTATATTTTCATTCTGGTTTGTTTAGTTTAACCTGCTTTAGTTTAACCTGCTTTAGTTTAACCTGCTTTAGTTTAACCTGCTTTAGTTTAATCTGCTTTAGTTTAATCCGATTTACTTTGATTAAAACTATTCTGATCTCGATTAACCGTTTCGCTTAATTTTGATAAAAATATAAAAGGATCAATATCCTGAACGTTTGGCGAATCAAAGGAATAATTAATCTTTAATGAATAGTCACCTAAATTAGCAAAAGATATTGTTTCAATCGCTTCTGATATTTTTTCAAATTTAGTCTTGATGTCCTGATTTGTTTGATACGGACACAAAATTAAATACTCACCCTCGTTGATTAAACCCGCATAATCAAATTCACCAACAAATTTATTCACTAATATAGCGATTGTTTTTCCAACGTCATCTACCGCATTTTAATTATATTGGAATGTTAATTCTTGCCAGTTTTTTACCGATAAATAACCTATATACCCGTAATCATTCAAAATGCAGGTTTTGAAGCGTTTTAAAAGATTATCTACTACGTTGCTTTCAATCCCAATAGCCCGCTATTGCTCAATCAAGCGCCTTTTAGATAAACTTTCAAATTCACCTCAAATTCCCGCATTTTGAATGACCACGGGTATAGCTAATGGAAATTCATATTTACGGGCTTTTTTATAGGTTAAGCGATAAAACTGTTTCGTTTGAATTGGATTCGCCAGAAAATGAGCGGGCTTTTCAATTTCATTATAGGCAAGCCTTAATCTTTCAGCGCGTTGTTTTAACAACAAACCAATTAATGTAAGGAAAAGCAGAATAACTAACAATGTCATGAAAACTAATAATTTACTCTGAAAGTTTAACTTATTAGAAAATGTTGCATGTAAAACACTTTTTTCTGCCAACTTAGCCGCTAATTGCTTGCTTTTATCATTAGCATCCCTTGTAGGGCCGAATAAAAAAGGGGTTAGCTCTTTACTATAATTAAATTTTTCATTTAGTTGAGTATATAAAGTTAAAACTTTTACTGCTTTTTCGTATTTACCTTGCGATTGATACATTGACGACAGCAACAAATATAATTCAATTTGCTCATTTGATAATTCAACATTTTCGACTAACGACTCAATTTTAACTAACAATTGATAAGCAACTGGTTCTTTCCCTATTGCCAAAGATGCCTTAACTAAAGTTATTAAGGCACTTATATAAACCCTTGTTAAATTTCGATCTTGAAATACTTTTTCTAATTTTATTAAAGTGTCATATGCCGCTTGAAAATTTTGCTGCTGATACAAAACCTGACCTAAACCAAGGTCCGCATATGCACCTTTTATAGGGGCATATTTTCTTTCTGCTAACTATTTAACCTCCCAAAAAGCATTATATGCATCATCAAGTTGTCCCAACTGAAGGTAAGCTTTAGCTAAATTGTAATAACTATCTTCAATATTATGCAGCTGAGATAACCCATACTTAGTTTTAATTATATTTTGATAAATAGCTACAACCGTTTGAAAATCACCTAAATAGTAATGAGAAACAGCCAATATATCGAGCAATTCAGTATGATTGGATAATTCTTGATGGTCACTGATAAGTCTTTCAACCTGGTAAAGATCATTAATTGCCTGTTGGTATTTAGCCAGCAATGCAAAAGCCATCGAACGATAACTAAAAGCGATTAATTGATACTTAATATTTAAGGTTTGTTCTGCTAACTCAATTGCTTGATTAGCTGTTTCAAGCACCCGATAATGTTTACCTTTATAATAGTAACCATCAGCCACTTTCAGCATTAAATTAAGTTTTGTCGTCCCCTCTATACTTGGCAGCGCTAAACCATCAGTTGCAAACTGAAATGCCCGGACGACATCCCCTTTGTTTGTCGCTACATTTACCAGCAATATATATACTTTAGCGATAGCATCATTATTAAAGTTTTTCCTGTTTTTAATAATCTCACGGGAGAACTCAACCACATCTTCGTAGGGTTGCGATGCTTTATCCAACGCAAAATATTGGTTTATTTGCTCAATTTTTTTGAGTGTTCGCTGTTAGCTTCATCACCAAGCGCTACATTAGAAAAAAGCACCGAGCAGGCAATAATCCTCATAAATAACATCATTAATTTCTTCAATGTCATATCTGGTTATATCCCTATTTTCAATTTACCTATAATACTATACTTAAGTAACTTAAAAGTTCATAAAAAACATCATGTATTTTAGTTGGTTAGGCCTTTGAATTATCATACGTTACAAGTTTAATGATTATAAAGATTGATTTTTTTGTTTACAAATGAATCTGATTCTCTATACTCCATATAAGAGCTGCTAAAGCTCGACAAGGGCAAACCTAGTGAAAGCTAGAGACGCAAAGTTACCGGTCTAAGGGGGAAACCTACGATAGCGGGACTGCCAAATTTAGATATAGTGGGGGCTTGTCTTTATTGAACAGCCTACTATTTGTTTCTCTGGTATACTTTGCGTGCTTTTCCTTTTTTTGCCATTCCTAAAACCAATAACCTTAAATTGTGTTCTAAAAGCTTCCTGTATTTATTTACTTGGGCTAAAGCAGCTTTTTTGTACAAAAGTAAAACTTTTACTCTAATTTTACATTTATAAGTGGCACTTTTCACAATAATGCTAGAGAATACAGCAAGGTCTATTTGTTCATACCAATTGGTATGAACAAAGTTTTAACATGTAGGAGTGGAACAGTGAAGTACCATGATTCCATAAAACAAGCTGATGAAAGAATGGCATTATCTGTAAATCAATTACAGATATGGCAATTAGCAGCATCACCTATAAACTATGCGGTTAGTTACGATTATATTATAGGTAAAAATATCCAATTAAATACCGCAATCGAACAACATATTATTTCAGGAAAATCCTTAGATAATTTTTTCATTGAAGAAGTCTATCGCCAATTTGTACTTGGACAAAGCAAATTCCGCCATGATATTGTTCATGATGTGGAAGAGATATTGACGAATGTACAAACCAATACTCAGCATTCAACCAAGACAATCAATAGTTTTATTTCATCTATCGAAGCAAATATCAGACATATTCAATCAAAAGATAAACAAAAAGTATCCCTGGCAATATCAGACCTATGCCAGTCTTCAGTAAAATTTAAACACCAACAGCAAAAACTTCAACGGCTGTTGTTAAATACTCAACAACAAACAAAAGCGCTAAAAAATGAACTTGAAGAGGTTAAAAAGGAAATCTATCTGGATCCTTTAACCAATTTATATAACCGCAAAGCAATGTCTCAACATTTAGATATTTGGTTAGGTGAAGATCCAGAGAAAAAACTTGCTGCTATTGTTGTTAATATCGACGAATTTTCTCAATTTGATCAACGCTTCGGCTCTGTTGTAAGTAATGTTTTACTGACAAAAATTGCAAAAAAAGTCAGTAGCTATGTAGATAACAGTGGTTTACCTGTACGCTCTGCTGGGGATGAATTCATTATATTACTACCTGATGTCGAACAAAGTATTGCTGAAGAAATTGGCCAAAAAATTAAGCAAGGTGTACAAAAACTACGTTTTATCAGTAACAAATCGGGTATCAAGTTTCCACAATTAACTGTATCTATCGGTATAAATGAATTTAAAGTGACTGAAAGTGTCAATACTATTATCAAAAAATCTCGTCAAATGCTGGAAGTTGGCAAACAAAAAGAACTTAGCTCTGCACTAAACTAGTCTTTACTATTTTTATTATGCCAGTATTACTTAATACAAATTGCAATAATTAATTACTCATCCTCTCATGGTATAAGACACTTTTCCAACTCAAGGATTGTTCTCTCTGAAAAGACTTTTATACCATGCTCTTGTAATAATTTAGTAGTGATCCCCTGACCGGAAATTTTTCTCTCTGCAAAGTGACCATCATATATTAATTTGCTGCCACAAGAAGGACTCGACTCTTTCAACAAAGCATATTTAAGGTTGTAACGCTGGCATAACAGCAATGCCTTATTGGCACCATTCATAAAAGCATCAGTCTTATCAACACCATCCTTAGTAAATACTTTTCCACTACTTTGCTCAATTTCAGCTGGCGCTCTGGGTATTGACAAGCCTCCGGCAACTTCAGGACAAATAGAAACTAAGCGACCTTCCTGATGCCATTTATTAAAAACAGCATCAGACAAACAACTAACCTCTGCATTGTAACGGACTCTTTCACCTAAAAAACAGGCGCTTACTAAAATCTTTTCCATGCTTATCTAAATTTATTCAATGGTATATTCATTATACTAAGCTTTTCCTGCTTGGAATATGCAATGTTAAGTTGTTGCCTAATAATTTACTCTCAATACTCATCAGCCTAATTAAAATTCCTCCTGATTAACATAAAGTTTACACTCAATAAACCAGCAAAATATTCAAATGAAATAAGGTACCGTTCTATATAGCGAATTACGACAGAAATGAATATTTACCTGTTATTTAACCTGATAGCCGGACGACTTACAAATATTGCTTAAAAAAAACCAACGACAGCTTCAACAATTTTACATATAATCGAGTTAGACTTATTAAATTATAATCATCAAAGAGAGTAGAAGTTATGAAAAAAATCACTTTAGCTATTGCAACTACAGTTATGATGGCATCTCCTGTATTTGCCGGCGATGTAGCAGCAGGTAAAGCGAAAGCCGGCATGTGTGCAGCATGTCACGGCGCAGCAGGTATTTCTGCAGTACCAATGTATCCTAACTTAGCTGGTCAAAAAGAAACTTATTTAGCTAAGCAACTTAAAGATTTTAAATCCGGCACACGTAAAGATCCAATAATGGGCGCTATGGCTATGGGATTATCAGACGCAGATGTTGCTAACCTTTCAGCATATTATGCAAATTTAAAATAATAAAAATATAAATTTATAAAAGCGCTTTTTTTATGCGCTTTTTTTTATGATCCTGCATGCTGCTGAATAATTTCTAAAAATGGTTTCCCATAACGAGACAGCTTAGTATCCCCAATACCGCTAATACTTAACATACCATCCAAATGTTGCGGTTTAACCCGTGCCAATTCAGATAATGTAGCATCATTAAAAACAATAAAAGGCGCGATATCTTCAGCATCTGCTATTTCTTTGCGTAAACTTCTCAATTTAACAAACAAAGCTTTATCGTACGATTTTACATTAACATTACGCTGCCAATAACTCGCTTTCTGGAGTCTTGGTGACGCGAGCATTAATGCTTCTGAGCCTTTAAGTATACTGTGTGATGCCTTAGTTAAGCATAATGCAGATTGCATTTCGATATTTTGCTGTAAATATCCCAAATGAATCAATTGCCTGATAATTGAAAACCAATATCCGGGTGTTTTATCTTTGCCAATACCAAAAGTAGAAACGTTTTCATGACCTAATTGTTTCACTTTCCCGCTTGCTTCTCCTCTTATAACCTCAATGACATGTTGAATATCACCTTGTTGCTGAATTCTAAATACACAAGACAAAATCTTTTGTGCTGGTTCTAACGCATTAAATTGACTGGGAGGATCCAGGCAGATATCACAATTTCCACACCCTTTTTCAGTATATTCAGCAAAATAATTAAGAACAACTTGTCGCCGACATGTTAATGATTCAATAAATCCTGCCATTGCTTGAAATCTTTGCATTTCAACATTTACCCGTTGTTCATTTTCACCTTCAGCAATACGTTTTTTAATCCGTTCAACATCTTTTTCTTCGTACAAAAATAGAGCTTCTGCAGGTAAACCATCTCGACCAGCACGGCCTATTTCCTGATAGTAAGATTCTAATGTTCTTGGTGGTTCAAAATGAATAACAAAACGAATATTCGATTTATTGATCCCTAAACCAAAAGCAATCGTCGCGATAACAATTTGAATATTATCTTTGGTAAAACTATCTTGAACAGCATTCCTGATTTCAGTCTCCAATCCTGCGTGATAAGCTGCACAATTAACACCAAAACCAGCCAGTATTTTCGCTAATTTTTCTACTTGCCAACGGCTATTGCAATAAATAATACCGCTGTCATCCCGCCTTTTCCGAACGTAACCTAACACTTGTTGCGCACCGCTATACTTATCAGCCATAGTCAAACGAATGTTTGGCCGATCAAAACTATCAAGGTGGATGTAAGGATTTACAAGATTTAGTTGTGTCAAAATATCTTTTCTGGTGGTTACATCTGCGGTTGCTGTTAAAGCCATAACAGGAACCTGAGGAAAAGATGCCTTTAACATGCCTAACTGAGTATAGGCCGGACGAAAATCATGTCCCCATTGCGAGATACAATGAGCTTCATCAATTGCAAAGAGACTTATATTTAAACTTTTAAGTCCATATATAAATTGATAATTCCTTAAACGTTCAGGTGCAACATAAAGCAATTTTATCTCGCCGTTTGCTAAACGTTTAAAGATCTGATTTATCGTATCCGTTCCCAGACTTGAGTTCACAAACGCTGCTGAAATACCTTGCCGGGTTAAACTATCAACCTGATCTTTCATTAAAGCAATTAAAGGAGACACAACAATCGTAATACCCGGCATCAAAATAGCAGGTAACTGGTAACACATCGACTTACCGCCACCCGTAGGCATTAATACTAAACTATCCCGACCCTGTAAAAGCTCTTCGATAACTTCAGCCTGACCGGGACGAAATGAGTTATAACCAAAACGATGCTTTAATGTTTCGTGCAATTGCAATGAAGAAACAGATGATGAGGCAATATTCAACAAAAAACTCAGTAGATAAAACTTATGGCAGGTATTTTAACCCAGAGCAGCTCATGGGTAGAGATTTATTTTTATCCTCTGGCAATTAAATGCTAATCTATTACTTAAAGACATCTGACCAGAAAGGTATCTATGAAAAATAAAGATTTATATCAACAAATTGCCACATTTTGGAATGACTCAATGCCATTTAATCAATTACTTGGATTGACTATCACGCAATTTAACAGTGAACAATCTGAAATTAGATTTAAATGGCAAGATAAATTAGTGGGAAATCCGTTACAAAAAATATTGCACGGCGGTGTAACTGCTTCAGCGCTAGACCTTGCCGGTGGAATAGTAGCTGCTGCAAATATTATTGACCAATTAGATGATTTATCACCAGAATCTATACAGCAAAATTTATGGAAATTAGGTACTATCGATTTACGTACTGATTTTTTAAGACCGGGTCGTGGTGAAGAGTTTATTGCTACAGCAATAATTATACGTAGTGGTAAGAAAGTCGCAGTTGCAAGAATGGAACTGCATAATGAAGTCGGTGAACACATCGCCTGTGGTACAGGAACCTACATGGTAGGTTAAAATTATATAGCCGTTTTATACAAATTTAAGTTACGTTTGTTCCCACACAAAGTTTAACTTTAAGGAGGAACAAACTAATACCAATTGAAATAATTAAATTCTGATAGCCTCAAATAAAAATTTAAACGGGTTGTAAATTAGCAAATGACACCACTAACCACTTACTGCCTGAATTCTCAAAATTCACTTGAATACGACTTTGCGCACCATTACCTTCATAATTTAAAACCACACCTTCACCAAACTTAGCATGTTTAACCTGCTGCCCTAAACTAAAACCTGTGTCGTCAAACGCTTCAACGGTGAAGTTTGAAGCAAAACGGCCACTGCTTGCTGGCTTACTGATTTGACTTTGCATGCGTATTTCTTCAATGCACTCATTCGGCAATTCGCGTATAAACCGACTGATTTTATGAAACTTTTCCTGCCCATACAATCGCCTACTCTCTGCGTGACATAAATAAAGTTTAGTCATTGCCCGTGTCATACCGACATAACATAGACGTCGCTCTTCTTCTAAACGACTAATATCTTCAAGGGATTGCTGCGAAGGAAACATGCCTTCTTCAACACCGGCAATAAATACTAATGGAAATTCCAGGCCTTTAGCTGAATGCATGGTCATCAGTTGAACTGCGGCTTCATATTCATCGGCCTGTGTTTCACCCGACTCCAGCGAGGCATGAGTTAAAAATGCAGTTAATTCACTTACCTCTTCTTCAAGTTCCGGATCAGCATCAAAAGTTTGACAAGCAGTTACCAGCTCATTCAAGTTTTCTATGCGAGCCTCTGCACGCTCACCTTTTTCAGCCTGATACATAGCTTTTAACCCACTATGCGAGATAACAAAATTAACCTGCTGATCCAGATCTAAATTTGTTGAATCGTCTTCAAGTTGATCAATTAATTGCACAAATTGAGTTATAGTTTTAGCACTACGCCCTTTCAATTCATCATTATTAAGCATATGCACGCAAGCTTGCCATAAAGTGCTGTTCAAACTGCGTGCCGCATCTCGAATAAAGGCAACCGATTGATTCCCGATACCACGTGTTGGCGTATTAATTATCCGTTCGAAAGCGGCATCATCATCACGATTATTAATCAAACGCATATATGCCAGAGCATCTTTAATTTCTTGACGTTCGAAAAATCGCAGGCCACCATAAATACGATAAGGTAACTGGGCTTGCAGTAAAGCTTCTTCCAATAAACGAGATTGAGCATTACTGCGATATAAAATTGCAACCTGATCAAGTGAACCATCATCCAGGCGCCATTGATTAATGCGACCAGCAATAAAACGGGCTTCATCTATTTCATTAAAAGCGGTATATATTGATATCTTTTCACCACCCTCAACATTGGTCCATAATTCTTTACCAAGACGATTATTATTATTTGAAATAAGTTGGTTGGCGGCATTAAGAATATTAGCGGTTGAACGATAATTTTGCTCTAAGCGTATCGTTTGTGCATTATCAAATTCTTTAAGAAAGCGTTGGATATTTTCAATTTTTGCACCACGCCAACCGTATATAGACTGATCATCATCACCAACAATCATCACCTTGCTAGTTTCTCTGCCTAACAAATTCAACCAGGCATATTGAATCGCATTGGTATCTTGAAATTCATCCACCAGAATATGTTTAAAACGTTGTTGATAATGAGCTAACAAAGCGGGATTGTTTAACCACAATTCATGCGCTCTTAACAATAATTCAGCAAAATCAACCAAACCAGAACGATCGCAAGCTTCTTGATAAGCCTTATAAACCTTAACAAATAACTCTTCTGTTGGATCAAATTGAGCATCAATGTGTTGCGGTCTTAAACCTTCGTCTTTTTTACCATTGATATACCAAAGCATTTGCTTGGGAGGCCAACGCTTTTCATCTATATTCAAGGCTCGAACTACACGCTTGACCAAACGAAGTTGATCGTCAGAATCCAGCACTTGAAATGTCTGTGGTAATTTTGCTTCCTGAAAATGCATGCGTAACAATCTATGGGCCAAACCATGGAAAGTGCCAATCCACATGCCATGAGTATTACCACCCACCGTTTGTTCAACACGAGCACGCATTTCAGCAGCAGCTTTATTCGTAAAAGTAACCGCTAAAATACTGTGTGGGGAAGCCTGTTCAACCTTCATCAACCAGGCAATTCGTTGTACTAACACCCGTGTTTTACCACTGCCAGCACCCGCCAGCACCAACATATTTTGTAAAGGTGCGGCAACAACATCTCGTTGCTTTTCGTTCAACGAATCAAGTAATTCTGAAACATCCATAAAAAAATCTTATATATAAATTAGTGGTCGAATAGTTGAGTGAGCTCAACGATATCTGTTATTTCTACATGAGGTAAAACTGATAAAGGTTTACCGACATTATAGCAAGAGAGCCAAACCGTTTGACAACCAGCAGCCATGGCTCCTAGAATGTCAGCCTGACCACAATCACCAACATGCAGTAATTCACCCGGTAGAATATTTAATTGCTGACATGCCAAATGAAACATATCAGGCTCAGGTTTCTGCTTAAGGCTTTGTATCACGTTTTCTTTACCAGAGTGACCAGTATCAACAGAAACACCAGCATGGTAAATGTGCTTGAAATAGTGGTCAATACCAATAGCTTTCGTATCGACATTGCCGTTACTTATCACTACCAAAGGTAATTTATTAGCCAATTGACTCAACAACCGCACCACACTTGAAGGAACAGTAAAATCGCTGCGATGATGCTTAAAAAAAGCATAGGCTTGATCAGCATACTGCTTAGCTTTAATTTCGGTAACACCAAGTTCAATAAAACCTAACACATAACTAGCAAGGCGTAATGCACCAACATCATGAACTAAACCAGGCTGTTGAGCCAATGCCTGCTCTCGACAATACAGCCAGAAATTTTGACCCTCATCAGCACGTTCGGGTAACAATGAAGCCAGAAAATCTATCAGTTTTTTCTCTGTTGAACGCATAACAGGTTGATTGTTATACAAGGTATCGTCTAAATCAAAACTAATGGCTTTAAAAGGTTTTAGCCTCTGATAAAACTTCATCCTATATTATTTACCCTTTAAAAATTTTGATTATAACGCTAATTGCTGATGCAATAACTTGGCAACAAGCTTTCGAAACTGGCTTAATAGCAAAGTGTCCATTCGAGGATCAAAATGCTCTGCATCTTCACTACTGATCGCCAAAAATCCAATATCTTCTTCGTTATGAGTCAGTTTGATTAAAACTACTGAACCTGCGGTTTGTTCTGAAAATATCATCTCTTGTTCAGTTTGTTGTAAACGACCAAAATAGTAGACATCTTTCGTTAACCGATTTTGCATAATGCCCCCACAATCCTTAGTCGCTAAACTATGATGAAGTATATTAACCGATTTTGATAACCATAATTTTAATCCGGTTAAAGATAAAAACTCAGTGGTTGCTACGTATAGGCAATCGAGTAATTCATTGGCATCATGACAATCTATCAAGCGTAAATATAAATCGCTGTACAAAATAAACAGCTGTTCATTGTGATTTGCTATCGACATTAACTGGGTTATTTCGTCTTCTAAACCATGAATTTTTTGACGGAGTTGTTGCTGATGTCTTTCAACCAAAGAAACCGTGCCGCGCTGATTATCTTTTATTCTTAAACTGGTAACCAGTTCTGGATTACGGTTAAAAAAGTCAGGGTTTTCCTGTAAAAAGCTCACAATTAAATGATCGCTTAAAGGTAAGTCGTCTGTTTGAATTAACAGACTATCACTTTGTTCTTTATTCATATCTATTCAGCTCTTTACGTAATTTCTATTTATTCTACACACAAACGGCTTGAAAATAACGTTTCTTGACTTGCACAATCATGCATTTGCAAGTGTCCTGGTGGTTTGGGTAGATGTTTAGGATTTTGCTGTTTACCAGTCTATTAGTATCTAAAGATTATACCTATATATTTATTTGACCATCAAAAACATGCACAGCAGGACCCGACATTTTTACAGGGTTACCTGGACCTTTCCAAAAAATTCGCAGTTTCCCGCCCGGTAACTCAACAGTAACTTGTCTAGCAAGTTTTTTTTGTATTTGACCAATAACTACTGCTGCACAGGCACCACTACCACAAGCTAATGTTTCCGCAGCACCGCGCTCATAAACACGTAATTTAATATAGTCAGGCGAAACAACTTCCATAAAGCCAACATTTACTTGCTCAGGAAAACGTTCATGAGTAGATATCGCTTTGCCTAACCTTTCTACCGGGGCATCCTTGACTGAGTCAACCGTAATCACACAATGTGGATTACCCATAGATACTACACCACAAAGCACTGTTTCTTCTACACTACGTAAAATATAGGTACCTTCTACTTTTTGAGCAATAAACGGAATTTGTTTCGGTTCAAATTTTGGAACTGGCATATTCACCGAAATATTACCATCTCGCTCAATAAACAAAGTCATTTGACCCGATTGAGTAGAAACTTTGATCTTGGTTTTATTAATCAAACCCTTCATGCGAACAAAGCGGGCAAAACAACGGGCACCATTACCACATTGACTGACTTCACTGCCATCAGCATTAAAAATACGGTAATGGAAATCTAAATCTGGATCATAAGGAGGTTCAACCACTAATAACTGGTCGAAACCCACCCCGAAATTACGATCACTTAACTGCCGGATTTGTCCGTTCGATAAATATGCATTTTGAGTGACATTATCTAAAACAAGAAAGTCATTACCTAAACCATGCATTTTAGAAAAATTTACTAACATCAAATAATCTTCTTATTTTAATAGAACTGCGTCGCATTTGTATACTGGCCACTTTAGTGGCATTTCATATTGAACAAAACTTTGCTGATTTCAAAATGTTTTTACCGCACAAATCACTACTGAAACGGCTTAAAACCACCTAATTACCTAAAGTACATCTAAGGTAATAACTGCTCACCTTGCCATAACTGCTCAATCGTTTCGCGTTGACGAATTAAATGAGTATTATCACCATCTACCATAACCTCGGCAACTCGTGGTCGACTGTTATAATTTGAACTCATGGTAAAACCATAAGCCCCTGCAGAGCGCACTGCCAATAAATCTCCGGCTTGAATAGATAACTCTCGATCTTTACCTAAAAAATCCCCTGTTTCACAAACAGGACCAACAACGTCATATTTCACCGAAGTAACGTCATCACGTAATTCTACCGGAATAATATCTTGCCAGGCTTGATACAATGCGGGTCGAATTAAGTCATTCATTGCTCCATCCACAACCGCAAAATTATGGTCTCCATTAGTTTTCAACAACTCAACTTCAGTAACAAATATACCCGCATTGGCCATAATAGCCCGACCCGGCTCATAAATAAGCATTAATTCACTGTCGCCTAATTTATCTGCGACTGCTTTAGCATATTCATCTGGATGCGGAGGTGTTTCATCTTTATAACGAACACCTAAACCACCACCAATATCAATATGAGATAACTTTATGCCTTTTTCTTCTAAGCGGTCAATTAACAATAGAATACGATCCAAAGCGACAAGAAAAGGCGATAATTCTGTTATTTGCGAACCAATATGACAATCAACACCTTTTACAGCTATGCCTGGCAAACTCATCGCGTGCTGATATAAATTGATAGATTCCTCAATACTGATACCAAATTTATTATTTTTTAAACCAGTAGAAATATAAGGATGGGTACCTGCATCTACATCGGGATTCACCCGCAATGAAATTGACGCTATGGTATTCATCTGCAAGGCAACTTTATTAATGCGTGCTAACTCAGCCGCTGATTCAACATTAAAACATAAAACCCCCTGTTCTAAAGCAAAAGCAATTTCATCTGATTTTTTACCAACGCCCGAAAATACCACTTTACCGGCATCACCGCCGGCAGCCAAAACACGGGCAAGCTCTCCTTTAGAAACAATATCGAAACCAGAGCCTAATTTTGCCATAACACTCAGTACACCCAAGTTACTATTTGCCTTAACCGCATAGCAAACTAAATGAGGGTGTTCCCCGGCCGCCCGATCAAAAGCATGCCAATGGCGTTCAATCGTTGCTTTTGAATAAATATATAAAGGCGTACCATAAGTTTTAGTAATGTCAGTTACAGCACAGTCTTCTGCATATAAAGACGCATTTTTACGGTTAAAAAAATCCACAACTTAATTTTCCTATGGTTTATTCTTAAAATTATCTTCCAAACAGCTAAATTTAGGGTTAATCATTTTGTTTTTTCAATGATTCACTATTCGACTGCTCTTGTTTTGCTTGCTCTTGTTTTTCTTGCTCTAAAGTATTTTCAGGTGTTTGATACAACGGACCTTTCAACCCACAACCACTAAAAGTGATAAAACACCAAAAAAACACCGTTATTTTCGATTTTAATTTAAACATTTTCATTTTTCGATTTTTTTCCCATCATAGTCGTTTTATAATCACAAGCAAACCGATTGCGATAAAATTACCAAAAAACAAATACTGCACCCTACAACAGCAGTAAAAGGATAATTAATGAACGACAGCCAATATAATTTACTTACCGATGAACTATTACTCGCCGTTGAAGAAGCCATCGAAAATTGTGGTGAAGATATCGATTATGAAGGTGTTGGTGGATTACTAACCCTGACCTTCAAAAACAACACAAAAATAATCATTAACAAACAAGCCCCGTTACATGAAATATGGGTTGCAACCAAGTTCAACGGTCATCATTTTGCATTACAAGAGCAACAATGGATTGATAAACGTGGTGGTGGTGAGTTTTGGCAATTTTTATCCTCAGCCGTCAGCACACAAGCCGACACTGTTGTTAAATTAACAGCTTAATTAGATAATTTGAAATAATTAAACGGCATAAGACATATACTAAAAATAGTTAAAAAACTTTACGCAGCACAATCACAGGATAATTTAATGAGTTCACAGCCTATATCTACAAAAACCGTACGCATCGCTACCCGAAAAAGCGCACTAGCATTGTGGCAAGCAGAATATGTTAAAGCACAGCTTGAGCATTTCCATCCCAATATTAATGTTGAACTTGTACCAATGACCACTAAAGGTGACATTATTCTTGATACGCCATTAGCAAAAGTGGGCGGTAAAGGCCTATTTGTTAAAGAGCTTGAAGTGGCCATACTGGAAAACCGTGCCGATATTGCCGTACACTCTATGAAAGATGTGCCTGTAGCTTTCCCTGAAGGTTTAGGGTTAGAAATAATTTGTGAAAGGGAAGATCCCCGTGACGCCTTTATTTCAAATACAATTGCCTGCTTTAATGATTTACCCAAAGGTGCAATTGTTGGCACTTCAAGTTTGCGTCGCCAGTGCCAAATTAAAGCATTACGTCCTGATTTAGAAATTCGTGATTTGCGCGGTAATGTTAATACCCGTTTAAGAAAACTCGATGAAGGTCAATATGACGCTATTATTTTGGCAGCGGCAGGAATGATACGTTTAGAAATGCCAGAGCGAATTGCAGAATATATTGAACCACACGTTATGCTGCCAGCAAATGGTCAAGGTGCAGTTGGTATTGAATGTCGCACTGATGACAAAACGATTAAAGCGTTACTTGCACCTCTTGAGCACAAAGAAACCCGAATTCGAGTATTGGCTGAACGAGCAATGAACATTGCGCTGGAAGGTGGCTGTCAGGTGCCTATCGGCAGTTTTGCATTAATTAAAAATGAAGGCAATGGCGAAGAAATTCATTTACGTGGTTTGGTTGGCGCGGTTGATGGTAGTAAAATTATCCACAGTGAAATTAGAGGTTCAATTGAAGACGCAGAAACTTTAGGTGAGGCTTTAGCACAAGATTTACTAGCACAAGGTGCCGATAAAATTTTACAAAAAGTTTATGCAGACAATAATTAGACTGACTTAAAAACATGAGTGATCAAAAATTACAGCTATTAATTACCCGCCCACAAAAACAAGGGCTAGAACTGGCCAGAAAGCTTGCACAAGTTGGCATAGCGTCTTTTTGTCAGCCGCTCTTTGATTACAAAACTATTGATGATGAAACAAACAACCACAAAATAATTGACTACAAAACAACTAATGACGAATCTGCTTTCACTTCTAATGCTATTATAATTTTTGTCAGCGTTGCGGCAGTAGAGCATGCTAATAAAATAATGCCAATATCACAGTGGCGTACACAAAATATTATCGCTGTGGGTAGTGCAACACAAAAAGCATTAAAGTCTCTTAATCTTGATTCTATTTCTCCTGAAAATCATGACAGTGAGGGTGTATTAGTTTTAACTGAACTTAGTGCTGAAAAAGTTAGAAATCAGCTGGTCGTCATTGTTCGGGGTGATGGCGGAAGAGAATTAATGGCCCAGACATTAACAAAACGTCTGGCTAAAGTTGTTTACTTTGAAAGTTACCAACGTATTTGGCGAAATTTTCCCGATAATATCGCCCAAAAATGGCAAGCCGATGAAATAAACGCTATCGTAATAACCAGTAATGCCTCATTGATCAGACTTACTGAGTTATTATCAGGACTTACTTGTGCTGACTTTCCTTGTAACAAAGGTCTTGAACACTCATATAAACTCAATGACTATTGGAAAAATAGCTGTTTATGGATTGTTGCCAGCCAGAGAATTGCAAATTACGCTAAACAATTAGGTTTAACTCAGGTAATTAATGCACATGGTGCAAATGATGAAGCAATGCTGTCAATTTTGCTTGATATCCAGGCGAACTTGAAAAACGACTGAAACAGCCTGAAATACCCATTGCATTAAGTAAGCTCAACATAACAAATACAATTAGTATGGTGCCCACTAACGATGGAAGTGAAAAATGACAGATAAAAAGCAACTTGAAGATACTGAACATTCAAGCTCAACCACCGATGACTCATCTGCCAAAGAAGCTACTGAGCAAGCACAACCATCAATTTCCAGCAAAGCCAGGAAATCAACTCCCACTCGTAAATTGAATAAAAATCCAAACATGAACAGCCCTGATAAGATTTCTAAAACTGCCGTATTCGCATTATTACTAGCAATAACCGCTATTGCAGGTATCGCTGGCATGTATTATTGGCATGATTTGCAACAAAATTTATTAGAACAGCGTCTTACTCAACAAAATCAAAAAGCTTTACTTAACAATCAGGCTCAAGTTAAACAGCTGTTGACACAGCAACAGCAAAACTTAGTTAAACAATTATCAAGTAAAGTCACTCAGATCCAGTTAGCCAGTGAAGACAAAATTAAACACCTGGAAAACACAGTCGCCCGATTAAGCCAAAATAATCCCAGCGACTGGCTGACACACGAAGCAGAATACCTTATCCGTATTGCAGCAAGAACAATGTGGTTAGAACGAGATACTAAGGCCGCCATTGGTTTACTTTTTGATGCAGATGCACGTTTAAAAGAATTAAATGATCCCAAATTTTTACCTGCCAGACAATTAATTCATCAAGATATCACTGCGCTTAAATTAATACCTGAATTAAAGACAGAAGATATAATATTAGAATTGATGGCGTTAAATAAACAAGTAGAGTCATTGATACTTGCTATGGTTTATATTCCAGAAAGTAATCAAGCTGTTGAAAATTTCGAACTAACAGAAAATACAGCAGATTGGCGTGATAACCTTCAAAAAACATGGGGTAAATTTTTAGGTGAATTCATCACGGTTAGCCGAAGAACAGCCAGTGTTGAACCATTAATGTCGCCCCAACACCAACAAAATTTACGGGAGAATTTAAGCTTAAAAATTCAACTTGCACAATGGGCTGCCAGTCAGGAAATGTCCAGTTTATACCAGCAAACACTCGTTGAAACCGAACTTTGGCTTAACGATTATTTCGATATGCAAAACCCGATCAACCAAGTTTTCCAACAAAGTCTTCAAGCCTTGGCCAACCAAAACATTAGTTTTGTTTACCCTGAGAACTTATCTTCACTGCAAGCTATGCGAGCAATCATTAGTAATAGCTCAACTAAATCGACGCCTGTTAACAAAACAATCATAGAGTCGCAACAAACAGAACAAACTAATTCAACCCCAAAAAACACTGACACACAAGAGAAAGATATAAACAAAACCACCAATGAAATAACACCAGAAACTAATACTGATGTTAAAACCAATACTGAGTCGAAAAAAATTAAAAAAAATAAAAATGAGACTGAGGTTGGATTGGAGGCTGGGGTTAAGGTTGAGGTTGAGGATATAATATGAAAAAGCTAATTATTCTGGTTGTATTGTTTTTTTGTGCCGTAGCTATCAGTCCAATGCTGATTAATGAAAAAGGCTATATTCTTATTGCTATGGGTGATTTAACTATTGAATCAACAGTAGTCACTGCATCTATAATGTTAACCTTGCTATTTATCACTCTGCTTATTTCATTAAAAGTATTACGTGGAGGCCTCAAATTAAGCTTTAGTACCTGGAACAAATTAATTTTTGCCAATCGCAGAAAAGCATTAAGAGAGTTTAACCAGGGAATTACCGCCTATGCACTGGAAGATTATCAACAAGCCGAACAGTTATTAGCTAAATGCGCAGAAAAATCTCAATTTGAACAAACCGCTTACTTGCTTGCTGCTTCTGCAGCCCAAAAGCAAAACCTGATATCAAATACCAAACATTACTTAACCGCATTGGAAGATCATCGCCAAACGATGCAAGAGACCGGACTTGAAGGCATTTTAATTAAAATAAAACTCTTACTGGAGCAAGACTCCTTTGGCCATGATAATTTAGAACAAGCACGTGCATTGATAGATGAGCATCACAAACATATTGGTCATGATGCCAGATTATTAAGTTTAGAAATAAACTTATGTATTATGGAACAACGCTTTGAAAGCGCTGTTGAGTATTTAACTTCCGCCCGTAAACAAAAAACCATAGATGAACACGTAATAAAGGAATGGGGAAAATCAGCTTTTTATGGTGCTTTCAATAACATAATTCAGCAAAAAGATAATAACGCCCTGACAGATTACTGGCAGAAACTTGCCAAAAAAGTAAAACAAAGAGAAGAAGTATTATTTGCCTATTGTTTAGTTTTGGCTGAAAACAACATCATTGAACCGCTTAATAAAATCCTGATTGCACCATTAAAAAAAGAGGCAAGCCAAGCTTTTCTACAGAATTTACGCACACTGCCACTACAAAAACCTGAAGAATTAATCATTATCGTACAAAAGCATTTGCACAGCGATCCGCACAGTGCAAAGTGGTTAAGTTGTTTAGGCCACATGGCTTTAAGCGGCGGTCAATTTCAAATGGCTGATAAAGCATTTCATAGCTTAATGAATATTGAAGGTTCGCAATATGATGATATTGATTTAAAAGCTTTCGCCAGCGCGTTAGAGGGGCAGGGTGAGTATCAGAAGGCTAATCAGTTGTTACGTAAAGTGACAAATTAATAAGGGCATATTTGTATTACCGTCAGCTGACCAATAATACATAAATAAATAAATAATTATAACCAAATGATTATATTATAAAGTTCTTTTAAAGAACTCATTCAACTAATAAGAAAAAGGAATTGATATGGAATTTAAAAAATTAAAGTTAAATACATTAAAATTAAAAAAAATAATTTAATGGAACTTTCAACGGGTATTGAATCATTACCCCGTGAAGAAACAGATAATATTGCAGGTGGTATAACCACTAGCAGATCTTGGTGTCATAACACAGGCCTTTGTGGCGAAACCGATGACTTTACTGAATCCTGCTAATACATCTAACGTTATAACTGCCATACTGGTACGCTCAAAAACACCCAGACATAATTAATTTTGGCAGCATTAAATTACTTTCGTAATTTGATTTTATTGTAAATTCACAGGAAGACTTACATTGATTTTAATGTAAGTCTTCCTGACTCTCACTACTTGACGACAAAATTTAATTAGGTAGAACTTTCTTCCGGTATTGAATCTTTACCTCGCGAAGAAACAGATAATATCGCTGGTGGTATAACTCTTACAAGGCAATGGTGCCATCTAACAGGTCTATGTCAAACAGAACGCTGTACCGAAACCTGCTAAGGCTTAAAACTTTCTGCCTGACTGTCGCAACCGGTTATGGGCATCGTTAAGTACTTAAAAATTTGAATTTATCGAAATGTATCACAAAGATTACCTTCTTTTTAATGTAGACCTTCTTGATCAAAACCAGCAATAAAGAAATAGAATATTTTTCTGAGATAATAATCAAACATTAAGAATGTGACATAAATTGAAACAAATCAGTTTATTACTGAAAATATCTCTTCAATGCTAGTTATTTGTAAAAACCAGAACTCTGTTACTCTATTGAACATCTGACCAAAGCAACAATCAAAAACATTAACTTTACATTCAAATAGTAAAATGAATTTACAAAAATTAAAATTAAAATTAAAACTGACTAAATAAAAGCAAATGCATCCGCATACATATGTTCAATCAGCGCACCGTGCTCTACAAAATCTTTACGTACCAAACCAACCATTTCAAAATGTCCGGCCAAATAAACATCATAGGGTTCAAAGCTAATAATGTCGTGCATAGCCACTTGATGGACCAAGCCTACTTTGCCTTGCCAATCATCCGTTGGGATCTCTACCACAGGAATAAAATTAGCGTGAGGAAGTTTTGAGATAGTTTCAACGGTTTTTTCTAACTCATAACAAGCACTGGGATCACGCAAGCCCCAATATACAATAACGTGCCGCTTTGAACCCTGATCGGCTAAATATTCAAACATTGATTTTATATAAGAAAACCCTGTTCCCCCCGCCAACAATAATAACGGTCGTTCACTGTAGGTACGAAGTTGAGCATTACCGCCTGGCATTTCAATTGTCACACCAGCACCAGATTTTATGCAAGCCTTGATATGTTCAATGACTTGCATTGGATAACTTTCATCACCAAAAGCACCTATTTGCAATTCTATAAATTCAGCAGTGGGTGAACTGGCAATAGAAAACGGACGTTTATCCTTTTCACTCATGACAAAATTCAAGTACTGTCCAGCGACAAAATCAACAGCTTCATCCGGCTTTAACAACACTTTATAGACAGAAGGTGTTAATGACTCTAATGATTGTATCTGGCAATTAATTGCATTCATTCTTTCTACAAACCTTAATAAATATTGTTAACTTCCAGCTGAATTCCAGCTGAATTTCCTTTTAATCGTTATTGATGGCTAATTCATCCCAAAGCTCATCAACCTGCCGCTTAATAGTTTCGTCCATTACAATTGGCTCCCCCCATTCACGGTTTGTTTCACCGGGCCATTTGTTTGTTGCATCTAAACCCATTTTAGAGCCTAAACCTGAAACAGGAGAAGCAAAATCCAGATAATCAATCGGAGTATTTTCGATCATTACCGTATCCCGGCTTGGGTCCATACGAGTGGTCATTGCCCAGATAACATCTTTCCAATCACGGGCATTAATATCATCATCACAAACGATAACAAATTTAGTATACATAAACTGACGTAAGAAAGACCATACTCCCATCATTACACGTTTAGCATGTCCGGCATATTGCTTTTTAATGGTAACAATGGCTAAACGATACGAACAACCTTCTGGCGGTAGGTAAAAGTCCTGAATTTCAGGATATTGTTTTTGCAAAATAGGAATAAACACTTCATTGAGAGCAACACCTAAAATTGCCGGTTCATCCGGCGGACGTCCCGTATAAGTACTGTGATAAATTGGATCCTTACGATGAGTAATATGGGTTACCGTAAACACAGGAAAAGTATCCACTTCATTGTAATAACCCGTGTGATCACCATAAGGACCTTCCGGGGCGATTTCTTCAGGATCAATATATCCTTCAAGTACTATTTCAGCCGTTGCCGGTACTTCTAAATCACTACTTAGACATTTCACCACTTCCGTTTTACTGCCACGCAATAATCCGGCAAATGCATACTCTGATAAGGTATCAGGCACAGGAGTCACCGCACCAAGAATAGTGGCTGGATCAGCCCCCAAAGCAACCGCCACAGGGAATTTTTCCCCTGGATGTTCAGCTTTCCATTCTTGAAAGTCTAATGCGCCACCACGATGAGATAACCAGCGCATAATTAATTTATTCGGACCAAGCAATTGTTGACGGTAAATACCTAAATTCTGCCGTGATTTATGAGGGCCTCTGGTAACAGTCAAACCCCAGGTAACTAAAGGAGCAACGTCACCCGGCCAGCATAATTGAATCGGTAACTGAGTTAAATCAACTTGCTCTCCAGTAAGCACAACTTGCTGACAAAGAGCTTTTTTCACCACTTTAACAGGCATATTAAACACTTGTTTATAAACAGGAATTTTACCTATCGCATCACGAAAACCTTTCGGTGGCTCAGGCTCTTTCAACATAGCCAATAACTTACCCACTTCACGTAACGCACCAACATTATCTTGCCCCATAGCAAGAGCAACACGTTCTGGCGTTCCAAAGAGGTTAGTTAATACTGGAATATTCCCAGGTACATCGTTTTCATCGACTGGATTTTCAAACAATAATGCAGGCCCGCCCTGACGCAGAGTACGATCACTGATCTCTGTCATCACTAAATGGGTAGAAACTGGCTGTTTAATACGTTTTAATTGCCCCAGTTTCTCTAACTGAGCAATAAAATCTCTTAAATCACTGTATTTCATAAGAAGGTAATATAACGTGTAGTAATATATTTCTGTGGATTATACCCGTACATTCAGCAAACACATAATTATTACCATTGGTATAATGGCTTCTTGTACTTTATAGAAACAAAAAAACCAGCCTGGTGGCTGGTTTTTCTAAAATATCGGTTTATCGTTATACCATTCGCATTAAATAAGTGATCAATATTCAATGAGGATAAATTGCCAATAGCAAGGCGCCTGATTGAGCAATAGCTGGCGTGTGTGATTGAGCTAGTGGTGATTTAGACCATTTGAAGATGATCACCTATTTAGTGCGATTGGTATTACTTACGTTTCATCGCATCAAAAAATTCATCGTTGGTTTTAGTCATTGCCAACTTATCAATTAGAAATTCCATTGCATTAACTTCATCCATTTCACTGACGATTTTACGCAAAATCCACATTTTTTGTAGTTCTTCAGGTGTAGTAAGTAATTCTTCCCGGCGTGTACCACTGCGGTTAATATGAATCGCTGGGAAAACACGTTTTTCAGATATTTTACGTGAAAGGTGTAACTCCATATTACCCGTCCCTTTGAATTCCTCGTAAATAACTTCATCCATTTTGGAGCCTGTTTCAACTAAAGCAGTTGCAATAATAGTTAAGCTGCCACCTTCTTCAATATTACGTGCGGCACCAAAGAAACGTTTTGGACGATGTAAGGCATTAGCATCAACACCACCGGAAAGTATTTTGCCTGATGATGGAATAACCGTATTGTATGCACGAGCCAGGCGGGTAATTGAATCAAGTAGAATAACCACGTCTTTTTTATGCTCAACTAAACGCTTAGCTTTCTCAATAACCATCTCAGCTACTTGTACGTGACGACTAGCCGGTTCATCAAATGTTGATGCGACCACTTCACCTTTAACTAAACGTTGCATTTCGGTAACTTCTTCCGGACGTTCATCAATTAATAACACCATTAATTCACATTCAGGATGGTTATAAGCAATACTTTGGGCAATATTCTGCAAAAGTAAGGTTTTACCCGCTTTAGGTGGCGCAACAATCAAACCACGTTGCCCTTTACCTATTGGAGCCGCTAAATCAATCACACGTGCTGTGATGTCTTCAGTGGAACCATTACCACGTTCCATGGAAAGTCTATCGGTCGGATGAATAGGTGTTAAATTTTCAAAAAGAATTTTATTACGAGAGTTTTCTGGACGATCAAAGTTAACTTCACTAACTTTTAACATCGCAAAATAACGTTCACCGTCTTTCGGTGGACGAATTTTTCCATGAATAGTATCACCAGTACGCATACTAAAACGTCTAATTTGACTTGGTGAAACATAAATATCATCAGGACCAGCTAAATAAGATCCTTCGGCTGAGCGTAAAAAGCCAAAACCATCTTGCAAAATTTCAAGAACACCTCCGCCAAAAATATCTTCTCCACTTTTAGCGTGCGCTTTTAAGATGGCAAAAATAATATCCTGCTTACGTGATCTGGCTAGATGCTCAAGTTTCATAGACTCAGCGAGGCTGATCAAGGAGCTAATCGATTTTTCTTTTAGGTCGTTAAGGTTCATAGTGGATTCTTTGATTTTACAATTGGTTGTGTTGCCTGATGGCAATTCGAAATGAAAGTATGTGAATGTTTGACGTGTTCTATCAGGTTGATAGGTTAAACTTAGCACTAAAAATTAATTGCGTAAAGCCAACATGCAATTAAATGTGTATTTTTTATAAAAATATTACAAAAGCCTACAGTTTTGCAGACTTTTTAACTTTTTGTTTGATTTTAAAACAATAAATTTTTATCAATAAACTCTTTTAATTGAGTTTTAGATAATGCACCAACTTTAGTATCAGCTACATTACCATCTTTAAATAAAAGTAAAGTTGGAATACCACGAATACCATATTTAGGTGGTGTGCCTGAATTTTGATCTATGTTTAACTTGCCAACAGTTACTTTACCGCTGAATTCCTCTGCTATCTCGCTTAACAAAGGCGCTATCATTTTACATGGACCACACCATTCAGCCCAAAAATCTACCAAAACAAGTCCTGATGCTTTAAGTACATCTGCTTCAAAACTTTCATCTGTTAGCTGAACAATTTTTTCGCTCATTTTTCTCTCCGTTAAATAATGGCACTAAAGCCTAACTTGATGAGGAGTATACCTCCATCATAATAGCCAAGCAACTTATACCCAATTAGCTCAATATTAAATCAAAAAAATGCATGTAGCTTGGATATTCGTAACCTGTTAAGCTATGCATTATGAAAAAAACACATTTAACAAACACAAAATTTTCCGATCTTAATCTTGCTCCGCAAGTAGTGACCGGACTTGAAGCCATGGGCTTTCACAACTGTACGAGTATTCAGGAAAAATCTTTGCCTATTTTAATACAAAGTAAAGATATAGCTGGTCAAGCACAAACAGGTGAAGGTAAAACCATTGCATTTTTAGCCGCAGCTTTTCATCATTTATTGCAAAAGCCTAAACCTGAGCATAACCAGCCCCGCGTTTTAATAATGGCGCCCACCCGCGAACTTGCTATCCAAATTCACCGAGATGCCTTACCTCTGTCAAAATCAACAGGTCTTCGTCTTGGTGTTGTATATGGTGGCGAAGGATATGAAAGTCAACGTCAGGTACTCGGACAAGGTGTAGATATTTTAATTGGCACCTGTGGTCGTTTAATTGACTACCTCAAACAAGGCATTTATAACCTTAACAATATTGAAGTAGTTATTCTTGATGAAGCCGACCGAATGTTCGATTTAGGGTTTATTAAAGACATCCGCTATATGTTCCGCAAAATGCCTGGGCCAAAAGAACGCTTGAGCATGCTTTTTTCTGCGACTTTATCATTTAGAGTTAAAGAGCTGGCCTTCGAACACATGAATGACCCTGTAAGTGTCGAGGTTGAACCGGATCAAAAAACTAACATTCGTATCAGCGAAGAATTATTTTACCCTTCAAATGAAGATAAAATGACCTTACTGCAAACGTTGATAGAAGAAGAATGGCCTGATAAAGCAATAATATTTGCTAATACCAAACATTCTTGTGAAAAACTTTATGCCCATTTAGCAGCAGATAACATACGCGTTGGTTTATTAACCGGCGATGTTATGCAAAAGAAGCGTCTTAAAATTCTTGAACAATTTACTGAGGGACATTTAGATGTTTTGGTTGCAACTGATGTTGCGGCTCGTGGTCTACATATTCCAAGTGTTACTCATGTATTCAATTATGATTTACCTGATGATTGCGAAGATTATGTGCACCGCATTGGTCGTACTGGCCGTGCTGGAGCATCAGGCCATGCTATAAGCTTTGCTTGTGAAGAGTACGTTTTTAATTTGCCTGGAATTGAAACCTACATTACACACAGTTTACCTGTCAGTAAATACGATCACGACGCTTTATTAACTGATTTACCTAAACCAAAACCACGCCAACGTCGTCATAAACCTCATAATGGAGGGCAAAACCGTGGTCGTACGGGTGGTAATCGAGGTCGTAGGAATTAATCTTTTATGGTGACATCACCGCTTTATGCGGTCATTGATTTAGGCTCAAACAGCTTTCATATGCTGATCACCCGATTAGTTGCCCAGAGCGTACAAGTAGTTGATAAAGTCAAACGCAAAGTGCGTTTGGCTTCCGGCCTCAATGAACACAATCAATTAGATGATGCGGCCTTCGCCAGAGGTTTGGAATGTTTAAGCTTTTTTGCCGAACGCCTGCAAGATATCCCCACCGATAATATACGCATTGTTGCTACTGCAACATTAAGAATTGCCAGTAATGCCGATCAGTTTTTAGAACAGGCTGAACAAGTGCTCGGCAAAAAAATCAGTCTACTAACTGGTGAGCAAGAAGCTGTACAAATTTATTTAGGTGTCGCACACACCAGCTGCAGTGTTGATGATAGATTAGTACTTGATATTGGAGGGGCGAGTACGGAAATTATTATCGGCAATGGCTTTAAAGCTATTAAAGTAACTAGTTTAAACATGGGCTGTGTTACTTTTAATAACGAGTTTTTTCCTGATCAACAACTTTCCAAAAATAGTTTTACCTTAGCGGTGCAAACTGCAAAAAAATTACTGACACCTTTAGCTACAGATTACCAAACCATTGGCTGGCAAACGGCGCTTGGCGGGTCGGGAACTATGCAGGCCCTTACAGAAATTCTCAACGCACAACACTTACCGGCAATAATTACACTCGATTTTCTTCAACAGATTAAAAACCAACTACTCAATTTTAAGCATTTCAATGTTATCAGAATAAAGGGGTTATCCAGTGATCGCATCCCTGTTTTTGCTAGTGGCTTAACCATTTTAACCGCCATTTTTGAAACGTTTTCCATCGAGTCATTGCAACTATCCAGTGGCGCGTTGCGAGAAGGTCTGTTATATGAAATGCTGCCTGATATGAAAGAGCTGAGTATACGCCACAGAACGATCAAGTCCCTTTGCCAACGTTTTCATATTGATGAAGAGCATGCAGATCGTGTTACTACCGAGACAAATACTTTATACAACCAATTTTCTGTTGATACGCCTTTATTAAAGGAAAAAATTCGGGAAAATGAATTTAAACTGCTTACAACAGCATGTACTTTACACGAAATTGGCTTATTACTGGAATACAAGCAGCACCAAAAACACGGCGCCTATATTATTAACAATGCTGATCTACCCGGTTTTAACCAGGAAGAAACACAGTTTTTAGCCCTTCTAATTCAAATGTATAAAGGCTCTATTGACATAAGTTTATTGAACAATCAAACAGCTGTAGGTAAACAAAACGCGAAGTATTTATTAGCTACGTTGAGACTCGCAGTGATCTTATGCCACCGCCGTCAAGATGAAGTTTTACCTTTTTACCAGGCTAAACTAGTTTCAGACACCATTTATTTATCTTTACCTCGATCTTGGTTAATAACCCACCCGCTGATCTTCGACGAGTTAAAACAAGAACATCAACATTTACAGGTTCTAGGTTTATCACTTTCAGTTGTTGAGACATAGACGATTTTAACCCAAAACGCCTATACCTAACCTATTTTTTACTTTGACTCTTCTTTCAACCAACGAGCCGCTTGTTTAGCAAAATAAGTTAAAATCCCGTCCGCACCGGCGCGTTTAAAAGCAAGTAATCCTTCCATAACACAAGGTTTTTCAGCTAACCAGCCATTTTGAATTGCGGCCATATGCATGGCGTACTCACCGCTGACCTGATAAGCATAAGTTGGCACTTTAAACGTTTCTTTAACCCGATAAATAATATCCAGGTATGGCATGCCTGGCTTAACCATAACCATATCCGCACCTTCAGCAATATCTTGTGCAATTTCATGTAAGGCTTCATCACTGTTGGCAGGATCCATCTGGTAAGAATATTTATTACCTCCTTTAATATTGCTGGCAGAGCCTACTGCTTCACGAAATGGTCCATAATAATTTGATGCGTATTTAGCTGAATACGCAAGAATACGAGTATTAACAAAACCATTTTCTTCTAATACCTTTCTGATCGCGCCAACACGACCATCCATCATATCTGAAGGGGCAACAATGTCTGCTCCAGCTTGCGCATGTGATAACGCCTGTTTAACGAGAATGTCTTTTGTTACTTCATTAAGCACGTAACCATCTTCATCACCCTCGGTGCCTAGAATGCCATCCTGTCCATGAGTAGTGAAGGGATCAAGTGCAACATCAGTGATAACACCCAGCTGTGGAAACTTAGCTTTTAATGCTCTTACTGCACGCTGAGCCAGACCATCAGGATTATATGCTTCTTGTGCCATTAATGATTTACATTCCATTGGCGTAACAGGGAAAATGGCAATGGCAGGAATACCTAAATCGACTAATTCCTGCGCCTCTTCAAGCAATAAATCAATACTTTTTCTGTCAACTCCAGGCATCGAGCTTATCGCTTCACGTTGATTCTCTCCTTCAAGAACAAACACAGGGTATATTAAATCATTAACACTTAACTGGTTCTCTGCCATTAATCGTCTGGTAAAATCATCTTTACGCATCCGTCGCATCCGTCGAGCGGGATATTGACCAAAAGCATTATTCATATTAATTGTTCCTTAGAATTGATAGTTTCAAGCAAATCTTTATGTTGAACTTGATTTCGACCACTATTTTTTGCCAGGTATAAAGCTTCATCTGCCGCTGAAAATAAGTGCTCCGGCAAAATACCCTTTTGTTGTTGATAAGTACTGATACCACAGCTTATTGTCATTGAAAGTTTTAGTTCCTGATAATGGATCACATCAGCGCTAACCGCTAATCGTACCTCTTCAGCCAGCGAAATCGCACCTTGTCTATCGGTTTCGGGTAAAATCAGACAAAATTCTTCACCACCATATCGACAGCCAATATCACTGCTGCGACCTAGACAATGCTTAATTTTTTCCGCCAGCCAAACAATACAATAATCTCCAGCTAAATGCCCATAGGTATCATTTACACTCTTAAAATGATCTATATCTACTATCACTAGGCTTAATGAAGTTAAATTACGACGGCTACGTCGATGCTCAGCTAATATTTTTTGATCATAAAACCGACGGTTGTACAAACCAGACAGTTCATCAATTGTGGTTATTTTGGCTAACTCCCTATTGGCGCTTTCTAATTCCTGCAGGGCAATATTCAGTTCAAGAGTACGTTCCTGTACCATTTGCTCTAACTGTTCCTGTTGTTCTTCGTGCAAAAATTCCTGATCCGCTTGCGATAAACCTAATTCCTTGAAAGCTGTTGTCTCGATCCCCTCACATCTATCATTTTTAATCAGCTGACTTTGCAGCGTTAAATTGTTTGATTGTTTCAGGGAATACAAGTAAGTAGATAAAATGGTCAATAAAATTGCATTTATCCAAAATGAAAGGTTATATAGTGTAAAAGTGCTGTTGATAATACTTTGGTCAAAGAATACCTGACCATTCTCAGAAATTATCCAAACACTTAACTCTGCCAGAACAAACTCAATGAACAAGATGATGACAAATAATGCCACCAACTTAAACGTATTCATTAATCTCATTTATCTTGCTCCATAGAAAAAACTTTTGCCGCATTCGCACTACTTTGCTCAATAATGTCCTGTTCACTATATTCAGTACATTGAACAAGGGCTTGTACTATATAAGGTAAATAACTCGGTTCATTTCTACTGCTTTTAGGTCGTGGCCTAATTGTACGTGGCGTTAAATAAGGTGCATCAGTTTCAATCATTAGACGATTCAATGGAATATGTTTAACGATTTCTCTTAGCTCCTGACCTCGACGTTCATCACAAATCCAACCGGTTATTCCTATGTACATGCCAGCGACTAAACATCGATCTAATTCCTCTCTATTACCAGTAAAACAATGCGAAACCATGGCCGGCACTTTATCAATATAAGGCTCAAGGTATTGAATCCATGGTTCAAAGGCATCTCTTTGATGCAAAAAAAGGGGAAGATTTAATGCGGCAGCCAAACTGATTTGTTCACAAAAGACACGTTCCTGTTGTGCTGGACTGGAAAAATTTCGATTAAAGTCTAAACCACATTCGCCAATAGCAACGACATTATTTTTACTTGCCAACGTGGTAAGTTGGTCAAGATAATCACTGGCAACATGATCAGCATCATGGGGATGAACACCCGCAGTACTGTACAAATAAGTTGGATACTGTTGACAAAGCAGGTCCGCTTTTTGACTTTCAATGACATTGGTCCCCGTAACTAACATCGAGCTTATACCAACAGATTTTGCACGTTCGATCAGTGCATCTCTGTCTTTATCAAAGCGCTTGTTAGTTAAGTTAATACCTATATCAATCAAATGTTTTCTCTTTTATATTTTTTTTAAGATTACATTAAGTCTTTATTGCCAAGTAGCTTGGGTATATTACTCAATATCCTCAGACAAATTATTTTCACCTTTGTGAGAATAAAAAGACGCGATAATAATACCCACTTCAAATAACAATAACATAGGCACTGCCAGTAATGTTTGTGAAATAATATCAGGGGGAGTTAACAACATACCAAGGACAAACGCGCCAACCGCAACATAAGGACGCTTTTCCCTTAAACTCGCAGGAGTAGTAATACCTGTCCAGCACATTAAAATTATCGCAATCGGTATTTCAAATGCAGCACCAAAAGCAAAAAATAATTTCAAAATAAAATCTAGATAACTACTAATATCAGTGGCAATTGTGACACCTTCAGGAGCTACAGAATTAAAAAAACCAAAAATAATTGGAAAAACAACGTAATAAGCAAATGCGATACCCGAATAAAACAGTAAGGTACTGCCAACCATCAGCGGAGCGATTAAGCGTTTTTCATTACGATATAACCCTGGGGCAACAAACGACCAAACCTGATATAAAATATAAGGCATAGTGATAAATATTGATATAACTATGGTTAGTTTAACGGGTGCAAACAAAGGTGAAGCAACATCAGTCGCGATCATTTGAGTGCCTTCAGGCATAGTATCCAATAAAGGCAAGGCCACATATTGATAAATGTCTTGAGCAAAAGCAATCAAACCACAAAAAATCGCCAATACTGCAACAACCACATGTAAAAGTCGGGTACGTAATTCAAGTAAATGATCAAACAAAGTATAATCAGTAGTTGCTTTAATGCTCATTAAGGTGTCTTTTTAGTCTGTTCATTACTTTCTTTAACTTCTTCCGACTCGGATGTAATAATGGTTTCGGTTTCTTCAACCACATCCGTTTTAGTTTTATAAGGACGATTTACCATTTCCGCAGCCTCTTTTAATGACTTAACTGACTCGGAAATTTCTGGAGATAAATTTTCCAAATTACTTTGTTCAGCTTTCTTTAAATTACTATGCAGTTCATGAATACGTAATTCTTCACTAAGTTCTGTTTTAACCGACTGACTAAAACTTCGCGCGCTGGAAATCCAACCTCGAACCGTACGAATTGCCACAGGTAATCGCTCAGGGCCTAAAATAACTAAACCCAAAACCCCAATTACCATTAGCTCCCAAAAGCCAATATCAAACATATGTTATGCCTGATCTTTTTCTTTAATTGTACTTTTGTTCTCAACCGCAGATTTATCAGCAATTGATTCTGATGCTTGTTCTTTTTTATCTGGCGATTCATCATTCTTATCATCAGACATGGCGTTTTTAAAACCCTTTACCGCAGAGCCTAAGTCCCCCCCCATATTACGTAATTTTTTTGTGCCAAATAACACTACCACAATAACAGCGACAATCAATAATTGCCAAATACCTATAGTTCCCACAATAAAAATCCTATAATCTATAAACTCTAATAAGTTATTATAAAGTTTTACTAAAAAAAATCATCTATTCAATCATCAAAATATGAGGTAAAACGAGCTTTGTTGAAAGGATTATCACATACTTTAATTTTATTCATATTAACGCTATGTCTCGACGAAGTAAAATTTGCTGATGCAGCAGAAACTCATTCGAATAAAATTAGTGATAATATAATAGACAAAATAGCTCAGAAAAAACTTGAATCAAAGAATATCACCGAACATAAAATAAAACATAAAACAGAACAAAGTAGTACAGAACCTCCAAAAAACTGGATTAATAATATACATGAAACTGTTTCAGATTCGGTTTATCAATCAGCCTATTGGTTTGACAACTTTTTCACCGACGATGATAGTGAGCAACAAAAACCTCAAACCAATGCAAGAATAAAATTAAGCTGGGCACCAAAAAGCCGGGATTTTAACGAATTTAAGACACGTTTTCGTATCAAGGTAAAATTACCACATTTTAATGACAAAGTAGATCTCATATTTTCCGAAGATAGCGCAGAAGATCTTGATAATTTACCTTTGGAAAGTAGCAATACAAAGGAGAATGTAGATGATGAGCGCTTTACAGCAGCAGTACGTTTTGTTCACAAAAAAGAAATTGACCGTTTAACTGATTCTCGTATGGGTATATCAGGTGGTGATATTTTTATTAAAGCTCGTCATAAACGTAGCTATTTCTGGGAAAAAAAACATAGTCTGACATTTGAACCTTCTGTTTATTACTTTTTAGAAGATCGCTTAGGCGCAAAACTGTTATTGGAATATAACTACCAACGCAATAATCTACAGCAGTTACGTGTTAATTACAGCATATGGGGCTCTCAATCATTTAGCGGTATTCGATGGAAATATGGTGTTTATCAACTTAATCAGTTATCAGATAGCAAAGCTTCTATTTTTGGTTTTCACGCTGAAGGTCTGAGGAATGACAATAAAGGTTTTCTTGTCAACAACTATACCCTGAGTTACAGGTACCGTTTCAACGCATTACGAAAGTGGCTGTTTTTTGAAGTGGAGCCCTTTGTGGAATGGCCTGAAAATGAAAACTACAAAGCGACCCCGGGCATTGCATTAAGAATTGAGGGGTATTTTTATAAAGGCTGACTATTAACCCGTTTTCAATTTAATGACTTGAGCATCTTCATATACATTACTAAATTTAGTTGGGCGGCCAAGATAATAACCCTGCCCGAATTCGCAATCCACCTTCTGTAATTTATTTAGCATTTCTTTTGTTTCTATCCCTTCTGCAACTAATCGGTAACCAAATTCATTACCCAATTCAAGTAAAGCCTTAACCAGAGATAAATTCTTTTCATTGTTATTTAAAGATCGTATAAAACTGCGATCAAGTTTGATAAATTCAAATGGGTAACTATGTAAGAAATGGAAGGAAGATAAACCCGCGCCATAATCATCCAAAGCTAATTTAACACCAAATGCTTTTAATTTTCTTAAACCTTTTAACGCCAGTTCAATATGTTTACTGAAAGCAGATTCATTAAATTCCAAAATCAACCTTTGTGGCTCAATTTTATTTCCTTGAATTAATTTAATTAATTTGGATACTTGATTCGCTTGAATTAAATGACGACCGGATAAGTTGATCGCAATAAATACATTACAAAATTCAGACGAAGATTGCCAGATATAAAATTGATTAGCGACCTCTGTCAGTACCCACGTTTCAAGCTCCAAAATCAAGCCAGTCTCTTCTGCCATGAATAAAAAATCAGCTGGTGTCAATAGTCCTCTAGTTGGATGTTGCCATCGTAACAGCCCTTCAAAACCAAGAATTTTAGCATTTTTTAAATTGGATATTTGCTGATAATGCAGTTCAAATTGCTGCTCTTTAATTGCAACTCTTAATTCTTGCTCTAATGTCATACTGGCGATTAATGCGTCACGCATTCTTTCATCAAAAAATACATAACGACCTCGACCTAAATTCTTGGCTTGATACATTGCCGCATCAGCATCTCTCAATATTTCATTAGCATCTTGATATTTATTATTACCTAAGGCAATGCCAATACTGGCATTAGAGTGCAGAGTATGTCCTTCTACTTCAAAAGGCTCAGCTATAGCACAAATTATCCTATCTGAAATTTCTTCCACGTCATCTTGAGAGTTAAGAGAATCAAGCAAAACAACAAATTCATCCCCTCCTAAACGAGCTAAAATATCATTATCACGAACACATGTTTTCAAACGCACAGCAATCTCAATTAAAAATAAATCACCAGCATGATGCCCTAATGTATCATTGATCATTTTAAATCTGTCTAAATCAATAAATAACACTGCAAATCTATTATTGGGATGTCGTCTTAGATGCCTAATTGTATAAGTTAAACGATCAGAAAACATCGCTCGATTAGGAAGCTTGGTTAATACATCATGGTGAGCTTCATGATACAGCTGTTCTTCAGCCTTACGCCTTTCATCAATTTGCCTGCGTAAGTTTATATTCATTGCTTGCAATTCATGTGTACGCTCTTCAACCTGACGTTCTAGCTCTTCATTTTGACTAAGCTTTGATAGAACATTCATACGTGTTATTGCCGTTGCTACATGCTGGCTAACAAAACGTATAAGCTCTAAATCTTTTTGCTGATAAGCTTCTGCATTCTGATAATGCTGAATAACTAAAACACCAAAAATATCGCCGTCTGATTTCAACGGGGCAGCCAACCAGGCCTGAGCATTATTTATGCTTCGGGTTCGCTGAGTAGAATGAATAACAAAATCGCCCCGCTCAGATAACGTTGTCAAACTTGCTTTGGTGATCAACATAGGTTTAGCCGTTGATATTGCCAACTCTGTCAAACCATCACTTAAACTGCAATTTTCCGGCTTACTCTGATTTTCATCAACATAATAAGGGAACTCAAGTTCTTTCTGATCTTCCGACAATAAAGCGATATAAAAGTTATTGGCAGGGAGTAGGGTATTTATTTCCCGATGCAGCGATTGATAAAACCACTCAATGCTATTTGCGCTGGCAGTCAACTCAGATATAGCTAATAAAACCTTCTGAGTTTTAACTGCTTTTTGCCGTTCAGCTATTTCTTGCTGTAAAAGAGTATTGGTTTCTGTTAATTTTTTAGTACGCTGATTTATATTTTTTTCGAGTAATTCTCGACTTCGAACCCGATCAATGGCAGTTACTATATGTTCAGAAATAAACGCTAATAATTGACAGTCCCGGTTATCAAAATATAATTTGGTGTCAAAACTTCGTAATGCTATAACCCCTATCACCTGACGACCTCTTTTTAGAGGCACCCCAAGCCAGTCAACGCAATCCGAGTCAAAAGAACTAAGCCGACCAGCTCTGATTAAGGCAACGCCCTCAGCAGAACTAGAATGCAAAGGCTCGCATTTATCAATTACCATTGAGGTAAAACTATCTTTCCAGTGATTACGTTCGAATTGCTTCAGTACGCTCATTTCAAAAGGAGCATGACAATAAGCAAGAGAAAGGTGATTAGATTGGTTTTTTAATACAATATGAAAACCATCAGTGATCAATAATGATTTAATCACTGGTTCTAGGGCAGGGTAAAACGACTGCATATCGGTTACCGTACTCGCCAATTCAGACAAATGTAGTAAACTCGACTGCATTGTCTTTAACTGACGATACTTTTTAAGTAACGACTTCAGTTTAGGCAACTGTCGTGCTGCTTGGGTTTTTTCTTTTGCCTTTTGTTCCATTAAGGCTATTCCATATTTTATTAGTATAATTTTTAGGCGGTTAGTATAACGAAATTCAACTCTATGGCTAGTAGGGTGTTTAATAATCTTTTATTAAACAATCTTTTATTAAACAATCTTTTTTTAACCAAGACAATTAAATAAAATAATTAAAAAACTGATACGTAAAAACCGACAAAAGTCGGTTTTTAAAAACTAGCTCAAAACACTAAATCACAATCGTATTTTTCAATTTCGTTAAAGCATTTTTTTCTAATTGCCGAACTCGCTCAGCAGATATATGATATTTATCGGCTAACTCTTGCAAGGTTGATTTATCTTCATTCAACCAACGAGTTTTAATAATATCCTGACTTCGATCATCAAGTGCAACTAATGCTGTTGATAAATGTTTATTAGCGTGATCTTCCCAATTAGTGTTTTCAACATCTGTGGCTAAATCAGATTGCTTATCTTCAAGATACTGGGCTGGAGAAAAACTACTGGCGCTGGCATTATCATCATCGTCAGAAGACAATTCAAATGCTTGATCCTGGTTACTCATACGAGATTCCATTTCCAGCACATCTTTAGTACTAACACCTAAGGTTTCTGCGACTGTGTTCACTTCATCGTTACTGAACCAACCCAGGCGTTTTTTATTTTTTCTCAAATTAAAAAATAATTTACGTTGTGCTTTCGTTGTCGCTACTTTAACAATACGCCAATTACGCAGCACATATTCATGAATTTCGGCTTTGATCCAATGAACAGCGAAAGAAACCAGACGAACTCCAACCTCAGGGTTAAAACGCTTAACCGCCTTCATCAAGCCGACATTGCCTTCTTGCACTAAATCAGCTTGTACTAAACCATAACCAGCATAACCTTTAGCTATATGAATAACAAAACGCAAATGCGACATAATAAGCTCTTGTGCAGCTGTTAAGTCATTTTCGTTATAAAGACGAGTAGCAAGCTCACGCTCACGCTCAGCGGTTAGCATAGGAATGCTATATGCCGATTGCATATATGCTTCAATGCTACCACTATGTGGTATTGTTAGTGCCATTGACTGCATTGTTTTACTCATCGATAAACCTCTTTACTTTTTTAAATTTCTTTAATTTTGACTTACGATTATAACATAAGCCGATAACAGTAGCCATTTTGCATTAATCAGACACTACCTTATAATTAATCAGACACTACCTTATAATTAATCAGACACTACCTTATAATATAGTTATTAACAATAGTTTATTTCAATTTCAGCAAGTAAATTTGTATTAATTTGTGACAATAGGTCCTTTAACATTTAAATAAATATTAACAAATATAGATAATCTCATTAACAATACCATCCAGAAGAGGTACTGTGTCGCTCTGCTTGTGTAAAATCATTACGAGGCTAAATCACTTCAGCTAATGCTTACGGCCTGCTGGCTAACGCCCATCGTGCTTAACATTTAGAGTTACCTCCACCTGCTCGATGTTTACTAACAAGTGGCTGACCAACCTTGCCAGTGTGAGATTTTAACTCACTGGAATTACCGGCCTTGCTCGGCCGCACACCCCTATATTTTTTCAGCAGTATAGCGATCAGAATGTGACGGAATAGGAAGTTTTATAGTCACATACATACGCTCAAAGTATTCTGATATTTCAATTTTTTTCAGTGTATCTAAAGCCAACAATAAACCTTCATTTATATGTTGAGCCATTGTAAAAACATCTGGATGAACATCATCTTTTTTAAGCAAATATTTGTGTGGCTTTTTTCTGTTAGTTTAAATTTTAACTTGAACTGAGCCACCAATAACTTGCACGTTAAAAGCCTTAACTGTGTATTTTCCCATTTGTAAATTACCCCTATGAAAATTTGATTTCAGCACCATTTTCATGCTTCACAGAAAGCTTACCCATTAACTGTGCCGAAGCTGTAAAATCTGGATGTTTTTGGCCTTCATTTTTTTCTATTTGCCATCTATGAGACATTAGGGCTTTGTTTATAAGCGTTAACTCTTCTGTTGATAATTTCATATTCAATTTTCCCTCTACGGTTTACGTTTATCTAAAACCAATTCATAAGGTTCTATTCTTTCAATAACAATCGATGTGTATGGATGAAAACAATACAGCCTGTTTTCAGTGCGTTAAAGTTAAACTTGTTTTGTATTAATTCCTCAAGGCTGTATTGAGCCAACATCATAAATTGTGAATATAAACACGATTGATCGGGATGATTATAGAAAAATGTCCTTAGCTGTGACGGTAAGGTAAAGACTACTTGACGATAACGCACACCGAGAAATAAACGCGTTGCGACCTTTATCATACTCTCTCGTGCATAGCGTTTCCCACACTGAGGGCATGCTTTCCCCTAACAGCTAAAATGTACTTTATGGTGTTCTTCACCACACGACAAATATTCGTAAACTGCAAAACCAGTAGCCTCACTACCACAATTAAGCATTTTCTTAACTTCTGCGTGATAATAATCCGTATTGTAACGGACATGTTTTGGATGAAAGAAGAGCAATGATCGCTAAAGATCCGTTTAAATCGCGTTGATTTTGCATTCAATCCCTTGAAATTCATACCATCCGTATTTTACTCAAATCCCTTTAAGATAACTATAACTTACCAATCGATTATTTATCAATCAATAATTACGAACGCAGATAGCTAAAAGGCTCTAGGAGGGATTTCCTAGGAAGAAGAACTAAAGCTAATCGGCTGTCGGTTCAATCGTTCTGATATGTTGACTGACGGAAATATAGCTACCCACTAAGCCAAGTAAAACAGCTAATAAAATCAATATACAACATTCATTAAAAGACAGGCCTTGCAAAACAAAGTTACTATTATAAAGCGCAACTAATTGGGTTAGTGCTATTGACAAATATTGGGCTAATATCGCCACCACCATACAAGCCAGAATCCCCCCACAAATACCATACCAGACACCAGAATATAAAAAGGGTCGCTGGATGAAACTATCAGTTGCACCGACTAATTTCATTACCGCTATAGCTTCTTTTTGACTCAAAATTGCTAATCTAATGGTATTGCCAATAATTAACACTACAGATAAACATAACATCAAGGCAACGCCCATAACGGTATCTTCAATTAACTGAGCCATAGCCTCTAGTTTGGATAACCATTCTAAATCTAACTTACCTTGCTCCACTTCACGTTCTTTTTCTAATTTAACCAATAAATCTTTTGCCGCCTCAGATTGACTGAATCTTTTCAAAGGTGTGACCAATATCGTTGCAGGCAGTGGATTTTTATCCAGATACTCCAACGCCTGACCAAAACCTGACAAAATTTTGAATTCACGCAAAGCATCTTCTGCTGAAATATATTTTACTTTGGTAACTTCAGGATAAAGTTGGATCCGCTGAACTAAGTTTTTCGCCTTTTTATCATTAACGCTTAACTTTAAAAACAGGGTTATTTCTGAGGCAGAGTCCCATTGTTTAGAAATATCATGGGCATTTTTAACAAACAAATGTAATGTTGCCGGCAAAGCTAAACTAATACCTAAAACCAGCACAGTCATCACTGAAGTGAAAGGTGTTCGCCATAAATCACCTAAACTACCTACCGCTTGCTGCATATGCCGAATAAACAATGCTGTAATTCTACTGCTTATGCTATTCATTGTTCACTCCCTGACTTTGCAGACCATCAACAAGTCCGTCGGTGATCATGGTTCCATGTTTCAAAGTCAGAGTACGATATTTCATTCGGGCAATGAGCCCAAGATCATGGGTAGCAATCAATACGGCAACACCTGCTGCATTAAATTCTTCAAATAATCGAATAATATCCAGGGAAAGTTTAGGATCTAAATTACCTGTTGGTTCATCTGCTAGAATAATTGGTGGTTTATTAACTATGGCCCGGGCAATACCAACTCGTTGCTGTTCACCACCGGAAAGCATATTGGGATAACAGCGAATTTTACTGGATAAATGTACCTTATCTAAAGCGGTCTCAACACGTTTCCGGGTTTCTTTATGACCAAAACCTTCAATAATTAACGGCAAGGCAACATTATCATAAATTGTCCTGTCCATTAATAGATTATGGTTTTGAAATATCATCCCTATACCGCGGCGAACATAAGGGATTTGTTTATATTTTATTTTCGCAAGTTCAGTACCATTAATTTGCAAACTACCACTGGTAGGTTTTTCCATAATACTGATCAGTTTTAATAAGGTACTTTTACCCGCACCAGAATGACCCGTCAAAAATGCCATCTCTCCAGCAGCAAGCCTGAAGTTCACTTGTTTTAAAGCGATAAAACCGCCGGGGTAAGTTTTACTGACATTTTCAAAACGGATCATAATTTAATATTAAGTACTCTTTTCGTTGCCAGCCATTTTTTCATCAGAAAAAAGAGCATCAATAAAGTCATCGTCATTAAAAGGTCTTAAATCATTAATACCTTCGCCAACGCCTAAATATCGGATCGGAATAGCATGTTTATCTGCCACAGCAAATACAACGCCACCTTTTGCGGTACCGTCTAGCTTAGTTAAGGTTAACCCGGTTAATCCAACAGCCTGATCAAATAAATTTGTCTGACTCAAGGCGTTTTGCCCTGTTCCTGCATCTATCGTCAGCATAACTTCATGAGGAGCATTTACGTCAAGCTTTTTCATTACCCTAACGACTTTTTTCAACTCTTCCATAAGATGACTTTTGTTTTGAAGGCGCCCGGCAGTATCAGCAATAATTACATCAATATTTCTTGCTTTTGCTGCACTGATTGCATCAAAGATCACCGAAGCACTGTCTGCTCCCGTATGTTGGGCAATAACAGTAACATTGTTACGCTCGCCCCAAACTTGCAATTGTTCCACTGCGGCAGCACGGAATGTATCACCAGCGGCTAACATTACTGATTTCCCCTGAGCTTGGAACTGTTTCGCCAGTTTACCAATCGTTGTAGTTTTTCCAACACCATTGACCCCAACCATTAAAATAACAAAAGGACTATCACCTGATGGAATTTCTAATGGCTGACATACCGGGGCTATTATTTTCTTTAATTCAACCTTAAGTAACTCATACAACGCTTCCGCATCTTTTAATTGCTTTTTAGAGGCTGATTCAGTTAATGACTTTATTATTTTTGTTGTGGTATCAACACCAACATCAGCAAGTAATAAATGTGTTTCTAATTCTTCAAAAAGATCATCATCGATTTTTTTCCCACGAAAAAGATCGAACAATCCTCCACCCAAATTTTGCCGAGTTTTAGTTAAGCCTTGTTTCAGACGTGCAAAAAAACCACGTTTTAGCTCTGGCTCTGGCTCTGGCTCTGGCTCTGGCTCTGGCTCTGGCAGGTCAGTGTTTTCTATTGCTGGCTCGACTGCAACACTTTCTTCTACAAAAGACTCTGAAATAATTTCAGTTTCATTTGTAATAGCTGTTTCTTCAGCTTCATTGTTTTGGGTTGCGTCTTTAGTTTCTTTTTCTTTCCTGTCACCTAAACCTAACCAGGAAAACATACCTTTTTTCTTTGACATAAATGTTTTTCAATCATAAATACAGTAGGTAAGAGTATTATTTGCAATAAAAGTAATTGAATACGTAATTAAAATAGCAATAACAACTCAAACATGGATAATATTGCCGCTATAGTAACACCTTAAATAAAAACTGTCAGTGATATGAATCATAGAAAAAAACAACAGATAAAAAATTCACCCAAAGGCAGTATTCGTATTATCGCAGGTAAACATCGTGGCCGAAAACTTCCGGTATTAATGGCTGATGGATTGCGACCAACCACCGACAGAGTAAAAGAAACTGTATTTAATTGGTTAATGCCTTATATTCTCGGCAGCAATTGCTTAGATTGTTTTGCAGGCTCTGGTGGATTAGGTTTTGAAGCACTTTCCCGTGGCGCTGAACAAGTCACATTTTTAGAATTTAACAAATCAGCGGCTCAACAATTAAAACAAAACCAAGAATTACTTAACACGGGTAACGCAACAATTGTTCACACTGACACATTGTCTTACTTACAAACATTTTCAGAGCAAAACCAGCAACCCTTTGATGTGGTTTTTCTTGATCCACCTTTTAGAAAACAATTTATTGAAAAAACAGCCTCGTTATTAAACCAGGGATGGCTTGAAAATAACGCATTTGTTTATGTTGAAATGGAAGTTGATAACAATAATCAGCAACTTCCTGCAAATTGGCACATATTGAAAGAAAAAGTCGCGGGGCAAGTCGTTTACCGACTTTATCAAATCTGTAATTAAAGCTAAATTTCAATACCTAAATTAGACAAACCTTCTTCAAGCATCATCGCTTTAATTTTCAAACAGGTTTGTTTATTTTCTGGTGCCGAAATTAGAAAATCAAACAGTTCAGTTTGAGTTGCAATCTCCCACTGCATTAAAGGATGTTGTTGAATATCTTCTTCTGAAATAGAAGCTTGCTCAGGAGCCCCTTCATCAATTTCTTCCGCTAATATTAACTCAACATAATAACTGACACTATTTTCAGATAATCGACCAACATTAGTCAAGCCTTCACTTTCTATATCTTGCATGCCTTGTAGTAATGACATTACTGCCATACAGACATCAAGCGCCGGAAAAACACCAAAAAAGTCAAAAGCTTCAGGATCCGGTATTTCAGGCTCTAATTTCAACAATTGAGCCTGGTAATTTATTTTACAGCGATTGTTTTTATCAAGCCATTGCCAAACTAAATCAAGCTGATTTCGCAAAATACTAACATTACCAAATTCAACTGACTCAGCAAACATCTGATAATTGGGTAGCATACGTTCTAATAAGGCTGAGCAAAAAGCGGTTTGTTGCCATTGACTTAATTTTTCAAACGGAAGTTGGATCGACACTTATTTCTACCTCTAATTATTTTTCCGCCTATTATAGTCAAATTTATATATAAAACCGAAGATTGTTTAATTAAACAGAATATTCTGTCATTGAAGTTTATTATGATCACATTGACAACCACCTGCTACAATTATTGGTCTTAGAGACAACAGGCAAACCCGCAGTTACTTAAATTGGCTTAATTAAATAATCATTTAATAAACCGATAGGTAAAGAGAAAAAGAATGAAAAACACCCCAGAAAACATTGAATCCGTCACTTTAATTATTTCAGAAATGGTTCAGCCACAACGGATTAAAGAATATGAAGAATGGGTTACCGGAATTAATCAAGCGGTGAAAAAATTTGCAGGCTTCATTGGTGTTGATGTTATCAGACCTCGAAACCCTAAACATTTAGAGTATGTGGTAATCGTTAGATTTAATACTTATCAAAATCTTACCATCTGGCAAGAATCCAAAATTTGTCAAATATGGCTAGATAAAGCAAAATCCATGACAGTAAGACAAACTCATGTTATGGAAGCGAATGGTTTAGAGCTTTGGTTTACCCTACCTGAAAATATTTACCCTGTTTCGAAGCAACCCGCATATTACAAAAGGGTGGCTATTGGCATAATCGCTGTGTTCCCGCTTGTATTACTGATAAATATGGTTTTAGAGCCATTGCTGAGCAGAGTGCCTTATATACTGGGGATATTTTTTTCTGTAATAGCAATATCTATGCTAATGACCTATCCAGTTATGCCTTTTTTGACTCATGTATTGAGATCCTGGCTTTATCCTTCAGCTGACAAAAATAACTAAATCACATATTATCAATCAAATTATTACATCCAAAACACAAAAAAGGAGCAAAAGCCCCTTTTTGTAAAATAATTTTTTAATTAAATCTATTTTTTAGCTTCTTCATTAACTGGTCTAAATTGAATATTAGCCACTTTAACATCTGAAGAGCTGTTACGTAATTTGGCTAAGTAATTTATTTGGCCAATAGAACCTAACATTGCATGGATAGGAATAAATAAACCTCTTTTGTGGAAATCTATTACTTTATCGTCTGCCAAACCTTGTAACTTTTCCTCGTTAATACCAAATAAACCAACAAGTTTTTTATTTTCACCATTACTAAATGACATGGTAAGTTCAAGTTCTATCAACAAATCATTTTCATCAAGTTCTTTAACAAATTTTTCTGTCATTACTTCATTGTCGTATAAACGACCTAGAGACTCTTGAACACCGTTATAGAATTCAGAATCACTACCATCAGCTTCAAATAAAGCCAGTTCCTTGTCTTCACCTACAAATTGACTATCAAGATCAATACAAGCAGTTAACGTTTTTTCTTTATCAGGATCTAAACCTAATGCAAATGGCACCATAGAAATTGATTGTGGCACATAAATAGCGTTCCACTTTTCTTTTTCGTAATATAAATTTTCACCCGCTTCTAAACCTAGCATTGCCACACTACGGTAGCGAGTAGATTCAGGTTCTTTAACCAATAAAATTGGGTAACTCGTAGCTGCTTGTGCGTATTCACGTGCACTAAGAGGAACAATGTGTTGATTAGCAACATGTGATAAATCACGTTTCGTTGAAACTTTTATATTTTGATGCTGTTCTTTTTTTACTGGGACTACATTGGCCATGGGGAAAATCTCTAATTTTAGCTGCCTGTTGTTCGGCATATTTTTATAATGTTAGTTCAGTTATGGAGACTGCAAACAACTCTTTCAATGTTTATATTTAAAATATTGCCAATTAAGTTTACCAAAAACTAAACAGTTATTCATATTCCAATAAAAAAATTAGCTGTATTTCATGCTATTATTAATTTAAACCAATATGTTAGTTAAAAGAACTATTTTAAAAATCATGCACAATAAAATTTTCTATTTAATGATAGCAAGTCTGTTTGCTGTCGGAGCCTATGCAAAGCCCCTGATAACCGTGCATAAAAGTATCGATGCCAACAAGTTCGCCCAAGTGAAAATAACCAATGAAACCATTCAAGAACTCGCTTGTTATGTTGCAATTGATGGGCGGAAAATTAGATTTCGTTTATTGCCCCACCGTACCACACGATGGTTTAAAGCAAATGATACACGCTTTGTGCTAAGTGCCATTAGTACGTGGTGTGATTTTATTGAACTTTATCCTAATTTTAAAAAATTTAAAGCGTATTAAATACAATGTTAATAGTTACTGATGGGTTATGCCTTTGGCTAACCCATTCATTTGATATAATTACTCTTCTTTAAACTGATAGACGAAATTCATTAAAAAACCTCCACCAACAATTAAAATCACCCCAAACACAATAATAAAACCATTATTTGGTGAAGAATGTATTTCTGTTTTTTTCAGTTGATAATGACGGCGGTTGGTGCCTACGGGTTGAGTAAAATGTTCTCCCATATACTTATCAAGAGACAAATATTTCTCATCAATACGAGAGCGGTTTTCTTCAATTCGTTTAACCGCTTTATCCCAATTCTCATTGATAAGTTCAATCGGTTTAGTATCAAACTGCTGTAAGGGCTCTTCTGTCTTTATAATTCCCACGGAATAATATTCATAAATTTTATTTGGAAATAATGACTGAGTTCCGCCCATCACAACGCATGCTATACCAAAGATAATCAACAATGATGCCTGAATATAGTGCTTTTTCATTTGTTGAAATCTAGCCATGCGCATTTCTGTAGCCTTAATTGCTATTTCAGGTAGATGACTTAAATGATCATGAATATACCCGTTACCTTTCAAAATGCGGGAATTTGAGGTGAATTAAAAAGCATAGTTACAAGACGCTGATTCGCCGGATAAGTTATTCTTATTTAAGATTCAGCAACGCAGTAAATATGTTTTTTAAACGAATCAAAACCTGCATTTTGAATGGTGATGGGTATATATTGCAAATCTAAACTTTCAATTAATGTCATTGCATCTGTATTCAATGCTACAGCAATTTTACTGATAACATCAAAAGAAGGTGAGCCTTTATCATTTTCAAGTTTTGATAAATACGATTGCTCAATATCAGATCTTTTTGCTAACTCAGGTTGCGTTAAGCCCGCTTTGTTTCTTAGTTGTTTTATTTTTTCGCTAAATTTCATTGTGTATCCTTTTTTAGAAAACCTGAATGAATTTTTGGTCATCATATCAAGAATATAAAGATGAATATTCAACAATACTAAGGAATATAACGAATATCAGGAATAATTCATTTAATTTAATCAGATTGAATAATACCCATTGCTATTATCCGGTTTTCAACAACTCTTCCAAATATGCCTTTAAGATAAGATGACTACGCGCGCCTTTGCTCGTGATGGTCGAGAAGTAAGTATAATAACTTCGGTTATGGGCTTCAATTGCACGCAATTTATCTTGAGCTGTCCAACGCTGAGCAAAATGAGTGGGTAAAAAGCCAATAAAACGGCCGGTTAAAATTAAAAAAGCAATTCCTTCTCTGTCTGTTGAGGTCGCTGTCGCGTTAAGCTTTTTTTGATGTTGTTTTATTTCTGATGATTGTGCATAACTGGGAACCACAGCATCATATTTAACTAAAGCACCGTCACTTATCCTGTTCAATTCTTGTTTAAATAGCGGATGTTGATCGCTGCAATATAATAATGATTGCTCTTTATAAAGAGGTAAGTAATTTAATCCTGGCAAAGAACGTAACTCGGGTATCACGCCAATATGTAATTGACCATTTAATATTGCACATTCAATATCATTAGGTGGCATCATACGAATATTAATAATCACGTCTGGTGCCCGATGTTTTAATGCGCTTAAAGCGCGAGTTATCCGCATTTTATCAATGGTCACTAAATTGTCAGTAATACCAATATTTAATTCACCAACCAAATCAGTATTAATTGCGTTGATTTCAGCACGAAAATTTTCAATACTACCCAAAAGGTGTGAGCCGGCTTGATAGACGTGTTCGCCCTCTTGGGTGACAGAAAAACCCGACCGTCCCCGATGACACAACTTCATTTTCAGTAAAGATTCAAGTTCAGAAATCGCCAGACTAATTGCCGAACGACTAATATTTAAATCAACCTCGGCTGCGGCAAAACCTCCTGATTCGACAACAATTTTATAAATACGCAGTAACCGAATATGCACATCACCAAGTTGTCTGGGTAATATATTTTTATTTTTTTTCATAATATCTTTTCATCGATTTTACTCAACTATCCCATCAACAAATGCTCTTGAGCCATTAGTTAACTATTTACTTAACTTAACTTTAAAAACAATAAATTTATTAACTTATTAAATCATTGATAATGATATCAAGCAATCATTCACATTAAACCAATTCAAATTAGTACCTATTATGTTGAGGTGAAAAATGACTAACAACAGCAAGCAAAACAACCACGGTTTAAGCAAAGCGCAACTAAACTCATATTGGATGCCCTTTACAGGTAACCGTCAATTTAAAAAAGATCCTCGCATTATCGTTTCAGCCGAAGGTAATTATTATACTGATGCTGAAGGTAGAAAGATTTTTGATGGTTTATCAGGTTTATGGACTTGTGGTGCCGGACACGCTCGTCGGGAGATTACGGCAGCTGTGAGTAAACAAGTAGCAACTCTGGATTACTCACCCGCTTTTCAATTTGGTCACACTAAAGCTTTCGAATTGGCTCATCGCATCACTGAATTAATGCCTGATGGTTTAGATCGTGTATTTTTCACTGGTTCAGGTTCTGACTCAGTTGAAACAGCTTTGAAAATTGCCCGGGGTTATTGGCGTAAAAAAGGCAAGGCGGGAAAAACACGGTTTATCGGACGGGCAAAAGGTTATCACGGGGTAAATTTTGGCGGAATAAGCGTTGGCGGCATTGGTCCAAACCGTGCTCTTTATGGGCAAGGTATTGAAGCCGGGCATTTACCTCATACTATGCTCAGCGATAATCGATTTACCAAGGGCATGCCAACAAAAGGAGCGTTCTTAGCCGATGAATTAGAAGAATTAGTCGCTTTGTACGATGCTTCCAATATCGCTGCCGTTATTGTTGAACCATTGGCCGGCTCTGCCGGGGTTATCCCGCCACCGGTTGGTTATTTAAAACGTTTACGGGAAATATGTGATAAACACGATATTTTATTAATTTTTGATGAGGTGATCACCGCTTTTGGTCGTATGGGTTCTAATACCGGTGCTGAAGAGTTCGGCGTAACACCCGATATTATGACCGTAGCAAAACAATTGACCAATGGTGTTATCCCTATGGGTGCAGTTATTGCCAAACAAGAAATATACGATACCTTTATGGACACTGCTGGTCCTGAGTATATGTTGGAATTACCTCATGGGTATACTTATTCTGCACACCCTGTTGCATGTGCAGCCGGACTAGCCTCACTGGATATTTTAGCAAAAGACAATTTACCTGAACGGGTAAAATCTATAGCACCTTATTTTCAAGAAGCTATACATGGCTTAAAGGGCACTCAGCATATCACCGATATTCGTAATTATGGATTAGCGGGTGCGTTAACTATTGAAGCCTTCAACTCAGAGCCTGCCAAACGTCCTTATGAAATTGCCATGAAAATGTGGAAAAAAGGTTTTTACGTCCGTTATGGCGGCGACACAATACAACTCGGTTTACCTTTTACCTCAGAACTGACCGAGATCGACAGTTTAATAAATGCGCTGGGTGAAACCCTTACTGAGGTTGAATAATTTTTAATTCAGACTCTTTACTTAACTTTTTATTTACATAGCTTTTATTTACTTAGCTATTTTTACTTAGCTACTTTTTACATAAACAGTTACCTACTTAACAATTTTATTCATTTAATATGAATTTACAGGAAAAGAACATGAACACTATTGGACACCTTATTAATGGTGAAATAATCAACGATCATAGCCGTACACAAGATGTTTTCAATCCGGCTACGGGTGAAGTAAGCAAAGAAGTTGCCCTAGCGTCAAAACAGACCATGGAACAAGCAATAGGGGCAGCCGAAGCAGCTTTTCCGGCATGGAGAAATACCCCACCAATAAAACGCGCCAGAATCATGTTCCGTTTTAAAGAATTACTTGAAAAAAATGCAGATGCCATTTGTAAATTACTTGGTGAAGAACACGGTAAAATTTCTCATGATGCAGCTGGCGAACTACAACGCGGCATTGAAAACGTTGAATTCGCCTGTGGTGCACCAGAATTATTAAAAGGTGAACACAGTAAAAATGTTGGTCCCAACATTGATTCATGGAGTGAATTTCAACCATTGGGTGTCGTAGCAGGCATTACACCGTTTAACTTCCCCGCGATGGTTCCTCTGTGGATGTTTCCTCTCGCCATAGTTTGCGGAAATACTTTTATTTTAAAACCATCAGAACGTAACCCAAGTGGACCTTTGTTAATCGCGCAACTTCTCAAAGAAGCAGGCTTACCAGATGGCGTATTGAATGTTGTTAATGGCGACAAAGAAGCCGTTGATGTACTACTGAGTGATCATCGAATAAAAGCGGTTAGTTTTGTTGGTTCAACCCCTATTGCAGAGCATATTTATGCAAAAGCCAGTGCCAATGGTAAACGTTGCCAAGCTTTAGGTGGTGCCAAAAACCACGCTATTATAATGCCAGATGCTGATATGGATAATGCAGTAAACCAGCTATTAGGTGCAGCATTTGGTTCTTGTGGCGAACGATGTATGGCTCTTTCAGTAGCAGTTGCAGTCGGTGAAGATGCCGGGGATGCCTTAGTGGAAAAAATGACTGAAGCAATGAAAGGGTTAAAGGTTGGTGAATTTAGTAATGCCAGCAATGATTTTGGACCACTGATCAGTAAGCAACATAAGGAAAAAGTGATCGGGTATATAAATAGCGCTGAAAAAGATGGTGCAAAAATTGTCGTTGATGGTCGCCATGCTGTAGTTGAAGGTTTCACTAACGGCTTTTTTGTTGGAGCTACGCTTATTGATAATGTAAATATCGATATGATCAGTTATCAGGAAGAGATATTTGGTCCGGTATTACAAGTTGTTCGCGTTAAAACCATGCAAGAAGCAATGAAATTAATCGACGATCACGAATACGGTAATGGTACCTGCATATTTACCCGTGACGGTGAAGCTGCACGTTATTTTTCAGATAATATTCAGGTAGGTATGGTTGGCATTAATGTACCCTTGCCTGTACCCGTTGCTTATCATAGTTTTGGTGGCTGGAAACGATCATTATTTGGTGATTTACATGCCTATGGCCCAGATGGCGTGCGTTTTTATACTAAACGTAAAACCATTACTCAAAGATGGCCTTCCAGTGGTGTGCGTGAAGGAGTTAGTTTCTCTTTCCCAAGCTAACATTAATTAAGCAAATGCAAGTTGTTACTTCTATCGAAAATAATTTCAACTTGCATTCCAACCAAATTTTATACGCATTTGTATTGTGCAGATAAGTATTATGCAAATTGGTATTATCCTGAATTCTGCAACAAAAACGGCTAAACCTAGTGTTTTTGCTGCGGAGTTCAGGATTTTGAATATTAGCAAATAACAGAGAGCAATCAACATGTCAGATAAAAAGATTATCAGGTTAAGCCGCCATCCTAAAGATTTTGGTCAATCACCTGATGATTTAGACAAAGATATGTTTGAATCAGACTTGCCGATACAGAATACCCACACTTACTATGAAGATGAAAATTTAGGTCTTTATATTGGTGTTTGGGATACCACTGATATGGTAGAAACTGCTGCACCTTATGTTTGTGAAGAATTTATGGTGTTACTCGAGGGCGAAGTAGCCGTTAAAAACATAAAAACAGGTATACACGAACAGATTAATCCCGGCGAAACTTTTATCATTCCCAAAGGTTACGACTGCCAGTGGATACAAACAGGATATTGTCGGAAATTTTTCGTTATCTATGACCATCCCGATGACATAATGCCTGTACAGCCTACCTTTGAAGGTATAGTTAAATTAAACAATACCATTGATACTTCTAACATTAAAGTCAAAGTAACTGGCGATAACTTTAAAATGGAAGAAGGTAAAACAGTACAAAACGGATTGCATTGTTATCAAGACCATTCAGGAAAATTCTTCTCTGGTGTATGGAGAAGTGAAAGTTTTAAAACCAAGAAGCAGCCTTTTCCTCGCCATGAATTTATCTATATTCATTCAGGATCTTTGATCTGTATAGATGAAAATAATCAAACACATACTTTTAATAGCGGTGACGCTTTTTTTATACCAAAAGGTACTGTTTGCCATTGGCAGGTAATAGAAAGTGTCTGTACTTTTTATGCTGTATTGCAGTAAGACTCAACAAAGTATTTCCAACTAGCTTAAGTAAACCGCAACCACACTCACTGATAAATATAATTTACAATTAAACTTTATTGTTTGATTTATTTTACACTCGGTGTATTATCAACAATGTATTATCAAACATAACAAACCGAAAAAATAATAACTTCTAAAAAAAACAATACCTGTTGTAAGGGAAAGTTGAATTTATGATTAATTTACATAACATAAAAGATCACTATCTTGATGGGCAATCGCAAAAACCATCGTCTCCGGAAATATTTTCAGTTATTAAGCCAGCAACAGAGGAAGTTATAACCAATATTCCTGCAGGCAATAGTCTGGATAAATTGTTCGCAACCGACTTTTGTATAAGCTCCATGGGGTGATTACAAACAATCAGGCATAGGTCTGGAAGTTGGTAAAAGGGATTCAATCATTATATCGAAACCAACCAACTTACCCGTTTTAATTGTGACGAACCTTGGGTTTGATGTATCAAATAATCGCATTTTAAAACACTGCTTTAAAATTGCATTTATAAAAAGGTTGATACTTTCCTCTACAAATTATTGGAACAAATTGTCCTGAAAATACCAACCCACAATAAATAGCGTAGAAAAAAATTAACTTGAGAAATTTATGCAAAAACACATAGAAGCACTAAAAGATTCTAAATATTGTTCTCTTTGGCATGATCAAGATGTTCGCCCTGATACCTTACCCGCATTATCAGAAAGTACCAGCTGCGAACTACTTATAGTTGGAGGTGGTTTTACTGGTTTGTGGGCAGCAATTCAGGTAAAAGAACGTGAACCCGATGCCGATATTATTTTAATCGAAAAAACTTTTCTTGCCGATGGTGCCTCTGGTCGTAATGGTGGTTTTTTAAGTTCCAGTTTAGCTCATGGTGACACCAACACTGATCATCATTTTCCTGGTGAAGCCGATAAACTGTATCAGCTTGGTCAACAAAATTTGACTGAGCTACTCGATACCCTTAAACGATATAATATTGAAGCCCATTATGAACAAGTTGGTGAAACTCAAGTCGCGACCAACCCAGCTTCTGTTACAGCTTTACGCAAGGATTTTGAACAAGAAAAAGCAGAGGGCGATAATGTCGTATGGTTTAATAAAGAAGAGATGCAGGAACAAGTTAATTCACCGACCTATTTAGCGGGATTATGGCGACGTACAGGTCAGGATGGCACTATAGATCCAGCCAGAATTTGCTGGGGACTTAAGGCGGTGTTACTGAAACTCGGTGTACGTATTTTTGAAAATACCAGTTTAAATGACATTCAGCCGTTGGGAACCGAGAAAATGCGGGTTAAATGTGGTTATTTTGTCATACAAAGCAACAAAGTACTGATGGCTACAAATGCTTTTCACAACCCATTAAGCAAATTAAGAAAATCAATTATTCCGGTTTGGGATTATCAACTAGCCACCGAACCACTGAACGAAACTCAACTTGCAGCAATTGGTTGGCATAAAACCCGCCATGCTATGGGAAATCATGCCAATATGTTTCATTACTATCGTATGACTCATGATAATAGAATTACCTGGGGTGGAGGTGGTGCAGTACGATATTACTTTAATAATGGTACCAACCATAATTATGCTGATATTCAATTACGCTTCGAACAACTGGCTCAAGAATTTTTTGAAACGTTCCCACAACTTGCAGGTATAAAATTCAGTCATAGATGGAGTGGGATTATTGCCACATCAACGCGCTTTTGCATGGTATCCCAACAAGCATTTAACGGCCGTGTAGCATGGACTGTCGGTTATACTGGACTTGGAGTTGCCGCTTCCCGGTTTGGCGCCCGCATAGCAATAGAATTGCTTGGTTATCAGCCCAGTGACATTCTGCAAATGCAATTTGTTAAAAAGAAACCTATGCCATGGGCACCTGAGCCTTTTCGTTGGTTTGGTGTCTGGTATACCCAAAAAGCTCTGGTAAAAGCAGACACAAACGATGGTAAGCGAGGATTATGGTTAAAACTACTCGATTCTATGAATCTGGGTTTTAGTTGTTAAGTTCACGATAATGACTGCTAACTAAAAGAGCTAATATAACTGATATAGCTAATATAACTAAAAGTTAGCAGGGGTGGTTGCGCTCACTATTTTACAAACTTTATCAAACAGGTTTCTGAAACGATGTGGTTTGTTATTATCAAAATAGTAGCTATCGTTCTCATTTAAAATAAAAACGTCATCACCAACGGTGAGTTCAATTTTACCTTCGACAACATAACCCCCTTCTTCGGAATCGTTTTGCAACATTTCTATTCCGGTGTCTGCACTAGGGGGATATGTTTCAATCAAAAAAGTCATTTGTCGACGGGGAAATAATTTACCCACCAAGTTCATTTGAACATCACCAGTACTAATGTCCATTAATTCGTCTTGTTCATAAACAACTTGCTGGGTTTTTTCACGATCAAGATCATCAGAAAAAAATTCAACTAATGAGATAGGAATACCATTTAAAACTTTTTTCAATGAACTGATAGACGGACTTACGCTATTTTTTTCAATCATAGAAATGGTGCTATTCGTTACCCCTGTTCTTTTCGCAAGCTCGCGTTGAGATATGTTTCTGAACATTCGTATCGATTTAAGTCTTTTTCCTACGTCCACTTACATTCTCTCTATTTGAGTTATCCGACCATGATTTAAGGATCACTATTATCCTAGATTCTTATAATGAAATCGAGAAAAGATTGATATTCAATAGCTAGCTACATTTTCTGATGTCTTAACTACAAAATTAAAGATTACGTATCGATAACTCGGCACATGTCATTAATTATTGCACTGCCGTGTTATATAATTTACACGGCTACAGATACATTACACAAAAAGCAACTTACCATACATTTATACTACAAAAAACAATAAATAACCAATAAAAATCCATTAGTTACTATAATTTTTACTTTATACTTATTTATCCAGATAAATATTAGGTGATTTTCCGTAAAAGAAATTCATACACAAATAACATTACTGATTATATTAAGAAAATAAAGAAAAAAACAGGCTAAAAGTTAGTTCAACGCCACCTTCCTGAATATTTTAGTTCAACTTCATTCACAAATAAAAATGTACATCCCTTCAAATGCATGTAAAATATATCAAACACCCTTTATTTAATTAAAACACTTAAATTTAGCAATCAAATATTACTTTGAATATTAAAAAATAGTGAACTTAGTTTTAACCTAAATAGACCATGGACTAAATATAAAATTTGGAGAATTTTATGACAAACGAAAAATTACAAGAACAGGCACGCCGGCACCTTTGGATGCATTTCACCCGCATGGGGACATACAAAGAGCACGAAATCCCAATAATAACTAGGGGGGAAGGCTGTTACGTTTTTGATGACAAAGGTAATAAATACCTTGATGGTCTTGCAGGATTATTCGTAACACAAGTGGGTCATGGTCGAAAAGAAATCGCAGCAGCAATAGCAAAACAAGCAGAAAATCTTGCCTTTTTCCCTCTCTGGAGTTATGCCCATGAACCGGCAATTAACCTGGCGACTAAAATTGCAGAACTAGCTCCCGGCGATCTAAACCGTGTGTTTTTCACAACAGGTGGCGCAGAAGCTGTAGAATCAGCCTGGAAACTTATTCGTCAATATTATACGGAAATTGGTCAGCACAAACGTTATAAGGTTATTTCCCGTAACTTGGCTTACCATGGTGCAACAATGGGTGCTTTATCTATTAATGGTTTAACCGAGATAAAAAATGTCTTTGAGCCTTTAGTGCCCGGAACTCATCATGTCGAAAATACTGATGCTTACCGAAGTCGTCACATGACTGAAAACGATACGAGCTTAAGCTTCGGAAAAAAATGTGCGATGGATATTGAACGCGCGATAGAAATTGAAGGACCGGATACTGTTGCGGCGGTATTTTTAGAGCCAGTGCAAAACTCCGGCGGATGTTTTGTTCCTCCTGAAGGTTACTTCCAGGAAGTAAGAAAAATCTGTGACAAATACGGCATCATGTTAGTGTCAGACGAAGTTATTTGCGCCTTTGGCCGATTAGGTTATATGTTTGGCGCCGAGCGCTATGATTATTTACCTGACATTATTACCTGTGCAAAAGGGCTTACCAGTGGGTATTCTCCAATGGGCGCAATGATTTGCCGGGACTTCTTAATGGAGCCTTTCCTTGAAGACGACAAAACTTTCTTGCATGGCATAACATTTGGCGGCCATCCGGTTTCATGTGCTGCGGCATTAGAAAATCTGGCGATTTTTGAAAGAGAAGATATTTTAGGTAACGTCAGAAAAAATGAGCCGCTATTTCGCGAGCTACTTGAAGGTTTGTACGATTTACCTATTGTTGGTGATGTTCGGGGTGCAGGTTATTTCTTTGGTATTGAGTTAGTCAAAAACAAAGCAACCAAAGAAACCTTTAATGATGATGAAGCAGAAATGATTTTATTTCAATTTCTCTCGCCGAAACTATTTGAAGCTGGCCTAATGTGTCGTGCTGATGATCGAGGGTTCCCGGTTATTCAATTATCTCCACCATTAATTGCTGGCCCGGATGAATTAAGAGAAATTGAACGAATTTTACGTAAAATACTAACAGAAGCATCAGAACTTATTTCTAATATGGAACAAATAAGCTTTAGTCAGGAAACTGAATCTTTATCAATTTAACGATGCAGCACATCAAACTAAACAACCACCGTCTAAAGACGGTGGATTAAAATCTGATGACTTAAAGCTATCCTCCCTATATGTGTATCACCCTACTTCATAAGCTTTTGTTCTTTAAGCCACTCTATTAGCTTAATCGTTGCAGTTGAGCACAATAATTTATCATGAACACCTATAAAAGCTACTTCTTCAATTTCTGCATCTGCCTTAAGTTCACCTTTATAATCAGCAAAATAACAAGTTAACCTGACATTTACATCTGCTTTTTTTCCATCTGCCTGTGCAATAAATGTTTGTGCATATTTTATTGAACCCGCTAGCAAATCGACTGAAACTTCTTCTTTAATTTCTCTTACCAATGCTTGCTCATCTGTTTCAGTCAGCTCTCGTTTTCCGCCTGGTACATAAAATGTTGCTGTATTTTTTGATCTGGCTACTAAAAGTTTGCCTTCTTTAAGATATACCCATGCTAATTTATCTATTTCTTGTTTCATTTGAACCCTAAATTAAAACCCTGATGTTTATTTTATTACAAAATTTTAATCTATTTTTCAGACTGAATAAAGATTCATTCACCGCCACCCATACCCCACCAAACCCCTACCAATTTCCCTCCACCAAATAAATTATTATCGATAATGATTCTCATTTACTGATATACTCGATTGCAATTTTCAAGTAAATAAACCATGAGTTCAAAATGAGTAAGTTATTCACCTTTTTAATCGCAATATTGTTAAGTGTAACCTCAATAAAATTAATGGCTGTTGAGCGTCTATATTATGTCGCGGCTGATGAAATTGAGTGGGATTATGCTCCCAAACATCATAACTTAATGATGAATATGCATTTAACTCAAGATCAGAAACTGTTTGTAAAAACCACCAGTAACACCATTGGCAGTAAATACAAAAAAGCTATTTACCAGGAATACACAGACGCCTCGTTCAGCAAGTTAAAAACAAGGCCAGCAAGTGAGCAACATCTTGGATTATTAGGACCTCTGTTTCGCGCAGAAGTTGGGGACACAATCAAAATTGTCTTCAAAAATAATGGCACTCGTCCTTATACTATTCATCCTCACGGCGTATTTTATACCAAAGCTAATGAAGGTGCGCCTACCAACGATGGTACGCTAAAGTCAGATAAATTAGACGATAAAGTAATGCCGGGCCAAACCTTTACTTACCAGTGGGAAGTGCCGGAATCAGCCGGACCAGGACCTGCCGACACCAGCTCAGTTGTCTGGGTTTATCACTCTCATGTTAAAAGCATTCAAGATTCAAATTCAGGGTTAATCGGTGCGATTGTTGTAACAGCAAAAGGAATGGCAAAACCAGACGGCTCTCCTAAAGATGTAGATCGCGAATTCATCAACCTTTATACCGTAATGAACGAAAACGAAAGCTGGTTTTTGGAAGACAATATTAAAAAGTATATCAATGCACCCGTTAGCACAGAAAATGAAGATTTTGTTGAAGGTAACTTAATGCATATGATTAATGGTTACCTGTTCGCTAACTTACCCGGACTTAAAATGATTGATGGTGAAAAAGTACGCTGGCATTTAATTGCCCTTGGTACCGAAGTTGATTTGCATACACCACACTGGCACGGTCATACAGGACTTATCAATGGCCACCGTACCGATGTAGTAGAATTGTTGCCAGCCTCAATGAAAACACTTGATATGGTCGTTAATAACCCCGGCACCTGGATGTACCATTGTCATGTTAATGATCATATTGCCGCTGGCATGACTGCACTTTATCATGTTGGTGAATCATCTGAATAATTAGCGTTAAAACCATAAAAAAAACTCTACGTAAAGTGCATTTATTGCTGGCTTTTGTCAGTTTATTTTTTCTGCTGAATATATCAATTAGCGGATCATTATTGGTTTTCGCCAAAGAAATCCAGCAGTTTTTGCAACCTGAACGATGGCTGGTTACTCCACAAAGACAAACATTGTCTTTATCACAGCTAGTCAAACAGATTGAAAAATCCGGCAATGAAAAAATTTAACTGATTAAGACAAATCCGGACAAAAGTAAGGCGCGGCAATTCCTGTTAACCAATAACGACTATATCAGTGTTGATCCCTATACAGGGAAATCCCTCTATCGTTATGTTGAACAATACAGTTTTTATGGTTTTATAATGTCATGGCACCGTTGGTTATTATTAAAGAATGACCAAGGTGAAAAACCCCTCCAGGTATTCGTATCCTTAGCCAGCCTCTTATTTATCATTCAAATGATTCTGGGATTATGGCTATGGTTTAAACCCAAAAAACGATTAAAACGACAAAAAATAAATATTAAATCCAATCCAAGGATAAAAACCTATCAGTTGCATACAGTAATAGGAGTCTTTACCTTTATCCCGTTATTACTTATGGCTTTTTCTGGTATGGCGTTTCATTGGAAAAGCCAGATAAAATATGTACTTGAGACTTTAGTTGGAGGAACGGTTGAACAATATCAACCCCCAACCATTGATGATAAACCTGACGCAAATCTACAGCTTGATCTCGCGTTTAACAACGCAAGACAAACCTTGATACAAGGCGAGCTATACATGATTTATTTACCCGCGAATGATCAACCACTAAAACTCAGAATTAAGATGCCTGATGAATTTTTTGCTTTTAGTTGGGTTTCGGTAAATCCAAGCACTGGAAAGGTGATCAAATATTTGATGCCAGTAAAGCCAACTTAGTAACCCGAATTTGGAACTTTAAATACAAATTCCATATTGGTGAATTCTTTGGAACAGGCGTTAAATTCATTTGGCTATTGCTAGCTTTACTACCTGCTGGTTTTGCTGTTTCTGGTCTTTGGCTGTATTACAAAAGACCTTCAAGGTTAAATCCTCAAATATTAAAGCCGCAAATATTAAATCCTCGAATATCAAATTTGCACATACTAAATATCCCGCAAATAACCTATCTAAAACTAAAATATTATCTTTACTGTTGGCGGAAGACCGAAGAGGTAGTGATAAAAATATTGCTATTGATTGATATTCCGCATCAACAAAGGACTTTTCTCTTTAACGCTTTATTATTGTAGATTAATTTTCAAAGCTTTATTTTAATCCAATTGGTATTAATAATATATTCAAGCCTATTTCAGGAGAAAGTCTAAACAGCCGACATAATGTGTGAAGACACTATCGGAATTTGGGCACTTAATGAGATAGGAAATATTGAACCAATGTTTTTTTCGAATGAGTAATTGTAATGAAAACTTTTAGTTCTAAAATCCATGGGTCGATTTTTTGATTTATAGAACAAATGAGTAAATGTTATCTTTTTGTCATTATACATATTAACACTAGCATATTATGCAATTTCTTAAGAGCATAAAAATTGTTCTTGGTGTTACTGGTGGTATTGACGCCGATAAAAGTTGCCCTCTAACAAAAATATAAATCATCTAGCCAGTTGCAAATATGTTATAGAGTAACCCCTCATGTATAAAGGGCTCCAAAAGGGATTTCCTAGGTATAATAAAAAAAGATTTAAAAGCTAATAAGTTAACTGAAAAACTCGTTAAGTTTGGAGCGGATGAATCAGCATTAGATTTTGCCAAAGGCAAATGTCACACTTGTATGAACCCTATCGATGATATCTTGATTTCACCAGATAGCGTTGCAATGCCTATGTCTCTTCAGGAAAATATTACGCACTTAGATAATCAGAAAAAAATGACAAAGTCTCTACTTGATGGGTTAGATATACATATTGAAAGAGATAAAGGACAATTGTTAACGATAAATAGGGAAGTTGTTAAATTCAGGAAAGAATTGATTTCATTGAAACGAGATATCAAATCAACTACTAATGTTAAAGAAGCTGATATCAGGCGTAAAATAACAGTGGAGAACCGGCAGCTAGAGCTAAATAAACTTGAAGAAAAAGTAGAAGTTATCCTTGAAAGTTTAGCTACTTTATCAGTGAAATATAAAGAGCTAAACGGTTCTATTTCAGGTTTATCGCAGTACAGCTTTACTCGGGGTGATTGGGTTAAAATTACAGCGTTCTCTACTGAATTTAAGTCGTTAGCATCTGACTTTGGTTATCGTAGTGCAGATGCTGATGAAATTGAGGTAAAGGCAGGAACTTTACTTCCTTACCTGAAAGACCTTGAGTTGAGAGAGCAGGTGGATACACCTTCTGAATTGAAGAAAAAAGAAGAAGTTAACACTACTGATATCAAATCAGATTCATCTGCAAGTGATTTTGTAAGGCTAATTTGGTCATATTTGATCTCTTTATATAAAGCATCTTCTAATACTGGTGGTAACCACCCTGGCTTGATTTTATTTGATGAACCAGCTCAACATTCAATGAGTACAAAAAGTGTGAATAAGATGCTCGATATCTTGTCAACAACACAGGGATTACAAAGTATTGTTGTAGCTTCATTTGATGAAAATGATGAAACCTACGCAGCATCGGTTGCAGGATTAAATACTAATAACTTCAAACTTGAACGTTTACCGAGCAAGATTATAGCTTAATTAAGTATCTTAAACCAAGGTGATTATTACGTGTTTTTCTAGCTTGTCCAATACGATAAAAAACTAGCGTAAATAAAGTTTGTACACCACTTTATTTACGCTGAATTTCATTTTATTCCATTATCCAACAGCCAATTTAGCCGTCTCATGCCACAAATATGCTGGCATGGGATGTTTAAGCTTCCAGGTGATATTCATTGGCTGACTGCCTTCATATTTAACAAAATCTACTGGGCCAAAATTAACAAAACCCATGGTTCTGCCGTTCTCATCTTTGCCTTGTTCACGCACAAATAAGATGAAGGTTTTGCTAGTTTCTTGCTGTGTTATATAACCCAAGCCTCGGCCTGAATTTGGCCTAGCGCTATTTTGAGTTTGCCAATGAAACAAGGTCGGGCTAATGGCATAATCGTGGTACATAGTTGTTGCAGAAAACTGCTTTTCACATTTATCTAATGTTACAAATAACAGATCGGTATTAGCATCGGCAATATTCAAAACACCTTCTCGGCTCGATGATTTTTTAGCGAAGGTACTATCACCAAAGGCGACGAGAATGTGCTCTTTCGGATAACGAACATGCATTTTTAATGGCGATGTATCTACTTTCGAGTTATTGACCGTTGGCATAGTAAACTCGCTCACTTCAAGTCGCTCAATAAGTATGGCAATAACTTCGGTTAATTCCGCAAGCAGTGTTGTGTTTCTTAGCGCTAATAAGCTTTCTGCTAAATCACCAAAGCCAGCCTGTTTTCCTGTTTTATCCCAAAAATCGTAATGAGTCATTAAAGAAAAGAGTTGCTGGTGTTTGGGTAAGTTTACATCGGTATTCAGAGCTGATATTGAAAAGGTGTTATCACACAGCGCTTTAATAAAACGTAAATATGAAATAGATGAACAGTTGAGTAATCTATTATTAATGGCGCGATAATAAGCCGAATAAAGTCCTTTTTCCTCTATCGCAACTTCCTTGTTTTTGCTGGCGGCAAGTAATACTGACCAGCCACCAATTTTGCCACATTTAACTTTGTATATATCTTCTAGGGTAAGGTTAGGGTTGAGCTGTAAAAAGTTAGTTAGCGTTAACGGTAAGTTGGTATTATGCGGAAAGTTATTAATTAAGCTCAGCAGTTTGTTTTTGTTTAGCGTTGCTTGGCTAATGTTTTTCAAGATCATCGCCTGAGTTTTTTCTTGTAACTCAATGCGGCAACCCAAGGGCAGGTGCGGGAAGCCTTGTTTAACTTCTTTGGCTATCGCTTGATTGGTTTTACCGACCAAAGCTCTAAATTTATGGGAAAAGTCATATTCAGGGCGTGAATTACCGACAAAATCTAAAATAGTGCAACATTCTTTATCGTTAGTTAGTCGCAGACCACGACCAAGTTGTTGCAGGAATATAGTCAAACTTTCGGTAGGACGTAAAAATAGCAAGGTATCTAATTCGGGAATATCGACACCTTCATTAAATATATCAACGACAAACAAGACGTTTATTTGTTTTGATTTAAGTTGTTGTTGTAACACTTCACGGTCTTTACTGTTATCGCTGGTTAACACGCCACAGGCAATATTATGCAAGGTGAACTTTTTCGCCATAAATTTTGCGTGCTCTTTACTGACGCAAAAGGCTAAGGCACGCATTTTTGATATATCAGTAACCACTTCTTCAAGGCTTTGTAAAATACGCAAAACCCTTTGGTCATTATAGGTATAAAGGTGGGTTAATTCGGCAATGTCATAACGACCTTTAGACCACGAAATTTTAGTTAAGTCGGTATCATCATCTATGCCAAAATATTGAAAGGGCGAAAGGTGACGTTGATTAATGGCCTCTTGCAACCTAATTTCAGCAGCAATAACATTACAAAAATCGCTTAAAATATCGGTACCATCGTGTCGTTCAGGTGTAGCAGTTAAACCCAATAGTATTTTAGGGCTAAAGTGCTTTAATACAGCGCGGTAGCTGCTAGCTGAAATATGATGAACTTCGTCAAATACAATATAATCAAAGTAATCTTCACTTAAGGCTAATGTATCAATTTGATTGTTTAAACTTTGGATTGAGGCGAAAAGATGCTGATATTTACTCGGTTTGTTATTACCAACCCATAGTTCACCAAAAGAGCTGTTTTTTAATACGCCACGGTATGCCCCCAGCGCTTGCTTTAAAATTTCTTCTCTATGAGCAATAAATATAAACTTGGCTTCCGGATTTTCATTATAGAAACGTGAAAAATCAAAAGCTGAAATAATGGTTTTACCTGTCCCTGTTGCTGCAACTACCAAGTTTCGATAACGATCATGCAGCTCACGCTCAACTTGAAGCTTTTCCAATATGGTTTGCTGATGAGAATGAGGTTTGATATCAAAATAAAAACTAGGTGTTGAGGTATTAAAGCTACCTTTTGCTTCTTGCAGTGCATTGCTTAGTTTTTCTCGGCTTTCTACCTCACCATCAAAGTGTTCAAAGTCAGGTGACTCCCAATAGGTTTCAAACGTACTGAGAGACTTTTCAATGATGTGTGGGATTTCTTGTGATGTGATTTTCAGGTTCCATTCCAAGCCACTCGTTAGTGCTGAATGAGATAAATTTGATGAACCAATATAGCCAGTATGAAATCCGGTATTACGCATGAATAAATAAGACTTTGCATGAAGCCGTTCACGGTTAGTATTATAACTAAGCTTTACTTCTGTATTGGGAAGGGATGCTAAAAACTCTACTGCTTTTGCATCAGTAGCGCCCATATAAGATGTGGTAATTATTTTTAATTGCTTACCACTACGAGTGAAAGACTCTAACTCTTTTTTAAATATTCGAATACCAGTCCATTTTATAAATGACACTAGCCAATAGATTTTGTCAGAAGACAATATCTCTCTTTTTATCTCGGTTTCTAGCGAAACCCCAACGTTACTACCGCAAAATAATTCACTCTGCGTTAGCCCTGTTATTGGCATTATTGACTCAACGTACTTAGGTAAATCAGCAGCAATAGGGTTAGTTTTATCAAATAGCGCGGTAAGAATTTTACCTTGGCTATCTAGTAGATTTTCACTGATTAATTCTTCATCTCGAATATGCTTACTAAGCCATTCAACAATGGTGTTTGCGAGACCGATTTGTTCATGAATCCTACTGTCACCGCTAGGCACAGAGTCCATCGCAATTTCAATAATTCGGGTTAGGAAACGAGATAACCATGTTGCTGCTTCGGCAGCTTCTAATAATCGCTCTCCAACATAAAAAGATTCACGATCTAAGTTTTGTTCAACTAACTGAGTTATTAGCTGCTCATAGATACCCGTTTGATTCATGAAAATTCTTATTGATTTTATTGTATAAAGCCAGGATATCTTAAAAAGTACTACACTGGAATTATCAATTGATAAAAAAAGCGACTCCTCTATGAGAAAGTCGCTTTTTTCAGTTTCGCACTTTATAAATTAGAATCGATCTTGTTTAGTATCGATCTATTAAGTTTTGTATCGCACTATGAGCTAAGTTGCGAACATTCAATAACAGCTATACCCGTTACCTTTCAAAATGCGGGAATTTGAGGTGAATTAAAAAGCATAGTTACAAGACGCTGATTCGCCGGATAAGTTATTCTTATTTAAGATTCAGCAACGCAGTAAATATGTTTTTTAAACGAATCAAAACCTGCATTTTGAATGGTGATGGGTATATACAACCCAACCAACCACTAATTAAAACCTACTCAACTGTAACACTTTTAGCTAAATTCCGAGGCTGATCTACATCGGTACCTTTAATTATTGCAACATAATAAGAAAGCAATTGAAGAGGAATGGTATACACAATAGGGGCGATAAGTTCGTCGCAAACTGGTACTTCGATTACTTTCATTGTTTCGTCGCTGGAAAAGTTAGCATTTGAATCAGCGAAAACATACATTAAGCCGCCTCGTGCGCGTACTTCTTCAACGTTAGATTTTAACTTTTCGATGAGATCGTTTTGCGGAGCGACGACAATTACCGGCATTTCAGCATCAATAAGTGCTAATGGCCCGTGTTTTAGTTCGCCTGCTGCGTAGGCTTCTGCATGAATATAGGAAATTTCTTTTAACTTTAATGCTCCTTCCATAGCAATAGGATATTGATCACCTCGTCCAAGAAATAAGGCGTGATGTTTATCTGCAAAATCTTCAGCCAGAGCTTCAATAGACGGGGCTAGTGCTAATACTTCATCTAATTTACTTGGCAGTGCCATTAATGATTTCGCAATTTCAGCTTGTTTTTCTGCTGGCATACCGTGATGTTGACCAATAGCCAGTGTCATCATCATTAGCCCTACAAGTTGTGTCGTAAATGCTTTGGTTGATGCTACGCCAATTTCAGCGCCGGCTTTGGTCATAAAAGCTAAATCAGACTCCCGTACTAATGAAGACCCAGCCACATTACAAATGACTAAGCTGGCTTTATAACCCAACTCTTTTGCTAACCGTAAAGCGGCTAAAGTATCAGCTGTTTCACCTGATTGGGAAATCGTCACTATCAGCGCGTTTTTCGGTACATGAGACTTTCTGTATCTGAATTCTGAGGCAATTTCGATATTACAGGAAACTCCGGCCAAGGCTTCTAACCAATAACGGGCGACCATGCCGGAATGGTAACTGGTACCACATGCAATTATCTGTACATGTTCAATTTCTTTAAATATATCGTCTGCACCTTTACCAAAAGTGTCTATATCTATTTCATCAGTAGTTAAACGACCTTCTAGTGTATTACGGACGGCTGTTGGTTGCTCGTAGGTTTCTTTGAGCATGTAGTGACGGTATTCACCTTTATCACCAGCGTCATTTGTGGCTTCTGTTTCTTTTATTTCACGTTTAACCGCATTACCGTCTTTGTCAATTACATTGACTTCAAAACGAGTAACTTCAGCAACGTCACCTTCTTCTAAAAATGAAAAACGTCGTGTTACCGGTAATAAAGCCATCATATCTGAGGCAATGAAATTTTCACCTAAACCATAGCCAATCACCAACGGACTACCAGAGCGTGCAACTATCAGGCGGTCTTTATCCCGAGCATCCATTACTACAGTTCCGTATGCACCATCGAGTTGTTTTACCGCTTTTTGTACGGCTTCTAACAATGATTCACTCGTCTTTAATTCTAAATGAATAAGATGGGTCATAACTTCTGTATCGGTTTGTGAAACAAAGTTATAACCAGAAATTTGCAGGTAAGTTCGTAATTCATCATGATTTTCAATAATACCATTATGAACTACGGCTATTTCTCCACCTGATATGTGAGGGTGAGCATTTACTTCACTTGGAGCACCGTGTGTTGCCCATCTTGTATGCGCAATACCTGTACCACCAATTAGTGGTTCAAGACTTACTGCATCCACTAATTCCTGAACTTTTCCTAAACGCCGAACGCGTGATAACTTATTATTTACATCAACGATTGCAATACCAGCTGAATCATATCCTCTGTATTCAAGACGCTTTAATCCTTCAAGCAAAATACCAGCTACATCCCGTTGTGCTACTGCTCCTACAATTCCACACATAATAATTATCCTATCTGATACTATATTAAATTAAGTAATTTTATTTGGTTTTAATCGTATTTTTATTCGTTAATCTTTAGCAATTATAAAATTTATACCTTGTTCTATCAGGTTATTTTTATCTTGTATCGATATTTCACTATCTGTTATCAGCGTATTAATGCTTTCCCAGGGAATTTCAAGGTTAGGTATCTTGCGACCAATTTTATCTGACTCCACCATAACTATAACTTCCCTGGCAACTTCCGCCATTACCTGACTAAGCCCTATTAATTCATTAAATGTTGTTGTGCCTCGATTTATATCAATACCGTCTGCACCTATAAACAACTGATCAAAGTCGTAACTACGTAATACTTGCTCAGCTACCTGGCCCTGAAAGGCTTCAGAATGAGGATCCCAGGTTCCACCCGTCATCAATAAAACAGGCCCATTTTCTAATGCTTTAATTTCATTGGCAATTGCCAGTGAATTTGTCATTACGAGCAAACCCTTTATTTTATCAAGCTCGCTGATCAAAGCTGATGTTGTTCTACCGCTATCTATGATAATTCTATTATGATCACGAATTAGTCCTGCGGCACTTTTTGCAATTGCTAACTTTCGTTTTGAAACAACTTCAATTTTTGATTCAACAATTTCTTTTGGTAACAAAATAGCGCCGCCAAAGCGTCTTAACAAAAGTCCGCTACTTTCCAGTGCAGCAAGATCCTTACGAATAGTCACTTCTGAAGTGCTAAATTGTCTAGCTAATTGATCAACGCTCACCTGACCTTTATCGTTAAGCTCGTTAACAATGGTATGACGACGTTGTTGAGTATTTCTTTTAAACATAAGTATTAGACAACTTATTTAGTTAATCCAGTATTTTTATTCGAAACTTATTTCACTACTTAAGTTTCATTTTAAAACTTAATCTATTAAAACAAAAGTTAGCTTGAATGGCAAATTTTATTCGCATGATTTTATTACTCTTTTTAATCCCTTTATATTTATCTCATCCTTTTTTAATAAGAAAACTCGATAATGCTCAGCTTTTTATACTGTTCTATCACTGATTTAAGTAAATTTATTTACTTTTTAAAACTGTCAACTTACCTTCATTATTTATATAAAGAGTTGACGGACAATTCACTTTTAATTAAAAAAAGCGCTGATAAAGCGCTTTTTCAAAAAATAAAAACCTTTTTTCTACTATGTTTTTACTGGTTTTTTCCAGCCAGCAATATTACGTTGTTTGCCTCTCGCAATAGCCAAAGCATCCACTTCAACATCTTTGACAATAATAGATCCTGCGCCAATCGTTGCATTTGATCCTATAGTAACAGGAGCTACTAATGAACTATTAGAGCCAATAAAGGCACCTTCACCAATAATAGTCTTGAATTTATTTACACCATCGTAGTTACAGGTAATAGTGCCTGCACCAATATTAACTTTTGCGCCAATTTCAGCATCACCTAAATAAGATAAATGACCTGCTTTTGCTCCTTGACCCATTACCGTTTTCTTTGTTTCAACAAAGTTACCTACGTGAGAATCGTTATGCATAATGGTGCCGGGGCGAATTCTGGCAAATGGCCCTAACGAACACTTATCGCCAATCACCGCATCTTCAACCATAGTATTAGGTTTCACTTCGCAATTTTCACCAATAGTACAATTTTTCAAGATACTATTTGCGCCGATTTGAACGCCATTTCCCAGTATAACTTTACCTTCAAAAATACAATTTATGTCTATTACCACTTCTTCACCTACACTAACTTCACCTCTAATATCAATACGGGCAGGATCACGAAGTGTTGCACCAGCTAACATCAAACTTTCAGCCTGTCTGGCTTGGTAAGCACGCTCTAATCCTGCTAGTTGTACCCGATTATTAGCACCCTCTACTTCTATTTCAGTTTCAGGGTGTGCTGCGGTAATTTCTTTACCTTCCTGGTGAGCCATTGCAATAATATCAGTCAGGTAATATTCCCCTTGCGCATTATCATTTGAAAGCATACTTAACCAACGTTTTAAGTCACCACCATTAGCCAGCAAAATTCCGGTATTTGCTTCATTGATTTTTAGCTGTTCTGAAGATGCATCTTTTTGTTCAACAATACCAACTACCGTGCCATTTTCCCTGATAATACGTCCATAACCAGTAGGATCAGCTAAATAGACCGTTAATAACGCCATACCATTGTCAGACTTAGCTGCTAACAAATTTTCTAACGTTGAAACCTTAGTTAATGGAACATCCCCATAAAGTACTAAAATATCTTCATCATCTTTAATAAAGGGTGTTGCTTGATCAACAGCATGACCTGTACCTAACTGTTGCTCTTGCTCTATAAAAGTTAAATCGTTGCCATTAACTTGTGCTTTTAATACTTCTCCACCAAAACCATAAACTAAATAAATATTTTTGGCATTTAGTTGACGGGCGCTATCAATAACATGACTGACCATAGGTTTATCTGCAATAGGATGAAGCACTTTGGGTAATGATGAGCGCATACGAGTACCTTTACCCGCAGCAAGAATAATGACTGAAAGAGACATAGTTTATCCGTAAGATATGAAGTTGGCTTTATTGTAGTTTTTTATAAGTCGATAATAAAGCTATACGGTTGAAAATCAGGTTTTTAACGTTTATTTAACCATTAAATTTGATAAATATTCATCAAGTTGTTTTTGTCTTGTAAAAAATCTGCACGTGTATATTTTTAGTCAGCTCACCATTTAAATATTTTACACTGCAACTAGGACCAATTATTACTATTTTTTCATGGTACTTCTTTATATATTCCACAAAAAAAGCGGCACGTACTTTAACAGTAGGGCCGCTTTATATTCACTAAAACTTAGTGTTTTAAATTATTGCTGGTGTCGTTAAACTTTCTTTTTAGTCGCTTGAATTACGCGTAATTGCGCAGTCACACGAGCTAACTCAGCAGCAACTTCTGCATAATTAACATCATCGCCATGAGCGTTCATATGTTCTTCTGCACGTTTCTTAGCTTCTAATACTGCTTGTTCATCTAAATCGTTAGCACGTACAGCAACATCTGCCAGTACGGTAACATTATTTGGTTGAACTTCTAACATGCCGCCAGAAAGATAAATAACTTCTTCCTCTCCGCCATATTTTACAATACGAGCCATACCAGGTTTTAGTGAGGTCAACAAAGGTGCATGACCAGGCATAATACCCAATTCACCTTCGCTACCAGTGATCTGTAATGATTCAATACGACCAGAGAATAGTTCCTCTTCCGCACTTACTACATTTAGATTTACTGTCATTGCTGACATTTTGACCTCCTAATACTCTTCACGAAAAACTTATTTCTTTAGTTGTCTTTATGAACAGCCTCTATCATTTATAACTATAAACTAAGTTATATGCTCAACAGGCTAATACACTGGACTTTTCTTCAAAGTCATTCGTTCTGAGTAGTAACGGTTAACTTAAACTTTATGGTGAAAATTAACCCGTTACCAACGTTGATTACATGTTTTTAGCTTTTTCAGCTGCTTCTTCAATAGAACCAACCATGTAGAAAGCTTGCTCAGGAAGATCATCATATTCACCCGCTAAAATGCCTTTAAAGCCAGCAATGGTGTCTTTCAATGATACATACTTACCCGGAGAACCAGTAAATACTTCAGCAACGAAGAACGGTTGAGATAAGAAACGCTGGATCTTACGAGCACGAGAAACGGTTTGCTTATCTTCTTCAGAAAGCTCGTCCATACCCAAAATTGCGATAATATCTTTAAGTTCTTTGTAACGTTGTAATACGTTTTGTACACCACGTGCTATATCGTAATGCTCGTTACCAACCACTAATGGATCAAGTTGACGAGAAGTAGAATCTAGCGGATCTATTGCTGGGTAAATACCTAATTCAGCAATTGAACGTGAAAGTACTACAGTTGCATCTAAGTGAGCAAAGGTAGTTGCAGGACTTGGATCGGTCAAATCATCCGCTGGTACGTATACCGCTTGAATTGAAGTGATTGAACCTTTCTTAGTTGAGGTAATACGTTCTTGTAATACACCCATTTCTTCTGCAAGTGTTGGTTGATAACCAACCGCTGAAGGCATACGACCTAACAATGCTGATACTTCAGTACCCGCTAAGGTGTAACGGTATATATTATCAACAAAGAATAATACGTCACGACCTTCATCACGGAATTTTTCCGCCATGGTTAAACCAGTCATAGCAACACGTAAACGGTTTCCTGGAGGCTCGTTCATTTGACCGTAAACCAACGATACTTTATCAAGTACGTTAGAGTCGTTCATTTCGTGATAGAAATCGTTACCTTCACGTGTACGTTCACCAACACCAGCAAATACTGAGTAACCGCTATGCTCGATAGCGATGTTACGGATAAGTTCCATCATGTTAACGGTCTTACCAACACCAGCACCACCAAATAAACCAACTTTACCACCCTTGGCGAATGGACAAATCAAGTCGATTACTTTGATACCTGTTTCCAGCAATTCATCAGAAATTGCTTGGTCTACGTAAGCTGGTGCTTCACGGTGAATAGACCAACGATCTTTTTCACCAATAGGACCTGCTTCATCAATAGGCTCACCTAACACGTTCATGATGCGACCTAAGGTCTCCACACCAACAGGAACTTGAATAGATTCGCCTGTATTTACTACATTCAGACCACGCTGTAAACCGTCAGATGTACCCATAGCAATTGTACGTACAACTCCGCCACCTAGCTGTTGTTGTACTTCAAGTACTAAACCTTCCAACTGGCCTTCAGTTATAGTTAATGCGTGATATACCTGAGGTACGGCATCTTGTGGAAATTCTACATCCACAACTGCGCCAATTATTTGGACGACTTTACCTGTACTCATGTTTATTCCTCAAATTTTATATTTAACGAAAACTTAATTTCTACCGTTATACTGCGGCAGCGCCTGCAACAATTTCACCTAATTCCTGAGTGATACTTGCTTGACGTGCCTTGTTGTATATCAATTGTAAATCATCAATCAAATCGTTAGCATTATCAGTTGCAGATTTCATTGCAACCATACGAGCGGCTTGTTCACTGGCAAGGTTTTCTACCACGCCTTGATATACCTGAGATTCCACATATCGAACCAATAATTGCTCAAGCATAGCCTGTGCATCTGGTTCATAAATGTAATCCCAACGATGTTTTATTTCTTCATCGTCTGACTTAGGTAACGGTAAAAGTTGATCGATTGTTGGTTCTTGCGTCATGGTATTAACAAATTTATTGTAAACAATAAATAATCTGTCAATGTCACCACTGTCATAGGCATTTAACATAACTTTCACACTACCGATTAAATCAGTTAGTGAAGGCCTGTCGCCTAAACCAGAAACCTGTGCAGTTACATTAGCGCCCATATTATTGAAAAAGGAAGTAGCTTTTGAACCTACTACCGCAAAATCAACTTCTATTTCTTGCTCCTGCCATTTAGCAGAATTCGCTAATACTTGTTTAAACAAATTAATGTTTAAACCACCACACAAACCACGGTCTGTTGACACTACAATGTAACCAACACGCTTGATTTCACGCTCTTCCAAATAAGGATGGCGATATTCTAACCTACCAAGCGCGATATGACCGATCACGTTTCGTATATTCTCAGCGTATGGACGAGAGGCAGCCATGCCTTCCTGCGCTTTGCGCATTTTACTGGCTGCAACCATTTCCATAGCACTAGTGATCTTCTGAGTGTTTTTAACACTCGCGATCTTAGATTTTATCTCTTTACCACCGGCCATGACATTTCACTCCGAAACTAATTTTTTAAAAAAATTTTACCAAGTTTGCGTAGACTTGAATTTCTCAAGTGCTGCCGCTAAGCTTGCTTCGATTTCTTTATCGTAGTTACCAGTTTCGTTGATTTTAGCCATCAACTCAGTATATTCAGTGTTAACATAGGTATGCAACGCTGCTTCAAAGTCATTGATTTTATTCAATTCAACATCTTTCAAGAAACCTTTCTCAGCAGCAAATAATGACACTGCTGTTTCGGCAACAGATAACGGGCTGTATTGTTTTTGCTTCATCAATTCAGTTACGCGTTGACCATGCTCTAATTGAGCACGCGTTGCATCATCTAAATCAGAGGCAAACTGTGCAAAGGCTGCAAGTTCACGATATTGAGCAAGTGCTAAACGAATACCACCACCCAATTTTTTAATGATTTTAGTTTGTGCAGCACCACCAACTCGAGATACCGATAAACCTGCATTTACTGCCGGACGAATACCTGAGTTGAATAAATCAGCTTCCAGGAATATTTGACCATCGGTAATCGAAATTACGTTAGTAGGTACGAAAGCAGATACATCACCAGCTTGCGTTTCAATAATAGGTAATGCAGTTAAAGAACCTGTTTTACCTTTTACTTCACCTTTAGTAAAACGTTCTACATATTCTTCATTTACACGTGCAGCACGCTCTAATAAACGACTATGAAGGTAGAAAACGTCACCTGGGTAAGCTTCACGACCTGGCGGACGACGAAGTAGTAATGAAATTTGACGGTAAGCAACAGCTTGCTTAGACAAATCATCATATACGATCAACGCATCTTCACCACGGTCACGGAAGTATTCACCCATTGAACAACCAGCGTATGGTGCTAAGTATTGTAAAGCTGCAGCTTCAGAAGCTGAAGCAACCACAACAATAGTATTGGATAATGCGCCATGCTCTTCTAATTTTCGTACTAGGTTAACAATAGTAGAGGCTTTTTGACCAATGGCAACATATATACACTTAATACCAGTATCTTTTTGATTGATAATGGCATCTAACGCAATTGCAGATTTACCGATTTGACGGTCACCAATGATCAATTCACGTTGACCACGTCCAATTGGGATCATTGAGTCAATAGACTTAATACCCGTTTGTACTGGTTGATCAACAGATTTACGTTCAATTACACCCGGTGCAACTACTTCAACAGGAGAGAAACCATCATTTTCGATAGGTCCTTTTCCATCAATAGGCTCCCCTAGAGTGTTTACAACGCGGCCTAATAAACCACGTCCTACAGGTACTTCCAATATACGGCCAGTACCTTTAACTTTTTGTCCTTCTGCTAAATCAGCATAAGGACCCATTACTACCGCACCGACCGAATCACGGTCAAGGTTTAACGCAATTGCGAAGCGGCTACCAGGAAGTTCGATCATCTCACCTTGCATTACATCTGCAAGGCCATGGATGCGAATGATACCGTCAGTTACAGAAACGATAGTACCTTCATTACGAGCTTCGCTGACAACGTTGAATTTTTCAATACGATTTTTGATCAATTCAGCGATTTCAGTGGAATTCAGTTGCATGCTCTATTCCCCGTTAAGATTGCATTGCTATTGCTAAACGATTCAGTTTATTTCTAACTGAACCATCAATAACCATGTCGCCGGCTTTTATTACCAGACCAGACACGATATTAGCGTCAACACTACAATTGAGCTTTACTTTTCGAGCCAAACGCTTTTCAAGCGCGGCGCTTAATGTAGTTAATTTATCTGCTGTTAATTCAACGGCAGACGTTACATCCACAATAACTGTTTTCTCATATTCAGCTTTTAATTCGCTAAATTGAGCAACAACATGTGGTAGCACCAAAAGGCGTCCATTTTCAGCCATAATTTTTATAAAATTCTGACCATTGCTGTCTAGCTGTACATCACAGACCTTTATAAATAAGTCTTGTGCCTGTTCAACTGATGCACCACCACTGAGGTAACCCTTGATAGTGTCATCTTTAGAAACTTCTGCAGCAAAAACCAGCATTTCTAACCAGTTTTCAATCGCATTAGCTTCTACAGCAAAATCGAACGCTGCTTTAGCGTAAGGACGAGCGACGGTTGTCAATTCAGACATAGCTCATTCCTCTATTAAAGTTCAGCTACAAGTTTATCTAAAATGTCGCTATGTGCAGCGGCATCAATTGAACGTTCAAGAATTTTCTCGGCACCAGCTAAAGCTAAAACAGCGACTTGTTGACGAAGTTCTTCTTTTGCTTGATTACGTTCAGTCTCTATTTCAGCATGACCTGCAGCTAAGATTTTAGTTTTCTCAGCTTCTGCCTTACCTGCTGCTTCTTCAACTATTTGACTTTCACGCTTTTTAGCCGCATCAATAATGCTGGCTGCCTGCGCTTTTGCTTCTTTTAGTTGTGCCGTGGCTTTTTCCTGAGCAAGCTCAAGATCTTTAGCCGCACGGTCTGATGCAGCAAGGCCGTCAGCAATAGTAGCTTGACGAGCTTCGATGGCACCCATAATTGGTGGCCATACAAACTTCATGCAGAAAATTACAAATACGACAAATGCAAATAATTCACCAATTAACGTGGCATTAATATTCATTTGTGTACCTCCTAATATAATTCGTGTTTAATAAATAGAGTTAAAAAATTAACCAATTTTAACGAATAATATGTATAAGCCCATTGCTACACCAATCATCGCGATTGCATCGATAAGACCAGCTACGATAAACATTTTCACTTGAAGTTGTGGTGCTAATTCAGGTTGACGAGCAGCAGATTCTAAGAATTTACCACCTAATAAACCAAAACCGATCGCTGTACCTAAAGCACCAAAGCCGATAAGTAAAGCTGCGGCAATATACATTAAACCTATGTTTTCCATTTTTCTCTCCGATTATTTAAAGTTAAAAGTTTAAAAAATAATTAGTGATCTTCATGCGCTAAACTAAGATAAACAATAGTTAACATCATGAAAATAAACGCTTGTAATGGGATAACCAACAAATGGAAAGCAGCCCATATAAAGTGTACTGGCAATTGGTATAAACCAAGAGTCGCAATTAGTAAGAATATCAACTCACCCGCATATAAATTTCCGAATAAACGTAAAGATAAAGCTAAAGGACGAGCTAACAAAGTAACTACTTCAAGAATAAAGTTCACCGGATACAATGACCAATGACCGAAAGGTTGTGTGGTTAATTCTTTTATAAAACCACCGATACCTTTCACTTTAATTGAATAGTAAATAATTAAGAAAAATACTCCGCCCGCTAAAGCAAAAGTTAAATTAGGATCTGTTGTTGGTACTGGTTTCATATAAATATGAGACATTTCAATACCTGAAACTAGGCTTATAATCCAAGGTAAAATATCTACAGGAACCCAATCCATCATATTCATCAATAATATCCAGACAAATACGGTTAATGCTAAAGGAGCTATTAAGTCATTTTTTCCATGGAAAGTGCCTTTTACACTATCGTCGACAAATTCAACAATCATTTCTACCGCACACTGAAGTTTCCCAGGTACGCCAGTAGTGGCTTTTTTTGCAACAGAACGAAAGATAGTAAGAAAGAGCAAGCCTAAAAACACCGACCAACCAAGCGTATCTACGTTAAAGGTCCAAAAACCTTCACCGACAGTTAAATTGGTTAAATGGTGTGTAATATACTCTTGGCTGGTTAGTTCAGCAGCTGAAGACATATTATGTTCCCAATGATTAAAGTTTAAAAAAATTAATGTTTCAAAAAAAAGGGTGTTAATAACGGCATAACCATTATTAAACAAAACATTCCAAAAAATGGTAGCGGTATAATGACTATAAATTTAAAAGCCAAACCAAATAATAATGCTGTTGCTGCCATTTTTAATTTTACGCCGCTAAAAAAGGACTCAACCACTAATTTAGACGACGTGGCCCCAGCATATTTAAATGCTTTGTAGGCTAATATAAAATTAGGAATTATACCTATTGCGCCACCTGATAAAACAGAATAGGTGTAGGATAACCCCCAAAATAAATATGTTATAAACGCACAAATAAAAACGACTAATATAGAGAAACCTATTTGTTGATAGGCAAACTTCCGTCCCGGCTTAACCAGCGCATTATTTCTACTTAAGCTCACCAGTCACTCCAACGAAAACATTCGTAATGATCATGCTTTATTTTTAAAACTTCCAAGGTAAAAATTTCGACTTTTGAAAGTCAGCGCAAGTATACTGATTTATGTTGTTAATGCAACAAAAGAGGGCAGTTCGCGCCCTGTTTTTGTGCTATTAAACCTTAAATAGTATTTTAAACAACCAATAGACTATGAAGAATGGAATCTAGAGACAATTCCGTCGAGTTCTTCAAGATTAGTATAAGAGATGACTAATTTACCTTTGCCTTTTTTATTGTGATTAATAGTAACTTGAGAACCTAACTTTTCAGATAAATTTTGTTCCAATGCCTTCGTGTCAGGATCTTTTATTTTTTCAATTATATCTTTTTCAGGCTCTTGAACTTTTTTAATAAAAGCTTCCGTTTCTCTTACTGTAAGCTCCTTTGCTGCCACAGTACGAGCGGTAATTGTTTGTATATCTCCTTCCATAGCTAATAATGCCCGGGCATGTCCCATTTCAATATCGCCATGCTCAAGTAGGGTTTTAACTTCTTCATTCAAGTTATTCAAACGAAGTAAATTTGTTACTGTTGTACGAGATTTACCAATAGCATCAGCAACTTCTTGATGAGTTAATTCAAACTCAGTTAATAATATTTCCAATGCTATAGCTTCTTCCATTGCATTGAGATCTTCCCGTTGAATATTTTCAATTAATGCAATAGCAACAGCTGCTTCATCAGGTACGTTTTTGATTAAACACGGAATAAATTCTAAGTCTGCAAGTTGAGCAGCACGCCAACGACGTTCACCAGCAATAATTTCATAAATGTTTTCATCAACTAAACGAACAACAATTGGTTGAATAATGCCCTGTGAACGAATTGAATTAGATAATTCGTCCAATGCTTCTGCTGACATATCTTTTCGAGGTTGATATTTACCTGGAATTAAATGTTCAATCGGCAGTTGCTGTAATTCACTTTTTTCGTGAATTATTTTTACAGTCTCAATAACTTTATCTTCGTGGCTGTTTTTTATTGTTGGTGTTAATAAAGCGTCAAGACCACGGCCTAAGCCTCTACGTTTAGATGGGCTCATAATTTTCCTTGGGATTTCTTTGATGTTTTGAAAGTGCTGACATTAAGCAACATAATTTTAGTCAGCTAGTTTTTCTATTTGTTTTTTCTTAGCTTGGGAAGTACGACGTAAAATTTCTCCCGCTAGGGCCAAATAAGCTTTTGCACCTGTAGATGATTTATCGTAATACATTACAGGTGTACCAAAGCTAGGTGCTTCTGCTAAACGCACATTTCGAGGAATAACAGTTCGATAAACTTTATCACCAAAATGACGTTTAAGTTGCTCAGAAACATCATTTGCCAATCTATTTCGGGGATCATACATGGTACGCAATATACCTTCAATATGAAGATCAGCATTTACCACTGAAGTTAATTTCGAAATTGTTTCCATTAATGCAGTTAACCCTTCTAATGCATAATATTCACATTGCATTGGCACTAAAACAGAATCTGCCGCAGTCATTGCATTAACCGTTAACATATTGAGTGAAGGAGGGCAGTCAATAATAATATAATCATAATAATTTTTAACAGGCTCTAAAGCATTTTTAAGGCGATGCTCTCTAGAGTACACTTCCATTAATTTAATTTCAGCGGCGGTAACATCAGTATTAGCGGCAATAAGTTCATAAAGTCCGCTAGTTTCTTTTACCACAACTTTTTCAATTGGTTGTTCTTCAATTAAAAGTTCATAACAGGTAGCATGGACTTCATATTTATCAACACCACTCGCCATAGTAGCATTGCCTTGTGGATCTAAATCTACTAACAACACTTTCCGTTTTGTTGCTGCTAAAGATGCAGCTAAATTAACCGAAGTTGTTGTTTTACCAACACCACCTTTTTGGTTTGCTACAGCTATTATTTTTCCCACAAGATCCTCTGTATTATATTTATTGTTGTAAAATCATAAACAAAAATAACATGTTTCCACGTTTGTTATTTTAATGTTATCAACAACAAACTAATATCAACATATACCCAAACAATTGTGAAATACGGTATTTAGTATTTACAAGTCGTTTAGGTATAATATATTTTGTTTTAAAAATAATCACTTATTCTTTGTTAATTCTATTAAATGTCTTTCTCCATCTAATTGCGGAACGACAATTTGATGACTGGCAGTCATTTTAATATTTTCAGGTAATTGTTCAATTTCATCATCAGGATATTGACCTTTTAGCGCATAAAAGCAACCTGTTTGGTCAGCGATCAAATGATGACAACATGTAACCATATCATTTAATGAAGAAAAAGCTCGACTTAATACACCATCAAAAAGTTGTTCCGGTTGATATTTCTCTACACGTGATAATTTTGGTTGAACATTTTTTAGTTTTAATTGAAAAACTACTTGTCTCAAAAAAGTAATTCTTTTTCCTAAACTGTCTAATAATACAAAGTTTCTTTCAGGATTCAATATAGCTAATGGAATACCCGGCAAACCAGCTCCGGTTCCAACATCTATAAAAAATTGACCTTTTAGATATTTTCCTACCATTAAGCTATCCATAATATGTTTAACCAACATATTAGCTGGATCTCTTACAGCAGTTAAATTATAAGCTTTATTCCATTTTATCAGTAATTCTACGTATTGAATAAGAAGATCTATTTGTTCAGTTGAAATTTCTAGATCTGTTTCACTTATGAGTGATTTTAATTGGCAGTGTAACGTCATTTAATTTCTTTTATGCTGATTCACGTTTATTTACGTGTAATAAGCCATGTTTTTTTAAGTAGACTAATAATAACGAAATAGCGGCGGGAGTAATACCAGAAATTCGTGATGCTTTACCAATTGTTTCAGGGCGTACATCAGATAATTTTGCAACAACTTCATTTGATAAACCAGAAATTTGCTGAAAATCAAAATCTAACGGGATTATTGTATCTTCGTGGCGTTTTTTCTTGGCTATTTCATCTAATTGTCGATCAATATAACCAGCATATTTAATTTGAATTTCAATTTGATTAGAAGCTTGTTTATCTTCAATTGCAGGACCAAAGGCTTCTATTTTCATTAAATCATCATAACGAACTTCCGGACGACGAATTAAATCTTCTAAACTATTTTCTTTACTTATCGGACCTTTTAACAAAGCATTAACTAAATCAACTTCTTTATGATCTTTTTGTACCCATAAAGATCTTAAACGTTGACGTTCAAGTTCTATATTTTCCATTTTTTCATTAAAACGTTTCCAGCGTTGATCACAAATAAGACCTATTTTACGACCTTTTTCTGTTAATCGGATATCTGCATTATCTTCACGTAATAACAAACGATATTCTGCACGAGAGGTAAACATACGATAAGGTTCTTTCGTGCCTAACGTAGATAAGTCATCAACCAATACACCTAAATAAGCTTCATCACGACCTAATGTAAAACCTTCATGTTCTTTAACCCGACAAGCTGCGTTGGCTGCAGCTATTAATCCTTGAGCACCAGCTTCTTCATAACCTGTTGTTCCATTGATTTGTCCAGCAAAATATAAGTTTTTGATAAATTTACTTTCCAGTGTTTGTTTTAAATCACGAGGATCAAAATAATCATATTCTATGGCGTAACCAGGACGGGTTATGAAGGCATTCTCAAAACCTTTAATTGATCGTACCAGATCCATTTGAATATCAAACGGTAAACTTGTTGATATACCATTAGGATAAACTTCATTTGTAGTTAATCCTTCAGGTTCAACAAAAATTTGATGCGAATCTTTATCTTCAAAACGATTTATTTTATCCTCTATTGAAGGACAATATCTTGGACCAACACCTTCAATAAGCCCAGTGTACATAGGAGATCTGTCTAAACCTCCACGAATAATATCATGGGTTTTTTTATTAGTATGAGTGATATAACAAGATATTTGTTCAGGATGATCTTTAAGTGATCCCATAAAAGAAAATACAGGTCTTGGACTATCACCAGGTTGTTCTTCCATTACAGAAAAATCAAGAGATCTAGCATCTAATCTTGGTGGTGTACCTGTTTTTAAACGATCCATTCTAAAAGGTAAGTCACGGAGCTTAGCGGCTAAGTTCATGCTTGCTGGATCACCTGCACGTCCACCCTGATAGTTATTTAAACCAATATGTATTTGACCTGCTAAAAATGTACCTACCGTTAACACAACTGTTTTTGCTTTAAATTTCAATCCCATTTGTGTTGAAATACCAACCACTTGATCATTTTCTAAAATAAGATCATCACATGGTTGCTGAAAGATCGTGAGGTTTTCTTGATTTTCTAAATATTGTCTAACAAAAGATCGATATAAAGATCTATCTGCCTGAGCTCGTGTTGCCCTAACTGCTGGACCTTTACTCGCATTTAAGGTTCTAAATTGAATTGCAGCATGATCTGTCGCCGTTGCCATCAATCCACCTAAAGCATCAATTTCTTTAACCAAATGTCCTTTGCCAATACCGCCAATTGCAGGGTTACAAGACATTTGTCCTAAGGTATCAATATTATGAGTTAATAATAATGTTTTACAACCCATTCGTGCAGCAGCCAGTGATGCTTCAGTTCCAGCATGACCACCACCAACAACGATTACGTCATAATTTTCTTGATACCACATAAATTTTTAAAACCTTTAATTTTATTTTGAATTTTGAATCTGAACTTTTTTATTTTTTATTTTTGTTAAGTGACATTTCAAAAATTAGTTCAGGAAAATGAGAAATGTATTTTAACTTTTTTTTGTCCAAAGTGAAACGATCAAATGTGGAAAAAGATCTTACCAAGATCCTCTATTAATATATAAAGATCTTTATATAGATCTTATTATTATTACTATTAGGATCGTGGTTTTCTGTGTATAAGTGGTTTTTCTTTTTACTTATCAATTTGTTTGATTACTTGTAAAGCTGTGATCAAACATTGATCAAATGCTTTATAACCTTTGATCAAAAGTGCTAGTTATCCACAGGGAAAATAAAAACGAATTATATACACTGAATAATAATAAGAAATTAATAGGTTTTACCCAGAGTTATCCACATTAATGTATTTGTATGATCTAAATTGTTAATAACTTATGAGTAAGCTTGTTATAAATGATCTATTACTTGAGTGATCCATGTTTGTGCCAGTGCTTCAGGATCTATATCTAAACTCATATCTAAAATTAATATTTTGTTTTTTGTTTTGCAATTCTTTGATATTAATATCTTTTCTATTTTTTTAGCCGCATGACAGAATGTATCGTAATTTGAATCACCCAGGCCGATCATCAGAAAAGTGATTGAGGATAGATCTTGATCGTAGGATCCAAGATCAGTAACGAAATTTTGAATATTATCGGGATAGTCACCCGCGCCATGTGTACTCGTGACAATGAGCCATATTTGATCTTTTTGTGTTATTTGCTGTATCAGATGTGAAAAATCAGGCTGAAAATTGATTGTTGCCTGATGACCTTTTGCAATAATTATCTCTTCACAGGCTTCTGCAACATACTCAGATCCACCCATCATACTACCGACGATAATTTGAAATGACGCCATTTTTACCCTCATATTATTATTATTAATCTTCAGCAATTACTGATCATTTACCAATACAAAATGAACTAAAGATCTTACCCAACAAATCATCACTAGTGAATTCACCCGTAATTTGATCTAATTCTTGTTGGCAAAGTCGTAATTCTTCCGCCAGTATTTCACCTGCTACATATGATTCCAGTTGGTATAATCCGGTGATCAAATGTTGATGAGTATTTTCCAGAGCAACTAAGTGGCGTCGTCTAGCCATAAAACCACCCTCTGTACTGCCTTGATATCCCATTATTTTTTTTAAATGGTCTTTTAACTCGTCAATACCTTCGCCTGTTTTGGCTGATAAAGTAATAATTGAATGTATAGTTTCATTAGAATCTTTTGAGTCAATAAATTCACTATAGCCTGTCGGATTTTTACTTATATCAGCTTTATTTCTAATAATAGTCAGGCCAATTTTTTCTGGTAGTTTCTCAAAAAATTCAGGCCAGTCTGTTTTTATAGTGAGTTCATCATTTTCTATTGTATTGTGATCTGTTGAGTCTACCATCAGCAAAACTCGGTCTGCCTTATTTATTTCCTGCCACGCTCGTTCTATGCCTATTTGTTCTACTTTGTCGGTGCTTTCACGTAAACCTGCGGTATCTATAATATGTAAGGGCATGCCATCTATGTGTATCTGTTCAGAGAGTACATCACGCGTTGTACCTGCTATATCAGTAACAATAGCGGTTTCTTTACCACTGAGGGCATTTAGAAGGCTAGATTTACCTGCATTTGGACGACCAGCTATAACTACACGCATTCCTTCTCTTATAATGCTGCCTTGTTGTGCCTGTTTTTTAACGTCGCTAACTTTATCTATGATCTTTTTTAGATCGTTTACGATTTTTTCATCAGCGAGAAAATCTATTTCCTCTTCAGGAAAGTCTATCGCAGCTTCAACGTACATACGTAAATGAATTATATCTTCAACCATCTGATGAACAAGTTTCGAAAATTCGCCTTGTAATGAGTGCAGGGCGCAACGAGCGGCTTGCTCTGAACTTGAGTTAATTAAATCTGCTATGGCTTCGGCCTGAGTTAAATCTAGTTTGTTGTTTAGAAAGGCTTGCTCACTAAACTCACCAGGCTTTGCCATTCGTATTTTAGGTAAGTTGAGTATTTCTTTTAGCAACATGTCCAAAATTATCGGACCACCATGACCTTGAAGTTCTAATACATCTTCGCCGGTAAAAGAGTTAGGTCCTTTGAAAAATAATGCAATCCCTTGGTCAATTACTTGTTTTTTTGAATCTAAAAAGGGTAAATATTCAGCTTTTCTGGTTTCTGGAACTTTACCAAGAATTGCCAGTGCAATATTTTTTGCTTGTGGACCAGAAACTCTGATAATACCGACACCTCCTCGACCAGGCGCTGTAGCTTGTGCTGTAATAGTTTCTTGATGATAGGTAGTTAATGTATGAGCGGTCATATAAAAGTTCCTGATAATTATCCGGCCATTATATTTGCAAAAGGTTTGTGTATAAACTGATTATTTTTAGTGTTTAAATTTTATTATGTTTATTGGTAAAAAAAAAGGCGACCTATTGGTCGCCTTTTTCGTTAATAACAAAAAACTTTATAGTTAGTGCCCGAACGAAAAGTCAATAGCCATTGCTACACATGGGCTGTAGCGATTAATTCAAAACGAAGATTTAAGCTAATCAGTCGGTATTGATGTAGATTTAAGCGTTTTGGCCGTTTTTAGCCAAAAATAACAAAATATTCGTTTTGCAATATTGCTTGAATACCCCGTAAAATAAGGCTTTCATGATTTCCGTTCAGACACTAGTTAACATTAACTATCGATATTAACTTTTAATTTTAACTTTTAATTTAGCCTTTTCAATACCGCTGAAAATTATTTTCATTTGGATAATTGATATAAGGTTGCTTACTACCCAGTAAAGTACTAAACCAGATGGGAACCATGCCATAAATACAGCAAATACCATTGGCATATATTGCATTATTTTTTGTTGCATTGGATCTTGTATTGTCATTGGTTGCATTCTTTGCATAACAAACATACTGATACCCATTAATACAGGCAATACAAAATAAGGGTCCATGGAGGATAAATCCTGGATCCATAAAATAAATGGCGCATGTCTTAATTCAACACTTTCTAAAAATACCCAATATAAAGCTAAGAATATCGGCATCTGAATTAATAAAGGTAAACAACCACCGGCAGGATTAACTTTTTCTTTCTTGTAGAGTTCCATCATAGCTTGTGACATTTTTTGGCGATCATCACCAAAACGTTCTTTTAAAGCCGTCATTTTAGGCTGTAAAGCACGCATTTTAGCCATTGAGGTGTACTGCGCTTTAGTTAATGGATACATACCGCCTTTAACCACTAAGGTGATCATGATAATTGCAACACCCCAGTTTGATACGATAGATTGAATCTTAATAAGTAACCAAAATAATGGTTTGCTTATCATAAACAGGAAACCGTAATCTATCGTCAAGTCTAGATTATCAGCAATTAATTCCATTTCATTTTGATCTTTAGGGCCCACATAAAAAATGGCAGAGGTCGTTATTTCACTGTTTGCCGGAACGGTTACTGCCGGTGATTTAAAACCTATTACCGCATCTCTGTTTGATGAAAATGTTGTATATATTTGATTAATTTCTGATTGGTCAGGTATCCAGGATGAAACAAAATAGTGTTGTAACATAGCAACCCAGCCTGCTTGGGTTGAAATATTTAAGTTTTTATCTTCAATATCATCGAAGTCATATCTTTCATATCTGTCCTCAGAAGTTGAATAGGCAGCGCCACGGTAAGTAGGAATTAATCCGCTTGAATCATCAACATCTGTTGATTGCTTCAGTTGTCCATACATTTGTATGCTGGCATTGTTCAAGGTGTTATTTTTAACGATATAATCAACAGCTACGCTATATTTTGATTTGTTAAAGGTAAACCTTTTAATAATAGAAAGACCATTAAAATCAGGGTAGGTTAAATCAACTATTAATTGGTCGTTGTTTTCTAGTTGATAGTTTGTGGCAGTACTTTGATAAATAGGACGTCCTGCTACAAGTCTGTCAATCCCATTAGCACCGGTTAAACCACTTTGTGCGATATATTTTTGTGATCCATTTTGCATAAGTGTAAAAGGGATGCCACTGCCCTGTTCGGTTTCATAGTCAATTAGTTTTACGTTAACTATATCTCCGCCGCGGGTATTTATCTGAATTTTAAACACATCAGTAGTAATATTTATTAGCTGTGCATTTGGAGTTGTAGACTCTACATTTGGAGTAGTCATTGCTACTTCAGAAGATTCCGGAACAAAGTCACCATTTGAATTTGATGTATTTTCAAATGATTGGTTTATTGCTGGTTGAGTAACAATTGGAGCATTCTCAATTTGCCATTGTTGAAATAGCAAATAACTTACAATTAATAGTGCAATAAAAAGAAAACTGCGTTGGGATTCCATAATTTGTTATTTCTCTTTTTTTGAAGTTGGCACGGGATCATTTCCTCCCGCATGTAATGGGTGGCATTTTAGTATACGTTTGCTTGCTAGCCAACACCCTTTTATAACACCGAAGCTATTTATTGCTTCAATAGCATAAGATGAACAGGTTGGATTGAATCGACAGTTATTGCCTAACAGTGGGCTAAGCCAACGTTGGTAAGCTTTTATAAAAGATATTGCTAGCGTTTGTGGCGCTGTATTACTTTTCGCCATATTTTTTCTAATTGTCGATTAATTTCACTGTTATCTAGCTTATCAGTTCCAGATTTAACCATAACTACTATATCTATATGGGGTAAATTATGTTGATTTAAACGGAAGCTTTCACGAATTTGTCTTTTGATACGGTTTCTTTGCACAGCTAATTTAACACGCTTTTTAGCAATGGCTAAACCTAAACGGTTTCGTTGATCTAAATTTGGAGTGATTAAAATGGTGATATGGCTTGAGCCAAAACGGAGTGGTTTAGAAAATACCGCTTGAAAATGATCGGGAGTCAACAAGCGTGACTCCCGATTAAAATTATAAGTAACCATATTTGTTACTTTATCTTTATTTGTTAATAACAAAAGTTGCTAACAACAAAAAAGTTTAAGCGCTAAGACTTGCACGGCCTTTTGCACGGCGACGAGCAATTACTGCACGGCCGTTTTTAGTAGCCATACGAGCACGGAATCCGTGGTTGCGTTTACGCTTTAATATACTAGGTTGAAATGTTCTTTTCATTACGCTAATCCGTCGGTTGTTGTTGCCCTGGCAAAACAGCCGTAAAGAGCACACTGGGTATAAAAATGAGGCGAAATTTTATAGCTAGAAGGCGAGGTTGTCAATGTTTAATATTGTGTATTTAATATTAGAACAAGTATTGATCCTAATATGATCCTCGGGATCATATTATATCCACAGTTTTCTAACATAAACTATTTGACGAATATGTATAAATGCTGAATATATTGTCATATCAAATAATTGTATTTAATTTATTTTGGCAAAAACTGACTATAAATAGATGTATATTTATATAAATTATAACAGGTTAGGTTGTTGGTAAATAAAAATATGTATTTTATTTCATTGTCAATATTGCACTTGTGGATAAGTATATAGATAATGGTTGATAATATTAATAATTTTATTTATTTATCTTCTCGTTTTTAACTTTTTTTGTTTTATTTTTTTAGATAATACAATAGAATTTTCTTTTGATTTTGAAGATTTAAATCTTTTAGGAGTCTTTGGTTGGATCATTCTCTTTGGCAACGATGCCTTTCTGTTCTGCAAGACGAATTGCCTGCACAGCAATTTAGTATGTGGATCCGACCACTTCAATGTGTTGTTGATAATAACATTATGACTTTATATGCACCTAATCGTTTTGTACTTGATTGGGTCAGGGATAAATATGTAAATCGTATAAACGAACTTGTCTCTTTGCATGACGCCAACAATCCACCACTTTTACGTTTTGATGTTGGTAGTATTCCCGCTACAGCTAAGGGAACTTCTAGTGTAGGTTCTATTACTCCTGTTGTTTCAACAGGTTTTCCCATCAAGAAAAGTGTTGAAGTTGAAAGTAACATACCTAAAAAAACCAACGTAAGAATTAAATATACCTTTGATAACTTTGTTGAGGGTAAATCAAATCAACTCGCACGTGCGGCAGCTTCTCAAGTGGCTGATAACCCGGGCAGTGCTTATAATCCATTATTTATTTATGGTGGAACAGGTTTAGGTAAAACCCATTTACTTCATGCTGTTGGAAATGGAATTTTACTCAACAAACCAGATGCAAAAATTGCCTATATGCATTCAGAAAGATTTGTACAGGATATGGTCAGGGCGTTGCAGAATAACGCTATGGAAAAATTTAAACAATATTATCGTTCTGTTGATGCCTTATTAATAGACGATATTCAATTTTTTGCAGGTAAAGAACGTACTCAAGAAGAATTTTTTCATACTTTCAATGCATTGTTGGAAGGCAACCAACAAATTATTTTAACCAGTGACAGATATCCAAAAGAAATAGATGGTGTTGAAGATCGACTTAAATCTCGTTTCGGTTGGGGATTGACTATTGCCATTGAACCACCTGAACTTGAAACTCGTGTTGCAATTTTAAAACGTAAAGCCGAAGAAAGTAATATTATACTGGCTGATGAAGTAGCTTTTTTCATTGCCAAACGTTTGCGATCTAATGTTAGGGAATTAGAAGGGGCTCTAAATAGAGTTATTGCAAATGCCAATTTTACTGGCAGGGCTATTACAATTGATTTTGTTCGGGAAGCGCTTCGTGATTTACTGGCATTGCAAGATAAATTAGTTACTATAGATAATATTCAAAGAACTGTTGCGGAATATTATAAAATTAAGGTATCAGATTTGCTTTCTAAAAGGAGAAACAGATCTGTTGCTAGACCTAGACAAATTGCAATGGCATTATCTAAAGAATTAACAAATCATAGCTTGCCGGAAATAGGTGATGCTTTTGGTGGCAGAGACCATACAACAGTTTTGCATGCGTGTCGTAAAGTTAAATCTTTACGAGAAGAATCTCATGATATTAAACAAGACTATTCTAATCTAATAAGAACACTTTCATCATAAGAAAGGTCTTTAATTTGTAAGTACATTTAGCAGGTATAAAAATGAAATTTTCATTAAACAGGGAATTATTGTTAAAACCATTATTATTGGTTTCAGGCGCAGTTGATAGAAAAAGTACATTACCTATTCTAAGTAATATTCTATTCGATGTTAGTGGACATTCACTTACGTTGATAGCTACTGACTTGGAGCTTGAGATGGTTTCTTATACTCAAATAGAAAACCAAGGTGATGATGGGAAGATCACTATACCTGCTAGAAAGTTATTAGATATTTGTAAAAGTTTACCAGAAGATTCATTGTTAACTTTTGAATCAGAAAATGATGTAATAAAAATTAGCACAGGTCGCAGTAAATATCGTTTATCAACCTTACCAGCAGACGATTTTCCTAATATTGAAGAATGGAAGGGTGATGTTGAATTTAAAATCTTAAAATCGGAACTTTTACGCTTGATTGAAAGTACTCATTTCTCAATGGCGAATCAAGATGTACGTTATTATCTTAATGGTATGTCTATTGAAAGTGAAAATAATGAAATAAGATCTGTAGCGACTGATGGCCATCGTTTAGCAATATGTAAAATAGTCAATGATTCATTAGATTTACCTGCACGACAAGTTATTGTGCCTCGTAAAGGAATATTAGAAATTATTCGATTACTTGAACCTGTAGATCAATACATTCAAATTTATCTTGGTTCTAATCATATTAGAATAATTGATACAGAATTTTCTTTTACCAGTAAATTAGTTGATGGACGTTTTCCAGACTATCGTCGTGTATTACCAAGAAATGGCGATAAAGTTTTAATAACAGATAAAGATCAACTTCGCCAGGTATTGTCACGTGCTTCAATACTTTCTAACGAGAAAGTTAAAGGAGTTCGTTTAAACTTTTCAACTTCAGAGTTAAAAATAACTGCGAATAATCCAGAACAAGAGCAAGCTGAAGAAGTGATTGAAATTGATTTTCCTTTTGATGAAATTGAGATTGGTTTCAACGTTAATTATATTTTGGATGTTCTAAATGCTATAAAAGATCCCCAAGTAAAATTCACTTTCGCAGATGCGAATAGCAGTGTAGTTATTGAGGGTAATGATAATGGCGAAGCTATATATGTTGTTATGCCCATGCGATTGTAATGAGTGTCGTAAAATTAACAGCGCATAACTTTAGAAATTTAAAATCTATATCATTAGATTTTCATCCCGATTTGAATTTTGTTATTGGGGATAATGGCAGTGGTAAAAGTAGTTTATTAGAAGCTGTTTTTTATCTTGGTCATGGAAAGTCTTATAGAACGTCAAATTTGGTTAATCTTGTTAATTTTCAGGAAAGTCAATTTACGGTTAGTATTCGAGATGGTAATGACAGACAACTTGGAGTCACTCGGAATATTAATAATAATGAAACGCAAATAAAAATAGATGGAAAGAGATTTTCACGTTTATCAGATTTAGTAAAAAATGTAGCTGTACAAATAGTAACACCAGAAAGTTTTAAATTATTCATTGGTGGTGCTCGAGAAAGGAGGCGATTCGTAGATTTGGGATTGTTTCACGTGAAACATCAGTTTTCGTTACAGTGGCGTGAATTTTCAAAAGTTTTAAAACAAAGGAACGCTTGTTTAAAATCGAATGATAGTCATTCGATGTTAAGTTACTGGACAGATATATTTTGCCAACATTCATTGCAAGTTGCACAGAGCAGGCAAGGTTATGTCAGCGAGTTAGTGGAAGAACTTAAAATATGGACTTTGTTATTATTACCCAAAATAGATAAGGATATTACTGTTCAATATTCACAAGGGTGGAGTCAAAAAAAAGATTTACGTGAATTACTAAAATCGAATAAAGATCGTGAATTGAGTTATGGCTACAGTTTATTTGGAGCTCATAAGTTCGACATAAAGTTTTTAATTAATAAACGTGCTATTGATGTTAAACTTTCAAGAGGCGAACAGAAGTTGTTTTTACTGGCGTTAACTTTTGCGCAAGCAAATTTAATTAAAAAAGTTAATCGAGTAAAACCAATTTTGCTAATCGATGATATTGGTGCTGAGTTAGATATTAATTCTCGCAGTTTGTTATCAGATGCAATTAGTGAATTAGATTGCCAGGTAATTATTACAGCAATTGAGAAAAACGTTTTGGAACCTTTTCTTTGTCAAAGTAAAGTTCCAGTAAATGATATTTCAAAACATGAAAATTTTAAGATGTTTCACGTGGAACATGGACAAATATCAGCAATGAGTGAGTAGGCAAAAAGCTATGACGATTGAGAATGAATATAATTCTGCTAGTATCAAAGTACTTAAAGGTCTTGATGCTGTACGTAAAAGACCTGGTATGTACATCGGCGATACCGATGATGGCTCAGGTTTGCATCATATGGTATTTGAGGTATTAGATAACTCGATAGATGAGGCATTAGCTGGTCACTGTACAGAGATTGTGGTCACTATTCATTTAGATGGTTCAGTATCAGTAAAAGATGATGGACGTGGAATACCAACAGATATTCACCCTGAAGAAGGTATTTCAGCGGCAGAAGTTATCATGACAGTATTACATGCTGGTGGTAAGTTTGGTGGTGAAGACTCCGGCTATAAAGTGTCTGGTGGTTTGCATGGTGTGGGTATATCAGTAGTTAATGCGTTAAGTGAAAAACTACAATTAATGATACGTCGTAAAGGTAGATTGCATGAGCAATTTTATACTATGGGCGAACCAGATGAACCGCTTAAAGAAATTGGTGATAGTGAAAATACAGGAACTGAAGTTCGTTTCTGGCCAAGTGGCAAAACGTTTTCTGATGTGACTTTCCATTATGATATTTTAGTTAAACGAATTCGTGAACTTTCATTTTTGAATTCAGGTATATCTATACGCTTGATTGATGAACGAGAAGAAGGTAGAGAAGAACACTTTTGTTATAATGGTGGAATACAGTCATTTGTTGAGTACTTAAATACAAATAAGACACCAGTTAATGAAGAAATATTTTATTTTGATTTATCCCGGGAAGACGGCATTATTGTAGAAGTAGCAATGCAATGGAATGATGGCTTCCAAGAGGGTATATATTGCTTTACCAATAATATACCTCAAAGAGATGGCGGTGCACATTTAAGTGGTTTTAGAACTGCATTAACTCGTACACTTAATTCTTATATGGTTAAGGAAGGTTTGAATAAGAAAGGTAAAGGAACAGTAGAAGCTAGTGCGACTGGTGATGATGCGCGTGAAGGTTTAACCGCTGTTATTTCTGTGAAAGTACCAGATCCTAAATTCTCGTCACAGACTAAAGATAAGTTAGTTTCATCAGAAGTGAAAACTGCTGTGGAACAAGCTATGGGTGAGAAACTTGGTGAATATTTACTTGAGAATCCATCTATTGCTCGTACCATTATCATGAAAATTGTTGATGCAGCAAGAGCGCGTGAAGCGGCAAGAAAAGCGCGTGAAATGACTCGCCGTAAAGGGGCTCTGGATATTGCGGGTCTTCCAGGGAAACTAGCAGATTGTCAGGAAAAAGATCCTGCATTATCTGAACTATATATTGTGGAAGGAGACTCTGCTGGCGGTTCAGCTAAGCAGGGGCGTAATCGTAAAAACCAAGCTATTTTGCCACTTAAAGGTAAAATATTAAATGTAGAAAAAGCTCGGTTCGATAAAATGATTTCTTCACAGGAAGTAGGCACGCTAATTACTGCTTTAGGTTGCGGTATTGGCCGTGATGAATATGATCCTGAAAAATTGCGATATCATAAAATTATTATCATGACTGATGCTGATGTTGATGGTTCGCATATAAGGACATTATTGTTAACGTTCTTTTTCCGTCAAATGCCGGAAATTATGGAAAGAGGCTACATTTATATTGCCCAACCACCATTGTATAAAGTGAAAAAAGGTAAACAGGAACGTTATATAAAAGATGATGACGGTTTAACTGAATACCTAACTACGTTAGCATTAAATAGTGCAGAAATTCACGTGAATGAATCAGCACCAGCAATTTCTGGACTGGCTTTAGAAAAATTGGTTAAACAATTTCGTCATACCATGGAGACGATTAAACGTGTATCGAGAATTTTGCCTTCAGATATTCTAGAGAAAATGATATACAGCCAGTTGATCAATAAAGACGATTTTTCAGACAAAGCCAAAGTTGGCGTTTGGGTCAAAGAAATTATTGGTCATCTTGAAAATCAAGATGGTAATGGTTCAATTTATACCGTTACTGTTGAACAAGATAATGAACGTAATATTTATTATCCACGTTTTAATGTTCGTCAACATGGCATTGATAGAACATTTGATTGTGGATATGAATTTATTCAATCAAAAGAATTCGAAATAATTCTTTCTTTAAATGAAGCAATAAATGGCTTGATGGAAGAAGGGGCATTTGTAAAACGTGGTGAAAAAATCAAACCAATTACTAGTTTTGAAGAGGCAATAGATTGGTTAATGGCGGAATCTAAACGTGGACAATATATACAACGATATAAAGGGTTGGGTGAGATGAACCCTGATCAATTATGGGAAACGACAATGGATCCTGATACTCGTCGTATGTTATTAGTGACTATTGAAGATGCCATTGCTGCTGACCAATTGTTTACTACATTGATGGGGGACCATGTAGAACCTCGTCGTCACTTCATTGAAGAAAATGCTCTGAAAGTTGCAAATCTGGATGTGTAAATCACATTTACATAACTAAACTTTAACTAATTTGTTAAATGATAAAAGCCACTATTTTAGTGGCTTTTATATTTTTGATATGAAAGAAAAAAAATAAAGAAAATTTTTTTGCACAAACTCAAAAATATCCTAAAATTAAATAGAAGGAGATTCAGCACAATATTTTCTTTTAACAAAAAATGAACATTAGCTATCCTGTATGTAAGTGTCTCGGTTAGTCAAAATATAGTATACATTAATCCTCTTGTAGGATAGATGGGGCGGAGCATGCTAGAATTTACTTTCTAATAATATAAAAAGGTAGAATCTCCCCTAATATAATAATTTACTCTACCTCATTGCCAGCCTTAATATCCTTTATTAGAAACTATAAACCTTTAACCACCAGATAAAATTATTTTTATGGGTTACGCCTTCGGCTAACCATTCTACTTAATAAAATTGTTTGTAGTTAATAAGCATTATTAAAACAGTTTAATAGTCTCAGCCAAAGTTAACTCTGATATAGCCTTTCATAACTGTCTTGTCGGTATTTTATAAATACCTGGAAAACTGCAGAGGTAAGTTAAATTAATGCAATAGGTATAAGGAAAATACACGGGACAAAATAAAACACTTAAATTAACGAACCAACCAACCAACAAAAGGATTTATCTATGCAAACAGATATGCATTATTATGGAACTTACGCTCTTGCTCGACTTGCGGGTTTCAACGTTTCACAAGCTGAGATAATAGCTTACTCATCACAATTTGTAGATGACTCCACTTCAAATGATAGCGATACACACTTAGATGGTGGGTTAATATATGGAGTAGCTACAGAACATCATAATGATCAGGTATTTAAGAGTATGTTTTCAAATCGTAGGATCAAAAGGCAGAAACAAATTTGGGTACCATTTCATTTTTTACCGGGTGGAGAAGGTGAGAATATCGCCCAAAGGCTGGTGTGTCAGAAAGATTCCGTTATTGCCAGAGAAATGTTTGAGAATCATATCAACCACGCCAAAAAGTCAGTTTATGGATTGCATTTAATTGGTATTGCATGTCATGTTTATGCGGATACATTTTCACATTATGGTTTTTCAGGGGTGAGTTCACCTGTAAATGATGTACGCAAAGGCAGTACTAAGTGTATAGATGTCAAAAATACTGAAATGAAGGCTTTCATTACCAGCAAACTTGGTAGGTTCATGAGAAGGTACGGTCCTTCTCGAATTATGTATTACTGGCGAAAAATAGCGAGTTACTTTGCTATTACGGTTTCTGGTGGGCTTGGGCATGCGGGTGTGGGAACGTACCGACCGACCATATTTACACTGGGAGTTTACCTACGAAAATGGTGAAAAATCTGATCGAAATAATCCGGAAACATTTATTGAAGGGTGCGAAAAAATATATGATCAATTGGTTGCTTACGGAAAAAATATTAATCCAGCACATACGCCATTGAAATCATTTTCAAATGCAAAAAAAATTATTGAAGAAATTCTTGCAGAAGAAGTTGTAAAGGAGAAAAGAATTAATTCCTGGCGCAAAGCAATTGAAAGTGGTGTGTTGTATCAAAATAAAGGCAAAGAAGCGCTTAATTATGATCCCAGTGCGTGGGAAAAAGAAAAGGCGGAATTTCCTAATCTCTCAGATTCAGGGGATGCTCATGAACTAAATGTTTATAAATTTCACCAAGCTGCAACTTATCATCGCTATTTTGTTTTGAAAAATTTATTACCCCGGAACAATATTGTTATTTTTTAGGTTTGTATATTCTACCAAACAAATTTGGCTATGCGGAAAGCTAGATAAAACTTGAAGTATAGGAGGAAGAGATTTAACATTAACCGCATTTCTTTAAATATGATAATTATTAGTGCTGCTTGCATGTCTAATCAAATTTGACCGTTACCGTAAAATTTTATTATGCATGAAATGGGCAGTGAGAATGCATATGTGTTGCTTATAATTTTAAACTCATTTTGAAATAAGCCGCAGAAATTTATACATTAATATACCCGGTCATCATATCGGGCATTTTAGTTTCAGTTTTATACCATCTATTTATATTTAGAGAAGTAGGCTTGGTTTAGTTTACTGGTATTAAGGCTTTATTCACTGCTTCTAGTCTAAATACTCTATAGAGAGTATACTTGGGCAAATTTTATTTTTATATTTTAATAAACAGACTGTTTCGGAATATCATGACTACGTTTAATAGTAAAACCTTCCAAGGTTTAATCCTGCAATTACAGGATTATTGGTCACGCCAAGGGTGTGCAATCGTTCAACCATTAGATTTAGAAGTAGGAGCGGGTACTTTCCATCCGATGACTTTTTTACGTTCTATTGGCCCAGAGCCAATGAGTACCGCTTATGTTCAACCTTGCCGCCGTCCAACTGATGGCCGTTATGGTGAAAACCCGAATCGTCTGCAACATTATTACCAATTTCAGGTGCTGTTAAAACCTTCACCAAAAAATATTCAAGAGTTATATCTTAATTCATTGAAAGAGTTGGGAGTTGATCCGTTAGTGCACGATATCCGTTTTGTTGAGGATAATTGGGAATCACCAACGTTAGGCGCGTGGGGCTTAGGTTGGGAAATTTGGTTAAACGGTATGGAAATTAGTCAGTTTACCTATTTTCAGCAAGTTGGAGGCTTAGAATGCTCGCCTGTTTCTGGTGAGATCACTTATGGTTTAGAACGTCTGGCGATGTATATTCAAAATGTAGATAGCATCTTTGATTTAGTATGGACAGATGGCCCTCTGGGTAAGATCCTTTACCGGGATATATTCCATCAAAATGAAGTGGAGCAATCAACCTATAACTTTGAACATGCAGATGTTGACGCTTTATTTAAAACATTTGATCAATGTGAAAAAGACAGTAAAAAACTGATTGAACACGGTTTGGCATTACCTGCTTACGAGCAAGTGATGAAAGCATCTCATGCGTTTAATTTGTTGGATGCTAGACACGCAATTTCGGTAACAGAGCGCCAACGTTATATTTTACGGGTTAGAACCTTATCTAAAGCATGTGCTGAAACCTATTATGAATCACGCGAAAAATTAGGTTTTCCAATGTGTAAAAATAACGAAAATATAAATCAGACAGAAAAATCAGGAGAGTAATGATGGCTGACAACATGACAACAGAAACGCTCCTAATTGAGTTAGGTACTGAAGAACTGCCCCCGAAATCATTAAAAATATTGGCTACAACTTTATTTGAACAAATTAAAAGCCAGCTTGATAAAGCAGATTTAACTTATTCAGATATTAGATGGTTTGCTACACCACGTCGTTTAGCTGTACAGGTTGATGATTTAATCGCGCAACAAGCAGATAAAATTATTGAAAAACGCGGTCCGGCGGTAAACGTAGCATTTGATGAACAAGGTAACCCAAGTAAAGCAGCGATGGGTTGGGCTCGTTCTAATGGCATCACAGTAGAGCAGGCAGAACGTTTAACTACTGAAAAAGGTGAATGGTTACTCTACAAAGCAAATCAAACAGGGAAGACCGTTAAAGAGCTTATACCTGAAATGGTTAACCGAGCCCTGTTAAAGTTACCAATTCCAAAACCTATGCGTTGGGGGAGCTCTCGTACGCAATTTATCCGCCCGGTTCATACATTAACATTAATGTATGGTGAGCAAGTAATTGATGGTGAAACATTAGGTGTTCGTTCTGGTAATGAAGTGACAGGACATCGGTTTCATCATGAAGGTTTAGTAAAGCTCAAAAATGCCAGCGAATATAAAGAAAAATTAGCTGAAGCTTATGTAATGGTTGATTTTGATGAACGCAAGCAATTAATCGTTGAACAAATTAATTCAGCCGCAGTAAATATTAAGGCAAATGCGATAATAGACGAAGAGTTATTAAATGAAGTCACTGGATTGGTGGAGTGGCCTGTTATTTTAGTGGGCAGTTTTGATAAAGACTTTCTCAATATTCCGCCTGAACCGCTGATATATTCGATGCAAGATCATCAAAAATATTTTCCGGTTGAAGATAAACAGGGGAAATTGTTAAATCAGTTTATCTTTGTTTCTAATATTGAAAGTAAAGATCCGCAACAGGTAATCTTTGGTAATGAAAAAGTTATTCGTCCCCGATTAGCTGATGCTGAATTCTTTTATACAACAGATAAAAAAAGGTCGCTTGAAAGTAGGCTGGTTAATTTAGAGGCCGTTTTGTTTCAAAAACAATTGGGAACTTTAAAGGATAAATCTGAGCGCATTGCCAGCTTAAGTGAATACATTGCAGAACAACTTGATGAAAACAGTGCTGATGCACATAGAGCAGGCCTGTTAAGTAAGACTGATTTACTTTCCGATATGGTACAGGAGTTCCCACAAGTGCAGGGAACAATGGGTAAGTATTATGCGCAAAATGATGGTGAGTCTGCTGCAATAGCACAAGCATTAGAAGATCAATACCGTCCACGTTTTGCCGGAGATAAACTACCTGAAGCAAATATTGGTTGTGCCGTAGCAATTGCAGATAAAATTGATACATTAGTTGGGATTTTTGGAATCAATCAAGCACCAAAAGGTGATAAAGACCCATTTGCACTGCGTCGTGCTGCGATAGGGATTATCAGAATAAGCATTGAAAAACAGCTTGATTTGGATCTGGAAAAATTAATAGATCAAAGTATTAACCTCTACGGTGAGAAGTTAAGTAATACAGAGACCAAAACACAAGTAGTTGATTTTGTTATGGGCCGTTTTCGTGCTTACTTCCAAGAACATAATGTTTCAGTTGATGTTATTCAAGCCGTTCTTGTTAAGAAAATCACCACACCGTTAGACTTTGAAAAACGTGTTAATGCAGTGAGTTACTTTAGAACTTTGGATGAAGCTTCCACTTTAGCTGCTGCCAATAAACGGGTAGGTAACATATTAGCTAAGTTTGATGGTCAACTATATCCGACTTTTAAAACAGAATTAGCAATAGAAGAAGCAGAAATTAATCTAGCGAAGGCTTACGCTGAAATTAATGAAAAGGTCGAGCCTTTGATGGCGGGTAAAGACTATCAAGCTGCCTTATCAGAATTAGCATTATTGAAAGCACCAATAGACACTTTTTTCGATAGTGTGATGGTAATGGCTGATGAGGAAGCTGTTAAAGTAAACCGCTTAACTTTGCTTAATGAAATAAGGAATAGTTTTTTTGCTATTGCCGATATTTCCGTTTTACAGTAAATATTATTTCTAAATGCTGAAAAGGGAATGCTTGTCATTCCCTTTTTTGTGTCTGTTAAATACCATTTCCAAGTAGCTTGGGTATAATACAGATCGGCATAATTAACGGGTCATTTTTACAAGGTCATTTAATCAAATAGATGGTTATTATCAACACAGCACTTTCAACACTTCAAAATTAGATATTGATAAGGCTTAGTCTCGGTTTGTTGTGCAACAAGCTGATGTTCCATAAAACGGCAAAAACTAGGGATGTCTCTAGTTGTGGAAGGGTCGTCTGCGATAACAAGCAAGGTTTCACCAACAGCTATTTTTCTTATATTCTTACGAACCATCATTACGGGCTCTGGGCAACGCAGGCCTATGGCATCGAGTTGGTGTATGGCTTCGTTAAACAGTTTTTGTTTCATAGCTCACTTAAATATCTAAATAAAACGACAGAATTAGCATTTTAACCTATTATTTGGTTAGGATAAATATTACAAAAGCTTTATGGTTCAGATTATATTTTCTGAAGTGTTGTTAATTTTTGTTGCAATTATTTACAGCTACCGCTTTGCTTTGTCGCTTATTTAGCGAATAATCGGGGTTTAACGTTATACGCACTTTTTATCTTTAAAGGTTTTTATATGGAACGTCCGCTATTTTTCAGGGTAAATTTTTTACATCTTTTCTTTATTTCTATTTTCTTCAATATTAGTTTCAATGTTAGTGCGTCAGAAGACACACTACGCAAAACTTTTTTACAGGCAGAAAAACAAGTTTGGAAGTCGAATTCAAGTAGTTATAAAATATTGTATAACCAATTGCACTATTATCCGTTACAACCTTATTTAGATCAGCAAAAACTAATACACAAAATAAGTTTATCGAAGGCAGATGAAATTGGTAAATTTCTAACAAAGTATAAAGGTTCACCTCTTGATTGGCCATTAAGAAAAAAATGGCTTACGTATCTGGCAAAGCGAAATAAACAAGCATTGTTCATTAAGTTTTTTGAACCGACAGATTCAGCTGAACAGAATTGTAATTATCTTCAATTCAGATTAAATTTTGGTGCAAATCCGCAATTGATCTTGCCTGAAGTGACAGCTTTATGGGTTGTTGGAAAATCACAACCTAAAGTTTGTGATCAGTTATTTAAAAAGTGGCAAACAGCAGGTTTTCGTACTGATGCCGTTATATGGCAGAGAATAGCTTTGGCTGCCGATGGAGGAAAACATACATTATTGCCTTATTTAACAAAACTATTACCAGAATCAGAACAATATCTCGGCACTTTATGGCATAAAGTACGCCGTGATCCAGATTTTATTACTAAATTGAGTCGATTCAAAAACAAGTCGGCAAAAGAAGCCGAAATATTTAGTTATGGCTTGAATAGACTTATTTGGCGACGGCCTGAAAGGGCTTTAGCTATATTTGATAATGCAGTAAAAGTATTCCCTTTTACAGAGCAGCAAAAGCAACAGATCACATTAAAATTTGCGCTAGCTTTGGCTAGTAAAGATCATAAAGAAGCGGAACATTGGTTATATCAGGTTGATGATACTTTACTGGACGGTAGCATTATTCAATGGCGTATTGCTAATGCGTTAAAAAAACAAGATTGGCCTTCTATTAAACGAGAACTTGAAGTTTTGCCAATAAGCCAGAAGAATGAATTGCAATGGAAATATTGGTATGGACGTAGTTTAGTATTAACAGATGAAATAAGTAAAGGTCAGAAAATTTTGGCTGAATTAGCAGAGAAACGTCATTACTACGGTTTTTTAGCTGCTAGTCATCTTGATAAAAAAGTTAATTTACAAGATAAGCCTTTAGTTTTTACTGAAAGTGAAAAGCAAGCATTATTAACTAACCCTGCAGCCAAAAGGGCCTTTGAACTTTTTTATTTAGAGCGATATAACCAGGCACGACGAGAATGGAATTATTGGTTAAGCCAATTAAACGATAGACAAAAACTAATGGCTTCGAAAATAGCGCATGGAGAAAAATGGTTCGATCGAGCTATATTTACCTTATCAAAAGTTGGTTATTTAGATGATGTAGATCTACGTTTTCCGTTAGCTTTCGATGATGAAATTCACCATTATTCAGATAGACATAAAGTAAATCCCGCATGGACATTTGCTATTGCCCGCAGAGAAAGTTCTTTTATGCCTGATGCACATTCGTTGGCCGGGGCTAAAGGATTAATGCAAGTAATGCCTCGTACGGCAAAGCATTTAATAAGTAAATCATTATCGAAAAACTATTTATTGACGGTTAAAAACAATATTAACTTAGGCACTAAATATTTACGTCAGTTGTTGGACAATAATAAAGGCAATGCAATTTTAGCAACTGCGGCATATAACGCCGGGCCTTATCGGGTAAAGAGCTGGCTAAAAAGGGGAAAAACATTACCTGCAGACGTCTGGATTGAAACTATACCTTATAAAGAAACCAGAAATTACGTTAAAAGTGTTTTAGCGTATCAGCAAATTTATCAGTTAAAAGTTGGGCAGCAAGGTTCATTGTTTGATGAACTAATTCAAACGGATATTATACCAACTGCAATAATTAATTGATCATCCTCAAATGGTCTAAATCACCACTAGCTGCGTTGTCGACATGGCAGCTCTTAGGAATCCATGCCTTCGCTGCATTAGTGCATCCATGCACTAATCATTGAATATTAACCAATTAATTAATGCAATTGGTATTAGTCACTGACAAAAAGTGAATAAGAATGAGCGATTAAGCTAAAGTTATAAATAACAGAATTAAAATAACAGCTTGTATTGCTCAATCATTTAATGGGTATGATAAGATAATATAAAAAATCAGGGCAGAGCTTAAATGACAAACTTAACTACACTTTATCCCGCGCATATTGCTGAATTGCAACATCGGAGTAAAAAGGCGTTATCTCGTGAAAATTTAGAAGGAATAGTCATTCATTCTGGTCAGGAAATTAAAGTTTTCCTTGATGATTACGGTTATCCGTTTAAAGTGAATCCACACTTTAAACATTGGTTGCCTTTAGTTGATGTGGCTAATAGTTGGTTAATTATCAATGGTACAGATAAACCAACACTGATTTATTATCAGCCAGTAGATTTTTGGCATAAAGTGGTTGAACTTGGTGACAATTATTGGAATGAATTTTTTGATATTAAAATACTGACCAATGCGAGTGATGTTGATAAATTATTACCCTATGATAAAACAGGTTATGCCTATATCGGTAGTCATATTGAAGTGGCAAGAGCGCTTGGTTTTGAAGCCATTAACCCTGAGCCATTATTAAACTTTTTACATTATCATAGAGCTTACAAAACGCTTTATGAGCATGAGTGTATGCGTCAATCTAATGCAATTGCAGTAATAGGGCACAAAGCAGCAAAAGCAGCCTTCCTTGATGGTGCATCAGAGTTTGATATTCAACAGATATATCTTAAAGCGACACATCATACCAACAACGAAACTCCATACGGTAATATTGTAGCTTTAAATGAAAGTGCCTCGATTTTACATTACACCGCATTAGACAGAGCAGTGCCACAAGCGCATCGTTCATTTTTACTTGATGCGGGTGCAAATTTTCATGGTTATGCTTCAGATATTACCCGTACATATTCATTTAAAAAAGATAAATTTGCTGAACTAATTGCTCGTATGGACCAGCTTATGCTGAATGCGGTAAATGGTTTAAAACCTGGCGTCAGTTATGTCGACCTGCATATTTCGACTTATCGAGATATTGGTAATGTTTTACATGAATTTGATTTTATCAATGTTGATGTTGATACAGCTGTAGAGACTGGCATTATATCAACCTTCTTCCCACATGGTTTAGGTCATCATTTAGGATTACAAACTCACGATGTGGCTGGTTTTATGGCAGACGAACGTGGTACACACGTAAATGCCCCAACGGCACATTTATTTTTAAGAACGTCGCGGGTAATTGAAGCAAATCAGGTGTTTACCATTGAGCCTGGTTTGTATTTCATCAATTCATTGTTAGAGACCTTACAACAGTCAGAGTATGGTCATATGGTAAATTGGCAACAGGTTGATGAAATGCGTCAATTTGGTGGTATTCGTATTGAAGACAATATTATTGTTCATCAATCACATAATGAAAATATGACTCGTCTTGCCGGCTTGAATGAGTAGAGTTAGCGTAAATGTTTATTTTTATACTCATTATTTACAGGTATAAATAAATTACTATGTCTAAACCTTACCTTATTGCGGTTAACGAAGTGGTTGATGAAACGATTGTTAATCGCAGTCGCTTTATTTGTTATTTGTATCCGTGTACTTCGCCAATTCAAGCTAAGGAGCAAATTAAACATTTGCAGCAACTTCATCCACAAGCCAGCCATCATTGCTATGCGTTTCTTTGTGGTAAACCTTGCGATAGTCAAAAGTACGGGTTTTCTGATGATGGTGAACCATCGGGAACGGCAGGTCGGCCAATGTTAGCCGTTTTGCAAGGGAGTGATGTTGGTCAGGTTTGTGCCATTGTGGTTAGATATTTTGGCGGAACAAAGTTAGGTACAGGTGGTTTACAACGTGCATATGGGGGAAGTGTTCGACAAGCACTCACTTTTTTGGAAACGAAAACCAAAATAGCTATGGTACACAAAACGTTAGCATGCCAATATACACAGGTTAATGATGTTTTGCATATACTTGATCAAATGAGTTGTGAAGTACTTCAACAAGACTACACTGATAGTGTATTTTTGACGTTAGCACTACCAAAAGAAAGATTAAGCCAGATACAGCAACAGTTAATTACGTTATCAGCAGGGCAGTTAATATTGAAAACTTTATCGGATGAATATGATAATGTTGAAAAATAACGTTAGTGCTTAACTTTGGGATTAAACTTGGTTTTTAACCTCCCCATTCAATAAATAATAACAAACAGAAATAATAATAAAACGTGCAATATAAAAATATAATCAGAATTTTAGGGCTATTGGTTGCCTTGCTTAGTGTAACCATGTTGCCGCCTGCAATAGTTGCCCTTCTTTACCGTGATGGTGGCGGTGTTTCCTTTTTAATGTCATTTATTTTTTGTTTAGTGGTTGGTCTGTTATTCTGGTATCCGAATAAAGATAATAAAGGGGAACTTCGTGCGCGAGAAGGTTTTCTTATTGTTGTGCTATTTTGGGTGGTTTTAGCTAGTTTTTCTGCTATTCCGCTAATGTTGTTAGATCAACCTGAACTTTCAGTTGCTGATGCTTTTTTTGAATCTTTTTCAGGATTAACAACAACAGGGGCTACAATTCTCAAAGAAATAGATGGTTTGCCGCATGCTGTACTTTGGTACCGTCAGCAATTGCAATGGTTGGGTGGTATGGGGATCATTGTTTTAGCCGTGGCGGTACTACCTATGTTAGGTATTGGTGGTATGCAGTTATATCGTGCAGAAACCCCCGGTCCGGTGAAAGATTCAAAAATGACACCTCGAATAGCCGATACCGCAAAGCATTTATGGTATATATATTTTTCAATAACTTTTGCGTGCTCATTGGCTTATTGGGTAGCCGGAATGTCAATGTTTGATGCTATTTGTCATGCTTTTTCTACGATAGCTATTGGCGGTTTTTCAACTCATACCGAAAGTATGGGGTATTTTAACAGCCCGGCAATTAATTTGGTTTGTGTTTTCTTCCTGTTAATTGCAGGAGTTAATTTTGCTCTTCATTATTCGGCTGTTCATGGACGTTCAATTAAAACTTATTTATATGATCCTGAATTTAAGGTTTTTATTGTTTTTCAGCTGGTATTGACCTTAATTTGCTTTGTTGTACTGTTAAGTTCAGGAACCATTCAAGATGCAGATGTTGCTTTAGAACAAGCATTGTTCCAGTCAGTTTCCATCAGTACAACAGCGGGCTTTGCTACTACTTCATTTGCAGATTGGCCAACCTTATTACCATTATTACTTATTTTTGCGAGTTTTGTTGGTGGTTGTGCCGGCAGTACGGGTGGTGGCATGAAAGTCGTCCGAATTATTTTGCTTTATCTTCAAGGGTTACGCGAACTTAATAAGTTAATTCACCCAAGAGCTATTTTTACGATTAAACTTGGAAATAAAGCATTGCCTAATAGAGTAGTAGAAGCTATTTGGGGGTTTTTCTCTGCTTATGCTGCGGTATTTATTATTTGCATGTTGTTGTTATTGGCTGCTGGTATGGATGAATTAACTGCTTTTACCGCTGTTGCAGCCTGTTTAAATAATTTAGGTCCAGGACTAGGTGGCGTAGCTTCAAGTTTTGCCGATATTGGCGATTTTAGTAAATGGGTTTTGATCGCGGCAATGCTTTTTGGTCGTCTCGAAATTTTTACCTTGCTGGTATTGTTTACTCCAGCTTTCTGGCGCTCTTAACCACGAATATTCCCATAAAACATTTAGGTAATTGTTTAACCAAATATATAAATTATGCTGATTAACCTGTATTCGGGATGATGAGTACTGATAGCCACGTAAAATCAATAGGTTAATAGATGAGAAGAATGTAATCCATACTATTGTGATATTTGATACTCAATCAATGCTTCATTTTTTTAACGCAGAGAATCGGAAAAATGAAGTGTTGAGCAAGTGCAGCTTATTCCGAATTCAGGTTGATTACTATTATATAAAATCAACTAAAAATAAATTGCACTGACTTGAAACAATTTCTCGACATCTGAAATATAGCGTTTGTTAACCATAAATAATATGACATGGTCCTCTGACATGATTAGCGTATTAGAATGAGCAATTAATACTTCTTCACCACGAACTATTGCACCAATTGCTGTGCCAGCAGGTAATTTTATCGATTTAATTGCACGGCCAATAACTTTCGATGAGTTTTCATCACCTTTTGCTATTATTTCTATTGCCTCCGCCGCACCACCCCTTAAACTATACACATTATTGATAGAACCTTTACGTACATGAGTAAGTAGTGCTGAAATCGTTGCGTGTTGAGGAGATATAGCAATATCAATGGTACTGCCGTGTACTAAATCAACATAGGCACTACGTTGTATCAATACCATGGTTTTTCTAACCCCAAGGCGTTTGGCCAACAATGAGGACATAATGTTAGCTTCATCATCATTGGTTACTGCAATAAAGACATCAAATTGGTCAATGTGTTCTTCCATTAACAGTTCCTGATCGGAAGAATCACCGCAAAATACTAAAGTATTACTTAATTCTGAAGCAAGATGCGCAGCTCTTTTTTGTGAACGTTCAACTAATTTAACTTGATGGTTTTTTTCCAATATGCGGGCGAGACCAGCGCCAATGTTACCGCCACCAGCGATCATTATGCGTTTGTAAGAAGGCTCTAATTTCTGTAGTTCTTTCATAACTGCACGAATGTGAATGCTGGCAGCAATGAAAAATACCTCATCATCAGCTTCAATAACGGTAGTGCCCAGCGGTCTTATGGGTTTTCCATTCCTATAAATTGCAGCAACACGGGTATCAACATTAGGAATATGTTCTTTTAATGTTGAAAGGGCATGACCAACCAATAAACCACCGTAATAAGCTTTTACTGCGACTAAACTTACTTTACCACCAGCAAACTCAAGTACCTGTAATGCACCGGGGTAGTCTATTAATCTAGCTATGTCCCGGGTAACCAGGTCTTCAGGTGCGATGATATGATCAACAGGGATATGCTTATTATGAAATAGTTGTTTTCGATACTTCAAAATTTGTGATGAACGAATACGGGCTATTTTTCTAGCGGTATTAAAAAGAGAGTAACTAATTTGACAAGCGATCATATTAGTCGAATCATCGTTGGTTACAGCAATGATCATATCAGCATCTTCAGCGCCGGCTTTTTTAAGTATTTCAGGATGACTGCCGTTACCTGTAACAACTTGCAGATCCATTTTGTCCTGCAATTCCCTCAAGGTTTCAGCATTAGTATCAATTAGCGTTATTTCATTACGTTCGCCAACTAAATTTTCAGCTAAAGTACCACCGACTTGTCCTGCACCAATTATTATTATTTTCATGATTTGTAAACTATATTTAAATTGATTTGATTAATTTAGCGTAATAAAAGCCATCCATTGTACTTTCATCGGGCAATTTACCAGGTAAAATTTGCCAACCAATATCTTTTGTATCATCAGTGATTGGGAGCAAACTGGCATCTTTATTTTCGTCAAGAAATAAAATTATCTGTTCTCTATTTTCTTCTGGCAAAACACTACAGGTTGCATAAAGCAAAATACCACCGGGTTTAACTAAAGGCCATGTTTTTTTTAGTATTTTATGCTGTAAAATTGTTAGTGTATCTATATCTTTGGCTTTGCGTAACCATTTTATATCCGGATGGCGACGAATAACGCCAGTTCCGGAACAAGGAGCATCCAGTAAAATGCGGTCAAATAGTTGTTTGTCCCACCAAGATTCAGGGTTTGCAGCATCACCAGCTATAATGTTGGCTGTTAACTTTAAACGGGTTAAATTTTCTTGTACACGATCCAGACGACCTTCTTCAATATCAATTGCGGTCATTGCTTTTATATCGGGAGTTCGTTCTAGAATATGACAGGTTTTTCCACCGGGCGCAGCACAACAATCTAAAACCACATCACCCGACTGACAATCAAGTAAACGTGCTGCTTGTTGTGCAGCACCATCTTGAACTGATATCCAGCCATCAGAAAAACCGGGAAGTTTATTAACATCTATTGGTTGCTCCAAGGCAATAGCACCAGTAAGTTTATCAACGCGAGTAAGTGCTATTTCAGCTTGCGATAATAATTCGCTATATTGTTCAGGTGTGTGATGTTGTTGATTAACTCTTAACCACATAGGTGGTTTTTCTTGATTGGCTGCTAATATTTCAGTCCATTGCTCAGGATAAGCCGATTGCAGCTTTTTAATAAACCACCCGGGATGATTATATCTGACTGCATCAGAAAGATTTTTACCTTCTGTCGATTTTTTTTTCAGTTGTAAATCAGGTTGATAGCTACGCTGAAAGTTACGTAACACACCGTTGATCATCCCTTTCATGTGGCGATTTTTTAATGAAGCTGTTGCACCTACTGTTTCGCTTACGGCGGCATGATCAGGGATACGGGTATATTTTATCTGATATAAACCCACTAAAATTAAAAAGTGGAATACGCGCTGTTTTCCTGTCAGAGGTTTTTGAATAAGTTGTTGAGCATCATTTTCTAATTCAGGTAAATAGCGCAATACGCCATAACAAATTTCCTGCAATAAGGCTTTATCTTTTCCTTCAACCTTTGCTTGTTGGTTGGGAAGTTCATCGGCCAGACTTCTGCCTTTATCAACGACATTAAAGGTACATTTAGCGGCTAATGCTCTAATGTTTACAGTCATATTTTTTCCTGGTCAAAATATTCTGATCAAAGTTTTCTAGTAAAACGGTCTGGTAAAAGTTCCAGATAACCAGTTTTATTTCAATTTCTCTAGTTTTAAATTGATTCACTTAAAGTACCCATAATTGATTGACCAACAGCAAACCAATTGCTCCGGCCATTTAAAATATCAATAGCAGATAATGCTTTTTTACCCGGAAGCTGTAACATCTCAAGTCGAATAGCATGATGAGAAGTCGCGACCACTATGCCTTTTTTATCAGCTGCTAAAATTGTACCGGCTTGTTGTTGTTCATCTGTTTCAACAACACTAGCTTTCCAAATTCGAATACGATGTTCTTTAGTTTTTTCTTTATCAACAAATTCTGTGAATGTGAATTGAGCAATTGGCCAAGGATTATAAGCGCGAATTTTACGATCTAATTCATCGGCACTTAACTGCCAATTCAGCTCTGCTTCGGCTTTATCCAATTTAGTTGCATAAGTCGCAAGTTCGTTATTCTGTTGCTCTCTGGGGTAGGTACCTCTTGCCATCATGGCTAAAGACTCTAACAGGGCATCAGGGCCAAGCAGAGCTAATTTTTCGTATAAACTGGCACTGGTATCTTTATCGGTAATAGGGCAACGAGCGGTTAATATCATGTCGCCAGTATCTAAACCTTTATCCATCTGCATTATTGTTACGCCGGTTTGTGCATCACCTTTTTCCAATGACCGCTGTATTGGAGCTGCACCGCGCCATTTAGGCAATATTGAGCCATGAACATTAATACAGCCTAGTCTGGGCGTATTTAAAATAACTTCGGGTAAAAGTAAACCGTAAGCAACGACTACCATAACATCGGCATTATACTGAGCCAGTATTTCTTGAATTATACGCTCTTTAAAGTTTTTTGGTTGTTCAACGGTAATACCGTGAGATAAAGCGAGCTCTTTTGTAGCACACGCGGTAAGTTTTTTTCCGCGTCCTGCGGGTTTGTCCGGGGGACAATAAACCGCTAAGACATTGTGCTCAGAATTGATTAGGGCGGCTAAATGCTTAGCTGCGAAGTCCGGAGTGCCGGCAAAAACTATATTTAGTGGTTTTGACAAGAGTATTTATCCTGAAATTATTCTGATTGTGCTGTGTTGTTACGTACAATTACGCATTACTGTTTTTCTAAACGTGCTTCTTTTTCTAATTTTGTTTTAATTCGCTGGCGCTTCAATGGAGATAAATAATCAACAAACAAAATACCTTCTAAATGATCAAGTTCATGCTGAATGCAGATACTTAACAATTCCTCACCGTCGAGGGTAAATTCATCACCATTGCGATCAAGTGCTTTAACCGTACAGGTAGTATGCCTATCAACCTGGGCATAACAGCCTGGAACAGATAAACATCCTTCTTCATTAATAAAAGTATCTTCACTTTTCTTAATAATTTTGGGATTTATCAGCACAATGGGGTTTTCTTTATTTTCAGAGACATCTATAACAACAATGCGTTGTTGTATATCTACTTGTGTGGCGGCAAGTCCAACCCCCTTTTCAGCATACATAGTTTCAAACATGTCATCGACAGTGGTTCGAATTTTATCATCTACTTGAACAATATTTGCTGCTTTTTTTCTTAATCTTTCATCTGGGAATCGTAAAACGGATAAAATAGTCATATTATTAAAAAGAATTCGCGAAAATTCATATAGAGTGTTATGTTTCAATTTTAGCCATTAATTTTAATTATTAATAGTGGTTTAAGTTAAATGCGTCATTTATACGTGATAATAGGCAGGGTAGCATGCTAAAAAAAATACTATTGATAGTTCTTAGCGTTTCATTTTCGATGTTTATTGTTGCAGATGAGTTGACAATAAAACCGAATGCACCAAAATCTTATGTGGTAAAAAAAGGAGATACCTTATGGGATATCTCAGGCGTATTTTTAAACAAGCCTTGGTTATGGCCTAAATTATGGCGTTGGAATTCTGAGATTAAAAACCCGCATTTAATTTATCCGGGTGATAAGTTGAGTTTGGTTTATGATAAACAAGGGCAACCTATGCTTGTTAAAGGCAAACCCGTATTAAAATGGTCACCTAAAATTCGTACTAAACTAAAAGAACAAAATCCAATTACTACGCTTCCCCTAAGCGTGATCTCTCCTTATATCAAATACAATAATATTATTACTGATGAACTAATTAGTGCTTTGCCTGTTGTTATTGGTAGTGATGAAGGTTATACATCGAGTATTGAAGGGTTTAAAGTTTATGTAAAAGGTGAGTTGGAGGTTGGAAAATCTTATGCAATTTATCAAAAAGGCAGTGCCATTATTGATCCTCAAACAGGCGAAAAATTAGGAAGTTATTCAACATTAATAGCAACGGCAAAGGCTATCAGGGCAGGGGAATTAAATAATAAGGTCCCTGCAACTTTATATGTAGATAGTGTTAAACAGGGAATACGTGCTGGTTATTATGTTATGCCTGTCAATGAAGGTCAGTTATTACCAGCATATTTTACAATGCAGGCCGCAAATAAATCTGTTCGTGGCATGATAATTAAATTGACTACAGTTGGTCGTGAATTTGGTAAATTAGATGTGGTTATGATAAATCGTGGTCAGCAAGATGCAATTTTGCAAGGCGATGTTTTATCAATAAAACGTAAAAGTCCAGGGGTTATAGAAACAAGAAATGGCCCCATTTATAGTAAAGATGTTTCCGATTTTGTTATGCCCGAGGAAATTATTGGTAACTTGATGATTTTCAAAGTGTATCAAAAAGTCAGTATGGGGTTGATTTTAAAAACAAAAAAATCGGTTAGATTTGATGATGTAGTTACTTCCCCTGCGAAGATTTAATAACTCAATAAAAGGCATTTTCCACTGCAAGTAGTTTGAGTATATTGAAAGTTAGTTGTAGGTGGAATAACAATTACAGACCAGTTCTTAAGGAGGAGACAAGTGTCAAAAACAAATATTCATTATTGGTTAGCTTTGAAGTTAGTATCAAGGTTGGCTATTCATAAAAAATTGAGCTTGGTTGATTCAATAGGGTTAAACGAGCTATTTTCATCCTCATTTTCTACACCGTCACTTGCAGCATACGGTTTGTCTACTAAACAAATTGCCATGATACGTTCGCCTGATTGGAACAAAATAAATGCGATTATTTTGGCAAGTAAACAGTGTAATTGTGAAATTATTGTTTTTGATGATCCTAAATATTCAAATTTATTAAAGCAAATATATGATCCACCCCTTGTTCTTTTTGTTCAAGGGAATGCAGAATTGTTACAAAAAAGACAATTGGCAATAGTGGGCAGTCGTTCTTCTAGCGTCAATGGCCGGGATACGGCAAGTAAAATGGCTGAACGCTTGGTTAATGAATCTATCGTGATAACGAGTGGTTTAGCAATAGGTATTGATGCAGCAGCTCATAAGGGGGCATTAAAAGGGCAAGGTAAAACAATTGCCGTGGTTGCAACAGGTCTTGATAAAGTTTATCCGCATAGGCACAGATATTTAGCGGAAGAAATTTTGAAGGCTGAAGGGGCAATAGTGAGTGAGTTTATTCCCGGAACTTTACCTAAGCCAGGACACTTCCCCAGACGAAATCGTTTGATCAGCGGTTTGAGTTTTGGTGTTTTAGTGGTTGAAGCAACCATGAAAAGTGGTTCCCTGATCACTGCACGAAGTGCAATGGAACAAAATAGAGACGTATTTGCAATACCAAGCAGTATTAATAATCCACAAGCGCAGGGTTGTCATTGGCTCATTAAGCAGGGCGCTAAACTTGTTACTGATATTGCCGACATAGTAGAAGAGTTGGATTTTTCACAGCAACTTGGTCTAAACTTAAGTAGTATTCATGAATTGGTAGGTGATGTAGAAAAAAAATTAGCAAAAAGTGTAAATGAGGACTTGTTTATCGAACCATTGTTGGCTAGTGTGGGATATGAAATCACTCCTGTTGACGTAGTGGTTTCCCGAAGTGAACTTCCCATAGAGGAAGTATTAACTCGGCTGACAATACTGGAACTCAAGGGATTGGTAGCAGCTGTACCTGGCGGTTACCTTAGATTAAATAGTGAATAACTATTTAGCTTGGAATGTACATGCAATAGGGGCTAATTATGTTTGATATATTGATGTACCTTTTTGAAAATTATATTCATAGTGAAGCAGAAGTAATGGTTGATCATGATGTGCTAACCGATGAGTTAACCCGTGCTGGATTTCATCAAGATGAAATTTATAAGGCACTAAATTGGTTAGAAAAGTTGGCAGCACTTCAAGATAGTGATGCTTATCCGTATTTAACCCGAGTTACGGGCAAATCAACACGAATTTATACTACAGAAGAAATGGAAATTTTAGACACCGATTGTCGTGGATTTTTAATGTTTCTAGAACAAGTTAAGGTGCTCGATTTTTCTACCAGAGAAATGGTAATCGATCGTGTAATGGAACTGGATACTCAATATTTCGTTATGGAAGACTTGAAGTGGGTGGTCTTAATGGTGTTATTTAATGTACCAGGTAAGGAAAATGCTTATTCTCAAATGGAAGATTTAATATTTGATGAGCAGGAAGGACCTTTGCATTAATGATGTTTTTTATCTCATTTTAGTAAATTTTAGATAAAAAACATAAGACAAAAAAGATTATAAAAAATTTATTACGAATCATGGCATAATAACCTCTATCGTACGTTGAGGTTATTATGTCAAATTCCGATCGCCCATTATTTACCCTTCATGAGCATGCGCTTGAAAAAGCCTATGAGGTTTGTCCTGATTGTGGCTCTGAGCTTACTATTAAACATGGTAAATCAGGTTCGTTTTTAGGCTGTTCAAATTACCCATCTTGCCAATATACCCGGCCTGTTGTAGAACACGAGCGTATTGAAGATAATGTGCTTGCCGGAACAGAATGTCCTTTATGTGGTAATAATTTAGCCGTTAAGAAAGGTCGTTATGGCATGTTTATCGGGTGTACAAATTACCCTGCGTGTCACCATATTGAAGAAACTCATCATCAGGATGATGTAAATATTGCTTGTCCTCAATGTCAGAAAAATAAATTGAAGGGTGAGTTGTTTGAAAAAACCAACCGATTTGGTAAAATCTTTTATTCTTGTAATAACTATCCTAAGTGTAAATATGTTCTGAACTATCCACCTGTGGCGCAATCTTGTCCTGAATGTAATTGGCCAGTTTTGGTTAAACGACATATGGCAAATGGTGAAGTGTTAGTTTGCCCAGAAAAGAAATGCACCTACAAGAGTAAACCTTTATAATAATATGATTAAATTGGTTGTTACTTAAACTGCTTAGGTATATAACCCCCTAAATTCTAATATTTTTAAGAGAAACACTATGTCATCAACCTTTGTCGCCATATTAATGGGCTCAGATTCTGATTTACCTGTTATGCAGGCCACTATAGATATTTTAAAACAGTTTGGTATTACGCATGAAGTACGCGTACGTTCTGCACATAGAACTCCTGATGCTACAAAAGCTTACGTTAAAGATGCGGAAGAACGTGGTTGTAAAGTATTTATTTGCGCTGCTGGTTTGGCTGCACATTTAGCTGGTGCAGTGGCTGGTATGACAACACGACCTGTTATTGGTGTCCCGGTAGATTGTGGTCCTTTACAGGGTCATGATGCTTTATTATCAACAGTTATGATGCCTGGCGGTATTCCGGTTGCAACAGTTGCAATTGGTAAAGCAGGAGCAAAAAATGCGGGTTATTTGGCAGCACAAATTTTAGGTGTTGCAGATCAAAGCATGGCCGATAAAGTAAAAGCTGAACGTATTGCTAATGCTGTAGCTTTATTGGCAAAAGATGAAGCTATGCAAGCTAAGTTAAGTTAATAAAGGTTTATAACGTTGAATACTGAAGTTTCGGTTGTAGATGTATTTCGTCAAGGTGGAATAATTGCCTATCCAACCGAAGCTGTTTTTGGCTTAGGTTGTGATCCTGATAACGAATTGGCAATAGAAAAATTATTGGCGCTTAAAAATAGATCAAAAGATAAAGGTCTTATTCTACTTGCCGGTAATTATTCACAACTTCTGCCATATATTGACGATAGTGCAATTCCTCAAGATAAACGGTTTTCAGTATTATCTCGTTGGCCAGGACCTGTTACTCAGGTTATGCCAGCGAATAAAGCTATTTCACCTTTAATTTGCGGCGTATTTGATACGATAGCTGTGCGTGTAACTGATCACCCCGATATAGTTGATTTATGTTTGCAGACAGGCAAACCCATTATTTCGACCAGCGCCAATATTTCAGGACAACCAGCGGCAAGCTGCTGGCAGGAAGTTGAACAACAATTCCCTGAACCACTTGATTTTATTATTAAAAGTGAAACACTTGGCTTTGGTAAACCTTCTACGATTATTAACGCGCTTTCCGGAGAAATAATACGCTCATGAGTAATGATGTGAATACCAATAAAGTACCTGATATTTCAGAAGTGATCGTTTTTTTAAAGCAATTACAAGATACTATTTGTAAATCTCTTGAACAAGCGGATGGTTCTGCAACTTTTGTTGAGGATAATTGGCAACGTAAAGAAGGCGGTGGTGGTCGCACAAGAGTAATGACAGAAGGTGATGTAATAGAACAAGGTGGTGTTAACTTTTCTGTGGTCTCTGGTGATAAATTGCCTCCATCTGCAACAGCTCACCGTCCAGAGCTTGCCGGTAGAACATGGAAGGCTTGTGGCGTTTCTTTGGTTATTCACCCTAAAAATCCACATATTCCAACTTCTCATGCCAATGTTCGATTTTTCATTGCAGAAAAAGAAGGTGAAGAACCTGTTTGGTGGTTTGGAGGCGGATTCGATTTAACGCCATTTTATCCAGTAAAGGAAGATATAATACATTGGCATCAAACTGCGTCTGATTTAAGTCAGCCTTTTGGTGAAAATGTCTATGCTGATCACAAAAAATGGTGTGATGAATATTTTTTTCTTAAACACCGAAATGAAACCCGTGGTGTTGGTGGTTTGTTTTTTGATGACCTGAATAAATGGGACTTTGAAACATGTTTTAATTATATCAAAGCAGTGGGGTTAGGTTTTATTGATGCGTATGTCCCAATTATGAATCTCCGTAAATCAACAACGTTCACTGAACAGCAACGACAATTTCAGTTATATCGTCGAGGTCGTTACGTAGAATTTAATTTGGTTTTTGATCGCGGAACTCTTTTTGGTTTGCAATCCGGAGGTCGTACAGAGTCAATTTTAATGTCAATGCCTCCTCTTGTTCGTTGGGAATATAACTACCAGCCGGAAGAAAACAGTCCTGAATCGAAATTAATTGATTATTTGAAACCACAGGACTGGTTAGCTCAATAATATTACAGCTTAACCTAAAAACAGTGTTCTTTACTAAAATGTGCTGTTTTTTTATTTTAATTTCTAGCTGTATCATATAGGCTATTAACAAATTCCCTTTTCAATATTTTCTAATGGACCAATATCGCGTTTACGGTAATCCCATCAAGCAATCTCGTTCACCTTTTATTCACACCGCGTTTGCTAAAAGCACAGAACAACAATTATGTTATCAAAGTGAATTTGTCCCGTTAGATACCTTTGCCCAAACAATAAAACAATTTGTTATTGCGGGTGGAAAAGGGGCAAATATTACAGTGCCATTTAAAGAACAGGCATTGGCTTTATGTGATCAGTTAAGTGAACGTGCCCAACTTGCCGGAGCTGTTAATACACTCAGTATTAACAATGGACAAATATTTGGCGACAATACTGATGGTTTGGGTTTAGTCAAAGATCTGCTACAAAATCAGGTTGGTATTAAAGGAGTAAATATTTTGTTCCTTGGAGCTGGCGGAGCTGCAAAAGGAGTTATATTACCTTTACTTGAACAGCAACCAAATTCTATTATTATCGCTAATCGAACAGTAAGTAAAGCACAAGATTTATGTCGACAGTTTAATAGCGACAAGTTGTCTGCCTGTGGATTTGAGCAAATTGCGAATAAACATTATGATGTCATTATTAATGCTACCTCGGCAAGTTTAAGTGGTAATGTTCCGCCAATAGCTGAACAGCTAATTCATAGTGATACTGTTTGTTATGATATGGTTTATGGTCAAGGATTAACGCCTTTTTTAGAATGGGCTAAGCAATCGGGATCTGAAAAACTGATAGATGGTTTAGGAATGCTGGTGGGGCAGGCGGCAGAAAGTTTTAATTTATGGCGCGGTGTGATGCCTGAGACTGAACAGGTATTACAATCTTTAAGAGCAAGTTTAGAAAATAACAATTAGATTGGTGTAATAAATGAATCAATCAATTTTATTTAACGACGACATACATTTCGATGAAAAGAGGTGTGCATGGTGTTTTACCGGGTTTTTAGATGGTGAACATATAACTGTACAAATTGAAGAAAAAAATTACCCAAAAAATAGTATTGTTACAGATGCGACTAAATTTGATTGGGAAGATGCGGTTGAAAATTGGCTCGAAGAGCACGAGCCAAATGAAGATAGGGTGATTAAATTATGTTTAAACTAGGTCTAAACTATGATTCATATCAATTGGAATAATTATTGTTCCTGTTCTAGGTATTCGTTTTTAAGTTCCACATAGTTAATAGCTGATTGTTTCAAAAAATCTGATTCGCTTTCTTTCAATAGTCTAATTTGTTTAACGGGGTTGCCAACATAAAGGTAACCACTGTTTAATACTTTGTTGGGCGGAACTAAAGAACCTGCTCCAATAAAAACATCATCTTCGACAACTGCACCATCCATAATAATCGTACCCATACCTACTAAAATTCGATCGCCAAGTACGCAACCATGCAGCATACACTTATGACCTACAGTTACATCTTCTCCTATAGCTAAAAGGTTCCCCTCAGGATTCTCTGTGCTTTTACGGGTAACGTGAAGGACAGTACCATCTTGAATATTGGTTCTGGCACCAATGGTTATTGTATTCACATCACCCCTTGCAGCAACCAGGGGCCAAATACTAACATCATCAGCTAAAGTTATATCGCCACCAAGCACTGCTGAATCATCAATATATACTGCTAAACCAAGTGAAGGGCTGATGCCCCGGTAAGAGCGGAAGTGTTGTTTACTCATATTAATCAACCTAAGTGATAAGTAATAAATAGAAAAAGAAGTCTATTTTAGCAAACCATGATCAGCTTTAGATAATAATTAATGAATATAGAGTGTATTACCAATTGTACTAAGTAAGTGAACACCCTCGATGGTCTAATTTTCAAATAGCTACGTTGCCGACATGGATGTAGGTACTTAGTTTTTGTCTGGAGCAAAAAAATTGTGATCTTGAAAATTTATCCATATCGATCCCTGACCACTAACTTAATACAATTGGTATAATAATTAACAGCCAGTTGTTAATTATATAGATTGGTTCATAGTGGTGAAGTGATGTTTCTGAGTCATTTTGTTTAATTAAACATCAATAAATACGTGGTTTGTACAAAACATATGCGTTTAAATAACTAATGCAAAATAATATCAAAAAAGGGTTGACCAAAAGTTAAAAGTGTCTAAAATGCGCATCCACTTCCAAGAGGAAACTCAAGGAACTGTTTTGATAAGTTAAGTCTTCTTAGAAGGCAATAAACAGTCAACTTAACGTTTAGTTTCGATTGAAATTCGAAGTTCGAAAAACTTGAAAATAAACGTTGACATCAAAACTGAGAAGCGTAATATGCGCATCTCGCTTCAGGCAAGGCTTGAAGCAACGGTGGTTAGCGAATGCGACTAACACCGGTTATCTTTTTACACTTTTAAAGTGTTGGCGAGATAACGTTCTTTAACAATTAGTTATCATGCAATTTGTGTGGGCACTCACATTAATGTTGATTTTACATAGTCTTCTCTTTCGGG
>JABSOI010000118.1 GCA_013216015.1 Alteromonadaceae bacterium | reverse complement strand
CAATGAGATTAAGCATTGCTGTTATATAGGTTTCAGGGTAATTACTGCACATAACGGAATACACAGCATAATTGCTAAAGTCAACAAGGACACTATTGTTTTCCATTGCTTTTTCATGGTGCTGAGATGTTGATATAACGGATAACCAAGTGCTACCACTGCGGGTTCCAGCAGCCAGTTGAGTGGTTCAGTTGCATTGAAGAAATATTCAAAACTGATATTGAAAGCCAACATAAAAGGAATGATAACAATTATTGACAACAGCATAGGGTTAAACCAAATGGCGGATAACTTTCGTTGTATGGCGCTAAATAATTGATATACGATCAGTGTTGCTGCGATCAATAAAATATCGCTAGTTAGTTGTATGATTGAAAATGAATTCATGATGGGGGAAATTCACTATTATCAGATTTTCGACCGTCAGATTTATGATCGGCTTTAGTGGTAACTTTGTGGGCTATTTTGCATTTAGCTTTACTTGTAGCTTCAGAAGAAGTAGCGTGTTCAAACCATAATCCAACGATGCTTAATAATAAAAAAGTGGTAAAGAAAATAATGGCAACGATTGTAATGCCATGGGTTTTAAGTAAATTAAAATGATTTATGATACCCACACCTGCGGGGACAAAACAAATCCCCATATGACTGATGAGCCAGGCAATAGTTTGTTCTGTTTTATCGGCGGATACAATTTTAAAATGTAATACGCCAGTGAATAAGAGCAAGCCGTATAAACTGCCTGGTAAGCCGTTTATTGTCGCCGCTATAGTTTTGCCTATCAGTAAACAGAGCCCTATCACGAATATGCTGTAACATGCATTTTTAACGGGTAAGCTATTCTTTGTTAACAAATTAATTTCCAGTCCAAGCTATGTTTCTACTGCCGCGGCAGCTTCTACAACTAATTGTCTAAACCAAATATGGCTGGCATCGTGATGTAACAAAGGACTCCAGATCATTTTCAGCTCAATATCAGGTATTTCAAAAGGTGGCCTTAAAATAGTGTAGTTGCTGTCATTTTTATGGATCATAGCGGCTTTTGTCGGCAATGTAGCGATAAGTCCATCTTCAAAAGCAAGCTGCATAGCAACATGGTAATTGCGGGTAAACACTTTGATATTACGTTTTTTACCTAAACGTGCTAATGCTTCGTCAACCCAACCGAGTTTTTGAACATCTTTCGGGTCCATGCCCACACCTACGCCAAAGCCAGTTTTAGAAACCCAAACGTGTTTAGCCAACAGGTATGAGTTTAAATTGAACTGAGATACTACCGGGTCATTGGCATTTAATAGACATGAGAAAGAATCTCGCCAAATAGTTTTTTGATGGAAAGATTGTGGGAGTTCATCAAACCGGTTGATTGCCATATCGATCTTGCCTGCTTCAACGTCGTGAAAGGTAACGTCGCTTGGGGTCATAATATCAATAGTAATATTAGGTGCTATCAGGTTGGTTCGTTTCAATAAATTGGGAATTAAAGTGGACGCCGCATAATCACTGGCCATTATTCGAAAAACTCGCTGGCTGTTTTGTACGTTGAATTCTTCATCTCCCTGAAGTGCTTCTTCAAGTTCCAATAAAATCTTACGAATTACGGGGGCCAGAGCACGCGCACGTTCAGTGGGGACCATGCCATCAGAAGTTCGTACTAGAATTGGATCAGAAAACAGGGTTCTTAAGCGTTTAAGTCCATTACTCATTGCAGGTTGAGTTATGTTTAATTGGCCTGCGGCGCGAGTAACGTTTTTCTCTCTCAGTAAAACATCAAGATAAATAAGTAAATTAAGGTCGATTTTTGAGATATTCATAGATTTAATGGCAACATAAATAAATATAAGTGAAATAGATATAAGATAAAAATTACATTTATACAATAAATAAATATGTTTTTCTTAATAAATAAAATTGGTTAAGTAAAGGCTTGTAGTGGTCACATGTTGATTTGAGGTGTAAAAAACAACTTAAAGTAGACTTACCTCTATAGTATTATTCATAATGTGAATGGTGATGATAATCAATATATATTTCATTAATGCTAAATAGATGGTTAGGATTTGTGTTGCCGGGGATGAAAGCTTACATAACAGGTTAAATTTACATTTGCAAAGCTTCATTAAAATCCTATTTAGTTCTCGTCCAGAAACTGGGTCGTAGCGAGGGCGAACAATGGTGCAATATGAACACTACCAGATATGGTTTTAAGTATTATAAACAACCTTATATTGTGGTGTTCAGATTGTGCCAGTGAGATATCCGAAGTAGACATCCGTTTTTGGATGAAAACTATTTAATTTATTATGAAATGTATTGGAGAAAACGATGTCAAATTATCAAAGTGCTATAGAAGCTGTTACAGCAATAAAAGAACAAGCTGGCAGTTCCTGGTCTGCGATTAACCCTGAATCAGTTGCACGTATGCGTATTCAAAACCAATTTAAAAATGGTTTAGATATTGCTAAATATACTGCAGGCATTATGCGTGCTGATATGGATAATTATGACGTAGACAGTTCGCAATATACCCAGTCTTTAGGGTGCTGGCATGGTTTTATCGGTCAACAAAAAATGATTTCTATCAAGAAGCATTTTAATAATACTGACCGCCGTTATTTATATCTTTCAGGTTGGATGGTAGCAGCACTACGAAGTGAATTTGGTCCTCTTCCAGATCAATCTATGCATGAAAAAACTTCTGTAGCTAGCTTAATTGCGGAATTGTATACTTTCTTACGTCAAGCTGATGCAAGAGAGCTCGGTGGTTTATTCCGCCAGTTAGATGCAGCGAACGAAGCCGATGAAGCAGCAAAAGCTGATGAAATTCAAAATCAAATTGATAATCATGTAACGCATATTGTTCCAATTATTGCTGATATTGATGCGGGTTTTGGTAATGCCGAAGCTACTTACCTAATGGCAAAACAAATGATTGAAGCGGGTGCTTGTTGTATTCAAATTGAAAATCAGGTATCTGACGAAAAACAATGTGGGCATCAAGACGGTAAAGTTACAGTTCCACATGAAGATTTCCTGGCAAAAATCAATGCTGTACGTTATGCCTTTTTAGAGCTGGGTGTAGATGATGGTGTTATTGTTGCCCGTACAGATTCATTAGGTGCTGGCTTAACTAAGCAAATAGCAGTAACGAAAGAACCTGGTGATTTGGGAGATCAATACAACGCATTTTTAGATTGTGAAGAAATCTCAGCAGATGAGTTAAGCAATGGCGATGTTGTTATCAAGCAAAATGGTAAATTATTGCGTCCTAAGCGTTTAGCTAGTAACTTATTTCAATTCAAAAAAGGTACGGGTGAAGCTCGCTGTATTCTGGACTGTATTACTTCTTTACAAAATGGTGCAGATTTAATCTGGATTGAAACTGAAAAACCTCACATTGGTCAAATTGGCGCTATGGTAGATGCTATACGTAAAGAAGTGCCAAATGCTAAGCTGGTTTATAACAATTCACCTTCTTTCAACTGGACGTTAAATTTCCGTCAGCAAGTATTTGACAGCATGTTGGCAGAAGGTGCAGATTTATCAGCTTATGAACGTAATGATTTAATGAGTATTGAGTATGATGACTCTGAATTAGCCAAAGTAGCTGATGACAAAATTCGTACGTTCCAAGCTGATGCTGCACGTGAAGCGGGTATTTTCCATCACTTAATCACTTTACCTACTTATCATACCGCTGCCTTGTCAACTGACAATTTAGCGAAAGAATACTTTGGTGATCAGGGTATGTTAGGTTATGTAAAAGGTGTTCAACGTAAAGAAATCCGTCAAGGTATTGCGTGTGTTAAACATCAAAACATGGCAGGTTCGGATATGGGTGATGATCATAAAGAATACTTTGCTGGAGAGGCAGCACTTAAAGCTTCCGGTAAAGATAATACGATGAACCAATTTTAAGCTGATATTCCTATTACTAAGTACTTTCCACTGGAAAGTAAAAAAGGACAGGAAGCCAAAAAGCCGCCAGTAAAATTAATTTGCGAGCGGTTTTTCTATTTGTATTGGGTAATATACCCATCACCATTCAAAATGCAGGTTTTGATTCGTTTAAAAAACATATTTACTGCGTTGCTGAATCTTAAATAAGAATAACTTATCCGGCGAATCAGCGTCTTGTAACTATGCTTTTTAATTCACCTCAAATTCCCGCATTTTGAAAGGTAACGGGTATATACCTATTGGTTATGTCATATAATTGATGTAAAAAACAGGCAGGATGGGCTAGCCAACGGCGTAACCATCACGTATTGTGGGTGCCTAATCATTAAGTTACTAATACAGCTATGTTTTGATGGGTTACGTCTGCGGCTAACCCATCCTACGCAAAAAATTATTGCTGATAAACATCATTAAAAGAATTGGGTTTAAAATCTTCAACACAGTTAACTACGACATAGCCATGACTGTTGGTATTAAATTAAAAACTATAAACCAATGTCATTGCTGTTTGTGTATCTGTTTTTTCTTTGCCTGATTCTACTTGGGTATTGTGGTCTACAGTGAAGGTGAATTTAAGCTGTAATGTTTTAATTAATTTAGTAGTAATTGACGTTTCTGCTTTATATTTACTATTTTCACCGTTTTTTGGGGCATATTTAGCAATAAAGTTCTGTTTGAATTCAACGTGTTCGTTAATTTTCCGTAAGTAAAGTGCCTGAGCTTGAATAATAAGAGAATTTTCTCTTTCTTGGTCAATTGAGTCTGTTACTTTTTTTACGTCACTTTTGAAACCTGGACCCACATCAGCAAAGAACGATGCTTTATCTGTTTTATACCAGTTGCGACCCCAGCCGGTAGAAACAGAACTTTGACTGTCGAAATTGCCGAAACGGCTATTTTCATATGAAGCATTACCATAGATATAATTCTTGCTGACAGAGTTAAATGTGTAGTTAGTTTGAGAAGTGAAAGACCATTTTTGTTGAGTAGTTTTCAGGTGAGTTTTACCATCTCCATATTCTTGTTCGGTTTTTTTAATGAGTAAATTCAAATCTAGCAGGCTCAACCATTTTTCTTTTTCATATTTAACATTGACACCTGTTTTAATATCACCACTTTTGGTATTACCCGTTTTATATAAAAATCCAAATTCAGCAGATGAGGTAAAGGTGGATTTTTCTGCCTTATTTTTTTTGGTGGTTTCAGCAGAAAATGCTATAAAAGGTATATAACATGCTGTTGCTAATACGGTTGCTAAAAATAACTTAGGATTCATTGTTTGTTCTCTGTTCATATTTTACACTAATTGTAGATGAGCTATTTAATACCATTTGGTTAAGCTGATTGCATAAGTAGCGCAATTATAATAGGAATTGTCGAAAATCACTATTGTAAATATTGGCTATGTTCCAGTTAACTGTGTCTATAATAGTTGTCGAATGGGTTAGCCAACGGCGTAAGCCATCACTTTTTGTACGCATGCATCTAATAATAGTGTTAAAAACTGGTATTTTGATGGGTTACGCCATCAGCTAACCCATCCTACACGCTGAAATCTTGAGCTGGCAAATAAATAAAGATAAAACAATGAATTACGATAGTAGCCACACTTAACTGGGATATATACCCGTAATCATTCAAAATGCAGGTTTTGAAGCGTTTTAAAAGATTATCTACTGCGTTGCTTTCAATCCCAATAGCCCGCTATTGCTCAATCAAGCGCCTTTTAGATAAACTTTCAAATTCACCTCAAATTCCCGCATCTTGAATGACCACGGGTATAGTCGTATATATTGGTCTAAGACCAATTAATATAAATAACTTAAATTTATCAATGAAAAAAAGAGCAGAAGCTCTTTTTTAGAAAAAACTTTCGAAAGTGTACTATTTAATTATTGCTCTTAACTGGCCCTTATTATAGAGATCAAACATATTATCCAGTGAAATTGGTTTTATTTTACCGGCATTGCCAGCAGTATTGAATGCTTCATAGCGAGCTTTGCAAATATCAACCATTGCTGTGGTAGAAGCTTTTAAATATTTACGGGGATCGAATTCACTGGGGTTCTGAGCTAAAAATCGACGAATAGCACCGGTAGCTGCAAGTCGCAAGTCAGTATCAATATTTACTTTACGAACACCATTTTTAATACCTTCTTGAATTTGTTCAACAGGTACACCATAAGTTTGAGGTATATGACCGCCAAATTCATTGATTATGGCCAGCCATTCTTGCGGAACAGAAGATGACCCGTGCATTACCAGATGTGTATTAGGAATACGCTTATGAATTGCTTTAATACGCTCAATGTCTAGAATATCGTCAGTGGGTGGACGAGTGAATTTGTACGCACCGTGAGATGTTCCACACGCAATGGCTAAAGCATCTACTTGAGTTTTATTCACAAAATCAGCTGCTTCTTCTGGATCTGTTAACATTTGTTCTTTTGTTAAAATACCTTCAGCGCCAATACCGTCTTCTTCACCTGCCATGCCTGTTTCTAAAGATCCTAAACAACCTAATTCACCTTCAACTGAAACGCCGCAAGCATGCGCCTGTTCAACAACACGTTGAGTAACTTCTACATTATATTCATAACTTGCCGGGGTTTTACCGTCTTCACGTAAAGACCCATCCATCATCACCGATGAGAAACCTAATTGGATAGAACGCTGACAGACACTTGGCGAAGTACCATGATCCTGATGCATTACTACAGGGATATGCGGAAATTCTTCTATAGCAGCTAGAATTAAATGGCGTAAAAAAGGAGCTCCGGCATAACTTCTTGCACCAGCTGAAGCCTGCAGGATAACTGGGCTGTCAGTATCATCAGCGGCTAGCATTATGGCACGTACTTGTTCGAGGTTATTCACGTTGAAAGCGGGAATGCCATATTGAAATTCAGCCGCATGATCAAGCATTTGGCGCATTGAAATTAAAGCCATGTAATTACTCCTGGTTAAGTCGTCAGTGTTATATCAATTGGTATTAGTTGTTAAAGTACAATTTAGTGTTTGATGCAATATGTATATTTGGTTGCTTTCGATGTAATGTTTCACACCGAGCGACATAATTGTATCAGAGGTGTTAAAAAAGGGGCAGTGAAGATTGAGAAAACTTGTACTTTTAACCGTTTCAGGCAAATTGTGGGAATTTTGTAATGGTTTCACAAGAAAAACCTTACTTTTAAGGTAAGGTTTTAAATTTTAATCATAATATGTTTGAAAGTTAACCGCACTTATAACGCGGTATACATAGATTCTTATGTTTTTGACGCTAAATAGATGCTGTTTATAGCATCATCAAGCATATTATTGAATTCAGGCTCTGTTTGTTTAGCTGATAATCCTTCGGTAAGCGCTCTTGAAAAGCTTGCGATCATATCATTATTCGCCGCTACCCGTTCATTCGCCTGCTGCCGAGTGTAACCACCAGATAATGCAACGACTTTTATTACATTAGGGTGATTAATGCAATCTGTATAAAAATTAGCCTCGTCAGGTAAAGTTAATTTCAGCATGACTTTTTGGTCAGGAGATAATAAATTTAGTTGTTTTAATAATTCATCTCTAAGAATATTTTCAATCAGGGATTTATCAATACTGTGAATATCTACTTCGGGTTCCAAAATAGGCACCAGACCTTTAGCCATAATTTTACCCGCAACGAAAAATTGCTGTTCCACTATCGCAGCAATACCTTCTGCATTTGCTTGTTTTATGACTGAGCGCATTTTAGTGCCGAAAACATGCTGTGCTACTGCTTTATCCAGTAAGTTATCAAGTGTGGCAATGTCCTTCATTAACTGCACACCCAATGCTTCTTCTGCCAAACCTTGATCTACTTTTAAAAAGGGGACTACATTTTTTACTTGCCATAGGTATTGGGCTGATGATAAACCTTCAATGTTACGGTCGAGGGTATTTTCAAATAAAATAGCACCCAGAATGCGTTGACCTGTAAAAGCAGGACTAGTTACTATGCGGGTGCGCATTTGATGTACTAAATCGAACATTTCATCATTGTCACTAAATTCTGAACCCTCTATACCATACATTCCAAGGGCTTTTGGTGTACTGCCGCCACTTTGGTCAAGTGCTGCGATAAATCCGTCTTGTGTAGCAATTTTCTCATACATGTCGGCAATTATAGTTTTTGTTGAAGTCATGTAATATTCCTTTTGGGTTGTGGGTAATGAGCATACCCAGTCGTTTGGGTATACTCTCTAATAGAGATATTGGATAGTATACTCGTTATTTTGCCCGTTGTTCTAAAATTTCCACTGCGGGTAATTTTTTACCTTCTAAAAACTCTAAGAAAGCACCACCACCAGTAGAAATATACGATATTTTGTCAGCAATATCATATTTATCTACAGCGGCTAAGGTATCACCACCACCAGCAACTGAGAATGCAGCACTTTGTGCAATTGCGCGAGAGATCACTTCAGTACCTTTAGCAAATGCGTCTATTTCAAATACGCCAACGGGTCCATTCCACAAAATTGTGCCCGCAGATTTTATTATTTCTGCAACTTTTTTGGCGGTTTCAGGACCATAATCAATAATGTCGTCGTCAACACTTACCGCTGATAATTTTTTAATTTGGGTCGGTGAATCATGCTTCCAATCACTAAAGCCTATTTGAGTAACAGTAACGTCGTCGGCAAATATAACTTCTGTTTGTGCACGTAAACGTTTAGCTTCGGGTATCAGGTCAGCTTCATATAAAGAATTACCAACCTCATGACCTGCTGAAGCAACGAAAGTATTTGAAATTCCGCCACCCACAATAAGTACGTCAGCAATTTTTGATAAAGAATCCAGTACAGTTAATTTACTTGACACTTTTGACCCGCCAACAATGGCAACTAATGGACGGGCAGGTTCTTCGATTGCTTTTGCCAAAGCTTTTAATTCAGCTGTCAGTAAAGGTCCGGCACAAGCGGTGGCAGCAAATTTTGCAACTCCATGGGTACTTGCCTGTGCGCGATGAGCAGTGCCAAAAGCGTCCATAACAAATACATCGCATAGGGCGGCAAGTTTTTTAGCTAAAGCATCGTCATTTTTCTTTTCGCCTTTATTAAAACGAATGTTTTCAAAAAGAACTATTTCACCTGCTTTAGTTTCGACTCCGTCAAGATAATCTTCTACTAAACGAACGGGTGCATTTAATGCTGCACCAAGGTAGTCAGCTACAGGCTTAAGAGAAAACTCTTCGTTATATTCACCTTCAACCGGGCGACCAAGGTGTGACATTACCATCACTTTTGCACCTGCATCCAATGCTAATTTTAATGTGGGTAAAGCGGCTTTTAATCGAGCGTCTGATGTTATTTTACCGTCTTGAACAGGTACGTTTAGATCTTCACGGATCAAAACTCTTTGATTGGCTAATGGCAAGTCTGTCATTTTAATTACTGACATGTGCAGTTTCCTATAAGATAAATTTAAATGATTTTCTTCAATTAATTAGGTGGTTATGTAAATGTGTAATCAGCTTTGATATATTTGGTTGCTCAATAGGTGCTTTAACTAATTTATTTCTGCTATCGCTTTTGCTGTGTCCAGCATTCTGTTCGCAAAACCCCATTCGTTATCACACCAGATAAGCATTTTTACTAAACGTTTATGACTTACTCGTGTTTGATTTCCATCAACGATACAAGAGTGAGGATCGTGATTAAAATCTACAGAAACGAGTGGTTCTTCTGTATAACCTAAAATACCTTGTAAACCATTGTGTTGCGCCGCCACAATAGCATTATTGATTTGCTTAATATCAACGTCGCTGCTCAGTGTAAGGCTTAAATCCATTGCCGTTACATTAATTGTGGGGACACGTACTGCAATTGCTTCAAAGCGGCCTACAAATTTCGGCATGATTCTTTCTATACCCAGGGCCAGTTTAGTATCAACGGGTATAATCGACTGGCTGGCCGCGCGGGCTCTGCGTAGATCAGGATGAAAAGCATCAATAACTTGTTGATCATGCATAGAAGAGTGAATGGTGGTTATCGTACCGCTTTCAACACCAAAAGCATCATCAATAACTTTGATCACTGGCACAATACAATTAGTGGTACATGAGCCGTTTGAAATAATTTTATGATGCTTGGTCAAAGTATTATGATTAATACCATAAATAATTGTAGCATCAAGATCATTAGCACCAGGTTGAGCAAATAATACTTTTTTTGCTCCCTGTTTTAAATGCTGTTCACCATCAGCTTGACTGCCATATATTCCGGTGCAATCAAGTACAATATCAATATCTAGTTTTTTCCAGGGAAGTTTATTTAATTCTTTGATATGCGTTAATTTAACTTCATCTTCAGCTATGGATAAAATATCTTGTGCTTGACCAAGCCTATTAATCAGCTTTACATCAAATGTAAAACGGCCATGAGTGGTATCATATTTCAATAAATGGGCAATGCCTTCAGGTGAAGCTAATTCATTAATGGCAACAATCTTGATGTCTTGATTAAGACCATTTTCATATAGTGCTCTAACGATGCTTCTGCCAATACGGCCAAAGCCATTAATCGCTATGTTTATTGGTTTGTTCATTATAGGTTGATCATTTAACGCCTGATCATTTATAGCTTGGTTCTGTGTTGGCATATTTCTTTCTGTCATTAGGAAAAGAGAAAACTAAATAGTGGCTCAGCTAAAATAGTGGCTCAGCAAAAATAGAGCTTAAAAGTAAAGCGCCGACTAGCGACGCTATCTGTTTACTTAGCTTAACTTATGTTTACAATAAAGTTTACACTAATCTTTACCCTAATTCTTTACGGTGAGGTTTACAGTGAATATTAGTTAAGACTGTTTACTGTCTTAACTACATTTTCAACGGTGAAACCAAAGTGCTCCATTAATACATTGCCTGGGGCAGACTCACCAAAAGTTGTCATGCCCACTACTTTGCCGGCAAAGCCAACGTATTTACACCAAAAATCAACATGAGCAGCTTCAATTGCAACACGTTTAAGGACAGTTGACGGTAATACTGATTCTTTGTATTCGCTGCTTTGAGCGTCATAAATATTGGTTGATGGCATAGAAACAACACGAACATTCCTACCTTGCTCCGTTAATGCTTTGGCTGAATCTACAGCCAGGCCAACTTCAGAGCCTGTAGCAATTAAAATAATGTCAGGTGTACCTGAACAATCACTAAGGATATAACCCCCTTTAGCAATATTAGTAACTTGAGTATTATCGCGACCCATTGCCGGTAAACCCTGGCGGCTGAAAATTAACGATGTAGGACCATCACGGCGCTCAACTGCTGCTTTCCAGGCAACGGCTGATTCGGTTGCATCACAAGGACGCCAAGTGATCATGTTTGGTGTAGTACGTAAATTAGTTAATTGTTCAACAGGCTGATGGGTTGGGCCATCTTCACCTTGACCAATAGAGTCATGGGTATAAACAAAAATGTTTTGAATGCCCATTAATGCAGACATACGTACCGCATTACGTGCATATTCCATAAACATCATGAAAGTTGCGCCGTAGTGGATAAAACCACCGTGCAAAGAAACACCATTCATGATGCCGCTCATACCAAATTCACGTACACCGTAATAAATGTAATTACCTGCTGCATCTGCTTCAATTCCTTTAGAACCAGACCATAAGGTTAAGTTAGAGCCAGCTAAATCAGCAGAGCCACCTATTAATTCAGGTAAATCTTTGGCAAAAACCTCAATAGTATTTTGCGATGCTTTACGAGATGCGATGTTTTCACCCTTTGCCTGACACTCTTGAATATAGGCATTAGCTTTTTCTTCAAAATCAGCGGGTAAGTCACCTTTAATTACACGACGTTCATATTCAGCTGCAAGTTCTGGATGTGCAGCTTGGTATGCGGCATATTTTTCATTCCAGCTTGTTTGATGTGCCTGGCCATTTTCTTTTTGATCCCAGTCGGCATAAACATTTTCAGGGATCACAAATGGTGCATGTGGCCAGTTTAAAAATTCACGGGTAGCTTCTATTTCGTCATCGCCTAATGGTGCGCCATGACAATTGTGAGTACCTGATTTATTGGGTGAACCAAAGCCAATAATTGTTTTACAACAAATCATTGAAGGTTTGTCAGTAATAGATTTAGCTTCGATGATTGCAGCCGCAATAGCTTCAGGATCATGACCGTCAACACTGATCACATGCCAACCGTAGGCTTTAAATCGGGCAGGGGTATCATCGGTAAACCAACCTTCAACATGACCATCGATAGAAATACCGTTGTCATCCCAAAAAGCGATCAACTTGCCTAAACCTAAAGTACCGGCAAGTGATGAAGATTCGTGAGAAATACCTTCCATCAAACAACCGTCACCAAGGAAACAATATGTGAAATGATCAACGATTTCATGTCCTTCACGGTTAAATTGTGCCGCTAAAGTTTTTTCAGCAATTGCCATACCGACAGCATTTGCAAGACCAGCACCTAAAGGTCCGGTAGTTGTTTCAACACCAGGGGTATAACCGTATTCAGGATGACCGGGTGTTTTTGAATGCAGTTGACGGAAATTTTTCAACTCTTCAATTGGTAAATCATAACCTGTTAAATGTAAAAGTGAGTAAATTAACATGGAACCATGACCGTTAGATAAAACAAAACGATCACGATCAGCCCAGTTTGGATCGGTTGGGTTATGCTTTAGAAAATCACGCCACAAAACTTCAGCGATATCTGCCATGCCCATTGGGGCTCCGGGGTGTCCTGATTTTGCTTTTTGTACAGCGTCCATACTTAAAGCGCGTATTGCATTGGCCAATTCTTGACGTGAGGGCATAGAAGCTCCAGTTAATTATTTTTGAAGGATAAAATCTGTGCGTATTTTCGCTCAGAGTGCCCCCTGACTGCAAATTATATTAGGAACTTTCTTATATTTTTATATTCAATACCTAAATAAATGGAATTTTATGGTGTAAAAGTGCGAATATCCGCTATTTCTAACATGACCTACCAAGACACTTCCTGAGCAAATATTCTGTTTTTGAACGGTTTTACAATTTTTAACTTAAAGTGTTGATTTTTTTGTTTTAATAGTTTAAGTTTGATGGTTGTAAATAAGAAAAAAATACACAGCATTGCAGACGTTGCATTTTTGGATGCAGCAAAACTTGCAGAAGTCGTTGCGTAAATTTAGTAGAAAAACAAGTTATAAAATTAGGACATAGCTGAAAAGCAGGAATAAAAATGAACAGGTCGTCTTCAAGGGGCTTTAAGCTGACGACCGTTATATTCGCAGTATTGATATTAGCGGTCACAGCAATATTGAGTAACCCCTCAATCGCTGATGACATGGACGTGACAGTAGAAAAAGAACAATCAGAACAGTCAAAATAATAAATATTATTGTAAAATTTAAAACCCCGTTTTCGCGGGTTTTTTTTATGCCTCAAAAAACTTATTTTATTAATGGGATTGGTATAACCTAAGCATCAAAGAACATTAGCCCTTCTCAACTTTAGACAGGGCTTTTTTGTATTTGAAGGCTCATATTGAATAATAAGCTTCACCTTCAGCCTGGTTTTTTATCATCCTTGTAAACATCAAAGTCGATATCTTCTACTTTAATTTTTTTGAGCATGGCGCCAATACTGAATATTGCAATTAACTGCCAATAAAAACTATTGAAGATAATTTGGTATTGATCTAACTCGAACTTTTTAAAGGCTATTGTGCCAGCCATAAATATACTGACAAAAATACTGATAAAGACGAAGGAACGTACAGTGAATTCTATCTGTTTAATTCTATCTTTTTTGGATTGGTATGGATCTAGAGTTTTACCTGATAAATTAAAAATGGTTAATCCGATAAACAAGGTGTTACACAGCGATAAAGAAATGGCCATTGTTATGAAATCGGGGGTTAACGTAAATTCGTGAATATAAAAAACGAATAATAAGCTACCTGCAAACATCAGTACCGCTGTCCAAACCAATACGGGATATACGAAATCAAACAAACGGCGCGGGATTAATTCTGCAGTACGACTGGTACGTAAATCTGATTTTCGCATTAATTTGAATTGTTTAAAGCCTGCAATCTCCATTAACAGGAAAGGAAGAAATTGCAACATACCAAACAACAGGATCAAATCGTCAATATTTACTAATTTGGTTTCATTGTCAGAAGACAATACGCCAGAACTGAACATGGCTGTTAAACCAATAATGATAATAATCAAGTTTAAACCCTGGAAAACACGCCGCCCGATATTCAGTTTCGTAGCTGACTCAGGGTAAAGTTTTGGGTAACTATCAGGCGGATACTTCTTCAACACAAAATTGATCCTATTGAGGATCTGTTTTGGGTAGTAGTACGAAATTAATAATAATTGACTTAAAAATACTATGAAAAACAATAGGTTAAATGACATGTTTTTCTCCTTGATTATGTCGGCCAGTCAATGCGTTATTAAATGCAATTCTGATTTCAGAATCTGTTACTCCAGATTCTCTTAATGTAGATATAGTTTCGTTTAATTTTGTAAATATCCATTCATTCAAATCGATGGTGCTATTCACTACAGCGTCTGGGTGAATAAAAGTGCCTCGATAACCTTTAGTTTGAATAACAGAGTCTCGCTCTAATAATCGATAAGCTTTAGCGACTGTTTTACTGTTTAATGCCAGGTCGTTAGCAAGTTGTCGAATTGAAGGTAACGCATCTCCGGGTGATATTTTTTTATTGATGACCGCCATTTTTATCTGCTGAACTAATTGCGAAAATAACGGAACGGGGTCGTCAATATTGATAGTAATTTCCATAAATTTACATGATCCAGTTGTACCGTATGATGTAATGGTACAACTGTGTTTTAAAAAAGCAACTAATATTAATTGGAATAATTATACTGATTGGTATTACATGGCAAAATATGAATAATTTTAATGGAAGGGTCATTGGAATAGGTTGATGTTGATAGGGATAACGCATTATCTATTTAATTTAACTGGTAAAAGACAAATTAATTTCTATACTTAAGTTACAAATATATTGTTAATCACTAACAAGGATGTTAGCTATGACCATTGAACAGATAGAACGTATCAATACTTTAGCTGAAAAATTGTTAAAGCAAAATATTAGTGACAACGAACTAGAAGAGTACTTGGCTTTAATGAAGCTTTGGCGGGTTAGTGCCGACAATAAACAGCTTTCTAAAAAATTGTTAATTCCTTAGAGTTGATTTTTTTATGGTTAAAGTCGAATTTATCCTGCCACATATTTTAAATTCTGATGTCCCTCTATAAATTTTCCCTTTATAAAATGGCTGGCCTAGTTAATTAGCCTAGTTAATTAAGGAAATATTAAATACGACGCAGCTTTGTTATTACTGCTGAAGTAGCTATAAAAAATAGGCTGTTATAATTTATGGATTACAATGGGTTTTTTATAGTGATTAATGGGGTAGTGTAACTTGTCATATCTCAGATGCTAAGGGCAGTGAACGGTAGTGGTCAGTCAGGCCTTGCTTTTTACTAGGAAGCTTGAGATGAATACCAAAAGACAATACTTAATCCCAAGTTTTTCATTTAATTAATATTTGATTAAGACGCCCACCCAAAATATGATTTACCGAATAACAGCAAGATCATGATAAACAGTAAATTTAAGTGGGTGTATTAGTTAAATTATTAGTTAAATCCTACGTTCCGCACATTTTATAAAAATTTGATTAATAAATCCCCACACAATCATGTGAGAAATATCTCACAAAAT
>JABSOI010000117.1 GCA_013216015.1 Alteromonadaceae bacterium | reverse complement strand
GCTTTTCAATCCGGCAAAGATGAGAAAACTTATGAACAAATATAATCAGCTGACCGAAGTACAAAGATATCAGATTTCAGCATTAAAGAAAGCAGCAAAAAACAATATGGCTCAAAAGATAAACGAGGTCAGATCAGCAATCGGATCAGTATTGATGAACGCCCTCAAATTGTTGCAGAAAAAACACGTATAGGGGATTGGGAAATAGATACTGTCATTGGTAAAAACCATCAAGATGCTTTAGTGACAATAACGGAACGGAAATCCAAATTTACTCTGATCAAGAAAGTTAATAGCAAACATGCGGGTGTTGTTACAGAGGCCACTATAACCATACTAAGTTCCTATTTAGACAAAACTTTAACGATTACAGCTGATAACGGGAAAGAATTTGCTGGTCATGAAGAAATAGCAAAGAAGCTGGATGCAGTAGTATATTTTGCACATCCTTATAGCTCGTGGGAGCGCGGATTGAATGAAATTAGAAAGGCAAAGGAAAAAATAAGAATAATTTAGGGGGAGCTGCTTATAATATGGAAAATTTCTGTTAGCTATTAAATGAATCATAATAAACAATCCCCCCGCTCTAAACGGGAAATACAACCAAAAACTCACACTTTAATAAACAGTGCCCCGAGGCAGAAAAACAACAGATTTGTCTTTGTAACACCCCATTTTTGTTATACAACCTACAACCACCGTGCATTATGAATACAGTGTAGTGAAGGCAACAGGTCGACCTCTGATCATACTCTCAAGTAAACACCTAATCAACGGGTTGGCAAAAGTGTAAAAACATGAAAGTTTGAATATAAACAAACAGAGAAATTTATTCTCATTAAAATTAGTAGTTAACTTGTTAACTACTAGATAACAAGTTAATGCAATAAAGCGTAACCACCTCTTAAATAACCAACATTTACAAAACCCAAACGCGAGAGTGCTTCTGCGGCAACAAGCGAGCGACCGCCACTACGACAGACCAGTACTATTTCCTCCAGCTTGTCTGTCTGATTCTCTTGTATAAACTGAACGAGACGGGTTAACGGGATATTCTTCGCAAACGTATCTCTATGTTGTAAAGCATATTCATGGGCCTCACGTATATCGATCAGCTTAATTTTATTTGGACTCTCCATCGCCTCAGCCAGGCTGGGGCCTTCATATTCAATTAAGGATGTGTTCTGACATTCGCCAATAAAGGCACCACACATAATTTCACACCCCGACTCATCATTTAGATGAGTATCTAGCTTGCCTTTGAGATTAACAAACTCTTCTATATCAATCTCATCATTAATAACCTGAGCAAGCAATGGGTTATAAGGCAACTCTGTACTAATACTGGTGGTAAACTCGTTGTTGTAATCGTGACTGGGACAAATAAGGGTTTCTAGACCAACAAGTTGTTTTAACCGTTTGATACTGGAATACATTTCCTTAGCGCAGCTTGTATCAAAATTTGTTCGACCAAGACTCCCCATTAAAATCATGTCTCCACAAAATGCATAATTAACCACTAGATCGTCTGCTGAAGAAAATACTGGCTCACAAAATAACAGGCTAATGCTATCATCCGTATGACCTGGGGTTGGTACTTTAACCAGCCATTTGTCACCTACAGATATATACTGAAAGTGTTGTCCTTTGATCTCAGTTTCCAGTGTTTCAGACGGCCAGCCAAGTGGATCTGCACATTGGTCCACTAAGTATTTTTCTGCAAGAGCTACACGTTCAGAAACATGGTCTGCATGGCCATGTGTATCAATAACAGCAACTACATTAAGTGCCTGACAAGCAATCAAAGTGTCTAACCGTTCTATAAGTTCCGGCAAAGGATCGATAATTACCGCTGATTTAGTTATTTTATCCACATACATCCAACAACAACTGCCGCCTATTTTAAATTGCAGCAACCCATCTAACGCTGTTTTGTCGATAAGATTATTTTTTTCTGACATTCGGCAACTTTGAACTAATGCCTGAGCTGATAACGCTATGCGATCACACGCCTCATCGACTTGTTCCTGTGTCATCGCTGGCCCAAAAGACAACCTGATTGCCGATTCACTTTGCCATTTTGGCAGCCCCATTGCGTCAAGAACAAAACTACTGGTTACTTTAGAACTACAAGCAGATCCTGAACTAACACGAATATTCGCGGCATCGAATAAGTCCATAATTTCGCTTGAACAAAAACCCGGGATTGCAAAATTAAGCGTGGTAGATACAGAGTTAGCAAACTCATGATTAAACACAACCTGAGGAAATACCCGCTTAAGTGTTTCAGCAAATTGTTGGCGAAACAAATGTAACTTCTCTTCTGAGGTAAAGGCTTGTTTACTCTCACCAGTCAACATTTCAAATACAACGTTCAGCGCTGCTAAACCCGGGAGATTTTCAGTCCCGGAACGCAAGCCACCTTCCTGCCCTCCGCCAGCGACAAATGCCGTAAATGGAGCGTTTTCTTTAATATAAATAAAACCTATTCCTTTGGGGGCGTAAAGTTTATGACCACTGAATGGCGCATAATCTATACTCGTATCCGATAAGTTCAATTCCATTTTGCCTAAAGCCTGAACACAATCTACCATCCAATAGGTATTAGGATTATTGCTACGTATAACCCTGTCTAATTTACTCAGGTCTTGATAAACCCCGGTTTCATTATTTACCACCATGGTACAAATCATGAGTGCGTTGGGCACTTCTTTTTCAATAAAATCTAAATCAAGCTGACCCGTTTTATCCACAGGAATAGCTTTTATCTCAGCGTTGATTTCCAGAATTTCATTCCAGTGCTTTAACGACTCTGGAACTGCTTTATGCTCTGTCGCACCATATAAAAGGCAATAACTCTTATTTTTATCAATATGAGTTTTAGCGCTATTTTTTTTAGCACTAATCAATGCAGATAAAATTGCCGTTTGAATTCCTTCAGTTGCACCACTGGTAAATATAACATCCCCCTTACCAGCACCAATAATTTGAATGGCCCGCCGACGCGCTTCATCCACTACTTGCTTTGCTTGAACTCCCGTATTATGGCTACTGCTCGGATTACCAAATAATGTTTTCATGGCAAATAAAGCAGCTTCCCATACTTGTGGTAATACAGGTGTTGTCGCATTTGCATCAAGATAAATTTGACTTAATGATTGCGCCTCAGCCATAAAGTTACAATTATTATCATCTTGTTGATTTTCTACTGGATTGATCATCAATATCACCTGAAATATGTTACTGAGCCCTAGCATCAAATGTTGAGACTTAGCAATGAAGAAAGTAAAACAATTATTTCATTTTCTGTTGAGATATGGCTTTCGAATTTGGGCTCATATCGTTAGGAATTAGAAATTCATTTCTGAATAGCCTTATTTATTGGTTTTTTATTTCCGGGTGAACTGGACAATACATCTAAAAAATATCTAAAAGATTAATTGATACTCAAAAATTCCACTGCCCTTTTTTTGGAGCAGTCGATAAGTATGATTAGCAGCCTAATAAAGTGGCAGTTGGTTGAGAGGGAATTAAAACACTGAAAAAAATACTACATTAAGAAAGTTCGAACGAATGAATGAAGAAACCTTACATCTTAACACCCCTGTAAAAGCCATAGTCACTCAAAACAATAAGAATAATTGTCGTATTTATGATTTTCAAAATGTCGTGTTTATGCATACAATCCAATTAAGCATTAGGAGATAACTCATGACGATTAAAAGTAGAATTCAAACGCGAATAAAACGAGCCAAGCGTTCGGTCTTTTTGCGTTCTGATTTTAAATATATTGCAGGCTATGACCAAATTGGCCGTGTCTTGCGTAATATAGTGTCTGATGGCGAATTAATAAAAATTGGCTATGGTTTGTATGTCCGTGCCAGAGTGAATCGTTTTACAGGAAATATAATGCCTGATAATCCTGCAGGTGCAGATGGTGTTTTGTTAGAAGCGATTGAAAGATTAGGGGCTAATTATCAATTAGATAAGTTGTCGCAGTTGTATTTACAAGGTAAAAGCACTCAAATCCCCGCACAAGTACAAATAAAAACATCAAAGCGCTTTACCCGCAAAATAGCGATAGGTACGCAATGAGTTAATGTTGCTTGATAGTACAGTATTTGCAGAAGTTGCTGAAACTATACCCAAACTACTTGGAAATGCAGGATTCAGCAAGTCGATAAACGGCTATATTCAAGGCATTAAATTTTATAAATGGTTTTTCCCTTTTGAGATTTAATAACGCAGGAGATAGCCGTTTATCGCCTTGCCCGAAGGGAGCTAAGCTAGAACACCAGTGCTGCGTTGCAACACTTTACAAGGGAACAACCATTATATGCGTGTTGCGCCTTGCTCTGATGTCCTAGCTTAGCTCTGAACCTGCATTTCCAAGTAGCTTGGGTATATAGGGTTAACTAACCCAACGATTGTTGAGAAAGATTACTTTATTGTTAAATTACTTCAGTTAGTTAAAAATATCGAATCACCACATCATGATATCGTATTTTCTGGTGGAAAAGCACTAGCTAGTGCCCAATCAAAACATACCAAAGGTTCTATCTCAGCTTTTCAGAAAACAGTCACAAAACAAATACTCACCATCAATACTAGTCAGTTCCTCATTGAAAGGTTAAAATAGCGCTCAATAATTTTTCACCATGGCGTAACAGTACTCATGGCTCAAAAAGCAACTATTTATAAAGCAACTATTCATCTTTCTGATATGGATCGTAACTATTACGATACTTTACAACTCACTATTGCCCAGCATCCTTCAGAAACAGACCAGCGAATGATGGTACGTATTATCGCTTTTGTGCTTAATGCACATGAAAACTTACAATTTGGTAAAGGGGTAAGTGATGAAGATGAAGCCACAATATGGCAAATTAACTACAGCGAAGAAATTGAACTTTGGATTGAACTAGGCCAAATTGATGAAAAACGCATAAAAAAAGCCAGTAACAGAGCTAAGCAAGTAAAGCTTTATTGTTACGGCAGCAGTGTTGAAACCTGGTGGAAACAAATAGGCAATAAATTACAGCAATTTGAGTCTTTGTCTGTTGAACAATTTTCTACCGATACAACTGAGGCTCTGACTGCTCTGATTAATCGAACCATGGAATTTCAATGTAGTATTCAAGATGGTCAGCTTTGGTTAACTGCTGGTGATGATACGCTTTTGATTGAGACTACGACTTTAAAATAGTCATGACACAATGGGTTAGCCGAAGGCGTAACCCATCAACCAAACTCAAATTCCTACACCGCATATCCGAAAAAAATTTGAGATATGTTACCAAATTAACTGATGGGTTACGCCTATGGCTAATGCATCCTCGTGTGTAATAACGATAACATTTACATTTACATTTACAATAAAATTAACAATAAAATTAACAATAAAAATAAAGAGAACACAAAGGAGCAATAAATCTATGATAAGAAATATAATGAAGCAGGGTTCTTTAACCTTAGCTATATTAACGGGTCTGTCACTGTCTTCAATGCCTTTGATGAGCCATGCAACTAATATATCTTTAGATAAAATGACAAGTGATATTACTTATCTTGCCAGCGATAAATTAAACGGAAGAGCAAACTTTTCTGCAGGTATTGACAAAGCTGCTGATTATATTGGTCATCGATTTTCTGATATAGGACTACAGCCTTTCAACGGTTTAACAACGTTTAAACAAACATTCAGCGTTACCAGCATTTCACCAGTATCGCTGACAATGTCTTTAAATAATAAAAAGATAAGTGATGAAAAACTAGCCATGGCAAGCACCATAACTGATATTTCGTGGCAAGAGGTCAATGGCAAAACTGGTGTGCAAAGCCATGTTATTTCCGCTGATGACAATTTTCGACAAACTATCTCAGAGCTGAATAAAATCGGCGGAAAACACCTTGTTTTAGTGAACACTGCCCATGCAAACATGTTTGGCCGTTACCTGGCTTATTTCCAACGGGGTTTAACTAAATTAAACTTAGACCATCAAGGTGCCATAGTTATGGTATTAACTGATGAAACTAAAATTAAATCACTTAACCTTGTTGGTAAAACCACTATTACTGAAAAGTCTTTAACCAATATTGTCGGCGTTTTACCCGGAAAAAGTAAATCAAAAGAAATTGTACTTTATTCAGCTCACTACGATCATTTAGGTGCTAAAGATCTGGATCATAAAAGTGATGGCTCTGACACAGAAAAAGCTGACATCATTTATAACGGCGCCGATGATGATGCCTCAGGTACAACAGCTATTATTAACCTTGCAGAATATTTCGCTAATAAGGGCGGTAATGCCAGAACATTAATGTTCAGTGCTTTTGCTGCCGAAGAGATTGGCGGTTTTGGTTCACGTTACTTTTCTGAACAACTTGATCCAAATGATGTTGTCGCAATGATCAATATTGAAATGATAGGCAAACCATCAAAATTTGGTGCCGGAACCATGTGGATGACAGGTGCAGAGCGTTCAGACTTGCAAACTTTGCTCAACGCTCAGCTAAAAACTAACAAAGCCAGCATGGAAATTTACACCGACCCTTACCCTGAACAAGGACTGTTTTATCGTTCTGATAACGCAACCCTTGCACGTTTAGGTGTTCCGGCTCATAGCTTCAGTAGTACCCAACTTGATAAAGATCAACATTACCATAATGTAAGTGATGATCTTGCCAGCTTGAATTTAAACTCTATGCATCAAGTAATCGAAATGCTGTCAATCAGTACTCAGGGGTTAGTTGACGGGTCAATTACGCCATCTCGCATTGATGTAGATAAAGTCAGGGGACATGGTAAGATTTATTAATAGCTAAGATTGGCTCTTTTCTGTTAATTAATGTTAACAATCAGGATGAGGCAGCCAACTTTGCAACCCATTGTTTGATGGAGTAAGTAATACCAATTGTATTAAGTTAGTGGTCAGGGTTCGATGAGGATAAATTTTCAAGAGCACAGGTTTTTTGCTCCAGGCAAAACCTAAGTACCTACATCCATGTCGGCAACGCAGCTATTGGAAATTTAGACCATCGAGGGTGACCACTTACTTAGTACAATTGGTATAACTGCTTATTCCTGTAAAAACCTGTTGATTGATGGGTTACGCCTTCGGCTAACCCATCCTACATAATCGGTTCTGTACAATATCTTTTTCGAGCGGTTAACGTAATTTAGATTAAAGTAACTTCGATTAAAGTGGCTTCATAATTCCGTTCTACACACAATGTTCAGTTCGAGGCACAATCTTCCTGTGAACATTTCATTTGATATTCTAATTCATTCTCCCCGATCACTTTAAAACCTGAACGACGATATAATGTCAGTGCCTTATTTTTTAATAAAACATTTAGTGTTATCGGGCGCTTTAATTTCACTGCCTTTTTTTTCACCATGCCAAGCACTTTTTTACCAATGCCCAATCCCTGAAATTCAGGCATAAGTTGAAATTGCCTGATATGCAAAGAATGCTGTAACAAGGCTAATTTGAGCAACCCAACAGCCTTTCTATTAACTAAAATAATTAATGAATCTTCAAAGAATTCATTAATACGATCCATGTGTTGTCCATCTGACATAAATAAACCTGCAACGTTTAAATGTTGATCCATTGATAGCTTTCGCAGCTCTAATAAAAAATCAACATCTAGATGCGTTGCAGCCCTGAAACTAATACCAATTTTCATTTAGTTATGATTCTCGATGATTTGTTTTGTTGCTTTCATTCTTGTTTTATTCTAGCTTTATTCTAGCTTTATTCTAGCTTTATTCTAGCTTTATTCTGGTTTTATTTAACAGGAAGTTGTCCCCCCAGTGATAAATTAACAAGCCAAACAAAATCAGAACAGCACCTATAATAAGCTTGATACTGATAATTTCATTATTTAAAACACCACCTAGAATTAAAGCAAAAACAGGTGTCATCATAGTGATTAAAGCTGTTGTACTGACACTAAGCTTCTGCAAAATATAAAAATATGCAACAAAAGAAATAAGCGAACCGAAAACACCCAAGTACAAAATAGCCCAAATTGATCTGGCTTGCCACTGTTCAACAGGCAGGGTGCCATCCATGATTAACCAGGTGAAAAAATACAATGGTACACATACCGACAATGCACCAAAGGTGATAGCAACCGGATGAATATCAAGATGAACACTTTTAACCAGTACCCCACTTAAACTAAAGAGAAAAACCGCCAATAAAATAAAGATCAGCCCAATCCCGTTTTGACTATCAATTGATAAATTATCAGAGCAGGCTAATGCTAAACCAATCAAAGAAATCATTAATGCAACTTGACGAGCTAATCCAAACTTTCTTTCATTTAAAATTTTCTGTCCCAATAATCCTGCGATTATTGGAGAAAGACCAAACATTAAAGATATCATGCCTGAAGGAACAGAGCTGGCAGCTAAATAGGAAAATAACAACCCACCATAAATTCCAATACCGGAATAACAATACACACGCTTAGCTTTGTTATGCCATGGTAAGTGAATGTTACCAAATTTAATCAATAAACCACCCAACACAAACGAAATAACCATTCTCATAAGAACAGCCAAAGTTAGGCTAACAGACTCACTACTCCACACAAGACCTAAAGGTGTAGTTGACCAAATAATAACAACGGCTAAATAAGCGCCATGTACTGACATGCTATGATCTCCATAAGATGAAGAAGCAGAAAGAAAAAATACGACAATTGAAAATCTTAAGACAAAAGCCGCAGTGATGATTTCTGCGACTTGGAAGAATTAAATTAACTTTTTCTACACTTTAAATTCCACACCACAGAACACCACTGCCATTTCGAATTGACTGAATTCAGCCAATTCAAACTGGGGACGAGCATATAAATAGTGAGTAAATAAAATTTCATATTCATTAGTTTAATATATTAATTAAATATAAGTGATAAAGTGCAAAAAAAAAATTGTGACGTTTGTTTCAAAATTAGTCAATACAAACTCAAGCGAATTTATAGCTTTTTTATTGAGATTATTCTTATGCTTTTTTCAGATAAGCAGCAACTAAAACAATACGCGTACCGCCAACTTTTCCTTCAATATGTTCAGGATTATCCGTTAACGTAATATTACGCACCAAAGTCCCCCGTTTAGCGGTAAAGTTAGCACCTTTAACCACTAAATCTTTTATTAAAGTAACATTGTCGCCATTTTGTAAATCAGCGCCGTTGCTGTCTCGTGTTGGACCTGCTACCTGTTCAGCGGCTATACCCTGCTCGGCCCAAGTTCTTACGTCATCTTCCAGATAAATCATTTCCAGGGCATCTTGTACCCAGCTTTCAGCTGATAATTTATTCAACATACGGTAGGCCATTACTTGTACCGCAGGTTCTTGAGACCACATACTATCTGTTAAACAACGCCAGTGATTAACATCAAGCTCAAAATTACCTTCAATTTGATCCAGACATGTCTGACAAAGATAAACACTTTGTTGCGCGCTTAAATCACTGGTGGGAGGTACAGGAAAAACAGATAAATTGGCATCAGAAGTACAAAGTTCACAGCTGTTATTACTGCGTTTTATTAAGGCTTGCTCGGTAGGCATAATTGATCTCTTGCTACTTTCATTATAAAATTTTCGCTATTATGCCTTTATTTATTCTGACAAAGAAGTTAACCCAATAAAAAAAACCGTAATTTAGAAATAACTACTGGACAACACAAGTTCTTCGATGCTAAAAACTTACCCAGTATTGCATACTAACCAATTCATACTAACCAATACATAACCGTACATAATAATAAAAAGGCTATTTATGACCGTCGCAACTGCAGAAAAGAATTCCTTATTTAAAAAATTACAATCAACAAGCTTAGTTAGTCAAATTATCCTTGCCATTATTTTAGGCACCATATTAGCCGTACAATCACCGGATACTGCAAAATCGTTTGAAATATTGGGAAGCTTATTTGTTAGCGCACTTAAAGCCGTCGCGCCAATTTTAGTGTTGTTATTAGTCGCTTCATCTATCGCTAATCAAAAAGCCAACAGTGACGCAAACTTAAAACCCATTATTGGACTTTATCTGGTTGGTACCCTAAGTGCTGCATTTGTTGCTGTAGCATTAAGCTTTTTGTTTCCAACACAACTTACCCTTGATTTAGCCGGTGCCACAGCAAATCCTCCACAAGGTTTAGGTGAGGTTTTAACAACCCTAGCATTTAAAGTGGTCGACAATCCAATTAACGCCGTTGCAACGGGTAATTTTATCGGTGTATTAGCTTGGGGGCTGGGGCTTGGTTTTGCATTAAAACGTGCTAATGATTCAACTAAATTAGTATTACACGATGTTGCCGATGCAGTTTCAAGCATTGTAAAACTTGTGATACGCTTTGCTCCAATCGGTATTTTTGGAATAGTGGCATTCACTATTGCAACTACCGGGTTTGCCGCTTTGCGTGAATATGGTCATCTGGTTCTAGTTTTAATTAGCGCAATGTTGATTATTGCATTAATTGTTAATCCGCTGATTGTATTTATAGTCACCAAGAAAAATCCTTATCCATTAGTATTTACTTGTTTAAAAGTCTCAGGTATTACCGCATTTTTCACCCGAAGTTCAGCCGCTAATATTCCGGTGAATATGGAACTTTGTAAAAAGCTCGACCTTCATGAAGACACCTATTCAGTTTCAATTCCTTTAGGTGCAACTATTAATATGGCCGGGGCTGCAATTACCATTACTGTATTAACTTTAGCAGCAGCAAATACCCTACAGATTGATATTGATTTTGGATCAGCAATACTGCTGAGTATTATCGCGTCTATTTCAGCTTGTGGTGCATCAGGCGTTGCCGGTGGTTCATTATTACTAATACCTTTAGCTTGTAGTTTATTTGGTATTAATACCGATGTTGCCATGCAGGTAGTTGCTATTGGTTTTATTATCGGTGTTATTCAGGATTCTGCAGAAACTGCGTTAAACAGTTCAACTGATGTGGTATTTTCAGCGGCTGCTTCTCATCATATAACTAAGCAAAAGTAACTAAGCAAAAGTAACTAAGCAAAAGTAGCCAAACAGAAATAACTAAGCATAAATAACTAAGCATAAATAACGAAACATTAAATAATTGGAATTACCCCATGCCTAATAAATTTTCATTATCAGTATATTATTGGAAATGCCAGTTATTCGGCATGGGAATATTGTGGCTTTTGTTATTTGCTGCGGGCTCTATTAGTGTCAAATATAGCGGCGATGAAACAATGCTGCGTCTCGTTGTTAAACATACGCTTTTCATTATAATTTTATTTCACGCCAGCCATTTATTACGCTACTGGTGTAAAAAACAACACTGGTTAGACTTTAATGTGAAGGGTTTTTGGCAGCGTGCAAGCGCAGCCTGTTTACTTATTGGCCTATTACTTACTTTAGTTTACTGGCCATTTGACTTGATAGTAGACTTTTATTTACCGCCACCTGAAAATCGTAGTCAAACTTTCATTGATATGGAAAACGCTGTGTCTTTCAGATTGATTGTCGGAGCAATAAAAGATGCCGTCATCCTGATTATATGGATGTTAATTTATTGGGCAGTTCATATTGGCTATAACAATACCCAAATAAAACTAACTAATCAGGCGCTGATTATTGAGCAGAAAAATGCCGAATTAAGCAATTTAAGAGATCAACTTAATCCACACTTTTTATTTAATTCACTGAATAATATTCGCGCCATGATCCACATCAATAGCGACAAAGCCAGTGATATGGTGAGTGAATTAGCCGAATTATTACGCTATTCATTACAACATTCAACTGAACTGGTTAGTCTGGAACAAGAGCTAAATATTGTTGAATGTTTTCTAAACCTTGAAAAAGTCAGACTTGCCGACAAACTGACTATCGAGCAAGACATTAGTAAAGATACCCTGCAATGCCTACTACCGCCAATAATAGTACAAAACTTGGTAGAAAATGCAGTAAAACATGGTATTAGTGCTAGACGAGCCGGTGGATTATTAACCATTACCAGTCAATATCAACCTCAAGGTTTATTAATGACTATTACTAACGACGGTAACTTGCAGGAAGGCATCAGCGGGCTAGGTGTTGGTCTTAAAAACTGTCGTCAACGGTTAAAATTATTATATGGGGAACAAGCCTATATTACCCTTGAACAACAAAACGAAAAAGTTATCACCTGCGTTTTCATCCCTCATTTAACACTAAAGGAAAGTCATGAATAATCCTGTTAATGTCTTGATTGTTGATGACGAACCTTTAGCCCGTGTCGAGTTATGCCGTTTACTGTCGATGTTTGAAGATATCGAGGTAGTTGCCCAGGCCGTTGATGCTCCTGATGCGCTGGCTAAAATAAAACAACATCAAATTGATTTAGTCTTTCTTGATATCAATATGCCTGAAATTAATGGTTTGGAATTAGCAGAATTACTGCAAGAACATAATTGCTCCATCATATTCTGTACCGCGTACGACAACCATGCCCTGGAAGCTTTTAGTTTGAATGCCCTTGATTATTTAACCAAGCCTGTAAACGTCAAACGTTTATCACAAAGCCTGCAAAAATATAGAAAGCTACACAAGCAGGACAAACATCACAGTGAGCACAATCAACACAGCCCTGCCTATAATGATAATGGTGAACTTGATATGAATAAACAAGTTCTGCTTAAAGATGGCGAAAACATGCAGTTGATCACGCCAAGTCAAATTGAACAAATTATATCGGTTGGCAACTATATAAAAATTAAAGGTGACGGCTTGAATATGCTGGTACAAAATACGCTTTCTTATCTGGAAAGCCGTTTGAATAAACAATATTTTATCCGCGCAAATCGTCAAACTATTATTAACCTGCAAAAAGTAAGAAAAATGGACTTGTCGATCAGTGGTTCGTATTTACTAACTATGCAGAGTAATGAAGAAGTAGAAGTTTCTCGTCGACAAGGACAAATATTAAGAAATATGTTCAGCCTGTAGCTTTATAGCAATTGTATTGCCTATGTCACAGTTAAGTGTTGTTACGCCCGTAATCCATTGTTTTATTAATATTTATATGACAGATCAAGATTTCAGCGCGTAGGATGGGTTAACCGAAGGCGTAACCCATCAAAATATCAGCTTTTAACGGTGTTAGCAGATAGTTGCGCTATACAAAATGATGGGTTACTCCGTTGGCTAACCCATCCTGTCAACTATTATAGCAACGCTTAACCGGAACATAGCCAATTGTATTAATATTTAAGTCAACTGCAAAATTAATTGGTGGTTTACGCCTAGGTTAACCCGCCCTTTAATATTAAATACCACTTATCCGCCATTCATGACCACTCATCATTTAATTCCCCTACTAGATATTTTCAACTGCATACTAGCAACATAGTAAAGTAACCAATCAATTTCAATATCTTGATCTTGTGAAAGCAAAAAGCAAAGAAAAAGGAGCTCTAAATGTTAAGCATTAATGAATTAAGCAAAAGCTACGGCGACCACCATGCATTGAAAGACGTTAGTTTTGACCTTGCCAAAGGCGAACGCGTCGCTCTGTTGGGCGCGAATGGCTCAGGTAAAACAACCACGATAAATTCAATTTGCCGGCTGCTTGAATGGGACCAGGGAGATATATTCTTTAATGGCAAAAACATTAAGGAAAGTACTTCATATTTACGTGATATCGGCGTTGTACTGGGGGGCTGTAGAAATACCAACTGGCGTTTAACCGCTAGTCAAAATGCAGAATATTTTTCCCGTTTACGCGGCGTCAGCAAAAAACAATCGTTAGCGAACATCAGTAAACTGGAAGAGCAATTGGGCCTTGCTCAATACAAGCAGAAAGAGGTCGGCAAACTTTCTACAGGTAATAAACAAAAAGCTTCATTATTATGCGCCTTAGCCTATCAACCTAAATTATTATTACTTGATGAGCCAACTTTAGGTCTTGATAGTCAAACAGTTACTGAATTGCAAAAGATCATTGTCGAACAATCTAACCAACTTGAGCAGGGATTTCTGATCACCTCTCACGATATGGGATTTATCGATAAAATATGTAACCGAGTGATAGTTATTGATCAAGGCAAGGTAATATTCAAAGGATCTATTTCAACTTTAAAAGAAGAATTATTTCATTATGAAATGCGCCTGAAACTCAAACCTACAGATCGAGCAAAATTAAATGGTGATCTCAAATCCTTATGGTCTGAAAACACTCAGTTTGAGCAGGATAAAGAAGATATAATTATTCGTTACGACTCTGTAGAGCAAGCTTTTGCTACCGTTAACTGGCTGGCACAACAGGCCATAACACCGCAGGAGTTGAGCATTAATCCTTTATCAATAGAAACCGCTTATCATTCACTAATAAATAAGGAGATCAAAGCATGAATTTTTTAGCATTATTCACTAACGAAGCAAAACTACAATGTTATGAAATGAAACAGTACTGGTTTGAAACTGTCTCTAGCATAGTTGTCATGTGTGGTATGTTTGCAGGCCTATTCTACGGCATTCAATCTTTTACCAATGACGCAAGTGGTGAAAGTTCATTGGATGGTTTGGTGTTCGGCTTTTTATTATGGACTTTTGCTACTACCTCATACAACGCAGTGACCAAAAGTGTCATTGAAGATAATCAAAAAGGCTTTATCGAACAGTTGTTTCTTTGTCCGATGGGATTTAGCCGACTTATGCTGGCTAGATCTTTGGTTGAAATGATCTGGGGTGTTATTTTTATGACCACCATTGCCTGGATCACCATGGCAATAACGGGCAATTGGCTTGAGATAAACTTTATCTATTTTTATCTGCTGTTATTCATCTCAGCCTTTTCACTTGTTGGTTTAGGTTTTATCGTCAGTGGTCTGGCGTTAATTTATAAAAGAGTAGGTACAATAGGCGCATTATTTAATATAGCCTTTATGGGACTGGTTGCCATCGACGCCCTGCCCTTTAATATTTATAGCCTGCTGCCTTTTACCGCAGGAGCATCTTTAACCAGAGAAGTAATATTGCAAGGAGCACCACTTGATCTACTTGATCTTTTATTAGTAGCGACAAACTCAGCAGTATACTTTTTTGGTGGATTGTATATTTTTAGCAAATTAGAAAAACGTGCAAAAAAACTTAACTTGATAGGACAATATTAAAATGATCCCTTTAATACCATTACTCTTAATTATCTTTATGTTAACTAGATAAATTGACCTTGCTTAAACAACTTTTCAACATGGCAGCTTTAGGCATCCTTGCCTTCGCTGCACATGTTTTTTTACACTTGTTTTCTTTACATTAATGCAATCATACACATCAATAAGACCAAGGGTAAATAACAGCAACATTCCCTATATCTATACCCAAACTACAAGAGGCTTTTGAAGGCAAAATAAAGTAGAACCGAGTTCACATACTATTCACAAATTTTTCTTCAAAAAAATGAGTAAAGCCAGTTATCCTCAACGACACAGAGCAGAACCCCTGATTTATTTAACCATCATATTTTTGTTTTAAAACATAAGGTACCTCCTTGATCCTTGTTGAATTATAAGATAAATTAATTGAAGGAAAAAGAACGGTTAAGCACATTAGATATGGAATAAGTGTTTCTAATATAAAGACGATTAAGGACAACAAAAATGATATCAATGCAAACTATGCATTTATACAAACGTCCTATACTTAACGTCTATACCCGTAATCATTCAAAATGCAGGTTTTGAAGCGTTTTAAAAGTCCATCTACTGCGTTGCTTTCAATCCCAAT
>JABSOI010000116.1 GCA_013216015.1 Alteromonadaceae bacterium | reverse complement strand
AATAATTAATCTGGTCACCTACCTTAATAACATATGAATCTTTAGGGAATTTAATAATGGGTGGCCTAATTAATTTTCGACTTAGAACGGGTGTTTATACTTCAGGTGTTATTGCCACCACCTTAGATGATCAACACATTGTGTTGTTTCAAACGGACATTGGGTATGCAGGTGAATTCATCGACAGCATTTTAAGTAAACGGAATATGGAAAATGCCCCACCACTATTGATGTGTGACGCCTTACCCAGCAACAAGCCATCAAAAGTTATCACTTACTTATGTTTCTGTAATGCTCATGCAAGACGACAATTCTATGATGTGCTTAGTCATTTTAGTGAAGAAGTTGAGTATGTGATTGAGCGCTATAGTCTTATATGGAGTTTTGATGAAGAAACACAAATCCAAAACATGACGGAAACAGATAGGCTTGCCCATCATAAGACACATTCACTACCCATAATGGAAGAAATCCAACAATGGGGCAGCGAACACCTGAAAAATAACACCGTTGAAGAAAATAGTGGATTAGGGTTAGCGATTAAATATTTCAACAAACATTACCATGAATTGACGAGCTTCTGCCGACTTGAAGGAGCGAAATTGGATAATAATGCCATGGAAGCGCAGTTAAAACTGAAAATTAGAAACAGAAAAAACGCGATGTTCTACAAAACGTTATCGGGTGCCAGTATCAGTGATGTGATCACTTCAATCATTGCTACAGCAGGGAAAGCAGGTATTAATGTCTTCAATTACTTCAACTTGCTACAGCGTGAACGGGAAAAAGTCATGGCAAATCCTGAAAAATATCTTCCCTGGAATTATCTAGAAAATAGTTAGTCACTTCTGAAATTGCATGAAACATCTGACTTAGACTAATTTGTCTAGGTCATGTTTTGCTGTGGAAAATTTCTAAAAAGGCGCTTATTTAAGAAAATCTGTTAAGTCACGCTATGCAGCCGCAAGCTCACTATATTCTGGATTTAATTGCCGATATTATTTTACGAGATAAGGAGTTCGGAAGTAACAAAATAGATATTCAAAGCAAAATATTATCATCTAGTATTACTAATGACTTTTTAATAGGAAGAGTATGTGAAAGGGAAATCATAAAATTAGAAAATACGTATATTGATGATCAACTTGAGTTTTTTATTAATCTTGCTGTTAAATACAATGGCGAAATTGCATTAAAATCTTTGAATAAATTAACTCAAATACATCAATCAAAGAATAACTCTATTATTCAAAAGTTTATGGGACATCCAATTGTAACAACTTCAGAAAATACTCTTTATTTTAGATATGATTTTTTTACAGAGTATTTTAAAAATCTTTACATCAGTAAGTTTTTAGCCACAAAAAATATTGATAATATTGATCTAAATTTAATTAATATTATGGGGGATTACATTCGATATGATAATAGCTTCACGGAATACGTTTGTAAAAGAACTACTTTCGATGATGACTTATACCTATTTATAATGGAATTGATTGGTGATCAACAGATAAAAAGTAAGTTTGATGAAATTGACCTCAGAAGGTTATCGTCTTCTTTATTAATATTACTACTAGTGAATTTAAGATTATCTAGTTCTGAAAATAGCATAGATACTAGAACAAAGTTGATAAAAGAAATATTTGGAAAAGAGACAATCGAAAATTTATGTATTCTCAACTTATTTACGGGTGAATGTGCAATTAAGCCTATTTTTGATTTAACAAATATAAATCTCCGTAATTGCTGGTTTGAAAATTATGAATACTTTTGGGAATGTAAAATTGACGAAACTACATTATTTTTCGATTCAGTTTTTAAATGTCTTGAACCAAGAAAAGGAATAAAACCATTAATACATTCTAATATGTTTGATGATGATTGTGATATTACAGAGATTGAACATTTGATTAAAGATGTTACAGAAGAATCAGAGCAAAAAAAAGACGCATTGAAATCTGAATTAATAATGATAATTAGATATTTTGAGAAAAGTGGAACATTTCAGAGGAAAAATATAAATGGCACAAGAAGTAAATTTAATTCTAGAACTATTGATAAATTAATCCGTTTTGGTGTTATTGATGACTCCATTGATAAGACAAAACCAACATTTGGTAAGCAGTATAGTATCAACGAAAACTATCAAAATTTAATGAAAGTGTTAGAGCAGGGTGGCAGTTATCTTGAATTCGAAAGGGTGCTAAACTTATTACATACATAGCCACCATTGAAGTGGTTACGGTTCATATTGTGAATAGTTAACGCTATAAAACTAACTTGAGTAACTAACAGATCAATAGGGTCAGTGCAACTTGATCTAGAATTGGGCTGGCCAAACTTAATTTTGAATACGATAAGTTTAGGGTGGTTTTTATCACAAACACGATATTAAGCATTGCTGGCACAGGTAGAAATAGAATGTCTCACACCAAAAGAAGAAGAAAAAACTCATTATTTGATCACTAATAGTGATAAATTAACCTCTGCTGGAACTATCAATTATGCGCATGTCAGAACCCCATATTTAGATAGCCTATTCCGGATTAATTTCTCGTTCGTTATTTGGCTATCGTAATAAACGGCATAAGAATTTTGACTTTTCTTTATAATCGCTACTCCTTGTTTAGTTTGCTCTAATTCTGAGATATCGTTATTTGTTTTTTCCAAAGAACAACTCTGAATAGAATTAATAACCCAAGAATTTCCTATTACGGCTACAACAAAAGGGAGTAAAAAAATAACTGAAAACTTGAGTGAGTTACTATTTAACAAGCCTCTTTTTGTTATTTCCATAAGAGACCAGACTAAAGCTGGGAGCAAGCCAAGAAAAGTAATAACACAAAAACTTACCCGATAGCCCAGTGTCCAATACAGTAAGGATTTTTGGTAAATCAAATCCATGTACATAAATGGGAAGAAAAACCATAATAGCAATACGATTAAAAACCTATACAAAATTGTCATTTGCTTATTGACCTAACATATCATTCGACCAGTCAACACAGTTGTTTCCTGTATATGAGTAATCCGGTGGAAAAATAGACAATGATTCCATAATATTATTATATACTTGTTGATCAAATAGATCTGATTCGTAAATTATTTCTGGAATACTTATTGGTATATCAACCATAAATTCTGAATGAATCTGACCAGGTACTTTTGCTCCCCCTAACCAATCAACATAACTAAAATTTTTCGCTCTATAATTAGGGCCAAAACTCCACTGACCATTTATTGATGAATTACTTGAGTTTTCAATTCTTAATGATGGATGTGGTCCATTCCAAATTCTTGTGACCTTTAAACCAAACGGGTCAATATTTTTTACAGGGTTCCCATTGGCATAAATATAGGTATTAAGACCACCTTTTAAACCTATAGGGTCACTCTGTAAATATCGAGCAAACGTTGAGTGACTAGCCGTTAAACACAACGTAAATAAAAGTCCTGTTGCAATGTGTATTTTCATCATTTTTCTCTCTTATGATCTGTCTTTGACGTGTTTTTAATCACATCTAAATATTTTTGATCAGCATTTTTCAAAGGTTCTTGCCAGCCAAGTGATTCGGCGTGAGCAAATAAACCTCGATTATTACCTGACAGATATTTAAAGTGTTGTTGCTGATTTGCTGGAATATCTTTTGGGTTTGGATATTTTTGAATATAATCACGTTGTAATATGCGGTAAAAACTACTACCTGCTTTTAACATGGCGTAAACATATTTTGGGTAGTGTTTAAGCATTAATCCAGTAATTTCAATCACAGTTTCAAATTGTTTTTGATCTAAGTAGTATTCGGCTAATGTCATGGTCATTACCGCTAGAGTTTCTTTTTTCGTTAATGTTGCTAGGTAAATACCTGATATCATGCCCTTATCGGTAATGCTCATTTGCTCTTGATACCAAGCATCACGTGTCACATTAGCACCACTAGTTGTTTCAAGATTAAAGGTTTTACCTTGTTCATCTGTATATTTAACAAAGACATGTAATGGCGCTGTTGATGCGGTAACATTTATGCCTAAATTATCAGCAAGAATAATAAAAAGAAAAGGCATGGTGATACAATTACCTTTGCGGGTAATCAGGTAATTTGAAAGCAATTTGTTCGATATTTTTATACCAAGTGGATCATTAAAATCATATTGATAAGCACGATATTGATTCCAACTACCTTTCTCATAAAGATACTTCTTAATCGCAAAAACTTTTTCTGCGCTAGTTGCGTTTGGACTTAACATGGATTGAATAGTAGCGACCATATTATCAAGTTTGTTCAATGTGCCATTTACATCAATACTTGGATCGATAAGTTTATCAAGATTAACTTTTATCTTGGCATAATCGAGTTGGCTATCAGGTGTGACATAATACTGTTGAAGCTGATTAACTATCGTTTGCCTAAAGTCTTGCGTGTGGATAGTAACGCCAGTATTAGATGAAACTACGAATGAAATAAACATTAGTTTAATAAGTAGTAAACAACATCTTATTCTTACAAGCATCGCCGATAAACCCCATTCACGACATAATAATCACAATATGTAATCAATAACTGTACTAACTACAATATAAGCATAAGTAATCGAAATAACAATTATTTTGACCGTGTTATTGAATGAAATTTATACAATACATCTCTGTAAGTATTATTTGTAATATGTACCAAGACCCCCTCCTGAAAGCAAATTGTATTTTATTAACTGCTTTGATTGTGAACTTTGCTCAAGCTTTTTCAGAAAATTTATAAATAATATTTTTATTTTGTTTATGTCATATCTTGTAGTATCAATTGTATGTCTGAGGTAATTCAATAGAAAAATATGGAGAAATTATTTAAGCTAATGTCTTCAATGCGATCTAAAAGTCCTTTGGATAAGATCACAGAATAAAAAAATTAACTTGGTTACTAAATTCAACACCGCGTGCTGGGTCTTTTGCTACTGCCTCGTAATTCTGGATGAAAAGGCCAGAAACAAGACCATAAACATTTCTGTGACCCTCAACTTTTCTGACTTTTTAGCCTTAAATTTGATTGTTTATCTTTGGCTAACTTTATGCTTTCCGTTTCGCCTGAAGTCTTTCTTACGTTTGTTATGCCAGCATACCCCGGTCCCGGTCGTTTTGATATCGGAGTTTAATGGCCCCCACCTTTTTTCTTCCTTCCAATCTTTGATGATTTCCGGGGTTCTTTGTTCCAAGTGTTCCAACACTAATCCCGAGCTTTTTGGGATTTGATTTGCGGCAGCATTTCGGACTGATATTGAACAAAAGCGTGTAGCGATTGTTTAAGATTAATTTCTTTAGAGCTCTTTAGCACCATGGTGTAACAGTCTTTATTATGTCTGCAAATTGTTTTGCTGAAATGCCTAGTGACTTGCTAATGTTATAATAGTGCTCATACCATATTGTTTAAATAATAACCAGAAAAGCGGAAAAGGACATAGACAAAAAAAACTAAAAAAATTCTCTGACCATGCGAGTATTCAACCCGCAGATAAGAGGAGCCCCCTTCAGAGTACCTTTTAAGTTTTTCGATATGAGTTTGGTTTTTGTTCTAGATTCTAAGGAAAACAGTTCTAGAATTGATATCAAAAACAATTCCTATTATGGTCAATATTTCTTGAGTTAGTTGTATAAGTACTATTTTTCTCCGTCATTTAATCCATATAAAAAGTTACGAAGTGGTCATTTCAGTTCATGTTTTGTTTAATCAAAAAAGACACCCTTGTTAATAGGCATTGCTAGTATGTATTGATGATTTAAAATAAACATTATAGTCAATGGCTTATGTAAATGGTGTTGAAGTGGCATACATATGCAATATGTGGTTATTATATGTTAGGGTTTGTTTTTCAAAGACTCTGTTGTAGTTAAATATATAGAGGCCTGCCTCAACAAAAGATGGAATAGGCTAGTTTATATTTAATTGAAGAGACTTTTCGACTTAATATGGCCTTATTGGTCAGGTAAGGGAGTTATTTCATGGCAAAAATTATTAATTTGAAGATCAATAATTTTCGGGGAATTCAGGATTTATCTCTAAACTTTAAAAGAGATAAAAACTTGATTTGTCTTATTGGGCGTGGTGACAGTGGGAAAACGACAATTTTAGAAGCAGTCTCATCGGTTTTATCTTCAAATTGGAATCTGAATTTTTCTGATACTGATTTTTATAACTGTGAACATACGAAGAATATTGAAATAGCTGCTTCAGTAGTTGATTTTCCGGAAAATCTTTTGTCTGATAATAAATATGGGCTCCATGTTAGAGCTTTTAATACTCAGGACGAAACAATTACTGATGATGTTGTACTGGAGGAGATAAAAGAAGGTTTTATTCCTGTGTTAACGATAAAATTAATTGTTGATAGCTCCCTTGAACCTAAATGGATCGTATCAAATACTAGGGAACAAGAAGATAAGCCAATTAGTGCTACAGATAGGTCACTTCTAAATTGCTATTTAATTTCAGATTATGTTGACAGACATTTTTCGTGGAATAAGGGAAACCCTTTATATTCGTTACTTAAATCTGAAAAGTTAAATAAAGATACAGATAACGGTAATATTGTTATACAGCATTTAAGAAAAGCTAAAGAAGAAATTGATAAAAATGATTTTGAAAGTTTAGATGCGGTAACCGAATTAATTAAAGAACAAGCAGCTGAGTTAGGTTTAGATATATCTAAATCAACAACAACGTTAGATTCCAGAGAGTTGTTAATTAAAGATGGAAGAATTAGCTTGCATGATGACACAGTTCCTTTCCGGCAAAAAGGGAAGGGGTCTAAACGTTTGGCCTCTATAGCAATTCAATCGGTATTAGTTCGTAATGGCGGAATTATGCTTATTGATGAACTTGAGCAAGGTCTTGAGCCTGATAGGGTGAAGCAAGTAGTCAGGTCTATGAAGGATCACCATGCTGGTCAGATATTTATTACAACTCATTCCCGAGATGTCATTACTGAGTTGGGGGCTGAACCACTTTTATTTATGCTCAAAGATAAAAGTACGGATTTTATTGAAACGCGTTTGTTCAATGGAGATACTGAAGATCTCCAAAAAGCTGTAAGGGCTTGTCCTGAAGCGTTTTTCTCAAAAAAAGTCATTATATGTGAGGGGGCAACGGAAGTAGGAATATGTCGAGCTATGGATAAGTGGAGAAGAGCTAGAAATAAACAACAAATGGCATTTAGAGATTGTTCCTACGTGGATGGTACTGGGGATACTATTGTGCAACGAGTTAAAGAAATAAACGAAGTAGGTATTGATACAGCACTTTTTTGCGATTCAGACCTAGATAAAATCAATGAGATGAAGCTTGAATGGATAAAAAGCGGGGTCTCAGTCTTTGATTGTAATATTGATTTCTGCTTGGAACGACAAATGTTTGATGACTTGCCGTGGTTAGCTATCCAAAAACTATTGGACTATGTTTTAAAACATCAAAAAAAAGGTGATGCTAACGCCCTTAGAACTTCTATTATTTCAAAGTATCCAAATGAAATGAAATTTCCCGATAATTGGAAAAATTCAGATACGCCAGATATGAGAATCGCGATAGCTAAAGCATCAGTAGTAAAGAAAAAAGAGTGGTTTAAAGCAATTCACCATGGAGAAGCACTTGGTGACATAATGTTTGATAGTTTTGAACTGATGAAAGATGATAATTATACAAAAATGCTATTTAGTCGCTTATCTGATTGGATTGATGAGTAAATGGATTATCAACCATTTGTTGATGGCAATAAATCTCTACTTATTGCCCCCGCTGGTTATGGAAAAACATATACTATTGTTGAGTGTTTAAAATATACTTTGGGACGGCAGTTAATTCTTACGCATACACATGCGGGTGTTGCTTCAATCAAAGAAAAAATAGTAAAGGCTCGTATAAATGCAGATCAATATACGGTCGAAACTATTAGCGGTTTTTCCCAAAAGTATTTGAACGCGTTCTATGTAGGATTGGATGTTCCTGAGCAGGATTCTAAAGATTATCATTCTTTTGTCATTGGGAAAACTAGCGCATTACTATTATCGCCAATTATTAAGCAGATTTTAAAAGCCTCCTATAATGGCCTGTTTGTCGATGAATACCAAGATTGTACTAAATTACAACATACTTTGATTATGGAGTTGGCAAATTTATTGCCAACAAGAATTTTAGGTGATCCACTTCAGGGGATTTTTAATTTCAATGGCCAGATTGTTGATTTCGACACTGACTTGTTAGAATTTGAAAGATTCCCAGATTTGAAAATTCCTTATAGGTGGTACCAAGAAGGAAATAATAAATTGCTTGGAGACTTAATTAAAGGATATAGGGAACCACTCAGTAATGGTGAATCTATAACTGTAAATACGATTTCAAGCCGTAAACTATACGTTATTCTTGTTGATGATGAGGACTTTGATGATCCTAAAAGTGTATACCGTCAAAAAATATCAAGTCTTATTCGAAATGACAAAGAAGATCCTAGTTTTGAAAGTTTGTTAATTATTGTTCCCGAATATACAGAAATTGATCAGGGTAAAGAAATTAAAAAAGGTGGAATATCAGAACGCGGAAAGATTCTTTCTAAAATTGATTATTCTAAGTCAGTTGTTTTACTAGAAGCAATCGATGATAAAAAGTTTTACGATTTATCGAATGACATCGATCAATTTATTGATTCTGTTAATACAGCAAGAAAACCAGTAAAAAAGCTCTACAAACTTTTGAGCGACTTGTTTTGTAAAACAAGTCCTGGAAAACGTAAGAACATTGGATTGAATGACTGGATTTCTACAAACCCAAAAGGTAACAATGGCGATTATTATATTAAAGCCAAGAAATCTGAGGCTGGGACTTTAGCTGATCTGTTAAGAACACGAATAGAGAGTCTTATATTAACTCCATCTCAACAGGGAATATATTCTTTGCTGATATACATAAAGAAAGATCTAAGGATAAGAATTCAAGTCAGAAGGGAGCTATTAACTAGTGTAATTAAGGCGCTGAATAATTCAGTGACTGAAAATATTACTGTTTATGAATCAATGAAAGCCTATAAGAATATACTTCGTCGAGTTGGGAGAAAGGTACATGAAAAGTGTATTGGAACAACGCTTCTCACTAAAGGACTTGAGTTTGATACTGTTGCTATTCTAGATGCTCATAAGTTTGATTGTCCTAAGCATCTTTATGTAGCTTTAACGCGTTGCTGTAAAAATTTAGTTTTATTTACCACTCAAAATACGTTGCCGGCCAAAATTAAGTAGATTATCGGCATTTATCGTTAGTCAGGGAGTTTTTAGCTTAGTTAGTGTTCGACCAGAAACGGGGTTGTAGCGAGGGCGATCAAATAGCAATTTAATTAAGATACCTATTTATAAATTGGCTGGCCTAGTTATTTACTGTTATCAGACATAGAATTTGATGCGGATAAGCTTGATGACGTTGCGCTTGCTCAGCATAAATTAAGCAGAGAATTATCTGAAACCAAAGCACAGGCGAGTGAAAGCAACACATTAGTTACTCAATTGAATGAGCAATTAGGGTTTTATGCCCGTAAAGAAAAGGTGGTAAGTCTTGTTGATGAGGCAAGCACCCAGGTATCTGAAACTTTGAGCAGTGAGTTTAACCATAAAATTGCTCAGGTTGTTGATACAACACAAACATTAACAGATCAAAACACACGCCTTGCCGAGCGTTCAAGTAGTTTAGAAGCGAAAGTTGATTTAGCAGAAGGTGAAACCGTGAGCACCGCGATGCAAACCCTCGCCCGTGCACAAGTCAGCTATTGCACTATTGGTCGCGACAGCAAAGGTAATATCATCCGCAACAGTAAAGCGTGTGTGAGTGTTGGAGGTGTTTGGATTGATGATAAACCGCTGTCGGAGCTGTTCGAAGTGGCACAAGTGACTAAAAAAGACGGCAGTACTGCCAGTGCTAAAAGTTTTTTGCAAACTCTGGAAACTGAAACGGGCAGGTTACAAGCCCGTGCGTTCTTTGGGATTGATGCCAATGGTAAAACAGGTGGATTGACGGTACAAACAGTTGACGGTAACGGCAATGTTGGCACCGCGACTATTTCATTAGATTTAACCGCAGGGGCTATTGTTTTGCGTGATTTAAGCGGCAACCCTGCAGTTTATTTTGACACCGAAAAAGGCCGTCATACTTTCAAAGGGACGATAGAAGCGACAGAGTTAATTTTATCGGACGGGTTTGTGTATGATAAAGCCGGTTTAAAAGGTGACTCTGGTGCGATAGGTGTACAAGGCACTCAAGGAAATGAAGGCTCAGAGGGAGCGCAGGGGACAAAAGGCAATAGGGGTTCAAGAGGTTCCAGAGGTTACAAAGGTTATAAAGGTACTCAGGGAGAGCAAGGTCTTCAAGGGAGTGATGGTGCTAAAGGAGCTGATGGCGCTAAAGGGGCTACGGGTGCAACAGGTCAGACAGGTCGAGACGGAATGTTACCGACACCTAAGTCAGGCAGTTCAGGATTAAAAGCAAACAGTCAATATCTGGGATTTTGGAATGGCTCATCGTGGAAAACCTATTTAGATCATAAGGGACGACTTTATGGCAAATCTGGTAGTGCTTTATTTGATTTTAACCCTAAGAAAAATACGTTAGCGATCACCACCACCAATATGGTTATAAAAGGAGGGGGAGGGTCAACATTTGAGGCCAAGAAGTCCAGCCCCACCGGATCAGCTTTTATGTTCAAAAATCGCTATGGGCGTATTAAAGTTTTTATTTCGGAAAAAGGTGTTTTAGCGGCACTAGCGAACAAAGGTGAAATAGCGGATTTTTATTCAAACGGTGTCGGGCTTTATAGTCTCTATGTTGCAGGGAAACGGCCTATTTATGCCAGTGGCGGTGTTACCCCTTTCACCGGCGCTCATTTAGGCGTGATGTCTGAAGCGGTCAATTATGAATTTGGCGACTTGATCAAGCGACTTCATGTATTGGCGAAACCTGATATTAGCAACTCCATTTCTTCACTGGCACTGTCTGATAGCTATAGACAAAAAGCCTGTTATGGCGTTATCGCTAAAGACATGTCGATGATTGACTATATTAATATTACGAAAGACACCCCTTTAGGCATACCGTTAGCGAAGATCAGTAGAAATGACAGAATGATCACGATAAACAGTGTTGGTGAAGGCTTGATCAATGTCTGTGGGTTAGGGGGGAACATTGAAAATGGCGATAACCTTTGTGCTAGTTCAATGCTGGGTAAAGCGCAGTGTCAGGGGGACGATTTACTTTATAACTATACGGTTGCGGAATCACATGAAAATGTTGTTTTTGATAGCCCTGAGCAGGTTAAGCAAATTGCTTGTACTTATAAGTTTTAGTTTTATGTTTTTTTTCAATCCGTAATAAGAAAATATATGTCTCCTGTTCTGAGAAGTGCTGAATTAAAAATGAAATGTTAGGTCGCTTTCGGCCCAAAGCGTGTTAGAAAGTCAATTTCGAATGTACTCGGTTCAGGATTTTTGAGGTACATTTTCTCATGCGATTAAGATCTGAATAATTATCACGGCAATCGTTTAAATTATAAATTGTTTCATAATTTAACTTATTATCGTGAAAGTTTCCTTGTTGCATGTGATATCAACGTTTGTTGAATCTAAATGATTGAAATATAGCGACTAAACTGGTATGGTTTTTTTCTAATTTTATATCGTGAAATGTTCTGGAATATCATCCTACATATTCGCAATGTAATATGCTCTTAGCTTTCTTTCTAGTATGGGGTTTTAAATAAAGTCATGGATAATTACGAAAACCCTATTGAAGGGAAGACATACATTAGCCCAAGCCTTAATCAATTTAATGGTGATAGAAAAGTTAGAATTGCGTCAAAAGTAATTGAGTCACCAGATACATATGCTTTTGGAACGGTTAAAGGTGAAGTTATATTACGTCACAAAACAGATGCTAAGTCGTACATTACAGCTAAATTTTTTGAAGATACAAAAGGTATATTTGTCCTAGGCATTCAGGGCTACAGTGTGGCAACTGACAAACCACACAATGCTAGTTTCTCGTTTGTTGGTGATGAAATAGGTAAGCTAGTTGAATTTATTAGAAATATTCAATCAATTAACTTTTCTCATCGTGGCTCTGTGAATATTTCTGATGCAGAATTAAATCGAATAGTATTATCTGATTCACAAGCAAAAAGCTTGTTGCAAGATAATCATGAATTATTCACAGAGGTGCTTCGTTCAGAAGTGACTACTAAAGACATTGTTTCCGTTGGTTATCGTAAAAAACAGATTGAAGTGTTTCAGCGCTTATTAAGCGAAGAACAGTACTTTTCAAATTTAAAAAGCAAAAAACAAACTACGAATGAAGGCTTGTGGCAAAAATATTTTGAGAAAAATGAATGGATATTTGGTTATGGTTTAGGGTATCTATTTCTTTCTAGTCTAGATGATAAAAAGCTCGAACAAGTTGTTCAAGGACACAGCGTTATTGATCATGGTAAACGTGTAGACGCTTTAATGAAAACTAAAGGGATAATATCGAATCTTTGCTTCGTAGAAATTAAGATTCACACTACAAAATTACTAGACACAAAACCATATCGTTCTGGTTGCTGGGCACCATCTAAAGAATTGGCTGGTGCAGTAGCACAAGTTCAAGGTACTGTGGCTTCAGCAATAGATAGCCTATCTAATAAGATCAGTTTAGAAGATAAATCTGGCAACCCTACAGGTGAAGAAATATTTAATTATCAACCCAAGTCATTTTTAGTAATTGGTAGTTTGGAAGAGTTTTCAGGGGAACATGGCGTCAACAAAGACCAACTCCGGTCATTTGAGTTGTTTCGTAAAAATACTATTAATCCAGAGATAATCACTTTCGACGAGCTTTACGAAAGAGCTAGATTTATTGTGCAGCACAACGAAAGCTAACAAGAAAACGAACAAGGACAAATAACAGTTGGTTTTTGCTCCTTCGTCACCTAATTAAAGAGTATCGACATGAATAAAGTAAAAAGAGAACGAAATATTTTGGAGCTTGCTAGCTCCTTATTATCAGAGCTTTATGGGAATTTTGATGTTGTCGCTGATCAGTTAGACAGACCAGATGCAGCGATAATTCTGAAGCCAAGTAACACACAAGTTGGGGTAGAGATTACTTCTGTTGATAAGCGAAAAGCTCTTGAATACTTAAATAATGAAAAAATTGCTAAAAAAGCACAAACTCAACAGCTCAAAGATTTGTTAACTGATGATAGTTATAGCCCTCGACCAACCAAAAAAGTTTCTATTCCATTTCCTGAGGATTATATATTCGAAAATGTCATAAAAAAAACGAAAAAATATCAAGCATATATGGAATCTGGAGATTATGAAGAGATGATTTTACTGGTGTGTAGCAAATATCTCAGCATAAATCACGAGTCGTTCAATGATTATCTTAAGCCTTGGACCACCTTTCTTCTGGGAGAACAAAACTTTCCTTTCGATAAGGTAATTTTTGTCTGTGAGAAAAGTCAAAAATCGGTGGTGGTTTATGACAAAAGCTCACCATTGCTAAAAGCACCAAAGAGATATAGTGAAAAGGAGTCTGGAATAACAACAATGCAAGGACCAATCTTGCCTTTTGGTCAGACAGTAAATATATTAGGAATGTTTGATGAAGAGCCACATGTATCAACCAAAAAGAAATCTAAAAAAGAAAAAAAGGCTGAAAAACTAGTGAAATAAAATGGTAATGATCCTCCTAGGGTAACATACCTGCAATTATCAAATTTTAAGGTTTTCTATGAAAGTTAAATATGATGTAAATTTGTATAAAAAATAGCTCAATTATGCCTTAACGAAATTATTCAAGTTAGAAACAGTAAAGGTATTCAATCTACTATTCAGATAAAAAACATTAAGAAATAAAACGGACACCCACTCTAACAGCTAAAAACAAGACCTGATAATCAGCAGTTTTCATGCATGACCCCAATTGCATGACAATTATTAACGATGAGTGATACTTAGTTAATTTTGTTATCCATTTATAGGCTAAAAACATACGTTTAAGCCATTTAAAATGGCATATTATTGATATGAAACATCATATAATCAGACTGTTATGTAGGTCCGACCCCTCTTAGCACTCCCATTTCGAGATAGTAATAAGTTTGCAGATGATGCATAATCTATCAATACCACCATATAATTTCTAATGCATATCAGTTCATTTTTATTCATTGATTTTAATAATATCAATCCAACACATTTCACGTTCATTGCACTGTAATATTACAGATGGTAATTTACTATTTTAAATACAAGGTAGATTAAATGTCATTGAATCTAAGCTAGATTTTAATGCGTGCCTATATTCATTTCAGATTAAAGGGCTTTTTATTCAAAATGGGAAATACGATTCAAACATTAACTTCAAAAGACTTATCTGATTTTTTTTATAACATTAAGTCATTACTAGACTTATCTGTTACTGAGGAACCAACTACAACAACTAATTTTACTGTAGTTAAATATAATAATTTTTTCTCAGCCTTTGATGGGGCGTATCAAAAGGATTTTAAACGCGGAGCTGAAATTAATGTATGGCAACAGGCCGGATTAAAACGTGATGAAGTGCGCAATACCAGTGTTCTTGCTTGGTGGTTGGATGAGAAAGGCAGTCACGGTTTAGGAACGCTATTATTAAATGAGTTTGTAAATGCAATAAATAAAGATAATCAGAGTAAACCATCGTTATGTTGTGATGGTAATTATGCAACGTATGTAGAATCTTTGCCTTTAGCCGAGCGTGAAAATCGAATAGATATTGAATTACTTGGTAAGAAATTTCTCCTTTTTATTGAAGTGAAAATTAGTGCCAGTGAAGGTGATAAGCAGTTAGATCGATATTTGACGCTACTAGACCACAAGGCGAAACAGTACAGCATAAGTCCTGACAAAGCAGCTGTTATTTATTTAACAACTAATAATATTCAAGAAAACATAAAGCAAGGTATTTATTGCATTTCGTGGCAGCAAGTCGCAAATGCCTTTTATAACTTGCAGTTACCTGACGAAGCCACTTTTACTCAATTGTTGCTCCGACAATTTTGTCAGCATATCAAAGAATTTTAAGCATTATATTAGCTAAACTTAAGGATAACGAATGAAATATAGTAAAGAAGTTGCTCAACAGGTAATAAGTAATATAGAGCTAATAGAACAAAGTTATAAAGTGATAGAAGAAGTACAAGATATCATCTTAGGTGCAATGGGTAATTATTGTAAGGAACATCTAAAAGCTCCTTCGCTCGATTTAACTAACAATGCCAACTTTGATTTGAACAAAGGCAATTACATTGCCATATTTACCGTAAATAAGTGGTGCAATAAAGAAAGCAATCCACTTGCTAGTTACTGTATTGGTTATGATATGAATAAACAAACCAATGAGGTTGACCTTGAGTACTTACTTTCACATCTGGTCGGAGAATGTGCCAGTACATCTTGTTATCAAATAAGGTTTTGGTTAGTTAAAGATGAACTAAATATCACTGCTTATCAATATAAAAAACTATTAAAAGAGACTTTTGATGAAATAATTAAGCTGCAACAAATAGGTTTTCGCTTGTCTGATAATGGGTATGATATTGTGTATGAATTTACCTTAGATAAAAAGTTAGTAGCAGATGAATATCCAGAATTTGTTGATACTTTTAAACCATTAACCAATGCTCTAAATTGTTTATTAGAAGCCCATCCCATTTTTGAATCTATAGTGGAAAAGATGATCTCAAAAGCCGAAGTCATCTCACAGAACAATAAATAGTATAGTTACTCAAAAACTTGTAGAGTTCGTAAGTTTAGAATGAGGCAGGGGTTGTCTTTTTTGCTCTTTAAAGTAAAAAACAAGAATTCACCCCATTTTAAAATTAAACAATTGTATTACAATAACTAATCCCCAAAACAATATTGGCACAATATTTTTTATCTCGCTTTGTGCCCCTAAGCGCCCTAGAATGAATAAAATTTATGTCCGTTGTATGATCCGAAACTTGACCTTCACAATCAATGACTCTTTATGTCGCCTGTGCGAACAAAAAGTCCTTT
>JABSOI010000115.1 GCA_013216015.1 Alteromonadaceae bacterium | reverse complement strand
GATTGTTTATTGACGTTATATTAACAATAGAATATAAATTATTTAGATACATCGACAATTAAATCAACGATGTCTAAATGAATACGAAACCCCACTATGAAAAATTGGAAAAAAAATATGACTAAAATTATCAACAAATTACTGCTGTCCACCCTGTCAACAATTTCTGTACTAACAATTGGTTTAAGTAGCGCCAATGCAATGAACAACTGCACTGAGCAAATGAGCCAATGCGACATAGGTAACGACGTAACGACCATTAGAAATGCAATAGAAAACCAAGAACGCAGAATGGCTCTAATAGAAAATCAAGAACGCAGAATAGCTAAAATAGAAAACCAAGAACGCAGATGAGGATTAACAAGCACTAAACCGTACATCCTTACTGGGTTGAGCTCTTTTTAATGTGATCCGTCAGGGTAAAGTCTTTTATTTTGTTTTTGCAAAAAACAAGACTTGACCCTTAACATTTTTTCTACGTGTTCACTCTTGCTTATTTTAAGCAATAAACCTTTCCAGTTTCATTAGACAATTACACGGTCTATATGCTGCCTTTTTACTATCATTTATTAGTGTTATTCGCACAAATGTGATCATTTCCACCACTATTACTGACTCAATAATTACAAAAATAATAAAATAGAACAATAACAGTTGCTTATGTTTTGGCTTGCTTTTTGCTCTAAAGCTTCAAAAGCTTAATACCAAAATTTAATCTCAAGGAATTATGAATGCAAAACAATTTAACAACATTATTATCTACAACGCTATTATTAGTAGGCTTATCAGGATGTGTCGTAGGTAATAAAATTGGACATAGTGGCCAAGATGTATACTCAACTTTTGGCAATATCGATGTAAGAGATGGGGAGCGTGCCGGCGATTTAGAGAATAATAGCGGTAATATTACTATAGGTCGCAATGCAAAAGTTCAATCTGTAGATATCATCAATGGAAACATTGATATAGGTGAATTCAGTGTAGCTTACTCGCTAGAAACGGTTAATGGGAATATTGATGTGGGTAAAAACGTTATCATTACCCGTAGTATAGAAACAGTTAATGGTCATATTAATATTCGGCAAGGGGTTAATATTGGCGCTAATTTGATCGCATCAAATGGTGACGTTACACTGGCACAAAAATCTGTTGTAAAAGGTGATATCATTTATGCAGATACTTTCTTGTCATCTTATACTGAAAAAACACCAATATTGAAAGTTGCTGAAGGTGCAACTATTGAAGGAAAAATCCATTTGCACAGATATGTGAAAGTTGTTTTACCTGATTCAATTAGTCGAGATAAAATTGTCAAACATTATCAAGATAACAGATGATTTATATCTTAAGAATGAACATTTCAAAGATCATTTTTTTGCGTTTGAACAGTTGAGTTGATTGTCTCGAATCTTGTATTTAATACCATTTACTATGTACCAGTTAAGTGTGGATGTGACTGTAATTCATTGTTTTGTAGGTACTTAATCGTCAGATCAAAATTTTAGCGCGTAGGATGGGTTAGCCGAAGGCGTAAACCATCAAAACATAAGTTTATCAGGTGGTTAACGCCTGGGTGGTCACCAAATGTGATGGGTTACGCCGTTGGCTAACCCATCCTACAACTATTGTAGATACATTTAACTGTGGCTGACTCATTAAGTCGTTATTTTTCAAGCTCGTAGTTCGCACATTTATGTGCGCCTTAAAGTAATGTGTGGATAAATCTATGATCTACGGATTGTTCGAATAAATTTATATGGTTGTGTTCTCCTCGGTTTTTAAATTTTAACAGACACACTTAACTGCGACATAACCAATTTCATTAATAAAGTGGTCAATATTCAATGATTAGTGCATGGATGCCCGTAAGTAGGATAAAGCAGGAGCAATTATCGAGTAATAGCTTGCGTGTGTGATTGAAGGCACAGGTTTTTAGTTCCAGACAAAACCTAAGTACCGACATCGACGTGCATGGATGCACTAATGCAGCGAAGGCATGGATGCCTAAGAGCTGTGACGTGCATGGATGCACTAATGCAGCGAAGGCATGGATGCCTAAGAGCTGTGACGTGCATGGATGCACTAATGCAGCGAAGGCATGGATGCCTAAGAGCTGGCATGTCGGCAACGCAGCTAGTGGTGATTTAGACCATTTGAATATGATCACTTTATTAATGGATTTGGTATAACTACCCCTAAAAGGGGTAGCTATAAAATAACTGGGCCGACTGATATCAATATTTACAGCCGACGAGTTATAACAACATTTGAAACAACGCTTTTAGAAAGCTAGTAAATCCTATCCGTCACTTTTTTGGGGCTTTTGTGTTGGACTCGACAGACGACGAACTATTAGTAAAATTGATCTTCACATTGGCATCGTTCGGATTGTTATCGTAGGCTGCTGTACTGATGTCGGTTGTGCCAGGTTGGATCTTAAACCCGTCACTTTCACTATTATTTTCCGGTGAGTAAAGTACCGCTTGCAGGCCGTTAGCCGTTGTATACTTGTATCCGGCAACCCAAGTCCACGCAGGATCGTTTATTTTGTCAACAAATGAAACCAGTTCGGTTATCTTGTTTGGATTGATGTTTGTCTGAGCATCTATTGTGCCACTGTTCGGGTCTGGTTGTTCAAATAAACTGGAGTCTACGCTTACGTTCCAGGTAATTTCATTGCTTGATTGGGCTGGCAATAACAGTAATGATGAACTTAGCGGGCCAAAATCACCGTTGTTGGTATCCGTGACACTTACCGTTAACAGTCCCTGACCAATGTTTTCGTCATCATTGCTCAGTACCTGGGTAATCGTAATGACTATGCTGTCTGTCCATGTAGAGGTGGCACTGGCTGTACACACAATTACACCGTTAGATGGCGCGCAACTCCAGCCATCAGCTGTTGTTGACGTATTAGATACGCTATCTGAGACAAAGTCGGGCAACTCAATTGTGATTTCAGTTTGGTTGGCAACGATATCAATACCGCTACTGCTTTGGTTGTTTAAGGTCAATTGCAACGTTGTTTCCGAGCTGGCATACATGCTCTGAGTGTTACCATCGGTGTTTTCAAATGTAAACTCTACCGATACGTTTTGCCACTCACCCTGTGCAATAACCGCTTGGTTGTAAACAATATCGTTTAGCTGAAAATACTGACTGACAAACATCAGGAAGCCTGCACTTTGTAACTTAGTAACCAAGTCGCTAAAAATTGTGTTAATGGCAGAGGTGGCTTTAGTCTCTATCCAAGGGATTGCGACCAAATAGAGTAAGACTATTACGACGATTATCAAAATAATCGCGATGATAAAGCCGACGATCAACCCGATAAAACTGCCAATAAGAAAACCTACGGCTAAACATAAGACTAAAATGCCTAAACATAGTGCGGCAACGAAAACGCTGTTGAGTGAAACGTTTACTTGTAAATCTTCAAGTTTGAGGTTCAGTTTTTGTACACCAAGGGTCTTGTCTGCTGGTTCAAGATTAAGCACGCCCTGTAGACTGAGAATAATAGGTCCTGCTGTAACGCTGGCCAATAGTGACAGGCCTTTAGTTACAATGGAAAATACCAGTTGGGTCAATATTATTTGGATAAATGAAGGTAGTGGGTTGTTTTTTATACTCAGTTTGACCGATTTAGTTAGCGACAATTCTCCGTCGGATATTGAGAAATCACCTGAACTAAAAGTATTGGTACTTTCCAAACCCGCTTCTATGTCGCGCATCACTTGAGTGTCGGATATGGCTCCAGCGGTATTACAATCTTCTTCGGGTAATAACTGAGTCACTCCTTCAAAAGCGGTTTCGGCTTCGGGCAATGTCATCGGAATTGATCTGTCGTCGTACATGGCTAATGCCAACATCTGATCCTTGCCGCTGATCGTAACCAAAATATAATTAATAAGGGTCGGTTTAATTAACAGTGTGAATTTTCCGAAGTGAAAGCTTGGGTTCAGGGTTACCGAGCCACTGGCAAATAGTTCTGTGTTGATGTAGTTAGCCAAAGCCGTGCTGAAGTCGCTTGAATCTGCACCTGTAATATCGCTCGATGAGCTTGCGTCAGCGGTGCCGTCAACTAAAGTCGCTGTGGTTATTGGTACTGTGCCTGATCTATCAATGTTCAACTGAATATTGGATATATCAACTGAAATTGTTGAGCTGCCGGTAATAGTATTGGATGAGTTGGAGGTATCATACCCTGTTACCGAATAGGTTAAACTGAGGATATTATTATCGATATCAACGAATGTAACAGTTGACAGATTGGCATCTAGAGATACAGAGTATACGGTACTGTCGACGGTCAAATCAAAGGGGGATATTGTCGGTATCAAATGGTGAACCATCTCCGCTGCACCGCTTGAATCCATGCTGGTCACCTGATCCCAGCCGTTTGTTGTTGTAACCATTTTATTCTCCATGAGCTAACATTCATTATCTACCATGTAATTGCTGAGTGCTGTGTACAGCTTTGACAACAGAGTAGTGTTTTTGAATTTTGAGCTTTTATAAGATTGATATATTGATTGTTTATTATTGTCCCATCACACAAAAGCCACCCATTAGGAGCAGCATCATTCGCCGCTATCGGTAAAATAATTCCAACTGGTATATTCATAATAAATTCCGGTAGAATTTCTTATTACCCTTCAAGATGGGCTGAAAAATTTGACAAAATGTGTGTTGTGTAAAGAGTTAGGCTAAATCAGACAAACAGCTGGAGGTAGGTATTTCGAGTGTGAAACCATTCCATAGTACAGGCAATAACTCCTTGGTAATTAATTTTAGTTGTTATTTTAAGCAATGCAAATTAGAAATTGTAAAATGTAAAAATATTTAATCGTATTTCATAACTACATGTTGTTACTGCTGTTTCATCATTATCTTAAATATCACTGCGGTAAGGTAGCGATTATTGTTCCAATCATTTTTATATTGTTATGACAATAACCATGATGCTGCTTGATATGTATACTGATAAAACCATGTTACCGAATAGCTAAAGTAGTTCTCTGTAGAAAATAAAAATTAATATTTTACATTCCATAAAAAAGAGCGTCTCTATATTGAGTTAGATAAGAGTTAGATTAAAAATAGAAAATCCCAAAAATATTAATTCATTTTAAAAGAATATGCAGTGTGGAGGGTCGAAGTGTGGAGGGTCAAGACTTGATAATCATATAGAAACCTCCTACGTGTTGAGTTTAAAGTCTGTGGTAATACGGCTCACAGCACATGCATAGGCATCGATGGTGGCGGGTCGTTTACCGTGCAACTTTAAATTGGTAAGATGCTGAAGATAAAGAGAATCAAAGTATTGTTGTTCAAGGCTATTCATAATTTTACTCCTGTATGACAATGACAATGACAATGACAATGACAATATGGCAAAGTTACTTAGTAAAAGTCTGAATGATGATTATTCTGCCGCATTAGCGGCTTCGTTCAACAAGCCAATTAAATCGGTACACGCAACTGTTGGCGGCGTTTCGCTTCGCTACACACTATAGCCAACTATTACTTAACCCCTACTGGGGCGTTAAACCTACTCGGAGATTTCAGTGGTAACTGTTAGAGAAGCGACAATATCGGATATAGATATTGTGTATAATTTAAAGTGGGTGGCTAATTAACTTTTAAAGTGGGTGGCTAATTAACTTTCAAAAGTCTTTTAATACGCTATTACTAAGCAATAAAGAGCCAAGCAATAAAGAGCTAAGCAATAAAGAGCCAAGCAATGAAAAGCCAAGCAATAAAGAGTCAAGCAATACAAAACCTTTAGTGGTTACAATGGGAAACCGCGCCCAGAGCTTTGTTCTGAGTTAAGTTGTACCAATCTAAATAAAGGTTTGTATTTATACACTATTAAAAACATCATGTTTATTATCGAGAAACAAAGCAAGAATTTGTTATTGTTCGTATTTTGCATACGCGCATGGAACCAAGGAAGCATTTAGCCTGAAGTGTTAAAGCACGTGCGGAGTCACGTCTTTCGTTTTGCCTAAAAGAACAATAGACAATACTTGATAATCATATATAAATCTCCTATGTGTTGACTAAAACAGTCTTTAAACATTGCCAACACAAGGATATTAAGATGAAACTGGAAAAGTACTAGTGTGTAAAAAGTTGCCAAATGATTTAGATATTCTCACCTATTGGGGCCAGCCATTATTAATTGGTTGAAATTACAATGTAGAAGGCTAACAAGATGCTTACATTTAACTTGTCATTTATTGTTGAACAAAAATCTGGTTTGAATCGAACCAATACAATAGGCTTGACATTATGAGGAGACAAAGGACAATCATGGCATTAAATTTAATCCAAAGGAAAGTGTTAATGTTTAATACCTTACAACGTTATGGCGTACTTAGTATTATTGCTTTGTTTGCCATATGGTTGCCCATAGAAGCTTTTGCGCATGGCGTTGATGATAATACCCGCGCATTTTTGCAGCAAAACACAGGTGTACAAATTATTCCTTTTCTGTATATCGGTGCTAAACATATGGTGACAGGTTATGATCATTTATTGTTTCTTGTTGGTGTGCTGTTCTTTTTATATAGAAGCCGCGATGTCTTGTTGTATGTCAGCATGTTTACCCTGGGACATAGCTTAACCTTATTGTATGGTGTGCTTGGCGATATCCAAGTTAACGCTTATTTAATTGATGCCATTATTGGACTGTCGGTAATATATAAAGGTTTTGATAATTTAGGCGGCTTTAAGCATCTTTTTGGTAAATCACCCAATGCAAAACTGGCTGTGCTGATCTTCGGACTTTTTCACGGTTTTGGTCTGGCAACAAAATTACAAGAATTCCAACTGCCTGAAGATGGTTTAATTGCCAACTTAATTGCCTTTAATGTGGGGGTTGAATTAGGACAATTCACCGCTCTGGCATTTATTCTTCTGTTGATTAACCTCTGGCGCAAGCATAGCAGTTTTACCCGTTTTGCCACCAATACTAACTGCTTATTGATGAGTGCCGGCTTTATGTTGATGGGTTATCAATTAACAGGTTATTTCATTAGTTAATTTTTTACTTATTTAATGGTTACTCATTAAACTGTTGCTTATAAAGCTTTTATTTACAAACAAAATTTCGAGATAAAACTATGCCGAACACTACGCAAGAGACAACACAACAAATAATGCCAGAAAGCATTACTTTAACAAATACAGCGCTGATCAAATACACTATGTTCAGTTTAATCTTTGCCGCGGTTATTTTACTTACCGTGATTTTACCTGCGGAATACAATATCGATCCTACGGGAATAGGGCACAAACTTGGACTAACCGTGTTTAACAAGGTAAAGGCAGAAAATGAGATTTCACTTTCATTACAAGAGATATCATCAACAGCTATACCATCTACACCAAGGAACGCTACAGAAACAATTGAAGTTATCATTCCTGCGGGTCGAGGCATTGAATACAAATTTAATATGCAGCAATACCAAAAAATGGAATATGAGTGGATAACTGATGGCGCACCTTTGTACTTTGACTTGCACGGCGAACCAGAAGGCGATACCACTGGCTACTTTGAGAGTTATGCTATAGCTACACTGGATGGTATGAAAGGCAGTTTCACTGCTCCATTTTCAGGCGTTCATGGTTGGTATTGGAAAAATACCACCGATGTCCCGGTTGCGGTTCAATTAATCGTTAAAGGTGAATATGCAAAGCATGGTCTTAAGTGATTATTTACTTTAATAGACGACAAAACAGACGATAAAACGAATAATACCAAGTTGCATAAATAACGGGATACAAAATGAAAAAACTTATCTTGACCTTTTTGATCGCATTTTTGTTTAACAGTGGATTTGCTCTGGCACATGATGGTCATGGAAAAATAAGTTCAAAAGCCGCTATTCAAATAGCAGTTAAAGTTACTCAACAACTTACTTTCAAAGATTTTGGCTTTGATGTTGGGAAATTAGATAAAAGTTGGAAGGAATTAACTACAGATGATTTCAAATTATTTTCAGCACAAACTAACCGATACATTATTAGCGGCACCAAGAAAGTAAATAACGACACGATTTATTTTTTAATGTCTTTGTCCGGTGAAGTAATAAAAGTAAACTCAGATGGAAAATTTTGAATTCATTAAGTTGTAAGATGGGTTACGCCTTCGGCTAACCCATCCTACTCGCTGAAATCTCGATTTTACAGATAAGCGTTAATAAAACAATTGGTTACGGTCGTATCAATATTTGTTCTGGTACATAGGCAGTTGGTATTATTTCTTCAACAAACCCTCAACACTCTCTTTGTAAACCCTACCCACAGAAATAACTGTATCACCAAGTTGTACCTTATTAGCACTAACCAATGTCACCGCATGATGGGCTATGAGGTATGATCTATGTACTCGGCTAAATTCAGTTTCGGGTAGTAATTTCTCAAAGTCTGAAATTTTCATCTGACTCAATATCTGGCTATCTTTAAGGTAAACAGAGGTGAAGTTACCGTTCGCTTTAATATATAAAATATCATCAAGCGCTACTTTGTGATGCTTTTTATCATCTTTTATAAATATGCTGGTATCAGCAGATATCGCTGAGTTTTGGTGTTGTGGTGCATGTTGTGGTGTAGATTGTGCAGATTTTTCGGATGTGGCTAATTTATCCATTACTTTTTGAATAGATTTGAAAAAACGCTCAAAGTTAAATGGTTTAAGCAGGTAGTCTGTAATGGTGTATTCGTAACTTTCCAGGGCGTATTCTTTGTGTGCTGAAATAATAATTACCTGTGGGGGATTCGGTAATGTTTTCAGGAACTCAAAGCCGGTTAACTTTGGCATATTGATATCTAAAAATATCAAGTCGATTTGTTGGGTTTTTAATAAGGGGAGAGCGGTCATTGCATTGTGACAGTTACCGATCAGATTCATATATTCAAGATCAGCTGCAAAGTTTTCAATTAAAGTGTGAGCTATGGGTTCGTCATCAATAATTAAATAATTCAGCTTCATGGTTAGTTTTTTGCTCTTTTTTTGTTTGGTCTGGTTTCGATATTTGGTTTGGTTTGGTTCAGTTCAGTTATTTTCTGTTCTGTTCTGTTCTGTTCTGTTCTGTTCTGTTAAGTCAGGTCAGATCAATGCTCACTGTCGCAACAAAGCGATTATCTGTAATTTTGCTATTGTACAGATGTTTGTCTGGAAATAATAATTCTAATCTTCTTGCTAAATTTTCTGTACCAAGCCCACCAGATTTACGCTTAACTTTATTTTTCTCTAGTGTTTGCAGGTCAAAATTGTTTTCTATGTTAAATACAATTTCCGTTTTGCTGGTGGATAAGGAAAAATGAATCAGTTGATCTTGAGTTTGTGTATCAACCCCGTGTTTAAAAGCATTTTCCAGTAAATTAATAAATAACAATGGTGGAATACGCTGTTCGGGGTTTTCTATGTGTTGCTCAAAATTTATATCGAGCGGATTTTTATAACGTATTAAATTGAGCTCAATAAAGTTTTCTAAATAGGCTACTTCGTCTTTAACTGATACGGTATTTTTACGACCTTCATAAATGGTAAAACGCATCATTTGTGACAGCTTGTAGATCACATCTTGAGTGAGCTCAGATTTTTCAACTGCCAGGCCATAGAGGTTGTTTAGGGTATTAAAGAAAAAGTGCGGGTTAATTTGGCTTTTTAATAAATTTAGCTCTGCTTTAAGGGTTTCTTGATGTAAATGAGCAATATGCTCTTTTTGTTTAAAGCGATCATTTAATAAATAAACAATAGGGATCATCAAAGAAAATGTCAGAAACATTAACAGGATATCTGTGTTGTTCATTTGGTAAATCAAATAGAGTACTACGCTGTACAAAGCCACAAACAATACAATTTTTACTGATGATTTCACTATTTAGTATCCAAACACTTTTAACTACAATTATTGTCGTTCAACAATGTTTAAACGTCGTTCGTCATCGCATTATTTACTTAACATTGTCTGATTGTACTATACGACCTATCGGAAAATAAATGGGAAAGATAATGTTAACTATAAGAAATTTATCTAAGATTTACGACAACGGCGTTGCAGCACTTAAGTCTGTGTCGTTAGACATTGAGCCGGGATTATTTGGTTTGCTGGGGCCAAACGGCGCAGGAAAATCAACGTTAATGCGTACTATTGCAACTTTGCAACAGCCATCTCATGGCCAAATTAGTTTTGATAATAAAGATATTATTAAAAACCCAAATATTATACGAAACTGTCTTGGTTATTTACCGCAAGAATTTGGCGTTTATCCTAAAGTGTCATGTTATGACTTACTCGATCATTTGGCTTTACTTAAAGGTATACCCGTAATCATTCAAAATGCAGGTTTTGAAGCGTTTTAAAAGATTATCTACTACGTTGCTTTCAATCCCAATAGCCCGCTATTGCTCAATCAAGCGCCTTTTAGATAAACTTTCAAATTCACCTCAAATTCCCGCATCTTGAATGACCACGGGTATATAACCAACAAGCAGGAACGTAAAACGCAAATAGATAACTTACTGCATCAAACCAATTTATATGATGTAAGAAAAAAAGACGTCAGTTCTTATTCTGGTGGAATGAGGCAACGTTTTGGTATAGCTCAAGCGTTATTAGGCTCTCCCCGTTTGATCATTGTTGATGAACCAACCGCCGGGCTTGATCCGCAGGAGCGTAATCGATTTCATAATTTATTGTGTGAAATTGGCGAAAACATTGTGGTTATTCTTTCTACACACATCGTTGAAGACGTTAGTCAACTTTGTCCGAATATGGCGATTTTGATTGCAGGTCAAGTACATTCGCAAGGAAAACCAGCAGATTTGATCGCAAATATTGAGGGTACTCTCTGGAGCAAAATGGTCACCAAAGATCAAACGGCTCAATATAAAACTAAATTCAATGTTATCTCTGAGCGCCTGATCACCGGAAATACGCAAGTTATTGTTCAAAGCGAATTTCAGCCAGAAATTGGGTTTGAACCCGTACAACCCAATTTAGAAGATGTTTATTTTGCAACTTTGAAGCAAGTGCAGTCATTGTCTGAACCCTCTTTAGCTGAAGGCGGTTCGGGAGGCGACAATGCTTAATAGATTAACCACTTTTGAACTGAAATATCATCTTAAACAAGGTGGTTTTTGGGCGGCAACTTTTTGCTTTATCTGGATGGCAGTGCTTATTACCTCGCAACGTGGTTCGATGTTTTTATATGCCAATTCAGCTTATGCCATTACACAAACTATGTTGTATATTTCTCCTAATATTATTTTTGTTCTTTGTGTTTTGGCTTCCGCTACTTTGTTGCGTGATAGTCAATATAAAATGGAACCACTGATTTTCACTACACCGATTGATAAATTTCAATACTTGGCAAGTCGTTACTTGGGCATTGTTTTTGCCGCAGTGATACTGCTTTTAATGGTGGTACTTGCCATGATGGTGACCTTGCTGTTTATAGACGATCAAATACTAGGGCCATTTCAGTTAGGTTATTATTTTTTAAGTTATAGTATTTTTATTTTACCGACCATTTTGCTTTGTTCATCTGTAGTGTTCGCTACTGCGATGTTAAGCAAAAACATGATTGCTGTTTACGTTTCAGGCATTGTTATTTATGTAATTTATATTATGGGCTCAATTTTAGGGAATTCGCCATTAATTGCTGGGTCAAACTCATTGCTCAGTGAAGGAACGGGTTTTTCTGCTTTACTGGAACCTTATGGTTTGATCGCATTTATGGATCAATCTGCTTTTTGGACCAGTGAAGAACGAAATACCTTTACCCCGGTATTGGCGGGTAATTTATTATTTAATCGCTTGTTATGGTTAACGGTCAGTGTGTCGTTATTTGTTTTCACCTACAAAAAATTCAGTTTTAGAGCGGTTAATGAATCAGCTAAAAAATTAAAATTGTCAGATGATAATGAGCAAACCCGCGCCGAAAAAGCAATTTATAAAACAGCTGAATCCATTAAGAATTTTGATCGTCTTAATTATGCAGTCTGGTTATCTAAATTTAAATTAGAGTATTTAACTGCTACTAAAGGTAAAGCGTTTATTGTTTTATTATGTACCACGATGCTTTTTACTCTTGGTAATTTAATGGGGAATATTTTTGATGGTCCTGTTTCTAATGGCCAGCCTTATTATCCACATACTGAAATGATACTGGAATTGTTAAGGCAACCGCTGAGCGATATTGGCATGTTAGTCGCTGTATTTTATTCTGTTGAATTGTATTGGAATGAGCGGATAGTAAAAATATCTTCGTTAATAGATGTTACACCAACACAAAATTTAACTTTTTATCTGGCAAAAATTGTCACGGTATTAATGGTTTGCTTTACTTTAGTTTTAAGCAGTATTGTTATAGCAATTGCTTTTCAGTTTTCACAGGGAATGTTTGATATTCAGCCGTGGTTATATTCCATTTTATTCTATTACGCTGGCGTTCCTATGTTATTAACCGCGTTTTTGGTGTTTAGCCTACAGCGTTTAGCTAAAACTAAAGCACTTGGATTGTTACTGGGTATTAGTACATTATTGTTAAGTGTATTTGTAAAAAATATTGGTTTAGATCATCCACTAACCATATTTGCCTTCAGACCCCAATTTATTTTTTCAGATATGGCAAACACCATTTATCATGACGATGCCGTGCACTGGTACAATCTTTATTGGCTATTTTTTGGTGCGATATTAGCTTTATTAACGGTGAAGTTTTGGCAGCGTGGCTCGTCAAACATCTCACAAAAACTTACGCTTTCAGGTCGTATATTATTAACTAGTTTTGTTTTGGTGTTTGTATCAAGCGGTAGTTATATTTATTACCAAACTAATATCTTTAATCAATATTTTACAGAAGAACAACAGTTACAAATGATGGAAGATTATGAGCGTCAATACGTTCAGTATAAAAATATGCCACAGCCAACGGTAACAGATATTAAGGTTGATGTGGATATCTTCCCTAAGTTGAGAAAATATAATGCCAGGGGACGTTATTTTATCGTGAACCAAACAGATAAGCCTATGGAAAAGCTTATCGTGTCGGTGTTAAACCAAAGCCATATTGAACAAAATATCGAAATACCAAAGGCTAAACTTGAGAAGTATGACGCAAGATATCAAACATATTTTTATCAATTGAATAAACCTATGATGCCTGGTGAACAACGAACGCTTAACTTTGAATTTTCAGTCACTCATAACGCTTTTGCTGAACTTGACGGTGAGCATTATGTTACTAAAGGCGGGGCTTATATTGAATTAGAAGACATCATGCCGCAATTTGGTTATGTGGAAAATTATGTAATTGATGACGAAGAAGAAAGGCAAAAGCGTGGTTTACCTTTAGTTAAATTATCTGCACCAACAGCACAAACTAAATTAGTGAGTGATAATTGGGTTAATTTTGAAACGGTAGTTTCAACGATAAAAGAGCAAAAAGTCGTTACGGTAGGCCGCTTACAAAAAAACTGGCTAAAAGACGGACGTAATTATTTTCATTATAAAAGTGATAATAAAGTTCGACGTCAGCTGGCTTATACTTCGGCGGAATTTGACCATATTACAGAAGTTCATAACGGCGTAGAATTAACTACCTATCATAGTCCTGAGCATAATAAAGATACTGAATTAATGTTTGATGCACTTAAACAAACAATGGATTATTTTGCTGCGAATTACCATCCTTATCATTCAAACCAATTCAGTGTGGTTGAATTACCGTATTTTTCCAGTGCGAAATCTTTTGGTAGTGCACAACCTGGCATGTATGTGGGCGTTGAGAATCGATTTTTCAACTTAGATAACAGTGATGTAATCAGTGGTGAATATAATCCGTTATTAAGTGGCGTATCACATGAATTTGCTCATCAATATTGGGGCTATTATATCGAGCCAAACTATATTGGTGGTTATGCTTTATTAACGGAAGTTTTGTCGGAATACACTGAATTAGTGATGGCCAGACAACTTTATGGTGAATATGCAGTAAATATTGATGTAAACCAGTCAATAGGTCGTTATTTACGCGGCAGACCTTACAGTACTAATATTGAAAAACCCTTATATTCTATCGGCATGGAGCCTCATGTTTATTATGATAAAGGTAAGCAGACAATGCATGCTTTGCTTGATTTATTGGGTGAAGAAAATATCAATAAAGCACTGAAAAGTTTATTGGAAAATCATGGGTATCCTAAGAAACCAACTTCTTTAGACTTATTGAATGAGTTTTATAAGGTTGCCAACGATAGTCAAATCGTGATGATCAATGAATTATTTAAACGTGTGGTTTTCCATGAGTTTACTATTCACAATGCCAAAAGTGTGCAATTGGCAAATGGTGATTATGAAACAACAATTGATGTGAGTACGCTAAAATTGGTGTTAAACCAGCAGAACAATAAAGAGGAAAAAGAGACGATAAATGACAGCATAGATATCGCTTTTTATTCAGGTTTCCCAGCGGTAGATAATGAAAATATGACCTTGATCAAAAAAGTTAAATTTAATCAAGACCGTACAAAGGTTGTTATAGCATCTAAAGAAAAACCCAACTATGTAAAAATTGACCCTAATCGACTTCGTATCGACCGAAGTTTAGTCAATAATGTATTGGAAGTTGAATAGCTAGTGCCCATCCAGAAACGGATGTCTACTGCGCTTCGCTATGATCCCGTTTCTGGACTAACACTAGGTAAGTTATGTGATCCATATGCCGACATTTCGATATGGGTCACTTTGTTTGTCGGTTACATCTTTTTAAATAAGTTTTTAATAAATTAGTTGTAGCTGGCCTATAATAGTGAGAATAATAGTGAATTATCAAAAATTACTCTGTGGTTTATTTCTTGTTTTAACGTCAATTTCTGCCAACAGCCAAATATTAGCAGAAGTGAAAAATGCCTATTTCTATCGTGATTATCAAAAAGTGGAAAAGATAATCAGAGAATTAAAGCAAAAAAATCATTTAAATGTATCACTAAACCCTGAGGCTGAATTGTTAGCTATTGCCGTTGATATTCAACAAGATGACGATGAGGCCCAAGATAAGCTCATCACTTTTTTACAAGATAATCCGACCAATGCTGAGGCTCATTATATGGCAGGGTTATTGTGGATTAAAATTGCAAAGAAGGCGTCTATATTTACCAAAATGTCGAATTATAAGCGTTATGTTTCTGCAATGATTAAAGCTGCTGCGTTAGCTCCCGATAATGAGCGTTATCAAATGGAAGCGGCGAAAGCTTATGCACAGCCGTCTATGATGGGGGGTGACATCAGTAAGCAAAAGCCTATTGTCGATAAATTAATGGAAAATAATTCAGCTTTCGCACAAATTTCCATGATGGATCATTTACAAAACACTCAGAATGAAAAAGAAAGTTTTAGCATGATAAACAGAATGTCTGTTGAGTTTAAAAATGATATTGAGGTACTTGAAAGGGCAGCGCAGTTACTTTGGACTTTTGATAAAAAACAACAAGCGGGAGTACTTTTTACCCAAGTCTGTAATTTACCCCCGGGTAAAAAAGAAGCCTTCATTAAGTGGACGGATGCTTGTTTGCTGAGTGCGTATTTTACCCTTGATGATAAGGGAAACTTAGACCTAGGCTTAAATTCTATTAATCGACTACTCAAACATAATGTGGTTGATGATGAAGAGTCACGTTACGCATTATCGGTAAAAGAAAAACTATTGGCAATTTATCCTCGATAACTTCTCCTACCTACCTACCTACGTGCATTCATGCACTAATTATTGAATATTTATCACTATATTAATGGTATTGGTATAAGCTTTAGTGAAGACTATATTTGTTTAAAAAGTGGTAATGCAGCAGAAAATTTTGCGTTAATGAAGTAAATTGCTTGAATATACCTAACAATGAAAAAATTTGGTGTAGATGTAAAAAGTAAACGTGTAATAGCTGGCTTGGATGATGAATATGTGATGAAAAGGTTAATAGTTGGGTTAGTATTGTTCTGATCTTCTTGCAAATCATTCTCGATTTGCAAGACACGAGGAACTCAAAGAAAAGAATAACTATCAAACACATCAAAAAGCTGACACGTCTATAAAAGATGATCAATTTGTAAACCATGAACTATACCCGTAATCATTCAAGATGCAGGTTTTGAAGCGTTTTAAAAGATTATCTACTGCGTTGCTTTCAATCCCAAT
>JABSOI010000114.1 GCA_013216015.1 Alteromonadaceae bacterium | reverse complement strand
ATTGCCTTCTAAGAAGACTTAACTTATCAAAACAGTTCCTTGAGTTTCCTCTTGGAAGTGGATGCGCATTTTAGACATTTTCGAAAAAGGATCAAGCACTATTTTCACTATTTGGTTCGTTCGCTTGAAAAATGAACTATTTGTTTGCATTTCAATCTTCAGAGCTAGCTTTTCGAATATGTTATGTATAAAAACACAGGGGATTTGTTCGTTTGTTTACTTTATATTAAGTATCGTTGTTATGAATAAACTTAATCTAAAACATCGCAATAAGTAAAGAAGACGATGTAGAGGGTATATATTGAATAAATTTATTATTTTATTGCTGCTTTGTACTATTAGCATTTGTTCTTTCGCGAAGGATCACGCACGTGTTAAACATGGAAAGTTTATTGCCAAATTGCTTAATTACCAAATTCGCCACAATATTTCTATTAAGAATAGCGTTAAATCGCTTTTAAAACGTTATCCTGAACAAGTCGACGCTGTTTTAAATACAGCACTTGCTTCATACCCCAAAGAATACCGACAAATAATGTTGGGCGCTCTTCATGCCGAACCTGCGTTAACCTGTGACGTTATCGCAACTTTCATTAATTCAGGAGTGGCAAGCTCAGAAGAAATAGTTCGCATTGCAATAGGAGCTGAGCCAGCTTACGCAAAAGAAATTGTTGATATTGCGGCTTTACACCGCCCAGATAATTTAGAAAAAATTATTAAAATTGCAATTATTACGGAACCGTTTGTTTTAGATTCTATTGTTAATCAAACAATGCTTAATCATCCAGCTCAAAAGTTTGATATTTTAGCTGGTGCGATTAAAGCAATTCCAGAACAAGTCGCAAGTTTAGTACAAAATACTATTAAGATGTTTCCTGATGAAGCGAATAGAGTCATCATGGTCGCCATAAATTCAACTCATTCTAATGACGTACACAAAATCGTCAATGCCGCCATTACTGCCGGTGTAGACAAACAATCCGTAATCAAAGCTGCACTAGCCACCGGAATTTCTCCCGACCAATTAAAAAGCAATTAAAAATATATCCTGCATCTGACAAAAAACGCCCGGCAATTTATGACGGGCGTTTTTACCTCAAACATTATTTTTAATCGATATAAAAATGAAAGAAACTAATGTTGCTCTCGTTCAATTGCCCTATGCGCGATATCAGTTCGACAAAACATATCCTGCCAGCTAATTTGATCAACCAATTGATACGCTAGTTTTTGAGCCTCGGTTACAGTATCACCTAACGCCGTTGCACATAATACCCGTCCGCCAGAAGTAACAACTTTACCATCAGCCATTGAGGTGCCCGCATGAAAGGTTTTTGCTGAAGCTGATGTATTTAACTCCAAACCTGTAATTTCTAGACCTTTCGCATAATCATTTGGATAACCACCAGCAGCCAGCACGACACCAACTGCTGCTCTTTGATCAAATTCAATAATCGCTTTATCCAGTTCTGTACGACATGCCATTAAACAAAGTTCAACTATATCTGATTGCAAACGCATCATAATAGGTTGTGTTTCAGGATCGCCAAAACGACAGTTATATTCTAAAACCTTGGCAGTACCATCAGGTGAAATCATCAAGCCAGCATAAAGAAAACCTGTATAAGTATTTCCTTCTGCTTTCATGCCATCAACTGTCGGACGAATTACATTTTCAATTGCCCAGTCATTCACAGCCTGAGTAACTACCGGTGCAGGGGAGTAAGCTCCCATTCCACCAGTATTAGGGCCTTTATCACCATTATCTCGCGCTTTATGATCTTGAGATGATGCAAACGATAAAATATTTTCACCATCAACCATCACAATAAAACTTGCTTCTTCGCCAGTAAGGAATTCTTCAATAACGACACGACTACCAGCATCACCAAATTTGTTACCTGCCAGCATGTCATCAATCGCTTCAAATGCTTGTTGATCATTTTCTGCAATAATGACACCTTTACCAGCAGCCAAACCATCAGCTTTAATGACTATTGGTGTGCCTTGTTGACGAACATACTCTTTGGCTGGTTCAATTTCTGTAAAGTTTTGATAAGCAGCAGTAGGTATATTGTGGCGGGCAAAAAAATCTTTTGAAAATGCTTTTGATCCCTCAAGTTGAGCCGCACCTTTAGTAGGACCAAATATTGCGAGTCCTTGCGCTCTAAATGTATCCACAACACCATCAACTAATGGAGCTTCCGGACCAACTATTGTCAAAGTTATACCTTCAGTTTGAGCAAAAGTCAGTAAAGCTGGAATATCAGTTGCACTGATGGCCACATTTTCTAATTTATCTTCTATTGCTGTACCAGCATTGCCAGGCGCAACAAAAACCTTAGAAACTTTAGCTGATTGTGCTGCTTTCCATGCTAAAGCATGTTCACGACCACCACCACCAATTACCAAAACCTTCATTTTTTATTTCCTAATAATTGAGCGACAATTAGTTTATTGCGCTATTTCACAAATTTTAATGTCATGCGATCACTTTCGCCAATCGCTAAATATTTTTCTTTATCTTTTTCTTTCAATGCCAAAACTGGCGGTAAACTCCAAACGCCCTTTGGATGACTGGCAGTATCTTTCGGATTAGCATTTATTTTACTGCTTGAATCTAAGGTAAACCCCGCAGCTGTTGCAAGTTTTATCACCATAGATTCAGGAACATAACCACTGCTCTCATTATCTTTCCAATTTTGTGCTTCCGGCATACGATGTTCAACAATACCTAATACACCGCCTTTCTTAAGAACAGCATAAGCATCGTTGAAAACTGCTGCCATTCCTTCATCTCCCCAATTATGAAGATTACGGAAGGTAAGCACTAAATCTGCACTATTTGCAGGCGCTATTTCATTTGTTTTTTTTGGTATAAAGTTAGTTAATACAACTTCGCTGAAAACCTCATGACTTGCTAGTTTTTTTTCTAAACGTTTACGTGATCTACTGTAATAGTTATCTTCATCGGTATCAGGATAATGGGCAGCATACAATTTACCCGTACCTTTAAGCGCCGGAGCTAATATTTCGGTATACCAACCACCACCCGGTGTTATCTCTACAACTGACATTTTTGAATGAAAACCAAAGAAAGACAAAGTCTTTCCCGGATGACGGTATTCGTCACGATTTTTATTTTTTGCCGAACGGTGCTCACCAGAAATGGCTTGTTCTAATTTGTTATGGTGATGCGTTTGATGCGATTGTGCATTGCTGGTGTATAAACAAAGCATACTGAGACTTAATACTGAAACACTAAAAATTGATTTGAATGATGTCATATTATCTTCTTTAACCTAAGTAAATTAATTAAGGCTTTTTTATAACAGCTTTTCATGTCAAAAGTAAAAGAGAAAACAGGATAACTGTCTCATGATAGCTACCCTTTATCTCAAATGAAGAAAACTTCAGTTGACAAAAGCCTCTAAAGACAAAAATCGAAAAAGACAATCCGACTATTGACTAGTGATCAGCGAGATTAATGACGAAAATGACGCATACCAGTGAACACCATAGCAATACCATGTTCATCTGCAGCAGCAATAACTTCGTCATCGCGCATTGAACCACCAGGCTGTATCACGGCTGTAATACCTGCAGCAGCGGCAGCATCTAAACCATCACGGAATGGGAAGAAGGCATCAGATGCCATTACTGAACCTTCAACTTCCAGGTTTTCATCTGCGGCTTTAATACCAGCAACTTTTGCAGAATATACACGACTCATCTGGCCTGCACCAACACCAATAGTCATGCTATTTTTAACATAAACAATGGCATTTGATTTCACATATTTCGCTACTTTCCAACAGAATTGCAAATCGCGCATTTCATCACTCGTTGGTTGACGCTTCGTAACAACTTTTAAATCATCACTGGTTACTTTACCTTGATCTCTGTCTTGTATTAATAAACCACCATTAACACGTTTATAATCTAAACCTGTGGTAGTAGTTGACCATTGACCACATTCAAGTAAACGAAGATTTGGTTTAGCGGAAACAATTTGTGCGGCAGCCACTGAAACGCTTGGCGCAATAATCACTTCAACGAACTGACGAGAAACAATTGCTTCAGCAGTATCAGCATCTAACTCGCGGTTAAAAGCAATAATGCCACCAAACGCTGATGTCGGATCAGTTTTATAAGCCCCTTCATATGCGGCTAAAATATTTTCACCAATTGAAACACCGCACGGGTTTGCATGTTTTACGATAACACAAGCTGGTTCATCAAATTCTTTAACACACTCTAATGCCGAATCAGTATCAGCAATATTGTTAAACGATAAAGCTTTACCTTGTAATTGCGTTGCGGTAGAAACTGACGCTTCTTCTGGTTGCGCTTCTACATAGAATGCAGCTTGTTGATGAGAGTTTTCTCCATAACGTAAATCTTGTGTTTTAATAAACTGGCTATTAAATGTACGTGGGAACTTGCTTTTGTTTTCCTGGTTATCACCGCTACCATAAGCTGGCAACATTTTACCAAAATAGTTAGCAATCATGCCATCATATGCAGCCGTGTGCTCATATGCAGCAATAGCTAAATCAAAACGTGTTTGATAAGTTAATGAATCGTTATTCGCATCCATTTCAGCTAAAACACGAACATAGTCATGGGCATTTACCACAATAGTTACGTCTTTATGATTTTTAGCTGCCGCACGCACCATAGTTGGTCCGCCAATATCAATATTTTCGACGGCATCTGCCAAGCTACAGTTTTCGTCAGCTATAGTTTTTGCAAATGGATATAAGTTAACCACAACAATATCAATAGCACTGATATTATTTTCAACCATTACTGCTTCATCAATACCACGACGCGCTAAAATTCCGCCATGCACTTTAGGATGTAATGTTTTAACGCGACCGTCCATAATTTCAGGATGACCGGTGTAATCAGAAACTTCAGTCACTTGAATGCCGTTGTCAGCCAAAAGTTTCGCTGTGCCGCCCGTTGATAAAATATCAACACCTTTTTGAGCTAAGCTACGTGCGAAATCTACAATACCTGTTTTATCCGACACACTTAACAGTGCGCGTTTTATTGGGCGTGGAGTATCCATTGCTATTATATTTACCTTTAATGTAGTGTAACTATATAAAAATTTAAAAATAAAAAAATAAAAGCACCCTAAGGTGCTTTTTTTCGGCAGGGCAAACCTGCCACTAAATTAATTCATTCCGTATTTTTTTAATTTCTTACGTAATGTGCCGCGGTTAATACCTAACAAGTTCGCAGCGCGGGTTTGATTACCACGCGTATATTGCATTACTTCTTCTAACATTGGCGCTTCTATTTCAGAAAGTACCAGGTCGTACATATCATCTACATCATTACCATTCAATTGCGATAAATAATTTTTAATAGCTATTTTTGCTTGGGTACGTAAAGGCGATGCCTTTGTTTGAGTTTGCAAATCACCGGTAATAAATGGAGAGGAAATATTTTGTTCAAACATAAAGTTCAGACTCTTTCTTAAGTTAAATTATCAAAATACAGATTTAAAGCATCAAGTTGTTCACTCTTAGACTCTAAACCATTGAATATAGATCGAAATGTCGTCTCTTGGTCATTAACGTTACTACTTAACAAATAAGGTGTTCGCATATACCAGGAAACATGTTTGCGGGCGAATCTCACCCCCAAAAAATCACCATAAAAGGTATGTAATTCCATTACATGCTCAACTAATGTTGAACGCACTTCATCTAAGGTTGGAGCCAACATATGTCTGCTGGTTTTCAAGAAATGATTAATTTCCCGAAATATCCAAGGATTACCCTGGGCTGCACGACCTATCATTATGGCATCAGCTCCGGTGTAGCTTAATACTTGTTCAGCTTTATCAGCTGAATTAATATCACCATTAGCTACGACGGGAATATCAATCGCTTTTTTAATCGCCTTAATGGTATCGTATTCCGCATTACCTTTGTAAAAGTCATTACGGGTACGACCATGAACAGCCAAAGACTGAATACCATTAATCTCAGCGATTTTCGCAATTTCTACACCATTGCGAGTATTTTCGCACCAACCGGTACGAATTTTCAGTGTTACTGGAATATCAACAGCATTAACAACAGATTTAACAATCTGCTCAACTAATGCCGGTTCTTTCAATAACGCTGAACCCGCTAATTTTTTATTCACTTTTTTTGCTGGACAACCCATATTAATATCAATTATCTGGGCGCCTTTATCAGCATTAACCTGAGCAGCAAAAGCTAATTCTTCGGGACATGATCCGGCAATTTGCACGGAACGTATTCCTGCGTCATCACTATGCAACATTCTGCGTTTAGATTTTTCCGTATCCCAAACTTTAGGATTTGATGAAATCATTTCTGATACGGCTAACCCTGCCCCCATCCTACAACATAATTGTCTGAACGGTTGATCCGTGATCCCCGCCATTGGCGCGAGCATGACATTACTCATTAAGGTATATGGGCCTATCTTCATTGTGCTGTTTTTTTGAGCTCTCAGTCAAAAGGGCGCTCATCTTACGTGTTTTTTGGGTGATTGGAAAGCATATAAATTGAACAAAAATGGATTTTTTACAACTTTTTCCTGTTGACATTTTGCAAACTATTGATGTGGGCAGATTTTGCACAATCATTGTTCATAAAATCTATGTTCAAAAATAAAAGCGCTTTCATCTGTTCTGCTTAATACCTGAGAGACGAACCCATTCTTCCTGCACAGCAATTGGATCCATAACGCACCATTTACCATATATCGATTGTAGTTCTTGTGCTTGTTCTTCTAAAACACCAGATAATGCTAACAGACCTTTATCACCTACAAATTCAATTATTGTTGGTGCAAGTTCACGTAATGGTCCTGCTAAAATGTTTGCAACAACTATATCGGCTTTAAATTTTGGCTGATCCCTCGGTAAATATAACTCCAATCGGTCTTCTACATTATTTCGCTTTGCGTTGGCTAAACTTGCCTGCAATGCTTGTGGATCTATATCTATGCCAATGACTTTCTCAGCACCCAACTTTAATGCCGCTAACGATAAAATCCCGGAACCACAACCAAAATCAACAACAGTTTTCCCTTTGATATCTAAACCATCAAGCCAAGTTAAGCATAATGCCGTTGTTGGATGCGTACCTGTTCCAAATGCAAGCCCCGGATCTAACATTACATTAACTGCATCAGGCTCTGGTACTTCAAGCCAGCTTGGACAAATCCATAAGCGTTCACCAAACTTCATCGGATGAAAGTTATCCATCCACTCTCTTTCCCAGTCTTTATCTTCAAGTTGTTCAAGCTTATAAATCATGTCCTGCTTATCTGGATGAATACCTTTTAAATAGTTAAGTACCTTTTCCATATCATGACTGGCATCATATAGCCCCATAACAATAGTATTCGACCAATATAACACTTCATCACCCGGTAAAGGTTCATAAATAGGAGTATCTTTAGCATCAATAAAAGTTACGGCCTGAGCACCACAAGCCATTAACCAATCACTGAATTTTTCAGCTGTCTCTTCGTCGGCACTTAATCTAAGCTGTATCCAAGGCATATTTAATCTCTAAGGTAAAATTTTCGCTAGTGTAACCTAAAATCAGGAGTTAAAATACGAGAAATAGCTACACCTACCAGTGCGCATGGCCCTATTCACTAACACATCAATAAATATTTTTTTGTTATGCTAATTACACTATTAACTGCCACTTTCTTTACCCCTTACAACAATATATCCAAGTTTTAGTTCCTTATCTGGCGGTCATTACTTTATAAAATTACGGTTTTAAGATTACTTGTTTGAAAATAAGAGTATCCATTAGTACACTTGAAGCAATTATCATTAAATGAGCATTAATCAAAATTAAGCATGAAATACTTTCCCATATTTCTCGACGCAAGAAAAATTAACGCCATTGTTATTGGTGGTGGCGACGTAGCTGCCAGAAAAATAGAACTATTGTTAAAATCAACTTCCCGAATAACGGTGATGTCTGATGATGTTTGCCCAAGTGTTATGCATTTAATAAAGAAACATCAATTATCATGGCTAACACATAAATATAAAAAAGGCTTATTAGATAATAAAAATCTGGTCATTGCAGCAACAAATGATAGTGAAGTGAACCAAGCTGTTTTTGAAGAAGCAACCGGTTTAAAACTATTAATTAATGTGGTTGATCAACCAGAGCTATGCAGTTATATCACTCCAGCCATTATTGACCGTTCCCCAATACTCATCGCTATGTCGAGTTCGAGCAGTGCTCCCATACTATTGAGAATGTTACGCGAGCAAATCGAAAAAACCTTGCCTCATGAATATGGCAGGTTAGCAGAATTCTCATTAAAATTTAGAGACCATGTAAAAGCGCGGGTAAAAGGACTACGTAACCGCCGTACTTTCTGGGAAAAGACGCTACGGGGTAATATCGGACAAGCAATATTATCAGGTAATACTACTAAAGCAGAGCAACAATTAATCCACAGTCTAAAAAAAGAGGTTAAACCACCTGAAGGTGAAATTGTTTTTATTCAAACCCAAGATGGAAACCCTGACAACTTAACCTTGCAAGCACATAGAGCAATGCAATTCGCCGATGCTGTATTTTATGATACCGAAGTAAATTCTGATTTAATTGAATATATAAGACGTGACGCGGATAAATACCCGCAAGAAACTTTATCGTCAATACTAGTTAATTATCAGCATGCTATTGAGCTGGCCAAACAAGGGCAAAAGGTTATTTATTTATTAGCTGGCTGTAGTGTTTTACCTCAAAACGAGTCATTATCAACCAGTGAAATTATTCAAAAAATTATCATCAGCGGTTCTTAACTTCACTGAATAACGTTCCTCCTCATTCAATGAAGTTTATTAAGTCATTTATAAAGTAATAACAATTAACAAATCGAAGTTAACTATGAAAATTAAATTTATCAAAACCAATCACCTCTATCCAATACTTTTTGTTTGCTTATCCTTATTTTCAGGTAACAGTTTCGCTTTAGGTTCATTGGGTCATAAACTAGTTTGCCAACTCAGTTATCAACATTTAGCGTTAGAAAAACAACAAACAGTAGACGCCTTGCTTGAGCAGCTGCCTCAGAAACATAAAGTCGCGATCAATCGCTATAATAAATTATTAAAAAATGAAAAAATAACTTTTGCTACTGCTTGCACCTGGGCTGATGCAATAAAAAAACATGATGATTATAAGCAATTTAAAACCTGGCATTATGTGAATATGCCGAGAAACACCAACGCTATTAATAGTAATACTTGCGAAAAAGATTGTCTGCCACAAGCTATTATTTATCATACAAATAAACTTAATAAAGCGAAAAATAACTGGGGAAAATCACAAGCATTAATGTTTTTAGGTCACTGGTTAGGAGATATTCACCAACCTTTACATGTTAGTTTTGGCAGCGATTTAGGAGGCAACAGAACTAAAGTGAGTTCACCTGATGGAAAGTGCACTAACTTACATTGGGTATGGGATAGCTGTTTACTTTATCCGGACAAAAACAATGAACAAGAATGGTTGAGACTGTTAAATAAACAATGGCCACAAACATCATCACCGCAATTAAATGGAAAGCTCCCTGTATGGCAATGGGCTAATGAATCTTTCAACTTGGTTCGTCGCCCTGATTTAGGTTACTGCATACAAAAAGGTACAGAGTGTGTGATCAAAAAAGAGGAACTGGAATTAACTGATGAATATTACAAAAAGTTTTCCGCTATTTTACAACAACGAATCATACTTGCTGCAAAGCGATTAACTCAGCTGTTAGAACAAACGTTGTAATACCTATTAAAACAAGCTAATAAAAAAAGCGAGCAAGGCTCGCTTTTTTGTTTTACTTGTTAAATTAAAATTCTATCTTTAACTTACTTCTCACCAACTTCTGCTGGTTTTTCAAGCTTTTGAATTTCTAATAATTCAATTTCAAACTCTAATACTGAATTACCAGGAATACGTGGTGGATTGCCCACTGGGCCATAAGCTAAGTCTGAAGGAATTGTAAATTTGAATTTAGCGCCTACAGACATTAACTGTACACCTTCAGTCCAACCTTTGATCACTCGGTTTAAAGGAAAAACTGCTGGCTGATCACGATCATATGAGCTATCAAATGTTTCACCGTTTAAGAAAGTACCTTTATAATGTACTTTTACAGTATCAGTTGCTTTTGGCTTTTCGCCTTCGCCCGCTGTCATTACTAAATACTGAATACCTGATTCAGTCACTTTAACGCCTTCTTTTTTAGCGTTGTCTTCAAGGTATTTTTGGCCTGCGGCTAAACTGGCTTCAGCTTCTTTTTCTGCCATTTCTTTTTGTTTAGCTTTCAAAGACTGGTCTAAACTCATTAATAACGTTTGTACTTCTTCTTTTTCTATTAACGAATTACCATCTAAACTATCGACAAAACCTTTAACAATTAGTTTTTTATCTAATGCCAAGCCCATTTTATTATGTTCTTCAAGGTTACGTTCCATATACAAACCAATTGAAGCTCCTAAACCATAGGCTTGTTTTTGTATTTCTGTATCCAGTACTGGCCCAACCGCTATTTCTTCTTTTGGTTGTTCTTGACAGCCCATTATTGAAACAAGTGCGATAGCCACGAGTGTAGGTTTGAAAAATTTCATTTATTTCTCCATTTTATTAAACAGTTGGAGAATTCCTCCAAACAGTAAGTTAAATATTGCAGTAATTAAATATTGAGCAGAAATTGCCTAATAATCTAAACAATACCGTAAAAAACACCCTATACTAACGATAAATACAATAATAGAAAAGTATTAATATTTTGTTTAATTGTAACCCTCACTTAAAAGCTGGATTAAAAAGTTGTTTAAAACTCACTATTTATTTACTTTTTATTAACAATATTGCAGCATGCCAGCCAATCGACAAAGAACCGTTACAGCGTTGGCAACATGCTACTGATGGTTCGTATGCAGCCAATATATCCAATGATGGAAAATACAGTGTCGTATCTTCAATATATCATGGCGTCGGTTTGTGGGATCTTGAAAACAACGAAAACCTGTTCAATTGGTCTCATCAACAAGACAACGCGGATAATTTAGTACTTGCTGTCGATATTTCCGATAACAATAGTCATGTTTTAACGGCTAGCAGAGAAAACTTTGCGCTTTGGAATATGAAAACAGGACAGTCTGAAGGATATTGGAAACTACAACATTCTAATATACGTGATATTAGTGTTGCAAATAACGGTAAATACTTACTTATCGGGAAAGCTAATGGAACAGTGCTTCACATTACACCTTCATCAGGTCGACGATTAGAATTCCTGGGGCATAAAGAAAAAATAAACTCCGTTGATATGATGCCAAACGGCCGTGTTGCCATCTCTGGTGGTAGCGATTTTATCGCCTATGTCTGGGATACTTCTTCCGGACAAGTCATTTATCGTTTTAATCACAAAAGTCGTGTTTCTAGAGTCGCCTTAGATCCTAAAGGTCGGTATGCCTTTTCAGCTGACAGTATGAAAATTGCCAACATATGGGATCTAAAAACAGGCAAGTTGATCAGTCAATTAAAGCACTTGAATCGTCAGGAAATATTCAGCTCAGTACAATTTTCACCTGACGGTAAACAACTGTTAACTGGTTCTCCAAGCCGCAGGGTAAATTTGTGGGATATACAAACAGGCAAAAAGATAGCAAGTTGGCGAGTAAAACCTAAAGATAAAAATCGCCCCTCCGGTGCTGTTGTTTATAGTGCGGTTTTTCGAGATAATAACCATATAATCACCGAAAGCTCTTCAGGATATGCTGAATTATGGCCAATACCCAAGCAATAACATCACCGACAACATTAATTGATAGAATAGAAGCGTTAGAATCACGAAATGCGTTTCAAGATGATGTTATCGAACAACTCAATCAAGAATTAACAATTCACCAGGCAAAAATAGCCGAACTAACAAATCAATTACAGTTTATTGCCAGCCGGATAAAAGAAGGTAGTGCAACCCAAAGTGATAAAATTGAAACAGAACCGCCGCCGCCACATTTTTAAAATAATACCAATCGCACTAAATAAGTGATCATCTTCAAATGGTCTAAATCACCACTAGCTGCGTTGCCGACATGGATGTCGGTACTTAGGTTTTGTCTGGAACTAAAAACCTGTGCCGACATGGATGTCGGTACTTAGGTTTTGTCTGGAACTAAAGACCTGTGCCTTCAATCACACACGCCAGCTATTGCTCGATAATTGCTCCTGCGTTATCCTACTTACGTGCATCCATACACTTATCATTGAATATTTGTCATTTATTTAATGCGAATGGTATAAAACCGCTGTCTAGGGTTTAAAAAGTCCAATGACCTGTTCTTCAGGTCTAATTTCTTTTGAGACATGTTCTTCTGGTTGAATCATCTGTGCACCACAACTTACACAAGTCACCTTTTCAATGCCCAGCTCTTTGGTCAGGGCTAAAGTGTCCATTTCTTTACATTTGGGACAAATTGCGCCGGAAATAAAACGTTTCTTAGTAGCTTTTTTCACGAAAAATCATCATTAATAGTTAAGTTTATACATTTTACCTTGAATATACCCCTCAGGAAAAGCGACAATAGCGCCCTTTATTTAAATAATACAAAATTATAGTCATCGTAATACCAATTGTATTAAATAAGTGTTCTATATTCAGTGAATGTAAATTTTCAAAAGCACAGGTTTTTTGCTCCAGGCAAAACCTAAGTACCTACATCCATGTAGGCAAGGCGCTTGATTGACCATCTGAATATGAACACTTATTTGATATAATTGGTATAGTTAATGACAGAGGGTTTTCCATTGATAACAGCGAGTGAATTAAGCTTAGACCGGGGTGCTAAGAACCTGATAAAAGCTTCAAGCTTTACTATACATCCCAATCATAAAGTCGGTTTAGTTGGAGCCAATGGCTGTGGAAAGTCATCTTTATTCGCAGCTCTATTAGGTGAGTTAACTCCAGATGCTGGTGATCTTTCAATGCCATCAAGCTGGGTAATTGCCACAGTAAAACAAGAAACCCCGGCACTCGCTGAATCAGCCTTGGATTATGTTATGGATGGCGATAAAGAATTTCGCCAATTAGAACATGCTTTAATGCTGGCCAGAGAAAAAGATGACGGAATTGCAGAAGCAACGATCATTAATAAGATCGATGCTATTCACGGTTATAGTTTACCTGCACGAGCTGGTGAACTATTACATGGCTTAGGTTTCCTGCAAGAACAACTCACCAATCCGGTACAAGATTTTTCCGGTGGTTGGCGTATGCGTCTAAACCTGGCTCAAGCATTAATCAGTCGTGCTGACCTGCTATTATTGGATGAACCAACCAACCATTTAGATTTAGATGCGGTAATTTGGCTGCAACGTTGGTTAAAAAGATTTGACGGCACCCTGGTATTAATATCCCACGACCGTGATTTTCTTGATGATGTCATTGGACAAATTATCCATATTGAACACCAAAAAGCGAAATTATATTCTGGCAATTACAGTGCTTTTGAACGTCAACGTGCAGAGCATTTGGCACAGCAAGACGCTCAATATCAAAAACAACAAAAAGAAGTAGCTCATTTAACTTCATTTGTTGACCGGTTTCGTGCCAAAGCAAGTAAAGCAAAACAAGCACAAAGTCGGTTAAAGCGTTTAGAGAAACTGCCTGAATTGGCCCCCGCTCATGTAGACAGTCAATTTACTTTCAGCTTTGCAGTCCCTGAATCATTACCTTATCCATTATTAGCCCTTACCGAAACGAATTGTGGTTATCAACAAACGACCATTTTACAGGATGTTGGTATCACTTTAGTGCCTGGTAGTCGTATTGGTTTGCTCGGTCGCAATGGTGCGGGTAAATCAACCTTAATAAAATCTTTAGCGGGTGAAATTAACTTATTAGCGGGTGACAGATACTGTGCTCAAGATTTAAAAATAGGTTACTTTTCTCAACATCAATTAGAGCAACTGCATTTAAGTTCTAGTCCCGTTGATCATATTATCAGGGCCAAACGTGAATTTGGTGAACCACAAGCCAGAACTTTTCTGGGTCGATTTGGTTTCAGCGGCGATGAAGCTTTGGCTCAGGTAAACACCATGTCGGGTGGTGAAAAAGCACGTTTGGTTTTAGCCTTGATTGTACTGGAAAAACCTCAATTACTCTTGCTCGATGAACCAACAAACCATTTAGATTTAGAAATGCGTCAAGCACTGGTCCTGGCTCTACAAGAATTTGGCGGAGCCATCATTCTGATTGCCCATGACAGATACTTGCTTGAATCTTGTGTTGATGAATTTTATATCGTTGCCAATGGTAAAGTCAGTGAATTCAGTGGTGACATTGATGATTATCAACAATGGCTTAATGATGATAAAAAACAAAGCCTGCAAAGTACCAAAACCATTAACGAAAATACCATCGATAAAAAACAATTACGTCGTGAACAAGCCGAATTACGTAAAAAAGCATCACCTCTTAAGAAACAAGCTGATAAATTTGAGAAAAAAGTTCACCAATACCAGCTCGAATTAGATAAGGTAGAAGAAATTCTTGGCGACAGTGAAATATATCAGGCTGAGTTTAAAGTTAGATTAACCGAATTATTAAAACAACAAGCTCAGTTAAAAAACGATATTGAAGAAAATGAAATGCATTGGCTTGAATTAGAAGAACAAATAGAAGAAATAATGTCACAAACATCTGACAATTCAATTTAACTGCTACACTTGTACCGATTGTATTAAGTTAGTGGTCAGAGATCGATGAGGATAAATTTTCAAGAGCACAGGTTTTTAGTTCCAGACAAAACCTAAGCACCGACATCGACGTGCATGGATGCACTAATGCAGCGAAGGCATGAATGCCTAGCGGCCATGTCGGCAAGCTATTGGAAATTAGACCATCGAGGGTAATCACTTACTTAGTACAATTGGTATTATACTCAAGCTACTTGAACATGAAAAATTCAGCAAGTTGAGAAACGAGCATATCAAGGCATTAAATTTAACGAATGGTTAATCTGTTTTAAGATTTAATAGCATAGGGAATGATCGTTAATCGCTTGTCCTTCGGGAGCTTGAATACAAATAAACATTAATAATTTTCCACTGAGGCTAATATGAAAAAACAGCTAATATCAGCATTATTTATTATCGCAACAGCTTTCATTTCAGGAACCTGCAGCGCGGATGAACTTGATGAAGCTATGTACGATCTAAATCGCGGCAAATTCAAAGCAGCAATAGCTAAACTTGAACCATTAGTTGAGCTAGGCTATTCACCTGCTCAATACCAAATGGGCTTAATTTACAAAAATGGTCAGGGCAAGCCTAAAAATGTTAAAAAGGCGTTTGATCTATTTACTTTATCTGCGGCACAACATAATCCCGATGCTCAATTCGATTTGGCTTTAATGTATTCTGAAGGCGAAATAGTATCAAAAGATCTAAAAAAGGCCTTCAGCCTAACCGAGCTTGCTGCTAATAAAGGCCTTGTCAGCGCGCAATTCAATTTAGGTGTGATGCATGCGAACGGCGAAGGAACAAACCAAGATTATTATAAAGCATCACGTTTTTATAAGCTTGCCTCCAACCAAAATTATGCGCTTGCACAGTTTAATTTAGCCTTATTATATTTTAACGGACAAGGTGTTGAAAAAAGCACTGAAATGTCTTTTGTATGGAATATTATTTCTGCCAGTAACGGTTATAAGGCTGCCGGAAAAAGTCGCGATATGGACCAACGTAAACTGACTGTTGAACAAATAAAATCAGCACAAGAAAAAGCCGATGATATATATACGAATATAGTCGAAAAATTAGAAAGAAAAGCCCAGGAGCCTAGTAAATAACTGTTCTATTTTTTTAATAATCAAGAACAAATTGTTAATGGGTTACGCCTTCGGCTAACCCTTCTCCCTTATTTAAAAAGCATTAATTCTTTTATGTTTAAGCTGATGGCCTGGCGTCACCTGTTTGGCATATCCACCCGGAGCAACACCCACAGCCTTTTTAAAATGTCGATGAAAATGACTTTGATCATGAAAACCCAATTCAACGGCAACATTTGCGACACTTAAGCCATTTGTCAATAATACCCGCCCTTTATGTAACCGTTGCTGTATTTGGTATGCATGTGGTGGTAATCCATATTGTTTTTGAAACTGCCTAATACCATTAATCGCACTAAATAGGTGATCATCTTCAAATGGTCTAAATCACCACTAGCTGCGTTGCCGACATGGATGTCGGTACTTAGGTTTTGTCTGGAACTAAAAACCTGTGCCGA
>JABSOI010000113.1 GCA_013216015.1 Alteromonadaceae bacterium | reverse complement strand
GACTCTCTTAATATATTTGTGTAGGAACTTTTATATTACCCCACATTTGCGAATGTGGGGGAGTCCAATTATCTATTCATAAACGTCATGCCTTGATAGTTGAAACATTGAGTGAGGATTTAATGTTACACCGTTTTTCTGTGATATACGTGTTTCATTAAATTCTTGATTTTGCTGAAACATCAAGTACTCATTATCCCGAATTCAGGTTAAGTAGTACTATTTCTCCAAAAAAGCTTCAGCTATTCTAGTAATACTATTTTGAAACCCATTTGTTTGCTCAAATCTTCCATTGGTTGTTATTGCCAGTACCATGTTTCTTTCAGGAATTATCAAAAACATAGTTGTCGCTCCAATTGAAGTGCCGCCATGATGAATAAACCCTAATTCAACTTGTTCTCCCTCACCAACAGAGAATTGACTCTTACCATTACGCCAGCCCAAAGCATAACCGCTCGGGTTCTCTCCACCATTTGTTGATATTTGAGGTGTTGTCAATAAGCTAAAAGTCTCAGCAGATAGTAACTTATTATCCATTAAGGCATTTCCTAGTAAAACCAAATCTGAAGGAGAAGCCACTAAACCACCGCTCGACCATTTATGACTACTGTTTACCTCCCAATCCGCACTGTAGTTATTATTGTCGTCCACTTGATAGAATTCGGCTCTATTAGCAACTTCTTTATTCTTATAGTCAGCACTGATGCCTGTTATATTTAGTGGCTTGAATATATTTTTTTGCAAGTAGTGCAAATATTCTTGTCCACTGGCTCCTTCAATAACAGCACCCAGCAGGTTATACCCGTATGAACTATAGAGGAAATTAGTGCCGGGTTTAAATTCTAATTCGGCATCCTGAAATATGCTTAGACCTTGAGTCAAGTTATCAAACGGTTTGTTTAATATAAATTCATTAAAAGGAGGGCTAAACATCCAGGAGTAATGTCGAATACCGGCGGTATGGCTTGCGAGTTGGCGGGCAGTAATGACTTGTTCTTTGAGCGGAAATAAAGGAACATATTTTTGAATGGGTGCATCCAGATCTAGCTTGCCGTCTTCAAACAGTTTGCCCATAGCAATCGAAGTAATGACTTTAGACGTGCTACCAATCCGATAAACCGTTTTTAAAGTAGCTGGTATTTCAGCTTCTATATCTGCCAGACCGTTAGCCGCCGCCCAGACTAATTTCCCATTGATACCAACGGCCACCGAAGCAGAAGGCAAATTAAATTGTTGGCGAATATCGCTTAAGTGCTGGTTTGCGGTTTTTGCTTGAGCAGCGAATTTTTTGTCATATAATTTTTGTTCGTGTATATTACCGACCTTACTTGGTATTGGATGCGAACCAGAGCAGGCTGACAGATAGAATATAGTCGACAGTACCAGTAACAATATTATTCTTGTATGCGTCAAAGATGGGAGTAAATTTCTCATTAGTTTTATTATCTCGATAAATCTGTAAAATTACATTGAGCAACAATGTCTCACACAGGAGACCTTAACTGAAAAAAAATTGCGATATGTTTTCTAATGGACCACACTTATCAAAGAGGCTTTTATGTAACATCCTGCCATTTATAGATACTGCATTTATTTTCTTTTTAATAAACTTAAATTGTGGGATATTAGCTTTGATAAAATAAAAGTTATGGTGTAACCAATGAACTTAGATAAAAAAGAAAGATTATCTTTAGTAAATCAATTTTTGATATTAGAAAAGCTTTATCCAGATGAAGCCCATTATTATGCTAGCCGTAGAAAAGCTGTAGAAGAGGGGTACGAATTACATTACGACTGGATTTATGAAAACCTTTCGGACGGATTAAATAAATCAGAATGTGAGCGTGTAGTAGATATTCTAAATATGTTTAGAGTATTACATTTCTCATCACAAAAATCTCAAAATGAAAAATTCACCAAACATTATTATTTGAAGTTTGAAGGTTTTGATGGAAATAAAGAATATACGTACATGGCATATTGTAGGTATTTTATTGTTGATTTAGATCGTTTTGAAGAGCTTAAGTATAACCATGAGTTTCCAGATTTTAATTCTCATAGTCAAAGATTACCTAAATATTCTGCAATGCTCAATATTTGGGATGAAATGAGTAGACCATATGAATTAACCGATGAACAAGCAATATCTATTTTAGAGGCTATAGACCATGATTGATAGTGTTAACTATATTGCTACAGTGTTATCTATTATTGGTGGTTGTATAGCAATTTGGAAAGCTTATATTGCAACTAGGCAAGCGAATTAGGTTGAGAAATATAGAAATTAAATTATAACAGTTAGAAAAACTGTTGATTTCTCAAGTATAGATACCTTTTTGAGTAGAACGATCAATTTAATATCTAAGTATGACCCTGCAACATCTGAATCTAGTTTACAAGGTGTTGACCCTCAAATGGATGCTGAAGAATTACAACATTTCATTACTACCCTTCTGAAAAATAAAACTTTATTTGAGGTGTATTACACTGAAATTGTTGAATTTTGTAACAATCTATCAAGTTTAGTTATTGAACTTGTTAGTTCTTATTCTGGTAATCATTCTGCGATGAAGATTAAAGAAACAAACCTTTATCATCGTTTAACTGATTTCTCACCAGCATTAAAAGGTTATCTTGATAATATTAAAGAAAAGGCAAAATAATTAGGTTCAACTATTAATCAGCTCAGAGGACTCAATTGTTAAGCTAAGTTGACATAATTTATTATACAATTTCTAATGATTAAAATAGCTGACTTGTGCTCAAATATATGGAAATTATCTATGAATAAAGTTTTTCTAAACGTTGATCTTGAACGTTGGATTTTTGGAACTATAGAAAAGGTTCAATTAGGTATAAAATCCAATGTTGCTTGGGTTCAAACATAAAAGAACTCGGTGGACGAAGTATTGAAAGTGGTAAAAAATCTGGCCCCAAAAATGGAGCTAGAATCCTTTATGAATTTGGTCGAATTATTAATAAAGGAATTCCATATCAGGATATTAACTTACTAGATGTTTGGAATAATCATTCAAAAAATGGTGTCTATTCTCTTATTGCTATAGATGTATTAGCTCAATTTCCAGATATAAAAATTAATAAACTTAGACAAATTGTTAAAGACTGCGTATCAACTAAATTTTGTAATACGCCAAATTCAGATCAGGGAGCAGTTAAAGTTGCCTATATCATGTGGAAGTTAAGGCATATTCGATAGAAAATCTAATCTCAACCATACTTTAAATCAATTACTTAATGTCTCGAAAGTGGTAACAACGAACGGTCGGAGTTTGTTTTAGAGAACAGCTGTTACCATACCCGTGATATTAAGTAATTGAGTTGAAACTGTGATTAGGATTAATTTTTGTATCGCTAAGGATTTGCTAATTGGGGTTTCCTGACTATAAGACCTTTTGATGGTCTGTTATTTTTTACCGTAAATATTGTCATGGTGTGGGTGTTTTGATTTATCTTGGCTGATAATCACCCGTTTACCAAAATACTGATCCATTATCTGACGGGCTACCGGGGCTGCGTTAAAACCGCCACCCCCCTTAGCAATATTCTCGATAGCGACAGCAATTACTATTTCTGGATTTTCGTACGGAGCAAACGCGATAAACATAGCATTATCGCGCTTACTTTCTTTGGTTGATGCTGCATCATATTTTTCACCTTGTTTAAGGCCTGCTACTTGAGCAGAGCCCGTTTTTCCTGCTGCATCATAACGGCTGCCTCTGAATGCTTCATAACCTGTACCACCACGTTTTTGTACAGCGTTGTGCATAGCATCTAATACAAAGCGCCAGTTTTGATGGTTATCAATTACAATAGGAGGTTTACTTTCATGCATAATATTAGTTATCAATGGCCCACTAGTGGGTTTAGCATTGCTGTCATATGATGTTTTGGTCGCCCGTTCCGTTATTGTTTTTAATAGGTGTGGTATTTTAATCTGTCCTTCATTGGCTAAAATTGAAGTTGCTTGAGCTAACTGTAAAGGGGTTACAGTCCAATAACTTTGTCCTATACCAATGTGAACGGTTTCACCGGGGTACCAAGGTTGGTTGTGTTTCGCTCTTTTCCATTGTTCGCTAGGCATTATACCTTGAATTTCTTCGCGAAGATCTATGCCGGTATAATTGCCAAAACCAAATTTTTCCATCATGTTACTGATCCTTGTGATCTCCAAGTTATAAGCTAAGTGGTAGAAATATACATTACATGATTTTTCGATTGCTTTAGCTAAATTAACCCACTGATGACCCCAGCGACTCATTTCTCTCCATTTATAATCAACGCCTTTAATTTGATACCAGCCATCATCTTTAATTTTAGTTTCTGGAGTGATTATTTTTGCGTCTAATCCTGTTAACGCTAGAAAAGGTTTTACCGTAGAGGCTGGCGGATATCCACCTTGTACGGCACGGTTAAGAAACGGTGAATCTTTGGAATCTGTGATTTTTTTAAAATTTTTACTACTAATACCATGAACAAATAAGTTACCGTCGTAGCTGGGATTCGAATACATGGCCAAAACACCTCCGTCACGAGGATCTATCGCAACAACCGCACCGCGCTTGCCAGAAAGAGCTCGTTTGGCAATCATTTGCAGTTCAATATCTAAGGTTAAGGTCAGATCTTTACCTGGAACCGGCGGGGTAAAATTTAGGGTACGGATAATCCTACCTTGATTATTTACTTCTACTGCTTGATGGCCAATGGTGCCATGCAGAATTTTTTCATAGTATTTTTCTAACCCTGACTTACCAATGTTACGGGTAGCCGCATAATTTTCTGATATGCCATCGTCTTCTAACTTATTAGCATCTTTGCGGTTGATGCGGGCAACATAACCCAGCGTATGGGTGGTAAGGTAGCCAAATGGGTAATAACGCTTAAGCCTGGCTTCAATGAAAACACCGGGGTAATGGTGTTGATTAACCGAAAATAGCGCGATTTGTTGATCACTTAACCGAGATTTTAATTCTAAGGGTTTGAAGCGGCGTTTACCTTTTAGCGTTTTAAAAAATTTTTGCTGCTGTTCTTCACTGATACCAAGCAATGTGCTGACATTTACAATGGTTTTCTTAATATCATCCACTTGCTCAGGGATAACTTCTATACTGTATACTGGCTTGTTTTGGGCTAGCAACACGCCATTACGATCATATATAAGGCCCCGGTTTGGTTCGACAGGCAGCAATTTTATTCTGTTACTATTTGAACGTGTCTGGTATTTGTCATAAAAATTTACTTGAAAATCATAAATATTGTTAAACAATACCAATACTAGGACGATCACCCCTAAAAAGGCGATAAATATGCGACGGGAAAATAAGTTTGCTTCCGCACTATGATTGCGGATAGCCACACGTTTTTGTTGATTGAATTTCGTCTGTTTGCGCACAAAGTGATCCTAATTCGTTAATTCATGACGGTCTGCTGATCGCTCTGAGAAGACCTTAAACTTTTCAGGTTGTTAGGTCAACTGTGCGAGGTTTGTTAACGTTAGAGTTCGTTAATTTTTAATAGATCATTTCTTGACTGTGACAATTTTTAAATTAGTTCAGATAAGAAAATATAATTCAAAAATTAAAAATCCACCAAACTCAATTTTGACTTTCTGAGGCGTGATGGGAGCGAAAGCGAGCCATAACTAGCGTCGCTTTTACCACTTTGTTGACTAAAAATTCTGATTGAAAAATGCTAAAATTTTGGACCTTATTTCCAAAAATAGCAGACATAAACATTAATCAGCTATGCCCCTTCACCTGTAGAGCGTAGATTTATCCACGCATCACTTTAAGGCGAACATAAATGAGCGAACTACGCGCACTTAGTTGTCAGTTTTGGTTAAACTCTACTTTAAATTTATAAGATAAAATCCTAACCAATCCAGATCAGCCCAATAAATCAACATTAACAACAGGCCAGATTTCGTCACCAAACTCTTCTCTTAATTCAGCTAGTTTCTGCTCAACTTGTGCTTTACCCATTTGTCTGGCTTGAAACATTGGCCCACCTTTGTAACGAGGGAAACCATAACCATGCAACCAGATTACATCAATATCTGACATTCTTTGAACAATCCCCGCTTTAAGCAAGGCAAATCCTTCACAAATCAAAGCAAATAATGCCCGTTGAACAATATCCTCATCACTGAATGTTCGCTGCTTTATACCTAGTTGCTGAGCTTCTTCAAACAATAAAGTTTCGACTTCAGCAGCATGATGGTTTTTACCATTTTCATCATATTGATAAAAACCTGCCTGAGTTTTTCGTCCTAAACGGTTAGCTTCCACCATAGTTGCTGCGGCTTTGAAATAACCTTTATCATGCGCTGGAAAAGGTTGTGCGCTACGAGCGCTATGTCCAATATCTATGCCAGACATATCCTGAACGGCTAACGGTCCCATTGCCATGCCCCAGTTGGTCATCGCATTATCTATTTGCTCAACCTTTGCGCCTTCCAGCAACATTTGCTGAACTTCCCGGCCGTAACGGGTATACATGCGATTACCAGCAAAACCAAAACATACCCCGACAAGCACAGATACTTTTTTCAGTTTTTTGCCCACTTGCATTGCTGTAGCAATCACTTGTTCACTGGTTTTATCAGCTTTAACTATTTCTAAAAGCTTCATGATATTGGCAGGACTGAAAAAATGCATACCCACTAATTGTTCCGGCCTGCTAATAGACGCGGCAATTTCATCAATATCTAAATAAGAAGTATTGGTCGCCAACACAGTTTCAGCTTTACAAACAGAAACTACCTTTTTAAATAACTCTTTTTTAACGTCAATATTTTCAAATACCGCTTCAAGCACTAAATCACAATGACTTAACGATTGATAATCAATACTGGCAGTCAGTTTAGCAAGACAGATATCCGAAGCACTTTGACTCATTCTTCCACGCTTGACATTACTGGCAAAATTATTTCTTATACGCGCAAGACCTGCTTCAAGCGCTTCATTTGATTGCTCAATTAATTGAACATTAAAATGGGCCGCCAGAAAACATGTCGCAATACCCGATCCCATGTTGCCGCCACCAATTATACCTACATTAATGACATCAATAGGTTGAGCTTTACTGCTTAACTTGGCTGCTTGTTTTTCGGCAGCAAAGGCATGTATTAACGCTGCTGATTGCTCTGATGCGCGCAATTGCAGGAATTTCTCACGTTCATAAGCCATGCCGTCGTTAATATTCATCTTTTGTGTTTGTTCAAGCACGTCAAATGCTACCACTGGCGCTTGTTTTCCGCGTGCTTTTTTAATGATGTTAAATTTAGCAGCCTGCCAATCAAAATCTTGACTGTTAACAGACATTTCGCCGACACGACAAGGTGTTAAGTTATTTTCTCTGATCAATTGCAGAGCAAAAATTTTACTTTGCTTGTCCAGTTCACTTTCAGGCAGTTCACTTTGAGGCAATTCACTTGCAGCCAATTTATTTTCAACAACTTTATCTTCAACAATAAAATCGAATAAATTCGACCCGCTAAATTTAGTCACACTAATATGACGCCCAGAGGTGATCATCTCCAGTGCTTGCTCTGGACCTAAAATCCGCATTAATCTTTGTGTTCCGCCAGCGCCGGGGATCAAACCTAAATTAACTTCAGGCATACCCACTTTCGCCGTAGATAAAGCAATTCGATAATGACATGCTAAAGCCACTTCAAAACCACCACCAAGTGTAGTACCAAACAGTGATGCTATAACTGGTTTCCTACAGGCTTCAATAGTATTTACTACGTCAGGTAAATATGGCTCAGTGGCTGGCTTGCCAAATTCTTTAATATCTGCACCTGCGATAAAAGTTTTACCCTGACAACGAATAATAATCACTTTAACATCGTCATTAGTTTCCAGACTTTCAACAGCAAGAACCAAACCCGTGCGCACAGCTTGAGACAAGGCATTCACTGGCGCGTAGTCGATAGTAATAATGCCGATGTTTTTCACTACTTTAAGTGTTACAACCGTGCTTTGGCTACCTTTAATACTTAATGCTTCTTTTGTTTTGGGAAAATTTTCTGTTGCCATTTTATTTCATCTCTTAATCATTAAAACGTTGCCAATAAGTGTTTTGCTCTTTTGGCAATAAACCTGATGAATTTTTCAGTTCTTGACTAATATATCGTAAAGAAGATTGTGCCAATGCGGCGTATAATTTATCGACCAGTTCATGAGCTGAAAAACCACTCCAGGACTCAGGTAACATATCCAGAGGTAATTCATGATCCTTTAGTAACATGCGCCGATATTCATGGATCAATAAGGTACGCATTAAAAAACTTTGCTGTTCGGTTAAATCCATTGCAACCAGATTGTCTAATATAGGCTGATAACACCCCAGAAAATGTTGATATTCTTGTTCCAAATCATCTAAATGCCAGCGTTGTCGTACCAATTTTTTCAAAACATTTGCTGAAGAATCATCTAATGTCTTACTGGTGAAAACGATCACCGCGTTAGTTAAATTCATCTCATCAAGAGTTTCTTCCAATGATTGTTTATCTATTGAAGGGTGAGCAAAAACACCTGAGGATAAAGTACTAAAACCTAACCAATGTAACTGACGTCGAAAATTTACCAGTTGCTCTTCAGGTACAAATGAAGGTAAAACGATTAACCAGTTACCATGCCAGGAAGCTGGTTTGCCTGCATAAATTCTTCGCGCAGCTTTTTCATAATGAAGCCTGGCAGAATCAGTAAAAGCATAATAACTGCAACGCCCTTCTTTGTTGGTTTGCAACCAGTCGTCCTGCACTAATCTAAAAACCGATGTACGAATTAATCGTTCCGAAAACCCTAACGGTTTTAACGCTTCAATTAACGAACCTAACCATAACCAATCACCATGTTGCGACAATACATCGCCAAAAAACGTAACAATATAAGACTTACAACTAATATTACTAATATTGCTACGCTTAGCGATAAAATCGGTTAAAGCCTGATTATTTTTCATAATGATTTCTTCATGTCAGTTTTAATAATGAATAAAATCAAACATCAAAATCTACTTCAACATCTTCCGTTACCGGATGTGACTGACAAGTTAATATCATGCCTTGGGCAACTTCCTGCTCAGTTAAGGAATGATTAACATCCATTTCAACTTTGCCTTTTATAACCTTAGCTTTACAGGTTGCACATACACCAACTTTACAAGAAAACGGTAAATCAACCCCCTGCTCCATCGCGGCATCTAAAATATTATTTCCAACCATAGCCAGTTTAATAAAAGTTTTTCTACCCGCTACTTTCACTGAAACATTACTTTTCTTTTCGCCATAGGCTTGTGCACGTTCGGCCTGATTATTAGCAATAGCCTTAGCCGCCGAGCCGGAAAAGAATAATTCATAATGCAGATGTTCTTCACCAAGGCCCCAAAATTTAAAAGCTTCCACAACTTCCAGGATCATTTCTTCAGGACCACAAAGGAATACATCACTAAAAGCTTTAATTTCAATTACCCGTGCTAAATCTAAATCAATCAGCTTCTGGGCATTAATTCTGCCATTGAATAAACTTGCTTCATTCTCTTCTTGAGTGAACAAATTAACCCATTCAAAACGTGTTATATTTTCATTTTTAATAAAAGCTATTTTTTCACGAAACATTACCAATGAAGTTGATTTGTTACCGTACACCAAAGTTACTTTTGCTTTTGGCTCTTTTGCCAAAATAGATCGAATATTAGAAAGAATTGGCGTAATGCCACTGCCTACGGCAATGAACAAATAATGGTTTTCATTCTGCGGAAAAAGCTCAGTAAAAAAATGTCCTTGTGGCGGCATAACGTCTAAGGTCATTCCAACTTTCAATTCTTCATTGGCATAGTTTGAAAATACCCCGTCATCGATACGCTTTATCGCTACTTGCAAAGTTTGTTCAACAACACTGCTACAAATCGAATACGAACGGCGAATATCTTCACCTTGTAACTCTGTTTTTAGCGTTAAATGCTGTCCTTGTTGATATTGAAATTTGCTTTTTAATGTTTCAGGTACATCAAAGTTAACTACGATAGCATCTTTGGTTAACCGTTCAATGGCCGATATTTTTAGTGGATAAAATTCAGTACTCATATTCTTCTCTTTCTTTTATAAGCTTTTAAAATAATCAAATACTTCAGCACAATGCAGACAACGATGCATAGACTTACACGAAGTAGAGCCAAACTGACTTAGCACTTCGGTATTACTACTGCCACAAACAGGACAATCTGGATGATCATCTTCGTTAGGGGGCGCAATGTTCATCGCCCGTAATTGTTGCTTGCCTGCCGGGGAGATCATATCGGTATTCCAGGCAGGAGATAAAGCTACTTTCACTTTGACCCGTTCAAAACCCGCAGTGTTAAGTGCTTGAATAATATCTTGCGTCATGGCGTCTACCGCCGGACAGCCACTATAAGTTAAGGTGATCACAACAGTTATTAACTCAAGCCTTGAATGTCCATGATTATCTTTCGTTTCAGTCACTTGAATATCTTGCAAAACCCCCAGATCCCAAATCGTCAAACCCGGTAATTCAGGATCAAATACATGATCTAAAATATCCCACAAATATTGATGAGATGACGCAGCTCGATAACTACTGCGCTGAGCAAATACCGGGTGCATTGTTGATATTATTTGTTCCGGCTTCAGGTGCTTATTTGTAGTGTTTGTCATAACGTATGTACCGCTCAGTTTTTACCGCTCAAGTTAATACAATTGCATAGTTACCATTGCATAGCCGGATAGCAACGTTGTAAATATTGCATTTCACACAGCATATGGCCCAAATGTTCTGTGTGTATGCCGTTACGTCCACCACGAATTTGTAATTGACACTCTTTAAAATCAACGCCTAAAATAGCTAAAAATTTCTGTACGTAATCATCCCAAGGTTTTTGTAAACTGGTTCGGTCAACAGAAATTCCTTGGGCAAGTAATTGTGCTTCCCATTGAGGCATTTCGAAAAGTTCACCGACAAAATCTTTTAACTCGTCTACAGCACGAAGAATACGATCGCGACTTTCCTGGGTACCTTCCGATAATTGGCGGATCCAGGGTTCACTCCGTTTCAAATGATAACGCGTTTCTTTTATCGCTTTCGCAGCAATTGCAGCAATAGTTTCATCTTTAGAGTTAACTAGTTTTTCTAAATACAAGTTGTAAAATACATCTAAAAAGAATTGACGCATCATGGTAAAAGCGAAATCGCCTTTTGGCAGCTCATGTATAAGTAAATTAGTAAATTCGCGCTCATTGCGCCAATAAGCCAAATCATCTTCGGTATGGTCTTTACCTTCAATTTCAGCCGCATACTGGTATAGCATTCTTGCTCTGCCAATGTAGTCTAAAGCAACATTTGACAAGGCAATATCTTCCTCTAAATAAGGCGCATTAGAACACCACTCTGACAAACGATGACTTAATACCACGGAATCATCAGCTAAACCCAGTACAAAACGGAACAGCGGACTTTGTAGTTCAATTGAAAAAGAATTTGTCATAAAAGTCTCCATTACATGTTATCTACATTGTCTGGCAGCACATAATGTGTCGCATGGCGATAAGGTTTATCGTCCATAGGATCAACAAAACTTTCAATATCGCCTTCTTCTGAAGCGGTGATATTTGTAGATTCCACCACCCAAATACTCACACCTTCCGAGCGTCGAATATAACAATCACGCGCGTACATCAAAGCATGCTCAGCACTTTCTGCATGCAAACTACCAACGTGTTTGTGATCTAAACCACGGTTGGAGCGAATAAATACTTCGTAAACGGCTAACTGTTCTTGTTTCATAATTTAATTCTCTTAATTGCTTATATACTCAAATACTCAAACTTAAAAACGGGTTAACACCTTAAGCAGCAGTCTCGTTCTGTTTCTCTATTTGTTTTTGTTTATAAGCTCTAACGGCTTCCCGAACCCATTCACCTTCTTGATGCGCCGCTTTATGGTGCTTGATCCTTTGAAAGTTACAGGGGCCAGAACCATTAATAACTTCTTTAAATTCTTGCCAGTTAATTTCACCTGAATCGTAATGACCACGTTCTTCATTCCATTTAATTTCAGGATCTGGCATTTCCAGTCCCAGCACTTCTATTTGAGGAACCGTTTGATCAATAAACTTTTGTCTTAAATCATCGTTAGACACGCGCTTAATTTTCCATGCCATAGATTGACTCGAATGAGCCGATTCAGAATCATGCGGGCCAAACATCATTAAAGAAGGCCACCACACACGGTCCAGCGCATCTTGTGCCATTTGTTTCTGCACAGGCGTACCGTGCGCCAACGCGTACATAGCTTCATAACCCTGGCGTTGATGAAAACTCTCTTCTTTACAAATGCGCACCATAGCCCGCGCATAAGGTCCGTAGGAAGTACGTTGCAGTGAAATTTGATTCACAATTGCCGCACCATCAACTAACCAGCCAATAGCACCAACATCTGCCCATGTTAATGTAGGATAATTGAATATTTGTGCATATTTCGCTTCACCCGATTGTAAAGCTTCTATCATTTGAGAACGGCTGATACCTAAAGTTTCTGTTGAGCTGTAAAGATAAAGACCATGACCAGCTTCATCCTGAACTTTAGACAGTAAAATAGCTTTACGTCTCAAACTTGGTGCACGTGTGATCCAATTACCTTCAGGCTGCATACCAATAATTTCAGAATGAGCATGTTGTGACATCTGCCTGATAACATTTTTACGATACGCTTCAGGCATCCAATCACCAGGTTCTATTTTTTGTTCATCGGCAATTTTTTGTTCAAACTTTGCTAATTCTTGAGCCATTGCTGCTTGATCATCTTTATTAATAACTTGCATGTTGAAGGTTTCCATCACTAGATTTTCTAGTTGCTGCTAGATTACAAGATACTAATACGATACTCATATTTTGATTTATTTTCAATACATGTATCGCAAATTGATTTTGGCTGACTGTAAATATGGTGTTACATGGGGTGAATTAGGAGTGTTGGTAAAAGTTTAATTTTGGCAAAATTGAACAAAATTGAGTTACGTTAATTTGGCCTCTGCATTAACAGCACCATAGATTTATCTTTATCTCCTTGTGTTGGCCCTGATGAAAATATGTTTTGGTGAACAAATACTAGGTTCCCGCATATAGCAACAAGACTAAATGATAAGATTCATCATTTAAAACAAGGGATAACATTAATAAAAAACCATTAACCTATAAAGTAGTTATTTCTTTTTTTTACACTAATTATGAAACATCTACTTATTTTTTATAGATGTTTCGTTTTTCTTACTCTATAACGAAATATCTCAAGTGGAGAAAGTGATGACTTTTATTGCAAGAAAGAAGAATTAAACAAACTCAATAATGAATATTCAAAAAAATCATCCTTTGTGACTGTCTATGGAAGAAGAATAAATCACGCACTGTAACAGAAGCTGAGGAAGCTGAGTGTCAGGTCCTGCCTTTTGCTACTTGCCTTGTAATTCTGGATGAAGGGGCAAAAACAAGACCCTCAATTCCCTAACAGCCTCCATGAACTAGTTTATTCTTTTAATTGTTCACAGAGGTCAAAAGGCAAGATCTGCCCCTCAGCATTTCTGCAAAACTTAAATAAGCTATATTAAATAATGTTGGTTGACGAACTCCGGCATTGCCGTATACCTTGTGTATGATATTTATTGAAACAAGTACATTTACTAAATTGTTGCCTAGCTAGTGCCCGTCCAGAAACGGGGTCGTAGCGAGGGCGATTCAATGGTGCAATATGAACATTACTAGATATGGGCGTTTAGTCATTCTAAATAACCCTATCTAGTGGTGTTCAGATTGTGCCAGTGGGACGTTCGCAGTAGACAACCGTTTCTGGATGGACACTAGCTACTTATCTGACGATGATTATCGAGGATTGCAATCATATCTACTTCAAAAGCCTGATGCAGGTGATATTGTTCGAGGCTAAGGAGGTGTAAGAAAGGTACGTTGGGCTAAAGCTGGTAAAGGAAAAAGTGGGGGGATACGAGCTATTTATTATTGGAAAAAATCTGAACATGAAATTTGGATGCTTACTATGTACAGTAAATCTGAAAGAGCAACTATTTCAAGTCATATATTAAAACAAATCGCAGAGGCAATTGATCATGAATAAGCGTGATATCGGTCTAGAAATACTTGATGGAATAAATGAAATCCGTAATTTTAAGCAAGGTAAAACGACTCTTAAAGTTACAGAGCTTTCAGAGCCATCTGAACCTCAAGTAATACGTTCAAAGCTAAAGTTATCTCAATCAGCATTTGCCGGGTTACTTGGTGTTAGTATGCGCACATTACAAGACTGGGAGCAAGGGCGTAGAAACCCACAAGGTCCTGCTATAGCTTTACTGCGTATCGCAGAACAACATCCAGAAGTATTTGCAGACTTGCATTAATTAAAACCGCATAAAATAATTAAAAATAAGGGGTCATGACGATACTCTCAGCAATGAATTCGATCACTTAAGGTGTTGTTCAAATCAAAGGGCTCAATCAAAGAGCTCAGAGTAAAATAGCATTTAAATCATGCACCTGAATGCTTTTAATCTAAAAGAAACAAAGTAATATCTAACTAGCCTAGGGCATAAAGGATTAAGTAATAAAGCCATTGTAGACTACTATATGGCTCTAGGTGGTGTAGCTCACTACCTAAAACTATTAGAACCAAAGTTTTCTTTCACGCAAAACATGCAACAATTGTTTTTCAATCAAAATGGCGTGCTCAGAACCGAATATAATCACTTGTTCAGAAGCTTGTTTAAGAAGCATAAAACACACGAAATAATAGTAAAACACCTATCTGAAACATGGAACGGATTCAGCATATCTGAGCTGGGAAGTAAAAAGAATTTACAAATTGGTTCTACATTATCAGACGCACTAATAGAATTAGAAGAGTCTGGGTTCATTGTGAAACGATTTAAATATGGGCAAAACAAAAGAGATGCCTTATACAGCCTTAGCGATCCTTTCATCTATTTTTACACCAAGTGGGTGCTTGGCACATCTTTAGTGACAATACAGCAAAATACAAACTACTTTTTAAAACTGTATAAAGCTCAACCTTATAAAATTTGGAGCGGGTATTCTTTTGAAAATGTTTGTCATAACCATATTCTAGAAATTAAACAAGCTCTAGGGATCAGCAATGTAATAACCACCAACCATTATTGGAAAGCCCTACAAAAAGACAAAAGTAGAAACGGTGCTCAGATAGACATATTATTAGTAAGAGATGACGACGTTATTGATATAATAGAGTGCAAATTCTACAGTGAAATATTTGTGATAGACAAAGCCTACTCAAAAAAATTACAAAACAAAGAAAACTTGTTCCTTGAGAGTTCTGCATACAAAGGCTCGACAAATATTATTTTAATGACAATACATGGCGTTGAACAAAATAATCACTATAGAGATACCGTCACAAATGACATAACAATAGATAGCCTTTTTGAAGAGAATTAATCACCCTCCGTAATAAATTTAAATAAATTGAGGACTTACAAAAAAGAACAATCACAATAACAATATTAAGACTGACCACCATTCAACCCAAAAACCACGTAAGCGGCACCAGCTGACATAATAATGGTTCCAATGATGATATGACTATTGAGTTTAACATTCTCGGTAAGTAGTGCTGTGATCACCATTATCAAACAAGACGCTATCATAAAAGCGGCACCGGCAATGCCTGCATTAGATACTGAATAACCCTTGGGGATACAATAATTGGCTAAAGCATAAGTGGTAAAAAGACAAATCCCAATCCGTGCCCAAACGTTGGGAATGGAGTCATATACCCATCACCATTCAAAATGCAGGTTTTGATTCGTTTAAAAAACATATTTACTGCGTTGCTGAATCTTAAATAAGAATAACTTATCCGGCGAATCAGCGTCTTGTAACTATGCTTTTTAATTCACCTCAAATTCCCGCATTTTGAAAGGTAACGGGTATATACACCACCCAATAGAGAGGGTAAAAACTTACCATTGGTGAATGTCACAGAAATAAAAACCAGTGACTGGCCAATAAACATAAAAATGAACGCGTGGAAAAAGGAAATTATCATGGTATAAATTACGCAAATACTTGCGTACAACTCTTATTTATTCAATCTGACAATAGTGTCAGGTTTATGATGACTTAATCTGTTGCCACAGACAAGATATTAATTATCATTTGATCTTACCTTCATTGTTCTTTTACCAGCGTTCTTTTACCAGCTACACCTTGCTAGAAAATTATTGGAACAATCACTACTAGTTCTTGCGACAAGGCTTATTAATACCATTCGCATTAAATAAGTGGTCAATATTCAATGAGGATAAATTGCCAATAGCACAGGTTTTTTGCTTCAGGCAAAACCTAAGTACCTACATCCATGTAGGCAAGGCGCCTGATTGAGCAATAGATAATTGGACTCCCCCACATTCGCAAATGTGGGGTAATATAAAAGTTCCTACACAAATATATT
>JABSOI010000112.1 GCA_013216015.1 Alteromonadaceae bacterium | reverse complement strand
GCGAATCAGCGTCTTGTAACTATGCTTTTTAATTCACCTCAAATTCCCGCATTTTGAAAGGTAACGGGTATAAGTGTAGTAGTGCTGTAGTGTGTGGGTTACGCAGGCGTAACCCATCAATTGTCAAATACCTCTTTTACATTTTTGTGCAGGTGCCCAGAAAAATCGTATTCATGTCAACTTTATCTGGAAACGATGAGTATATCTGGAGATGTTTTAATCTTTATTTTAGCCAGCAAAGTGGTAAAAGTGAGAGCAGATTGCCCAACCTGATCTTGTCTAAAATCTTAAACTGCAAGTTCACATTTTACCGATACAAGTCATTATAATCATGCTTTTAGGAGCAGACAATTATTGGTTTTTATTCATTCTCTTGAGTTTTCGTTTTTGCCATTCTTTCGCTACTGAATATCGCCATAAACCGTGTATTGCGAAATAACCTATTATTGCAAACACGGTTGCTAAAATTCCACAGCCTAAGATAAATGAAGGTCCTACGGTAGATAAGCTGTCGAATACCCACTGCCAACTTGCTTCAAATTTAAAAGCTTGTTCCTGTTTGCCAAGCACCCAAGTGCCAACGATATAACAAAAATAAAAAATGGCTGGCATAGTTACCGGGTTAGTCAGCCAAACCAGGGCAATTGACAGCGGAAGGTTTGCATGGAATAGAATCGCAGCAGCCGCAGCTAAAATCATTTGAAACGGAACAGGAATAAAAGCAAAGAACAAACCAACAGCAAAAGCTTTGGCTACAGACCTTCTGTTAAGGTGCCAAAGATTGGGGTTGTGCAATAAATCACCAAATACTTGTAAGTGTTTATGATTTTTTATCGTATTATGATCAGGTATTAAACGTTTAATGGTTTTTCTTGGCATAACCTACTTACTTATGGATTAGGCAATCACTATGGACTGGTGGCTATTTACATTTTTTCTTGGCGCTATTTTGGCACTATTGTTACCTATAACGCCACTACTTTATTATGTCTTTTGCTTATTATTTGTGGCAATTTTCTTGTTCGCAAATAAAAAGTTGCGTTGTATCACGGGTTTTTTCTTTGGTTGTGCCTGGTTACTTTTAAATGGTATTTGGTATGACAATGCTTTGCCGGATGCATTTTTAGTTGAAAATAGTAAGCAGGACAAACATTTAAATCAAGTTGCTGACTTAAATAATTTAGTTTCTAAAACATTAATTATTAAAGGGGAAGTCATCACTATTCCCGTGGTAAAGCAGAATAACAAAGGGCTACGCTTTAACTTTAAAGCAACGCACTTTAATCAGGTTGAACTTCAAAGTGACATTGTTTTAAGACTGAGTTGGGACCATTCATCCACCCAAAATAGCCTTGCTCAAGGACAAATATGGCAATTAAAGGTGAAAATAAAACCGGCTCATGGTTTTGCAAATCCGGGAGGTTTTAGTTATCAAACATGGCTAAGGCAAAAAAATATTGTTGCAACAGGTTATGTCGTTAATGCTAAATCTACAAAAGTCTCGGCAGTCTCTAAAAAAGAAGTACAGAAAAATATCAATGGGGAAGCAAGTAAAAATCACCTTGTTTCAACTAAGGCGGCAGCGAATAACATTTTATTGGAAAATACCCCGACCATTCGTCAACAATTGTTAGAACAACTACGTCCATTATTGCCACAGCATGAACTTGCTCCATTATTACTTGCATTAAGTTTTGGTGAACGCAGCCAAATATCCACTGATTTATGGACGGTTTTGCAGGCAACAGGAACCCAACACTTAATTGCTATTTCTGGTTTACATTTAGGTTTGGTTGCCAGTAGTGTTTTTATATTGATTTCCCTTCTTATCAGAACAATACCTGTCACTTGGCTTAAGTCAGGTATCTTGCAGCAGAATTTACTAAAAAGTAATACCAGGTTAACCGCAATATTGGTCAGTTGTACCGTTACCCTGTGTTACGCCTATTTAGCGGGTTTTGCCCTACCAACACTTAGAGCTTTGATCATGCTGTTGCTTTATTGGTGCAGTCGTTTAATGGGTATTAAATTAAGTTTAAAGCGTTGGGTGTTGTTGGCGTTGTTTGTTATTATTTTGCTCAGTCCTTTTAGCCTTATCAGTGGTAGCTTTTGGCTTTCTGTTTATGCAGTAGTAATTATTCTGTTAATTATATGGCGTCATGGTCATCAGCTGTCGTCTGGTAACTCTTCCTTTATGTTTAATAAATTTACACAATTCATTAAGTCACTTTTTTTGATTCAGATAAGTTTGACGCTAGCCATGTTACCTCTGTCTGCTATGTTTAATCATCAACTTAGCCTAGTGAGTTTTTTTGCCAATATTATTGCCGTGCCATTGATGAGTTTTACCAGTATTCCCTTGTGTTTATTAGCGGTACTGGTTTTGCCGTTAAGTGAGGCGTTGTCGACATTTCTTTTGCAACTGGCAGTGCAAAGTTTAGCCGTGGTTTGGAAATGGTTATCATTTTTAACTGAATTTCAATGGTCTGTCATTAATTTATCCAGTGTAGATATTATTGCTCTGGCCTTATTCGTTTTTATTTTGATGGGACTTTGGCTTGTTATTATAAACCGATACCTAATTGCGTTTGTTCTGGTATTTTTGATGATGATTTTTGTAATGTTTTTTTGGAAGGGAAACGCTGGTGTTTTTTGGCAGTCACCATCAAAAAAACAGCCTGGCTGGGTTGTTCGTGTTATGGATGTAGGTCAAGGTTTGTCGGTAATTATTGAACAGGGTAATCATTTTATTTTATATGACACAGGTGCAAGTTATCCCAGCGGATTCAACCTTGCAGATGCTGTTTTGTTACCTTATTTTAAACACAGAGGTGTTAAGGTGCTTGATAAAGTAATTATTAGCCATAGCGATAATGATCATTCAGGTAGTTTAAATAAATTGAAACAATCAATAAATATTCATGAAATTATAGCCAATGACCAAAGTTTAAAAGGGGATAGCTTTTGTCTGCAAGGGCAAGAAATTATTTGGCAGGGATTAACTTTCAGCACGTTTTGGCCCAGTGATGACACAGCTTCTGATTTCGGACAAAACAACGATGATTCCTGTGTCATTAAAATAACCGATGGTCAGTTTAGCGTGCTGTTAACCGGCGATATTTCTAAAAAAGTTGAACGAAAATTGTTAATTAAGCACACTGAACAGCAAATTGATTTAAAATCTAACGTGTTAATTGCCCCTCACCACGGTTCAAAAACTTCGTCGAGTATTCGTTTTATCAGGGGAGTTTCACCCCAAATAGTTGTTTTCAGCAGTGGTTATTTAAATCGTTGGAAAATGCCGGTAACTGAGGTAGTTGGTAGATACCAACAGGCTAATGTTACCTCTTTTAATACAGCAACCAGTGGCATGGTTGAAATTAAAATTAATCAGCAAGGTGTTGAGGTTCAGCAATATCGTGAAGATCTATGGCCGTTTTGGTTTTCTAATTAATCTAATAACAAGCTCAATGTTGCACAAGGTTATTATTGCACAAGGTTATTGTTGCACATATTGCTGCTTATTTTATGCGACTTATTTTGTCATGTTTTTAGCGCTATATTTATTGGTACTGGAAGATATATTTGTGTTGATTATTGGTTTGAATGCAATTTGAATAAAGGGTGAAAATAATTTATCTATTCCTAAGTTGTTTGGGGATATTAGTTGGTTCATCTTCAAAATAAAGCTAAAATAGCTAAGCAACTAATTTACTTAGTCATTGAGAGAGTTAATGCCGTTATCATTATCGTCGAACGAAACAACAACCTGGCAAGATTTTAAACGATTAATGGGGTTTGCCAAGCCTTATAAATCGGGCTTTATCGTTGCAATTATTGGTATGCTCGGTTACGCAGGCATTGATGCTTATGTGTTTTCTATGCTAGAACCTCTAATCGATGAAGGTTTGACAGGTAAAAATGCGGAATTTATGAAATGGGCGCCGCTTTTTATTATTGCTATGTTTGTACTGCGCGGTATTTGTCATTTTCTGGGAAATTATTGTTTGGCTTGGGTCGGTAATAATGTTGTTGCTGATTTAAGACAAAAGGTTTTTGAACATATTATGAGCATGTCAGTGACTTTTCATGATAAAGAATCAACCGGTAGTTTAATTTCTAAGTTAACTTACGACAGTGAACAAGTTTTACAGGCAACCAGCAAAGCATTGCTCACCCTGGTTCAACAAGGTGCATTTGTTTGCTTCTTACTGGTGGTAATGTTTCAAAGCAGTTGGCAGTTATCATTGATATTTCTTATTATAACCCCTGTTATTGCTGTGGTCGTGATAAGTGTTTCTGGTCGGTTTCGTAAAATCAGTAAAAATATTCAAGGCGCTATGGGGCAGGTAACCAGTACCGCTGAGCAAGTATTTAATGGCCATAAAGTCGTACTTACTTTTGGAGGGCAAACACGAGAATTTGAACGTTTCGCAAAAATCAATAAACATAACCGCCAGCAGCGTATGAAACTGGTCGCCACTAAGGCCTTTAGTGTTCCATTTATTCAAATTATCGCTTCTTTTGCATTGGCGCTGGTTTTCTTTGCTGTTAGTTTAGACAGCATGAAAGACAGTTTAACGCCCGGCAGTTTCACTACAGTATTAATGACCATGGTCATGTTACTCAGACCTTTAAAATTATTAACAACGGTTAATAGTGAATTTCAAAATGGTATGGCGGCATCTTCAAGTATTTTTTCTGTGCTGGATAAAGCAACGGAAAAAGATTCAGGACAACAAAAAATAGATAGAGCCCAAGGCCACATTGCTTTTAAACAGGTAAGTTTTACTTACGATGGCAGCGACAAGCGTGCTCTGGATAATATTTCTTTTACGGCACAACCCGGAGAAACCCTGGCATTTGTCGGGCGTTCTGGCAGTGGTAAATCAACAGCAAGTTCGTTGTTACTCAGGTTTTATGACGCCACCGACGGTGAAGTGCAAATAGACGGGGTAAATATAGAGCAATATCAATTAAAAAGCTTACGCCATCAATTTGCTTATGTATCTCAACAAGTGGTGTTATTTAATGATACTGTCGCCAATAATATTGCTTACGGCAAACCAGATGCAAGCCGTGATGAAATTATTGCCGCTGCTAAAAGTGCACACGTAATGGAATTCGTTGAAAACAAACCAGATGGGCTTGATACTTTTATTGGTGAAAATGGAGCAAACCTTTCAGGTGGTCAAAGACAACGTATTGCGATAGCGCGAGCATTACTGTGTGACGCACCATTTTTAATTTTGGATGAAGCTACAAGTGCACTTGATACTGAATCTGAACGACATATTCAAGATGCTTTACAAGTTTTACAGAAAAATCGAACTTGTATCGTTATTGCTCACCGTTTATCTACTATTGAAAATGCAGATAAGATCATCGTGATGGAGCAGGGCAAAATAGTTGAGCAGGGGGATCATCAGTCTTTATTGGCAAAAAATGGTATCTATGCGAAATTACACAATTTAGAATTTGATGAAGAAGGTTCAAATAGGCAAAATTCATCTAGCCTAGGTTCATCTAACCCTAGTTTATGTGACCAAGAACCAGGTACTGGTCAGTAGATAATTATGCGATTGATTGAAAAAATCTGGTTTCAGGGCCATCAAGCAAAATGGATTATTATTCCGTTATTAATTCCGTTAACTGCTTTGTTTTGGGTACTTTCCTTATTGCGTCGTTTATTTTATTCACTGGGATTATTTAAGTCCTTTGCTGTGACTAAACCTGTTATTGTGGTCGGCAATATTGGGGTTGGTGGTAATGGTAAAACGCCACTTGTGCTATTTTTGGTTGAGCAATGCCGACAACTGGGATTAACTCCCGGAGTGATAAGCCGTGGTTATGGCGGTAAAGCACCAAATTACCCGTATTTAGTTAATGAACAAAGCACCACGAAAGAAGCTGGTGATGAACCTATATTAATTTATCAACGTTGTCAGGTTGCTGTTTGTCTGGGCTCTGATCGTGTTGCCAGCGCAAAAATATTAATTGACCAAGGTTGCGATATTCTTATTACGGACGATGGTTTGCAGCATTATCGATTAGCTCGTGACATTGAGATAATTGTGGTTGATGGCAAAAGGCGTTTCGGTAATGGCTTGTTATTGCCAGCTGGCCCATTGCGGGAAGGTTTATGGCGTTTAAAGCAGGTTGATTTTGTTGTTTTAAATACCGTAAAAGAAATTGTTGGAAATTCCCGGATCTTTTTTGATGATGAACAGCACAATAATGAACAGTTGAGCATGACCTTATTTGCTAAGGTAGTTTGTAACTTAGTGAGTGGCGAGCAAGTTGCTTTACCGCAATTTATAAAGGCTAACAAAAAGGTTAATGCTATTGCGGGAATTGGTGATCCTCAACGTTTTTTTACCACGCTTAAAAACAATGATTTTGTACTTGAACACCAAGTAGGTTTTGTTGACCATCATGAATTTGAAAGAAATGATTTTTTGGCATTCAACCCTGATTTACCTTTGTTGATGACTGAAAAAGATGCGGTAAAATGCCAATCTTTTGCAGAGAATAACTGGTGGTATTTACCTGTTGATGCTGAGTTTTCAAAAACAGAGACTAAAGCACTAACAGATAAAATTAACCAGATACTAAATTCAAATTCTTAAAATACATATATATTTAGTAATACAAGAATAAGTAATATAAACATAAGTAACAAACATATTAAGAGATTAAATTATGGCATTTGATACAAAACTAATGGAAATACTGGCTTGTCCGATATGTAAAGGAAAACTTGATTATGATAAAGAGAGGCAAGAACTTATTTGTAATTTTGATCGTTTAGCCTATTCAATAGAAAAGGGTATTCCTGTTTTATTAGAAAACGAAGCCAGACGAATAGTGTTGGATGAAGAAAATACTAAACAAGATAGTTAAAACGTAGAAGCTCCGTTAACTTGAGAATTTAACCATATTATTTGGTTCTCGGTTCTCGGTTCTAGTTCTAGCGTTAGGTTTAAGTTATCAGGCGATAAAATTAAGGTTTAGGTATGTCATTTGTTGTTGTTATTCCGGCTAGATATGAGTCTTCGCGATTACCCGGGAAAGTGTTGGCTGATATTCAAGGTAAGCCAATGATCCAGTGGGTTGTTGAAAAAGCTGACTTAAGTGGCGCTCGAAAGGTGATTGTAGCGACAGATAACGATGAAGTTGCTGCTGTGGTGAGTGGTTTTGGTGGAGAAGTATGTAAAACGAGGGCTGATCATCAATCTGGCACTGAAAGACTAGCCGAAGTGATGGAGATTTATCAATTTATTGATGATGAAATTATCGTCAATGTGCAAGGAGATGAGCCTTTTATTCCGCCTGAGAACATTGCTCAAGTAGCCAAAAATTTAGCATCACAAACCAAACTTCAGCACCAGGCTAGAATGGCGACACTGTCAATAAAAATTAACAATGTTGAAGAAGCGGTTAATCCTAATGCAGTGAAGGTTTTATGCGATAAAAATGGTTATGCTTTATATTTTAGTCGAGCAACTATTCCTTACGACAGAGAACGTTTTTTAAATAATAAATCTATTGAAAGTATCGGAGATTATTATCTTCGCCATGTAGGTATTTATGCTTATAGGGCAAGTTTTATTAAAGATTATGTCAGCTGGCCAGCCAGTGAACTAGAGCAAATAGAAGCGTTGGAACAATTAAGAGTTCTGTGGCAGGGTGAAAAAATTCACGTTGATGTTGCCTGTACCCATGTTCCTGTTGAGGGCGTGGATACGCCGGAAGATTTAGTTAAAGCCAGAGCCTACGCTGCTTCTTTGTAATTGCATTTAATTGAAAAAAGATTAATAGCTAAGTTAAATGTTTTGCAATTTTAAGATGACAATAGCGTAGGGTGGGTTAACCAAAGGCGTAACCCTCCAATTCACGCCAATGCTCTTCAATAGGTAAAAATTAATTACGAACAAAGCACAAACAAATCACAAAAACAAAAATCATCAACCAAATTTCCAGGCAATAACCGTCTGCACGTTTGTGGTCTGATCTTTTTTATAATTGTTCAATTGGTATATACCCGTGGTCATTCGAAATGCTGGAATTTGAGGTGAATTTAAAAGTTTATCTAAAAGGCGCTTGATTGAGCAATAGCTGGCTATTGGGATTGAAAGCAACGCAGTAGATAAATTTTTAAAACGCATCAAAACCTGCATTTTGAATGATTACGGGTATAAGTTGTTTAAAACTTTTTATGGCCACTTTTTCACTGAAAAAACCTTGTCATTTGTTTGTGTTTAGCATTTAATAAAATTAGTTAATTAAAGGTGTGCTTTTCACTGAGGATATTCATCTTATTAGCTTATGCCTATGATAGGCATAAACAACAATTTTTAAAATGAAACGGACGTCATGCAAATCAATAAAAAGTATGCGTTATAAATTTAGAATCATAATTAAAGGAATAATCTGTGAAAAAAATATTATTGGCAAGTGTTGTTGTTTCTTCTCTAATAACTGGTTGTGCAACAGTTCCTATGAGTTCAGATATAGCAACTAATGAAGCTAAGGAGTTTAAAGCGCCTTCCCCCGATACCGCTGGAATATACGTATATCGCAAAGACAGTCACTTTGGTGCTGCTCTTAAAAAAGATATATGGATTGATAAAGAGTGTATTGGTGAAACAGCCAAAGGGGTGTTTTTTTATAAAGAAGTAGAAGGGAATAAAGAGCATACTGTATCAACAGAGTCTGAATTTTCTCCTAATGATTTAATAATCAAAACGGAAAGTGGTCAGCTGTATTTTGTTGAGCAATATATTAAATTAGGGGCTTTCGTCGGAGGAGCCGGTGTGGAACAAAAAAGTTTAGAGGAAGGTAAAAACGACGTTTCACAACTTAATTTGGCAACTAAAGGTAGATGTAGCAGTTAGCAATTTGCTGTACTTTCGTCAAGATGCTCAAGCAGAGAGAATACAGTGATCTGGTACTTTGTTATTTTACATTTATCAGAACTGTGTTTTGTCTCTTGGTTTGAGTACTCTTAACTTCACTCTTAACTTCAGTAAAAGAACAAAGAGAGCCGAACCTCTTTGCCCGATATATTATACCAATCCCATTAAATAAGTGGTCATCTTCAATTATCTAAATCACCACTAGCTGCGTTGCCTTCAATCTCAATAGCCATGCTATTGCTCAATCAAGCGCCTTACTATTGACAACTTATCTCCATTAAATATTGATCACTTATTTAATGGGTTTGGTATTATTTGTCGTTGCAGTTGTACTAGTTTGCAGGCTAACTGAATTCATTAATACTTGAACTGTTGCACGATAGAAGACATGTTTACAGCAAGTGCCGCTAACTCTTCTGATGATTGAGATGTTTGAACAGCAGCACTTGAGGTGCTTTCAGTGTGCCGGGCAATTTCTAGAATATTTTGATGAACATCATTCACGCTGACACTTTGCTGTTTGGCAACAGCTGCATTTTCAGTGTTCTTCGCACTCACGTCAGATATTAAAGTGGAAACAGTTTTTATACTATTTGCTGTTTGCATTACTAAATCAATGCCATTGCTTGCTTCCTGATGAGCATTTTTCATTGCTGCTACAGACTTATTTGAAGACAATTTTAAATGTTCAATTTTTTGCTGTATTTCAACGGTTGATTCTTGAGTTTTACCCGCCAGAGTTCTTACTTCATCAGCAACTACGGAAAAACTTCTGCCAGATTCACCGGCACGGGCTGCTTCAATAGCAGCGTTTAAAGCCAGTAAGTTAGTTTGTTCAGCAATGCCTTCTATAACACTTAAAATACTGCCAATATCACCTACTTGAGTATTGAGCTGTTCTATTTCATTTGTTGTACTATTCACTGAATTTACCAATTCATTTATCGCTACCTGGGCTTCATCAGATAAGTTTGCCCCTTTTATCGATTCATCATTTGCTTCGTTAGTTAAATTGGCGGTAAGTAGAGAATTATCAGCAATTTCATTAATACTGGTGTTAAATTCAGACATTGCCTCGGTAGTTATTTGTGTTTGGTCTTTTTGCAAAATAACTATATTATTTGTCTCTAAAGTCACCGCTGACAATTCTTCGGAAGATGATGCTAATTGATTGGCATGCATGTCAATTTCAATAATAATATTTCGTATTTTTGCAACAAAAGTATTGAACGCTTTACCAACATCGCCTATTTCATCGTTGCGTTCGGCCAGCACCAGTTTGACAGTTAAATCGCCATCACCTTCAGCAATGTCAGTAATACGTTCAACTAAAACATTAATTGGGCTAACCAGATATTTCGCAATTAAAAACCCAATTGCAATGCTCAGCAGTGCAATAATGGTGAGTGCGATCAAACTGTAATAAAGTAAATCGTCTGACAATTGCACTGCATCAGCAAATGCTTCGTCAACATCAATTTCAGCCATTAGCGCCCAAGTGCTTGTGCCATAGTTGATGCTGGTAAATGCCGATAATACTTCTACATTTCTATAATCAGGAAATTGCAGAAAGCCACTTTCTTCTTTTAGTGCCAGGTTAGCACCTGACGTTTGTACAAATTGAAGTCCAAGAGCAGAGTTATAATTTTTAATTATTTCAACGTTAGGTTGTTCACCAGATGCTATAAGTGCTTTCAAATAATTGTCTTTATCTTCAATAAGAAAACGGCTTTCACTACGCAATTTATTATCTGGGCCTACCAGATATGTTTCACCTGATAAACCAAGGCCAACCTCCTGCCATTTATTATCGTTTGTCATTATTTTATTAATGCCATCTATCGGCATTTGAAAAATAAGTACCGCGTCGGTTTGACCTGCTGAATTTTTTATCCCAGATGCAATAAAAGAGGCCGCCTGATTATATGATGGTAAATAGCTGGCAAAATCAACAAGTACCGTTTGGTCGCTATTGGTTAATTTTAACGCTTTATTAAACGCCTCTGCAATTCCTGTTTCTGCATAAGGACCGTTTATTAATGAGGTGGCATAATCTAATTCTTTAAAAACACTATAAATTATATGGCCAGTGTTAGCGTCAACGATAAAAATATCATAATAGCCAAATTGATATAAATAATCCTGAAACATAGGGTGATGTTGCTGATGAGCTTGATCGTATTGAGAGTTACCAGCCGCATTAAGTTTATCTTTACTTCCCAGAGGAAATTTATTTTCAGAAATATACTGAGACTGAAAATGTAGCGCAATATCGTCAAGTTGCTGTAATTGTGTATTAATATTTAAACGAGTATTTTTGTTTTTTTCTTTAAAAGCGGTACGGAATTCATTTTGGTAATATTGGGCAAGGCTTTCTTTACTAGTATTGATATTACTTTGATTAACATTATCTAATTGAAAGGTGCTGATAAATTTTTTGGTCGCGTCAACCACTGAAGGGTTTTTTGACATAGAGATAACTTGAGAATTTATAGTCTCTAAATAAGATGATATCTGCGATTTTTTTAATTCTCTAAGTGATATAAGTTGCTCTTTTGATTTTTTTTCCAAAGCACTAAAAGAAGATTTATTAGCTTGTAGGGTGATGATTAATGCAATAATAAATGCCGGAATAACAGTAAGAAAGATAGCTTGCAATAATAGTTTGTGTTTAATTTTCATGCGTTTTTCTTTTGTTAATAGTTTGTTTTTAAACAAACTTATATGTGGGTATATAAAGAAGTTGAAAATAGGAATGAGAAAACAATTAGGATTTTATTCATTACATTAACATCTTTTTATTATAGTTATATTTGTATTGGAAATGACATAATTTAGTGCTTAAATTAGTGCTTAAAATTACAACTATGCGGGCAGTGTATTAAAGAAAATATAATTTTACAATCATATTTAACTAAATATTCACATGCTCGGCACAACAGTGTGCGTTGCATATATTTGGAACAAGTGTTCATATATCTAGCGGTCATAAGTTACAGTCATTAAAATAACAGTGGGCATGGTAACGTAACTGGTTGATCTGATGTGAAGATAGTAATATAGCTAGCACAACCAATACAACCAACACATTCAATACATTCAATACAACCAACACATGTTGAATTGGATTTATAAATAATTAAATTTTAAGGTGGGAACGTGAATTCAAAATTAAAATCAGTAGTGATCACAGGAGCGAACAGAGGTATTGGTCTGGCAATGGCTGAATTATTCAAACAGCAAGGAAATGTTGTTTATGCGTTGTGTAGGCAAAGCTCGAAATCGTTAGATGCTTTAGGTGTTAATGTTGTAGAAAATGTTGATGTTTCTACCGAGGAAGGGCTTTTTAATATGGCATCGGCACTTAAAGATATTTCAATTCATGTTTTGGTGTGTAACGCCGGTATTTTACGTGATGAAAGTTTATCGGATATAAATGCCGATACAATTCGTGAACAGTTTGAAGTTAATGCTTTGGCTCCTTTGCGTGTTGTTGATGCATTGCAAGGTAACTTAGTTCTGCATAGTAAAGTTGCAATGATCACCTCACGAATGGGATCTATTGCAGATAATGGCTCAGGTGGGCGGTATGGGTACAGAATGTCGAAGGCTGCTCTTAACGCGGCAGCTATGTCATTAAGTAAAGATTTAGCGAGTCGGGAAATTACTGTTGGCATTTATCATCCCGGTTATGTTCAAACCGACATGGTAAATCATGGTGGCGATATTAGTGCGAATGTTGCTGCTGGTCGATTAGTAGGGTTGATTAATAACTTAACCATGGCTGAATCGGGTGTGTTTAAACATTCGAATGGTGAAGTTTTACCTTGGTAGCGTCTGTTGTTAGTGCTGATGGTGTTCGTACTGGTGCCGATGTTAACCTATCGGTTAATCCATTGTACGCGCGCATATGGCAAACGGTGCAAACGATCCCCTATGGTAAAGTTGCCTGCTACGGACAAATAGCAGATCTTGCCGGATTACCCGGTCGTGCGCGGATGGTGGGGAAAGCCCTTGGTAAAGTGCCTGAAGGTGGTTGGAAGGGTAGGTCGGTGCCTTGGTTTCGGGTGATTAATTCTCAGGGGAAAATTTCGTTTGCTGTTAGTAGTGAATATTTTGAGCGACAGAGGGGTTGTCTGCAAGAGGAAGGTGTTATGGTGATTGGGTGTCGGGTTAAGTTGAAGGATTTTCAGTGGTTGCCTGATTTGGGTGAGTTGTTGTTTGGCTTGGAGTTTTAATTCCTGTTCATTCTTTCAATAAAATTAAGTAGTGACATATCTACTTCGTTGACTATAATTAATTCAAGTAGTACTGTAACTACAAGTGAATTTGTCATGAGGTGAATCAAATGAATATTCAAACGGTAACAAGTCGTGCTTTTAATCAAGATCCTACATCGGTAAAGCGTGCAGCAAGGCTTTCGCCTGTACAAATAACAGAACGAGGGAAAGTTTCTCACGTTTTGCTGTCAATAGAGAAATATGAAGAACTCACCAACACTAAACAGAATATAGTCGAATTGTTATGTATGCCAAATAATGATGACGTTGATTTTGAACTTCCAAAATTGAATGTGTCATCCCTTAAGGCGGAGGATTTTGATTAATGTTCCTACTGGACACTAATATCATTTCTGAATTAAGAAAAGCCTCTTCTAATAAGGCTGATGTAAATGTTATCAATTGGGCTAATAAGCAGTCAGTGAACAGTTTATTTATTTCATCAATTACCATTTTAGAAATTGAAATGGGTATTCTGCAAAAAGAAAGAAAAGATCCAACACAAGCAGCCGTATTAAGAACATGGTTAAATTCACACGTGCTTACCACATTTTCAGATAGAGTGTTACCACTTGATACAAGCGTAGCTTTGCAATGCGCAAGACTTCATGTGCCAAATCCTAAATCGGAACGAGATGCTATGATAGCAGCGACAGGGTTAGTGCATGGGATGACGCTTGTAACCCGGAATGTGAAAGATTTTAAACATATTAAAATAGAATTGATAAATCCTTGGGTTGGATAAGTTTTGTTTGGGGTTTGGGGGTCGGACCGACGTAACAGACTGATTAGCTTTTATTTATCATAAATAAAGTGGCATTTTAATAGCTTAGACGTATGTTTTTAGCCTATAAATCGATATTTTAAGGCTGACGCTATTCGCCAAATTATGCAACGATTGTTAATTCTGTTGAATCGATTATTTACTTGGTTATCGAAGATTAATCAAGGGAATAAAAAAACCGCTAATTAGGGCTTTTTTATTAAATATAAATAATAATTTAGCTAGTGTCCGCCCAGAAACAGGGTCGTAGCGAGGGCTTACCAATGACACGAAATGGGCTCTACAAGATATAGGCGTTTAGTCATTCTAAATAACACTAGTTTGTGGTGCACAGTCCGTGTCCGAGGGACGTCCGCAGTAGACATCCGTTTCTAGATGGGCACTAGCTAGGCATGCTACTTGGTGGTAGATAGTCACAAATATTATCAACGATAAATTTTGCATCACTGCCCACACCAGTCAAAGTTGCAGAGCCACGGGTCCATTGCCAAGATTTACCTATACAATAAAGCCCTTTAACAACTTTAGAAACACCGCGTTCTTCGAGAAAATCACCCCGCTCACAAACGATACCTTTTAACTTTAACCAAGAATAATCGCTATGATAACCTATTGCCCAAATAACACTTTTAATACGGGCCCGGTTATTACCTTTAAAATAAATCTTATCCCCCTGGATTGTTTGTACTTTATTTTCAATTTGGATACCGGCTTTTTTCAATTTACGTAGTTCAAGATCTTTACCGGGAAGATGGTTTCTGGAACGCATATAATTCCCTAATATACTATTTTTATTAGCTTTAAGTAACCCTAACTTATCTAACCACCAAAAATAATCTTTTCCGAAAATTTTCTGTGGCTTAATTGAATGGTTATTACTACTGGCCAAAATAACTTCATGAGTTTGATTAAGTTCTTTTGCGACTTGTCGTCCAGTCGCTCCGTCTCCAACTATTAAAACAGGCCCTGAAGGGATTTGCGATGGACGTTGATAGTTCTTGGTAGTTAACTGGAGAACATCATCTGAAAGATTAGATGCACATTTCAATAAGTTTGGTTTTTGAAATCCACCTGTTGCAATAACAAGTGCTCGCGAGCTAATTTGTTGAGCCATGCCATTAGAGTCATTATATGTGGCAAGGTATTTATCTCCTTGTTTTATGACATTGGTTATTTTACTTCCTAAAGCTAAAGGAAATTTGAAATGAGCTGCGTAATTTTCTAAGTAGTCGGCAATTTCTTCTTTTCCCGAGTATCCTTTCTGATCGCCTTTCATTTTTAAACCTGGAATATGGCTATAACGTCGAGATGCAAATAATACCAATGAGTCGTATCTTTGACGCCAATTGTCACCCAGTCGCAAATTTTTCTCTACAATCAAAAAGCTTTTGTTTGCTTGAGTAAGGTGGAAAGCGGTTGCCAAACCTGCCTGGCCACCACCAACAATTAAAACGTCAACTGTCTGTATCATTAAATAATCCAATCCTATACTCAGAAAGTTGCGCATCTTATAGTAAAATATACAATTATAAAAGTATAAACCGTACATTTTTTAAACATCGTTAATGTTATTCATCAAAATAGCTTAAGTACAGGTGGAATGAGACTTTCGTGCAGTTGAACGCCATTAATTAAGTTAATCTTTTAGTTCAATTAGTTAGGTTTTTTTTCAACGACCAAAGAGCATTCAATACTTATAAATACATTCACATTACTGCCGAATGAGATAAGTATTAAATGTTTTTCGATAAGTTCATTCGTGATGATAAATTTGGAAAAGAAGATGAGACCAAACAGATCGGGGGCCCACAGATCGGGGGTCCACAGATCGGGGGTCGGACCGACGTAACAGACTGATTAGCTTTTATTTGTCATAAATAAAGGGTCATTTTAAGAGCTTAGACGTATGTTTTTAGCCTATAAATCGATATTGTAAGACTGACTCTTTTCTGTAACGACATGATTTAGCAGGCCGGGATATTGCTGTTGGAATTTACCATGGTGGGTATGTGCAAACTGATATGGTAAATCATGGTGGTGATATTAGTGCCAATGTTAGCACTGATGTTAACCCACTCCACGCGCGTATTTTGCATTACTAATATCTCTGTTCCAAAGAGCCTGTAAAGTATTATCGTTCAATAAACTTACGCCCTTTTTCACTTTTTAACTATAAACTCCAGCGGACCTCGACCCATACAATAATGTATTGAATATAAGTTTCTTTTCTATTTAGGACGGATTTTCGAGGGCATTGGCGCAATCCCCTTAAATCAAGTTATTCTTTGGGAAGCTCACTAATATTTCGGCACCGATAGAAGAAAAGCTTATTCACTAAATGCTATAGCAGTAGTTAAGGATTTCAATATCCTCCGCTAACGTGCTTTTGATGATACCTGAATTTAACGGTGCCACCAATTTAACGGTGCCACCCACCAACGAATTACAATTTAACGGTGCCACCCACCTAAAGAGGGACTATTTCATATAACCGAAAGTTATAAGTATTTTTACACGAAAAAATCGTAGAACTTTGTAATTTAACGGTGCCACCCACCTATAATTTAACGGTGCCACCCACCTAAATAATTT
>JABSOI010000111.1 GCA_013216015.1 Alteromonadaceae bacterium | reverse complement strand
TTCACCACTCGAACTTTTAATGTCACGTTCACTGTTCCAAATCTAAACGCTTTTAGCGGTGGGTGTCCGGATAATTTATTCTCAAGTTGGCCTAATTGAAGTTGTGGTGAGGTAGGAACGCGCATTTTTTCCCCGAAGATTTTAATAAAAACGACTAAATTTAACTAATTATACCGTTTTCACCGCTTTTCAATAAAATCTTCGCAAGACCATTTTGTTATTTCTTATTTAAAATCAGTATATTAACACTTTCCGTTCAGGCACTACTTAGAAATACACCAAAAAACTACCAATTAAAGGGGTGGAAACTTTAGCATCAGTTAAAGTTTCAACCCTCAAATTTATTTTTTATTGTATTGGTCGCTATGTTTTTTTTAAGTTACTACAAGCTTAATTATTCTCCATTAGCACATTAGTTAATTAATGAAGTCCATTAATAAAAGTATCACATGATTGATTAAACTCACTTAATTTAACTTCTGATTGAAGTTTACAAACGGCTAAGTAACCTATTTTATTTATATCGGCGCTAGTATTTTTGGGACTTTTCTTGTTGGCACCAAGGTTCATATATTTAGTGTGCTGCTTTCCTTCATTTATTACTTCAAAATTGTATGGAGATTTTAGCATCGTAAATTTCGTCCAAAAATCTTTATAACTATCAGACGCATGCTCGCCTTGGTTATAGAATTTCGAAACATAATAAGTTCCGTCTTCATTTAAGTTTGGCGTAAAACTAAAATTTCCAATCATTAATTCATTTATATGATCAGGGTCAATTTCGATGGCTACATAGAGATTACTATCACCTGTCAGTTTTAGATTTGGCAGACTTCCAGAAAATTCTCCAATTTGGAAATCAACTTTGTTTTCAGAAATGTTAAGTTTAGAATCTCTAAAATGTTTGGGGATAATATCGTTGGGTAACTCAATAAATTCTTTCCATTCTTTTAGTTTTGCTGAGTAAGAAAGCATTATTCTGTGCAGATTATCTTTATACGCTGCTTTTTGTACTGGAAGCCAACCCCTTGAAGCACTAACCAAGTCACATGAGACCCCGGAAGGAGTTGGCAAACAATAAATCATAATAGCTCTATTTGAATATTGGTCATTCCAAGTAGCCATTTGCCAAACTCTGCCATATTTATCTTCGTATTGCTCTTCATAAACAGGTTTACCATAAGAAGTTATATATACAGGCGTATTTGCTATATTTCTATTCCACTGCATTGAAGTGAAGAATGTATCTAAGATATATTTTTTATCTTTAATAAATTCACTTAATTTTTTGCCTTTTGGTTTGTCTAAATCAAATTGATAGTTTCCTATGAATTTATTACTTTTACTGTAATATAATGTCTGATCCTTACTAATTTTAATTTGTCGGGTATCTTCTGCCTTAAAAAGTAACCATTCACCGTTTCCATTAATATCGATAGATGAAAGCATATCGCTGTTTTTTTGATTTTTTAAATATTTACCTACATTACTATGTTTAGGAAAAATGCTTTTTTCAAACTTAGTTACAAAATCAACTCGTGCATTAACAAAACGTTCATAAAAGCTTTTTTCAGCTAAAGCTCTTAATGCCATGATGTCTTTAGGTAATTTCGCGCTAAAGCGCCATGAATATCGCAGTTGTTGAGTTGCTTCAACTTCAGCCATTTGAGTGGTATAAAATTCTGCGGTATCAGAGGTAAAATGATTGAATTCCTCTATTGGAAGTGCATAGTTAAGGTTTTCACTGCTAGATTTTTTGGTAACAATTCCTACCACTTCACCGTCTAAATTTAAGAGGGGCCCACCGCTATTACCGGGTGACGCAGCTGCAGAATAACGAATATCTTTCCACTTTCCATCGATTGGTTCGTAAGTAAATGAAGTTAATGAGCCTTTTCTAAAAATTACGCCTTCGCCAAGCGCATTACCAGCAGCATAAACAATATCTCCTTCTTCATAGTTTTTTCCAAAAGCAAATTTGTGATATTTCGAAGTGTCTCCTTCTACAGAAAACTGAATTAAATCTCTGTAGTTTGAATATTTTTCAACATTTTTGATTTTAAATATATTCCCTTTACTATCACGTACAGCATAGTTCTTTGATAATAGAGAATAATGCCCAATATTGAACACGTGAGCGGCAGACACAAAGGTATTATCTTTGATCAGAAACGATGTCCCTAAACTATGATATTTGTCTTTTCTAAGGTGAAATGGAATTAAATCGTGCGGAAACTCTTCTTTATAAATAGCATTATCTTCTAATTTCAAAGTAACAACTTCAAAAATTCCGTTTTTATATTTCTTGACCTGAGCCGATGATAATTCTTCTTTTTCAGCATAGGCCATGAAAGAAAAACTCAAGATAAGAATAATATTTGAAATTGAGGTGAACGTTTTTAACATTGATATATTCCCTTATAATATAGTAAATTTCCTGGACACAAATCATTTTGTGAATGAACAATCAATAATAGCACAACAATCACAAGAACATAATTCAAGTTTATTTCAAAATAATAAAAGGTTATTCACTTGGTCGTTCACCCAAGCATATTTTGCTTTTGCATGAAAATGATACCTCAGCAATGTATTTACCTAAATTAATTCAGCATATCAGAGATAAAGGCTGGACAATTATCTCACCTCAAGAAGTTTAATATCGCATCATAAACTATATGAATCTGATCCTGAGGGATCCCACAAATTTCTGCTATCACCTCTATCTTGCCCTGCACTTTACACTTTTTTAAAAAACAGGGGGAGTAAGTGAGCTCTGGATTGAACACATTATTTAAGTCTTACTGCCTTCTTCAACAGTCCTACCAGCTTCATATTGTGGGACTCCTTCTAATGGTTTTAACCAAGAAATCCTAGTTCTAACAAATATCTCTTCATCAACTTTGAATGAAGAAGGATCATCTAACGTCATTGCATTAATTTCTGCTTCATTACTAGAAGTAACACCCTCCCATTTTAAATATGTACCGCATTTATTACAAAAAATCCGGTTCGCAGTATCACTAAAAGCGATGAAGCCTACAGGTTTTTTAAGCCATTTAAATTGGCTAGCTGGAACTACGGTAAACACAGAAAAAGGAGCTCCAAGGTGCTTTTGGCAATCAATACAGTGGCAATTTAAAGTGTTAGCCCCCGATAAATCAATTTCATAACGCGCAAAACCACAGCGGCATCCACCTTGTTGAATATTAGTCATACAATCTCCTAAATTTACCTATATGGTTTTGTTTTTTGAGTTATTTTATCTTCAGAAAGGATATTATCGTAACGATCATTTTTATCAGCTACCTTACTATAATTTATTCAACTGATGTAGCTCTGTCTACCTTACTCTTCATCTTTTTCAAGACAAACAAAGCCTGCTCTATCGCTTTTTTCAGCGCATAATTATTACTTTAGCGGTACAGCTAGCTGGTTCAATATTACTTATTCGCCGCTCCGATAATGTCATACTCATCAGTATCATACCTAAATGATGACAATTAGGGCATTGTGAACCCATTTCTTCATCTGTTTCATTTGTTACCGTGTTAGCCTATGTTTTTGAACTCTGCCCAAGACCTAAACGACGCTTAAAAATCGGGATAAATGCCAAAATTAGCAGGACAAAGAATACGGATGTTGCTCCGCTTTTAACTATTGTAAATGCGCTTGCACTACTTACTAAATTTTCTGAAATGTCAGGAAAACTATCTAACATAACAATTATGCTAATATTTTCGAGGTAATCGAATCCCCCTGCTAAAAAAGGAACAAATGCGATAAAAAAGAGCTTTGAATCTTTTGGAAGATACTGTTTCAGCATCCAAGTTATCAGTAGCGCATACGAAACTGAGAACATCCCAGGATAAATAAAATCGAGTGGTAACTGTACAGATAAATATGCATTTCTACCCTCAATCCCAAGCGATGTTAATAACTCTATTGCTTGAATATAACTGTAGCCCATAGGAGACATGTCAAATAACACTAACTCTGGAGCATAACTCGACACCAATGGTAATGAATATACCCAAACTACTTGGAAATGCAGGATTCAGCAAGTCGATAAACGGCTATATTCAAGGCATTAAATTTTATAAATGGTTTTTCCCTTTTGAGATTTAATAACGCAGGAGATAGCCGTTTATCGCCTTGCCCGAAGGGAGCTAAGCTAGAACACCAGTGCTGCGTTGCAACACTTTACAAGGGAACAACCATTATATGCGTGTTGCGCCTTGCTCTGATGTCCTAGCTTAGCTCTGAACCTGCATTTCCAAGTAGCTTGGGTATACATAAGCATTGTGGCAAAAATCAAGTTAGTTATGATAAATAGCAGAAGCACTGTTTTACCGTGTGATACATGCTGAAAATAAGTTATTAGTTTATGCATTATTATCCTCCATAATATTTGTGGAATCTCATTAAGGCTAAATATATTTTGTCCGTTTAAATGCTTTGTTGTTGTATGCACCGAATTCAAACGCTTCGAGCTATCATCACTTGAAGTTTATTTTAATTAAATTTTAAACCAAACAAAGGGCGGATCCACTTCCAACGACGTATAAAATATTCATTAATTAGCAAGCAACCCAAAAATGTTGCTAATGTTAATCCTACTAATTCACTATAAACTGATAGTCCTTGTCTTGTTAACCAATAACCAATCATTACAATTAATGTTTGATGTAAAATATACCAAGGAAATACAGCCTCTGTCATGTAGGAAAGTGCTTTACTAGGTTTATTTAACCATCGTTGAGCAATCGCCAACAATGCGATAATGGAAAACCACGCATATGCCGTTTTTCTTGTTAGTTCTGAGTAGTGTTCAGTAATAGCAAAGGCTTGCGACCAATAATTTTGGCTTTCTAAATACCATACAGTAGAAGTAACGGATGAAATAACAAAAACCATTACTAGAGAAGGAATCAATGCTTTATTGACCGCTTGCCAAAAACACTTGTCTTTAGCGATTAAAAAGCCGAACACAAAAATACTGAAATACAGCTGATGGTTCGCCCAATCATCAACAAGCGCATGTGTTGATGGATAAATTGGCTTCAAAATCAAGCGAAAAATTAAGAATAGTAGTACAGGGAGTAGCATTACCACTAACACACCTAAACGGTTATCAAGGCATTTACTCATCATCTTTTTACCAAAACCGTTCATAAACTGAGCTAAAGGACGAGCTATAGGGATAAGTAATAAAGTATAAACAAACAAATAAACCACGTACCAAAGGTGGTTCCAGGTTGGAATTATTACCGAATATTTATCTGTACTTCCTATTAAATATTCTGGATAAAACGCCCAAAAACCCGAAGTTATCTCGCCACTTTCTAACAGCTCAAGCCATGATTGAGGTGCGATTATGGTATGAATACAAAAAATTATTGGTACTAAAAGGATAATAGATCTTTTAATGGTAAATTTAATTAATGGCTGTTTATCAATGGCAAACCTTATCGCTATGCCAGAAATAAAAAATAATAAAGTTAATCGCCATGGATTGATCAACTTCATAAGGGGTTCTATGGTGTCGCTAGCATGCACACTTTTTACATGATACCCCCAGGTAGAATAAAACATCCCAATATGATAAAAAATAAGTATTCCGAATACGATAACTCGCAACCAGTCTAAATCATACCTTCTACCTAAGTTTACTCCATGCTCCATTTAACAACTCCATTTAACAACTCCATTTAACAACTCCATTTAGCATATACGCTTACTATATAGACGTTTCAGTATTGTCCGCACATAGTTTTTAATTAATTCACATTAATACCTCATAATTTCAATAGATTAGAAACAACATAAATAGGTTTTTTATCTACAATACCAGATTACTGAGACATCTCAGTAATCTGCCTAAATGACACAGAAACAAAATCGTTTAATTTCAGATATACAAGAATTTATCCCCCATGATAAAAACTGCGCCTCAGCACTATCATCCTTAAACTTATCCTCCTGACTATAAATTACATCTCCTCATGACTTCTATGTGCAATGTAGGTTTTGCGACTCAATTATATACCCAAGCTACTTGTAAATGCAGTATCCAGCAAGTGTTTCGAGTATAAGTGCTTCTGCGTATATATACCCGTAATCATTCAAAATGCAGGTTTTGAAGCGTTTTAAAAGATTATCTACTACGTTGCTTTCAATCCCAATAGCCCGCTATTGCTCAATCAAGCGCCTTTTAGATAAACTTTCAAATTCACCTCAAATTCCCGCATCTTGAATGACCACGGGTATAGGTTAAAGGCTTAACCCTAATTCTGCTAACTTCTGGTTTAAATGCTCCATAGCTTCGTCTGTAGGACCGGGATAATCTCCCATTATTGGTGCATTACCTTGATAACCCAGGTCTTTAGTACCTGCTGGGCTGCAGAAGAAAGCGGCTAATACCAGTTTACGCAGTCGGCTGAAAGCATTCGCTATTTTTATAAATTCTTCTGCCAGATCTTGTTTTTGATAGGCAATATTGTCAATTATCTCGATTTGTTGTTTGCTTGATAATTTAATAAATGACTTACTGAACCTTATAGTTGATTCATCATTTATCCAAACCAGTGCAGAATGAATGGTTAAACGGTCGGCTTGTTGCCAGGCGTAAGGCGCGCTCATCCATTCGTTGATGACATCAGGTACATTAACCTCGGTCGCTGACGGCACATTTCCATCTCTGGGTACAATAATGTCAGCCAACACGGCAACGAGAGTTATCTGCCCGGCTGTTAATATTTTTGGCCAAGGTGATGAATGTGGAATGATCAAATTTGGATCTTTACCGTAACCTTTCGCCATAACCTTTCGCCATAACAGAGGAGAGTTTTAACTCGGGCCAGTGGCCCTTGACAGCTTTAGCGCTGGAATGGATCACGTCACCACTTGCAATATTGGGGAATATTGCACTTGCTGTTAAAATACTTAACCACTTAAGAGATTCACGGCGGCTCATTGTGCTTTGGTACTGATATTATTCAGAAGCTGGTTTTGTTAAATCTTTCATCAATAAATCTCTCCTTTATCCAGTTGAGAAGCTAACCATGAGGAATTTCTCATTGCTAAGGTCATAATGGTTAAAGTACAGTTTTTATGCGGGTTGGAAGCAAATACGCCCGCATCCATAATAAACAGATTTTTACAATCCCAAGTTTGCCCGTATTGATTGGTCACAGAATCTTTTGGTGATGCGCCCATTCGGGTAGTACCTACTTCATGAATGATCTGCCCACCTTTTAAAATGGCTTTTTCAGCGTTTGGCAGTGGTTTTTCAAATTTAGCACCCATTTTTTCCAAAATGGTCTTGGCTGTTTTCAGCCCATGCTCCACCTGTTTTAATTCATGTTCAGACCATTTCCAGTGAAACTTAACCACAGGTATGCCCCATTTATCTTTAACCTTGTCATCAATTTCCATATAACAATTTTTATTCGGCAGCATTTCACCCCGTAACACTAATCCGACTCTGGCGCCGTAATTCTTTTTACTTGGTCTTTTAACGCTTTTCCGTAACCTTGCAACTTACCACCAACACCGGCACCCGGTTCCTTGAAGCCACTATTTAATTCATAATGATAGCCGCGAGGAAAATCAAGCTCACCTTTTGCCTGCTGTTTATGCCCCCACCAGGGAATAAATAAATGGTTAGATGAGTGACCGTCTTCATTATAAATAGGACGCCCTTCCAACGCCGGAATATGCGCTCCCAAGCCAGTTCCGGTAGAATCCATTATATTTCTGCCAACCTGACCACTTGAATTTGCCAATCCAACAGGGAAATTGCCACTCTTGGAATTAAGCAATAATCTCGCTGATTCACAGGCACTTGCCGCTAAAATAACAACCCTTGCAGCAAGCTTATGTTGTTTAGCCGTTTTCTTATCAATATAAGTGATCGCATTGACTTTTCCATTTTCGTCAACATTGACTTCTTTAACCATGGCATCTGTGAGTACCCGTAAATTTCCGGTCGCTTTAGCCATGGGAATAAGTGAAGTTGTTGTCTGAAAAGCCGCACCGAGAGAACAGCCCCGACCACAGGGACTGGCATAGAAACACGCTTGCCTGTCACCTTTAGCGCGGGTTAAAACAGCCCTGTGCATTGGCGCTGTGGGTATGCCTAATGTTTTAGCCGCCGCAGAAACTAATAATTCAGTCACTCTTGCTTTAGGCGGTGGCTGCAAAATCCCTTCAGCAGAGTCTGGCATATCATCCAGCCCGGTATTGGTACCACATACCCCGACAAGTTCTTCTGTTTTATCATACCAGGGTGCTAAGTCGGCATATTCAATTGGCCAGTCGGCACCCAAGCCATCACGGCTAAAGCCTTTAAAATCATGCTTACTAAAGCGTAAAGAAAAACGCCCCCAATGATTGGTTCTTCCCCCTAACATCCGGGCACGCCACCAGTAAAAGTCAGAGCTTTCTCCGGTGGTATAAGGCTCACCAGGTACTGTCCAACCACCATCAACCGTCGCATCATAAAAACCAAAGTCTTTATCTACAGTACCTGCGCCCATTAATAGTGCTTCGCCATTTGTATTAAGCATAGGCGTTTCTTTTACCGGATCATAATCACGACCAGCCTCAAGCATTAATACCTTATGACCTGCTTTTGTCAGCGTATAGGCAGCCATAGCGCCCCCGGCGCCGGAACCAACAACCAGTACGTCGTAGTCAAAATCCTACACTATCAAAGTTCCTTTATTTTAATATTTTTGAACGAAACAGGATCGCTGTGATCTTGTAAACCAATATGACCCACAGTGTTCAATGCAAACCCCGGCCAATTTTTGAATTTACTGTCACCCAGCAATTTTTGCCAAAGCTTGCCGCCGATCAGAATATCAGCGGTTAATATACCGTTTTGCCACACTTTCAACGCTTTGCTTTTCAGTAGAATGCGTACCTGATTCCATTCGCCTGCTTTTTTATGGGACGTTTTTGGTGAAGCTATGATGTCGTAGACAGAGCCAGACAGGTGAGTTTTTTCTTTATTGTCTGGATGTCTTTCATTATCAAGGATCTGTACTTCAACCGCGTGAGAATAGATCTGTTTACCCGACTCGTCAGCCATAAAAAAAATACCACTATTTCCCGCACTGGATATTTGCCATTCTAATCTCAGGTCAAAATTTTCATAAGTTTTTTTAGTTAAAATATCGCCCCCGCCTTTAGCTGTCAACTTTATGACGCCATTTTCAACCTGCCATTTGTTGTTCAAATCAGGCTTTTTAAAATTTCGCCACTGGGACATATCTTTACCATTAAATAACAACTGCCATCCAAGGGCTTTTTCATCTTGTGTTAAAGAGTTGTCTTTCGCAAAAGTATTTATTGATAACAGAAGTAAGCCTGTCAAGGCAAATGTAATTAATTTCATCGTAATTCACTTTTTAAATTTCTGCCAGAAGATGCTATTTTTGGCTTTTATGAAGGTAAAATGTCGAGCCTGTAGCTAAAGATTCAGTAACCTATCTTCATCAGACGAAGCAAAGTCATAAAGGCATATTCAGGCACTATTATTAAGTGAGCTGCCTGAATCTATGCTGCTTTGATACTATGAATTAAATGCACCTTGCCCCTCAAACATTCCCATGCGTATCTTTATAATAATTTTGCAATTGGTATTAATACTATTGAAAATCAACTAACTACTATAGAGTTTTGCCAGAAAGTTGTGTTATTAATAAATCGGTTCCTAATACAACAAAATCGGCGCTGAAGTGGCTATGTTTTTCAAGGATGTTTAAACAGCATAGTATTGTTAACAAAAAGAATAATATTCTTCGTTAATACTGGGGTTGTTTTGAGGATAAATGATTTTTATTTTGGTAAGCTCACATCAGGCCTATTTTAGTTTTGGAACGAGTTACTTATGAGCCTCAGCCGTCGGAGATAACCAGTAACTTAGAAGCTTAAATTCAATCAGGCCCGACCATGAAGTTACTCTTCTTATTAATAGCAATGCTTAACCTGGCATTATAAAATATCTGCTTTATCAGGTTTTTCATTCCCACCCCATTATCATTCCAGTTTGGTTCATTGTTGACTTGCAATGTTATAGTTTCTTTCTCACAGTCATAGTTCCACTCAAATTCAATTTCCAATGTTTCCAATTTAAAAGGACGACTAAAAACCGTTATGTGATTATCATAATGACTATAAGTACTAATTTGGATGTTCAGAGAAAGTTGTTTAACTAGCTCACAGGTAAAACAGTCAAACGTACCTAGACTCACCGACTGGAAGGTTAAAGTTTTAATTAGTGAGCTCCTTTATTTATGGACAATGTCCTGGCAGAAAACAATCGGACATTGTTTTTTTGCTCGTGCAATTTTATTGCACAAAAAAGTATGGCCATATTTATATTTATCTTTATGTTTATGTTTATGTTTATGTTTATTCAAAACCTTCGGTATTTATAACAAATATTACAACGGCCAACTTACATTCAACCTTGACAAATAAACTGACATCAGATCCGTCTGAATATAAATAATATGTATTATATTTGTTAATTTCGAAAATTTATTACCAACCAGCATCAATATTGCATAGCTGATTATCCCTATAAATTACACGGATTCCCGACTTTTGTTCATAAGAAGTTTTCTTATGAACTTTTTTTACTAAAATTCAATAATTTATTAACATTTAAAAATAGCAGGAAAAATATAAATATATGCAGTACGATAATTTCAGTGGTATCTACAAAGATAAAAGCAATTACTTTGATAGACTGGTCAAATTTCACAACAGCCATAAAACAGAGATTTACTCAAAACTTCCTTTTGCAACAGCTGAATTAACCGATGGGTTTAGCGATGAAGAGTTTCTCAGTTTCATATATGAACATGGCAGTAAAAAATTATATCTGGGTAAGGATAAAATAAAATTAGAAAAGACCTTCAAAATTGAAATTGACGATAAAAAATTCGACCGTATCTCAGGATTAACCGATTCTTCAGGCTATATTGAAATTCCCAGTCGTTGGGGTGTCTACAACATATATCGTCGAATCGCTTATGAAAAAGCCTATAAAGAAGGTATGGAAGAACAAAGCATGATCCAAATATTCGGTATCACAAAACGTACCTTTTCTAATTTAAAAAATGGACTATCAGACTGTGCTTAGTTAACCTTAATTCTTAAAAAAGTGGGGTCGTGTCTTGCTTTTTGCAAAATGTATAAAATCAAAGCGTCCCCAATATTTGTTCACCCTGTACATAGGTAGGTAAAGTACGCAAACTACGATATTATTGATTGTATAACCAAAGATTAATGATCAAATGGGTATGCCTATGTCACAGTTCAGTATGGCATGACCGTAATTTATTATGCTATTAGTATTTATTTGACTTTCCAATGACAGGATGGGTTAGCCGAAAGCGTAACCCATCCTGCAACTATTATAGCCATACTTAACTGGTACATTGCCAATAGGTATAATTTAGCTACTTGTATTTTATTCAAGCATTCAGACATTGAGGAAAGATTATTACATGACGAACATTGGCTTAGGTTGTTCAAAATTTACATTTGCGGTTTATCTGGCTAATACCCCAAATATGCTTGAATATCAGAACATACACGAAGTAACCTCTTTAGTCAGTGGAGAAGTAAATGCCATAGGTCAGGCCTGTGGTAATGGTTGGCGCAAAGTTTTTAATGTTTACGCTAAGTTGCTTTATGCGTTAAACAAAGAAGATTTTGCGTTTTCATCGTTAACGCCGAGCTGGCAACAATTTCGAGATAATTATTTACTGCAATCGGGCAGTAATACCGCATTACTTTTTACTCCACCAATTCTGAACCCGAACAGCAAAACCATTCATGTTATTTGTGGTAAAACCTACGCCAAGCACCTTATGACATCAGCCGAACTAAAACCAGAACTAAAACCTGAACTAAAATGGTTAGATCAAGAATTTGCCATTGATGAAACTCACAACCTGATTGTATGTCCTTATTTTGATTATCGTCAGTTATCGAATATTAAAATTGAACGTTTAGCTTTGATGTTGAGTGAATTAAAAATAAAATAAATACTCTGTTATTAACGGTTAAACTATTGCAAATTAAATAGCTACCTATTAAACCGTCACCTATTAACCGTTACGGAATAAAAAATAAATATTACACCTTTGGCAATATCACATTTTGTTCCAATTTCGTAAACGGTTGCAGTTTATTATCAATAAAAAATAAAATTACTGTGCTGTCCTCACCGCTATTATTTTTCAAAAATAGTAGCCATTCACTTGAGTATTTCATTTTGTCAAATGAGTAGTTCTTCAAAAGGTTCGTAAAAACCATCGTCATCCCTTCGACCTACTCTATAAACCAGTAAAATATCAGGATGACCGTTCACAAAATTAAAAAACTTCCTTCCTCCCCCAATTTAAAACTCACTCACTGCCAGCTTTACTAATGTTTTATTACTGCGAGAAACAAAATAAAACATTATTATCAGGCCAATAAAAGCCACAACTATACCCGTGGTCATTCAAAATGCGGGAATTTGAGGTGAATTTGAAAGTTTATCTAAAAGGCGCTTGATTGAGCAATAGCGGGCTATTGGGATTGAAAGCAACGTAGTAGATAATCTTTTAAAACGCTTCAAAACCTGCATTTTGAATGATTACGGGTATATAATCAAAAGCTCAAATTCGGTCATAATACAATTTAGTTTTGCTTATCTTGCTTGTCTTGCTTGTATTACTTGTCTTGTTTCAAGCGTACTAAATCTTCATCAAAACCAAATACTAACCACAACATTTTTTATATTTTTTACCGCTACCACAAGGGCAAGGATCGTTTCTGTCTGGCTTTTTTTCAAAACGCTGTGTTTTAGGTTTATTTAATACAGCTTCAAGTTCAATAATGTTCTCATCAACTTCAGCATTTAACTCTATATCAGCAATAAAACCCTGCTCAGCAACTAAAGCTTCAACTTCTAATTTTCGCTGTTCAGTTTTAACCTTCAGCGATAATGGATTATTAACCGTACCTAATTTCACATTAGGCTTGGGGTTATAACCATTTTTACCGTACTTACCCATAACTTCAGGAGTACCCCGATAGAAAAATTTTGACATATTGTGTTCCGCATTTTTTATAAATTTAAGATTTAAAGGCTATTTATTCCAGGGGTTAAATGAACTGGCCCCTCTTTCACGGGTAACTTTTGCTTTTTTTACCCGCAAACGCTCAGCATCTTCAAAACTTAACTCTGCTGGTTCTCGCGGTTTTTGGTGTGCCGGAACTATTCGTTCACGTGGAGAAAGTTCAAATTGAATATCATCAGCCTTAGGGAGACCTTTATATTGATATAAATAGAAAGCTTCTACTTTTTCTTTAGCCCAAATAGTTTTTTTAAGAAATTTTACACTGGATTTAATACTAGGATTAGTCTTAAAACAATTAAGATTCATATAAGCAAATAAAATCTCCCAATCATATTGATCAACTAATTCATTTAATACTTGTTCTAACCCTACACCATGCAGTGGGTTATTTTTGTATTCATCTTCTGTATTCATGTATTTTCCTGACAGGATGTTAAATTTACTAATGCACTTATTAGTTGAATCTGAGAAATAAATAGTGCACTTAATAAGTGAATTATAAATTCAACCAACACGTTTAGATAGCATTAATACAGATTGAGCGAGTACAAATTCAAGTAATACGTTATTTTACTGACAACTCTGTGCCGGGTAATACCAAACATTAAGAATTAAAGCTTCTTTAAATTGATAAATAACAGCACTGCATTGAGATTTCATTTTCTCTTTGCTTAACCATTCCACTTTTTCAATACCACTGACAAAAGTGCCGTAACTAAGCATTTGAGACATGGTTGCCTCAGCACTACCTGAACCTTTGAAATAGTCAGCCATTGCTTGTTTTAACTCTTGCTTGTTATTGGTTTCAAGGCTAATTTTATCGCCTTCAACATTCATCCATTTAATGTCGTTATGCATGTACTTCAACATTGAGGTTAGGTTTTTACTGTTAAATGCTTCAACATATTCGCTGACAATTTGGCGATTATCTTTAGTTGTTGCACTTGCCATTAATGAAAAAGCCATTAATACGAACAATGCAATACCATTTTTAGAACTACTCAATTTAAATAAACTCAATTTATTCTCCTTTAATGAATTTCCAAATCTTATGGGTTAAATCGGTGGCTAACCCATTCTACTTTATTCTGTTTATCCTCAATTAATACGCCATGGCCTATGAAATTAAGACAAAATTAAGGCTTCCTGCGTTTTCTTTTTTCCAATTGTTTCTTCTCCCAATCAGAACCAAGAAAAAACAAAACTTCAAATGCCCATAATCCGTGTCCAACTACCGAAAGTCCCCAAGGTAAAGCTGGCCAAATCGCCCAGTAATGACCGGGAGTTAAAATAACATTTAAAATCACTAAAAAAATCATCACGACAATATAAATACCCAGATGAAGATAAAAGAATTTAATATTATCAATATAGGCCAAATTTCCTTTACCTTCGACACTTAATTCTTCTGATGTCGGCTCTGTTGCAGTTGTATGTCCTGAGGCTACTTTCTCTAGCTCAGGCTCCATGTTCTTTTGTTCTTGTTGCAGTTCAGATACTTCAACTTCAAAAACCGCCGCTAAAGATTTTAATGACTCAATACTAGCATTCTCTCCACGTTCAATTCTTTGAATCGTTCTATTACTCAAGCCACTAAACTGTGATAATTGCTCTTGTGACCAATTGTGTTGCAATCTGAGTTTTCTTACCATCATGTGTAAATCCATAGCTGTCCAAGGGCAGCAGTCCTTGTTTTTTAAATTCAAAAAACTATTAATTAGTTAGTTTTCGGTAAAAACACACCATAGCATTACAAACAATATAAGTTGAAATCGTTAAAATGCCATACTTAACCAACGAAGGCATATTAATATTAAGTAATGCTGAAGCTATAAATCCCATCACGATTATATGAATAATATAAACACTATATGAGTTGTCGCTCAACATTTTCGCAAACCGACCTTGTGTGTTGAAATGCAATCTAAAAACAGTAATTGCAGTATATAACAAACATAATAACGACAAGTGGAAAAATAATCGTATCAGTATCTGATCTGCCACTAGTGAAAAAAATGGTTCATCTGGCTTTATTAATGAATAAATAAGTAAAGCAATATACAACATAATAGGTAACCATGAAGCAGCATTTATAATATTGAACAGTTTTTTACTGCTTAAAGGTGATTGAAATACCTTTAATTTAAAACATAAGCCGCCTAATAGAAACATCATAAAATAAATAACAAGACGTTCATTTTGAAAATCTATTACCGGGGTTTTAGTCCAACCACTAAAATCAAACACAGCCATTAACACACTATTACTAAGACCGGTTATAAAAATAAGAACAATCGCTTTTTTTAAACTAATACCTGATAAACTTATTCCAGCTTTTGAGCTAAAAAAATAGATCAGGTCAAACAAGAATAATACGGGTAAAAACCACAACCAACTCTGACCAAAAATATCATTACTGAAATAAAAATAACTCAGCCAATTCTCCTGCGGTAATTCTCTGGAATTTAAAAATATAAACTTATACCCGTTACCTTTCAAAATGCGGGAATTTGAGGTGAATTAAAAAGCATAGTTACAAGACGCTGATTCGCCGGATAAGTTATTCTTATTTAAGATTCAGCAACGCAGTAAATATGTTTTTTAAACGAATCAAAACCTGCATTTTGAATGGTGATGGGTATATAAAGGGGGATTAAGGTAAATACAGCAATCGCCCAGGGTACTAACAATTTCTTTATCTTTGTTTTAACAAATAACCAACCTTTATGTTTTTCAAGCGATGAGGGGGTAAAATAACCAGAGATAAAAAATATTGCTGACATTACAAAAATATCAATGACTAAATTTATCAACCCTGAAAAATCATTCGTATTGGGATCGTCAACCAACCAGAACGTAGCACCAATACCACTACTTTCATAAACCAAACCTGAATGATATAAAACGACCAGAAATATTAGAAAAGTTCTGAGATTATTAAAATATATGGAAAACCTGGCTAGCGCTCTTTCTTTGTCTGAACGAGCTAAAGACAAGAACTTATGTGAAGCGGTAAAATAATTCAAAAATAGTTAAGAAATTTCAACTGATCGCAAATCTCGTCTTTTGCTCTTTAAGGCAAAACGCAAGACTTGAACAGCTCCATAACCATTCGAGAAAAATCAAGACGTTGTTAGAAAACACTGCATTTTCAATGTTCTGGGGTATATAAGCAATCTATCAGATGGTCTCTTCAGGTTTTTCTGTTTATGTTTATGTTTATGTTTCGATCCTAAGTCCGAGCCTCTATTGCCTTCATTATGACAACCTTTTGGAAAGCTCAATATTAATGGACTGAAATAGGTCTTTCTTTACATTTTGAGCACCTAGATCCGGGTCTTCCTTGATTTCTCGCACTATTTGGGAAATTTTGCTGTTATATGACTTATATATACCCGTGGTCATTCAAGATGCAGGAATTTGAGGTGAATTTAAAAGCTTATCTAAAAGGCGCTTGATTGAGCAA